>NZ_JAIFAG010000001.1:3630279-4235325 GCF_020012125.1 Hymenobacter psoromatis
TCGGGCGTGCGCCACGCCGACAATATTGCGCCGGCCATTTGCGGCGGTTTCACGCTGGTGCGGGCGGTGCAGCCGGCGCTCGATGTGGTGGCCCTACCCCCCCCGCCGCTGTGGGTGGCCGTGGTGCACCCGCAGTTTGAGGTGAAGACCAAGGAGGCCCGCGCCGTGCTACCCACCTCGGTGCCGCTGAGCCTGGCCGTGCGGCAGTGGGCCAATGTGGGCGGCCTGGTGGCCGGCTTTCTCACCCACGATAACGAGCTGATTAGCCGCGCCCTAGAAGACTACATTGTGGAGCCGGCCCGCGCCTCGCTCATCCCCGGCCTGGGCGATGCCAAGCGGCTAGCGCTGGAAGCCGGCGCGCTGGGCGGCGGCATTTCGGGTTCGGGGCCGTCGATTTTTATGCTCAACAAAGACGAGGCCACGGCCCACGCCGCCGCCGAGGCGATGGGCAGCGTGTACCGCAAAATGGGCATCGATTTTCACCTGCACGTGGGACCGATTGCGGGCCAGGGCGCGCGGGTCGTTTCGTCGGAGTAGCAGATAACCAAAGTCGTCTGTCATTGCGAGCGCAACGAAGTGGAGCGCGGCAATCTTTCCTTCACGGCAGGCATACTAATCCAACGATTAGGAAGGATTGCCGCGCTCCACTTCGTTGCGCTCGCAATGACAGACGACTTTTAAGCATTAAACACGCTATGCAGTATTACAGCCTCAATCGCCAGTCGCCGCCCGTTGATTTTCGGGCGGCTACCATTGCCGGGCAGGCGCCTGATGGCGGCCTGTATTTCCCCGAAACCATCCCGCAGTTTTCGGCGGAATTTCTAAAATCCCTACCCCTGCTTTCGCGGGCCGACATCGCCTATACCGTAATGCAGCCCTACGTGGGCGACACGATTTCGGAAGCCGACCTGCGCCGCATCTGCGCCGAAACGGTCGATTTTGAGTTTCCACTGGTACCAATTACCGAACATATCGGGACGCTGGAGCTGTTTCACGGGCCCACGCTGGCGTTTAAGGACGTGGGGGCGCGGTTTATGAGCCGCTGCCTGGGTTATTTTTCGCGGGGCGAAAGCCAAATCGTAACGGTGCTGGTGGCTACTTCCGGCGATACGGGCGGGGCCGTGGCGCACGGCTTTTTGGGCGTGCCGGGCGTAGAGGTGGTCATTCTCTACCCCTCGGGCAAGGTGAGCCCGTTGCAGGAATTGCAGCTCACTACGCTGGGCCAAAATATTACGGCCCTGGAAGTTAGCGGTAACTTCGACGACTGCCAGCGGCTGGTAAAGCAAGCCTTTTTGGATGAAGAATTGACCAGCCGGCGCACGCTCACCTCGGCCAATAGCATCAACGTGGCGCGCTGGCTGCCGCAGCAGTTGTACTACTTGTTTGCGATGCAGCAGTGGGTGCCGGCCGCGCCGCCGGTTATCGCGGTACCGAGCGGCAACTTCGGCAACCTGTGCGCCGGGCTGCTGGCCCACGCCTCGGGGCTGCCAGTGGACCGCTTCATCGCGGCCTGCAACGCCAACGACGCGGGCGCCGAGTACCTGCGCACGGCCATCTTTACGCCCAAAACGGCGGTCCCTACCCTCTCCAACGCGATGGACGTGGGTCACCCCAGCAACTTCGTGCGTATTCTCGAACTATTTGAGCATGAGTACGCTACTATTCGCCAGCTGCTGAGCGGCTACACGGTGAGCGACGCCGACACCAGCGCCACCATCCGGCGCGTGGAGGCAGCGCGCGGCTACCTGCTCGACCCGCACGGCGCAGTGGCGTTTTTTGCGCTGGAAAACTATTTACAAGAGTACCCGGCCGCCGCGGGCTTCCTGCTGGCCACGGCCCACCCGGTGAAGTTTTCGGAGGTAGTCGAGCCGCTCATTGGGCGGAAGATTGAGCTGCCGGCCGCCCTGCATTATTTATTGGAAAAGCCTAAGCAAAGCATTGCCTTGCAGCCTACCTATGAGGCATTGCGCGAGTGGCTACTGAAGTAGCTTTCGTGTCATAGTGAGGATAGCGAGGCGATGACATTAGAAGGAGTCGTTTGGGTTTCGTTTTGATACAATTACCGCGCTTTGCTCGCATTGGTAGGGTAGGCCGCAACCTTCGCCAGGCCAAAGTAGTTGGCGCAGTATGATTTTGTCGAGAATCAAATTTCTCCTACCCCCCTTATTGGTGCTGGCCGCCTGCCGGCCCGACCAGGTAAGGCACTTGCCCGGCACCAAGCAAATAGCCGAGGAAACCGCCAACTGGGAAGCTATTCGCATCATGCCCGTTGATTTGCTGCACGCCACGCGCTGGGCCGGCGACTCGCTCACGGCCTATGCCGACACGCTGCTGCGCCGCACCCTGGCCCGCGAGCTAAAAAAGGACATGCTGCTGCAAGCGGCCGCTTTCTGCCGTCCCCAATCGTATCCGCAGGTCGATTCAATGGCGCGAAAGTGGCATGCCAACCCGCACCGGGCCGAGTGGCAGACCCCGACGGCCAGCGCCACGCCGGCCGCCATTGCCGCCGCCGGCCTGCGGCCCGACACCATGCGCCTGATTGGCCGCCCGGCCTTGGATACGTTCTACTACCAGCGGCCTATCACCCTGAGCAACAGCCTATGCCTGCGCTGTCACGGCCAGCCGGGCCGCGACCTGACGCTGGCCGAAGCCAAGACCCTGCAACAGCAGTACCCCGGCCTGAAGGCGGTGGGCCGGCAGCCGGGCGAGGTGCTTGGGGCCTGGCAGCTCACGCTGGACCGCAGCGGCGTGGCCGAGTTTTACACTATGAAAACCCGCAAGAAATGGAAAGAACACAAGATGCCCAAGCTGTTTTGAGCGTGGGTGAGCCACTCAGTATGAAAGCCCGATTAATTTTTTGGCTATAATCTTCATTTTAGTAGCTTGATAATTACTTCATTTCGTAAGGGATAGTGTTCAGTTGACCCGAAGTTGTTTGTAGTGATGAATAGTAGTGAGCCTATTGTGATTATTGGGGCGGGCATGGCCGGGCTGGCCTGTGCTACCTGGCTGCACCGGGCGGGCCGGCCGGTGCTAGTGGTCGAAGCCGCCGAGGCCGTGGGCGGCCGGGTTCGCACCGACCTCACGCCCGATGGCTTCCGGCTCGACCGGGGCTTCCAGATTTTGCTGACCAACTATCCCGAGGCCCGGCGCATGTTTGACTATGGGGAGTTGAATTTGCAGACGTTTCGCTCGGGGGCCGTCATCCGGCTGGCCGATGGGCAAGAAACGGTGCTTGAAAACCCGCTGCACGCGCCGCTCATGGCCTTTGCGGCGCTGGCCTCGCCTATTGGCACCCTAAAGGATAAGATTTTGATTGGCAAGCTAGTAGCACAACTAGCGGGCCGCCCGCCCGCGCAGCTGCTGGCTCAGCCTAGCGTGACGACCCTGGCTTACCTGCGCCGCTACGGCTGGAGCGAGCAGATTATCGACTCGTTCTTCCGGCCCTTTTTCGGCGGCGTGTACCTGGACCGCGAATTAAACACGGCTAGTAATTTCTTTGAGTTTGTTTTTCAGCAGTTTATGCAGGGTTCGGCCGCGCTGCCAGCGCTGGGTATTCAGGAGTTGCCCAATCAACTGGCGAGTCGCCTGCCGGCCGGCACCATCCGCCTGAACGCGGCCGTGGCGACCGTGGCCGAGGGCGGCCGCTTGGTGCACCTGGCCAATGGCGAGACGCTGGCCGCCGCCGCCGTGGTGCTGGCTACCGATGGGCCGGCCGCCGCGCGCCTGCTCGGGGCCGACCTGCCCGCCCCTACCCCCCCTGCCGCTCTGCCCACCACCTGCACGTATTTTGCTACGGCCGGGCGCGCTCCCAGCCACGGCCATCGCCTGCTGCACCTCAATGCCCGGCCCGACGCGCTGGCGCACAACGTCGCCTTTCCGGCCGAGGTGTGCCCGGCGCTGGCCCCCGCCGGCCAGGGCCTGGTATCGGTAAGCACCCACGGCGAGCACGGCTTGTCGGAAGAAGCCCTAACAGCACGGCTACGCCAGGAACTAGTGGTCTGGTTTGGGCCAATGGCCCACATGTGGCGGCACTTGCGTACCTATCGCATCGAGCAGGCGCTACCCGTGTACGCGCCCGGCCAGCCCGTGCAGCAGGAATTAAAGCTAAGTGATACGCTCTTTCGCTGCGGCGACTGGGTGAGCTACCCCTCCCTTAATGCCGCGCTGGGAACCGGCCGGCAAGTGGCGGAGATGATTCTGGGTTAAACTACTTGTCATGGCGAGCATGTTGCGCATCAAGTAAGGACAACTGGCTCTGCCCGAACTCACACCAAGGCAACTAGTGCTTGCAACAGCGGTGCGGGCCGCTCGGCCAGGTAGGCCACGCACTGCGTGAGCAATACGTTTTCGCCGCCGGCCACGCGCAAGGGGCGGGCTACTACCCCCGGCACCTGGCTCAGGTCGAAAAACGAGGGCACAAAGGCCACGCCCAGGCCCAGGCGCACGAGGTTGCTGAGCAATTCCAGCGACGAAACTTCCTGCACGATGGCCCCGCGCCGGCTAAAGCCGGCCTGCTGGCAGAGGTGCTCAATCTCATCATAGACCGGGTGTAGCGCACGGCTGATTTCCACCCACTTTTCGTGGGCCAGGGCTTCGAGCGGCACTTCGGGCAGAGAGGCTAGCCGATGGGCGAGGGGTAGGGCCACCTGCAGGCCACCCTGGCCGAAGGGCCGGGCCGCCAGCTCATCGTGCAATAGCGGCAACATAGTCAGCCCCAGCGCGATGCGCCCGGCTACCAGCGCCTCCTGCACTGCCCGGAACGTGGGCAGCTCGTGCAGGTGAAACTGCACGTCGGGAAAGCTTGCGTTGAAGCGCTGCACGATACCTACCAGGCGGTCGGGCCGCAGCAGTTGGTAGTAGCCTAGCTCCACGGTTTTTTGCCGCGAGCCCAGGCGGCGCACATTTTCCACGGCCTGCTGGCTGAGGTGCAGCAGGTGCTGCGCCTCGGCTAGAAAAGCGGTACCGGCCTCGGTAAGCACCACCCGGCGCTGGCGGGTGCGCTGCTGATGGTCAAATAACTCTACCCCCAACTCGCTCTCCAGCAGTTGAATCTGCTGGCTGAGCGCGGGCTGCGATACGCACAGCTTGATGGCCGCCCGGCCGTAGTGCCGCTCGGCGGCTACCTCAGCAAAGTATCGAAGCTGGCGCAGTTCCATAGCCGCAAAGGTCAATAAGAAATTCTTATCGGCGTCATTGGAAATGAGTATTGGCCAAGTTGACTAACAAGTGTTAGTATTGCGTATCAAATTAAGCTTGATTGTTTGAGAGAACGTCATGCTGAGCTTGCCGAAGCATGACGTTCTCCACAGTTTTATATCCCACCTCACTTACTTATGGAAACCCTCGTCGCCCAGGCGCTTCAGCAGCGCGCTACTACCGATTTCCTACCCCTGCTCGGGACGGACTACCTCGAATTTTACGTGGGTAATGCCAAGCAGGCGGCCTACTACTACAAGGCGGCCTTTGGCTTTCAAACGGTAGCCTATGCCGGCCCCGAAACCGGGGTGCGCGACCGCGCCAGCTATGTGGTGCAGCAGGGCAAAATCCGGCTGGTGCTGACTACGGCCATGCACTCAGACCACGTAATCAGTGAGCATGTAAAACAGCACGGCGACGGCGTTAAAATCCTGGCCCTGTGGGTAGATGACGCTTTTGAGAGCTATGAGAAAACCATGAGCCGCGGCGCGCGCAGCTACCAGGAGCCCCGCGTGCTCACCGATGAGTTTGGCGAGGTGCGCACGGCCGGAATCTATACCTACGGCGAGACGATACACTTATTTGTGGAGCGCAAAAACTACCACGGCGCGTTCCTGCCGGGCTACGTGGCCCACACTTCCAGCTTCAACCCGCCGGCCGCCGGCCTGCAATACGTGGACCACTGCGTGGGCAACGTGGGCTGGAACCGCATGAACGAAACCGTGCGCTGGTACGAGGACGTAATGGGCTTTACTAACATCCTAAGCTTTGATGATAAGCAGATTACGACCGAATATTCGGCCCTGATGAGCAAGGTAATGAGCACCGGCAACGGCTTCGTAAAATTCCCCATCAACGAGCCGGCTGAGGGTAAGAAAAAGTCGCAGATTGAGGAATACCTGACTTTTTACGAGGGCGAGGGCGTGCAGCACATCGCGGTGGCAACCAACGACATTATCAGCACGGTGCGCGAGCTGAAAAGCCGCGGCGTGGAGTTTTTGAATACCCCCGATAGCTACTACGACAACCTGCGGGCGCACGTCGGCGACATTGACGAGGACGTGGAGGCATTGCGCGCCCTGCGCATCATGGCCGACCGCGATGAGGAGGGCTACCTGCTCCAGATTTTCACCAAGCCCGTGGAGGACCGCCCCACGGTATTCTTTGAAATCATTCAGCGCAAAGGGGCCAAAAGCTTCGGCGCGGGCAATTTTAAAGCCTTGTTTGAGAGCTTGGAACGCGAGCAGGACCGGCGGGGAAATTTGTAATTTCCCGTCATTGCGAGCGCAGCGCGGCAATCGCTCCCGAATGATACTCGCGCCAGTCGTTCAGATGCGATTGCCGCGCTGCGCTCGCAATGGCAGATGGTTTCATATATCCCTACCCCCTTCTAAATTCAATCCGAATGCCTATCTACCACAAGCTTGGCCGGCTGCCGCACACGCGCCACACGGTATTTGAAAAGCCAGGCGGCGGGCTGTATTATGAGCAACTGTTCGGCACCATCGGCTTCGAGGGGATGTCGTCGTTGATGTACCATTTGCGGCGGCCCACGGCGGTAAAGGATATTTTGGGTGAGACGGATTTGACGCCCAAAATCGCGGTGGCGAAGAGCATTAAAGCGCGGCTGCTCAAAGGGTTTGAGCAGCCGGCGCAGGATGATTACTTGCAGGCGCGCACGCCCATTCTGGTCAATGGCGACGTGCATATTTCGCTGGCCGCGCCGCGCCACTCGCTCACGGAATACTTTTATAAAAATGCCGATGCCGATGAGCTGCTTTTCGTGCACAAAGGGGGGGGTAGGCTACGCACGCAGCTCGGTACTATCGCGTTTGAGCCGGGTGACTACCTACTGATTCCGCGCGGCATTATTTACCAAATTGCGTTTGATTCGGCGGATAACCGGCTGCTCGTCGTGGAGTCGTTTCACCCGGTGCATACCCCCAAGCGCTACCGCAATCATTTTGGTCAGCTGCTGGAGCACGCGCCGTATTCGGAGCGCGACTACAAGCTGCCCACCGAACTGGAAACGCACGATGAAACGGGTGATTTTATCGTAAAAATCAAGAAGCAAGGCGTACTACACGAGTTGCTGTACCCCTCGCACCCGTTCGACGTGGTGGGCTGGGATGGGTATAATTATCCTTACGGGATGAATATCCGGGATTTTCAGCCCATCACGGGCAAGGTGCACCAGCCGCCTCCCGTGCATCAGCAGTTCGAGACTTCGGCGTTCGTGGTGTGCTCATTCGTGCCGCGGCTGTTCGACTACCATCCGCAGGCGATTCCGGCTCCTTATCACCATTCCAATATCGATTCCGACGAGCTGCTGTACTACGTGGACGGCAACTTTATGTCGCGCAACAACATCGCGCAGGGCCACCTCACGCTGCACCCCGGCGGCATTCCGCACGGCCCCGCGCCGGGCGCTTACGAGCGCAGCATCGGCAAAACCGGCACCGACGAGTGGGCCGTGATGATTGATACCTTCCGCCCGCTCATGCTGACCGAGGCGGCCCTGAAACTCGATGACGGCCAGTACTATAAGTCGTGGCTGGAACCTGATAGCCCAGCCACTGCTACCCCCGACCAGCGGCTTGAACGCATCGAATAACCTACCCTGTTTCCCCACCCTGCTCCTACCCCCGCGGCACGGGCCGGCCCTCTCGGCCGGCCCGTTTTGGTGGGCGGGCGGCCCAAACCAACGGCTGGCCTTACCTTCGGCGCAGCCTGTGTAATAAATAGACGGTTTAAGATAGCGCTGCCTATCTAAGCGTTTTCTCAGGTGCGACCAACTTCGACACTATGAAGCACCTGTTATTCTTGTTGTTACTCTGCCCGCTGCTGGCCACGGCGCAGCTGGCGGAGACGTTTGCCGACGGCGATTTTACCCAAAACCCGGCCTGGACCGGCGACGTGGGCAGCTTTAGGGTAGCCAACCAAGTGCTGCAAAGCGCCGGCCCGGCCGTAACGGGCACGCATCTCCAGCTCGTGACGCCCTGCCAGGCCAGCACCGGCACTACCTGGGAGTTTTGGGCTAATCTTAAGCTGGCAACCTCGGCCAGCAACCTGGCCGATGTGTGGTTGCTGGCCTCGCAGCCCGACCTCAAAAGCGCGGCCACCAAGGGCTATTTCGTGCGCCTGGGCGGCACTAACGACGAGGTGAGCCTTTTCCGCAAGGACTCGGCCCGCAGCCCGGTGCTGGTGATTGATGGGCTCAACGGCACGCTCAAACCTACTACCAACAACCTGGTGCGGGTGCGCGTAACGCGCTCGCCGCAAGGCCAGTGGACGCTGGCGCGCGACCTCACCGGCGGCCGCAATTTCGTGGCCGAAGTCCCTACCCCCCTCGACAACACCCACCAGCGCGGCAGCGTGGTGGGCGTGTCGTTGCTGTACTCGGCGGCCAATAGCAAGAGCTTTTATTTCGATGATTTCCTGGTGACCGACGCCACCGCGCCGCTGCTGCTCCGCGCCACGGCCGTGGACAGCCGCACGCTCGACGTGGTGTTCAACGAAGCCGTGGGCGCTGCCTCGGCCACCGACCCCGGCCGCTACCGGCTGGCCACGGGAGTAGGGCCGGCCGCGGCGGCCTTATCTACTATAAATCCGGCCGTGGTGCGGCTCACATTTGCGCAGGATTTTTCGGGCACTAATACGCTGGAAGTGCGGCAGTTGGCCGACCTTTACGGCAACGTGGCGGCGGGGCCGCTCACGGCGGTGTTTGGCGGGCTGCCGGGGGTGCCGGGGGTAGGCGAGCTGCTTATCACCGAAATAATGGCCGATGAAACGCCCGTGGTGGGGCTACCAGCTTCGGAGTTTATCGAGCTATTCAACCCCACCACTAAAACGCTGAGCCTGCGCGGCGTGCGCCTGCTGAAGCCGGGCAGCACTACGGCCGCCGTACTGCCTGATACGGCCCGGCTGCTGCCCGGCCAGTACGCCGTGGTGTGCGGCAGCACGCGCGCGGCGCAATTCGCGCAGTATGGTAAAGTGTATGGCGTCAGCAACTTCCCTTCGCTCACCAATGCCGGCGACCAGCTGGTGTTGCGCGGGCGCACCGGCCCTACCCTCTTCGAAATAACCTACGCCGACACCTGGTACCGCGACCTGCGCAAGCGAGCCGGCGGCTGGACCCTCGAAATGCGCGACCCCGCCAACTACTGTGGCGGGGCCGATAACTGGCAGGCCAGCCAGGACCCGAGCGGCGGCACGCCCGGCCGCCGCAACAGCATGGCCGCCCCCAACCCCGACCGCACGCCGCCAACCCTGCTGCGGGCCATTGCCCTCACATCCAGCACCATCCGGCTCTATTTCGGCGAAAAGCTGGATAGCGCGGCGGCAGCCAGCGCGGCGCTGTATGCGTTGCGAAGCAGCACCGGCCCTACCCCCACTATCAGCCGCGCCGCGCCGGCAGGCCCGGATTTCCGGGCCGTGGACCTGACGGTGAGCCCGGCCCTACTGCCCAGCCAGCCGCTCACCGTGGCCGTGGCCCGCGCCACCGACTGCGCCGGCAACGCCAGCGGCGCGCTGGCCGTGGCCGGCGTGGCCCTGCCCGAGCCCGCCCAGCCCGGCGACGTAGTGGTGAACGAGGTGCTGTTCAACCACGCCACGGGTGGCGTGTATTTTGTAGAAATTCTTAACCGCTCGCTGCGCTACGTCAATTTGCAAGGCTATCAGCTGGGTGTTCAGAAGGCCAGCGGCGGTGGCACGGCCATCATCAGCCCCGGCGCGCCCTATGTGCTGGCACCCGGCCAGCTGGTGGCGCTAACTTCGGACGTGGGCATTTTGCAGGCGCAGTACCCCACCAGCAGCGACCCGGCGGCGCTGCTGGCCGTGGCGGGCTTTCCGGCCTTGGATAACAGCGCGGGCGCAGTATATCTATACAGCTCAACTAACGCGGAGCTGGACCATTACGAGTATAACAAAAGCCAGCAGCTGCCCCTGCTGAGCACCCAGGCGGGCGTATCGCTGGAGCGCATTCGGACGCAGGGGCCGAGCGTGGCCAGCAACTTCCACTCGGCAGCCGGCGCGGTGGGCTATGCCACGCCCGGCCGGCCCAACTCGCAGGCGCAGGACGCGGTAGGCAACGGCCAGGAGCTGAGCATAGTACCCGAACTATTCACGCCCGACGACGATGGCCAGCAAGACTTTACGACCCTCAACTACCAGTTAGACCAGCCTGGCTACGTAGGCTCGGTGACGGTATACGATGCCCTGGGCCAGCTTACGCGCCGCCTGCTACGCAATGAAAGCCTGCCTACCACCGGCTTCGTGCAGTGGGACGGCCTCGATGAGCACGGCCGCAAGGCCACCGTGGGCTACTACATCGTGCACGTCGAGCTGTTTCGGCCCAGTGGCGGCGAGCGCCGCGAATATAAGAAAACGGTGGTAGTGGGCGCACGGCTGTAGCATAATAAAAACGGTTGTCATTCATTGCCGCGCTTCGCTCGCAATGAATGACAACCGTTTCACCACTCCCTGAATTCTAACTGCTTGTTCACGTAGTCAATAGTCGTACGGTACTGGCTGAGCAGGGGGTAGCCGACCAAGCCCTGCAAGGGAGCGCGGTTCGGGTTTTGGTTGAGGTGGGAGATATCGGCGAATACGGTTTGCTGGTGGTGGAACACCAGCGGGCCAGCCAGGCGCACGGCGCGGAACTGCCCGCAGGCCACGGTGCGGCTGGCGGCGTCGGCCCCGCTCACGCGGCTGGTGGCGGGCTGGCGCAGCTGTGGCGCGAGGGCGGCCGCGTACTGCTGGTCGAGCAGGTTAGTTTGCGCCCCGCAGTCCACGCCCACGTCGAACGTTTGGCCGGCCACCGTGAGCGCCACTACGGGCAGGTGGCCGCTAAGGGTGAAGGGCACCCGCATGAGCGGCGCGGGCGCGTCAGTGCCCGGCTGCCGCAGCTGCGCCAGCCCGCCGCGGTAATCGAGGGTAAGGGCATACTGACTGAACACGTTGTAGCCGATGATACCCAGCAGCGGCGCGCTTCCCAGCCGACTTTCCAGGCTGGTGAGGTCGAGGGTGGGTACTTCTTTGTTTTGGAAGCTGATGCCCTGCCAGTTGAAGCTTTGGGTGACGTGGTACGATGCGCCGGCCAGGCGGCCATTCACGCCCTGCCCACTGCTCGCGGCCGGCGGGGCTTCGGTGGCCGGGGCCGGAAACTCCCGCTGATTGAGTACCAGCGCAGGCGCGCCCGAATCGAGCAGAAATGCGCCGCGCCGACCATCTACTTCGGCCTCGACCAGGATGAGGCCGTGCACCAGCCGCAGGGGAGCATCTACGCTGGGCGGCGTAGTAAGGTCCTGCGGACCAAGAGTATTACTCAGCTTGCGAACGCCGGGTGGCGGTAGGTTGAGCTCGGCAAACTGGCCAGCGGGCGTCAGTACGAATGAATATTTCTGCTCGGCCCCGCGCTGGGCGATGGCGCACACGTAGCGCGTGTTGGCCCCGGCCGGCTCCTGGCGCACCACGCGCAGGCCCTCGACCGGCCCAAACTGCGGCACGAGCTGCGCCAATATGCGCGCCGTGTAGGCGGGCGGCAGACTGCCTACGCGCGTTTCGGGGGTGATGTAAGGCCGCAACGGCGCTACGGAGCCGCTATCGAGGGCTACCACCAGCTGGTCGAGGGCGGGGATACCAGTAGCCGGCTGCGCCCCGGCGGCCCCGGCGGCGGCCAGCAGCAAGAGCACGAGAGTTAGCAAACGACGCATAAAAACAGCTGCGGAAGAATTATTCCCCCAAGATATCGACGCCCGACTAACGTGCTGGCTGCGCGGGCGCTCATTAAACCCTACCCCCCGCCCGCCATCCAACCACCATGAACGCCCAGCAACAGCTCCAGCATTTGTATTGGCGGGCCGGCTTCGGGCCGCGCCCCCAGGACGTGGCCGCCGGCCCCAGCCCCAGCAAGGCCCTGCGCCAGCTGCTGCACGAGGCCCGCGCCTACGAGCCCATTCCCAGCGCCTCAATGGCCGCTTTCCAGGACCCGATGGGCGCGGTGATGGCCGTGCCGGCCGGAGTGCCTACCCCCCCGCCGGGCAGCATGGCGGCGGGGCCGGCCGCCGCGCCGCCCGCGCCCGCCAGCTCGGCCCAGCCGGGTACCGCCGACCCAGCCAGCCCTACCCCCCCGCTGGCGGCCGTCGATGCGTTGCTGCCGCGCGCTATGCTGGCCCCGCGCCGCCAGGGCCTGCCCCAGCTACGCCGCGCCGACCTCACGCCCGAGCAGCGCAAAATGCAGAACCAGGGCATTCGGGACGCTTTTATCGGGATGAGCACGGCCTGGATGGATAAAATGACGACCTCGCCGGGCCAGCTGCGCGAGAAGGTGGCGCTGTTCTGGCACGGGCATTTTGCCTGTCGCACGCGCCGGCCCGACGACTCGCTGGCGCTGCTCAATACCATTCGGGAAAAGGCGCTGGGCAAATTTCCGGACCTGCTGCTGGCCGTGAGCCAGGAGCCGGCCATGCTGCAATTTCTGAATAATCAGCAAAATCGCAAGGAGCACCCCAACGAAAACTTCGCTCGCGAGGTAATGGAACTGTTCACGCTGGGCCGGGGCAACTACACCGAAACCGACGTGAAAGAGGCCGCCCGCGCCTTCACCGGCTGGGGCTATGATGGGCAGAGCCGGTTTGTATTCCGGGAGCGGCAGCACGATGCGGGCAGCAAAACCCTGCTCGGCCAGACCGGCAACTTCGGCGGGGCCGACGCGCTCCGCATCATCATGCAGCAGCCGGCGGCGAGCACGTTTTTGGTCACGAAGATGTACCGCTTTTTCGTGAGCGACGTGCCCGACCCGGCCCACATCGCACCGCTGGCCGTGGCTTTTCGCAAGAGCGGCTACGACGTGAGCGACCTGCTGGAGCGAATATTTTCGGCCGACTGGTTCTACGAGCCAGCTAATACGGGCAGCCTCATCAAGTCGCCGGTGGCGCTGGTGGCGGGCCTGCGCCGCACGCTTAACCTGAAAGTTGACAACGACAAGCAGCTGCTAGGCTACCAGAAAGCGCTGGGCCAGACGCTGTTTATGCCGCCCAACGTGGCCGGCTGGCCGGGGGGTAGGGCCTGGATTGACTCGTCGTCGCTGCTGCTGCGCTTGCAGCTGCCGAGTATTCTGTTCAAAAACGCCGAGTTTGCGGTGCACCTCAAAGACGACGAAAACGACATAACACCCCAAACCACGGGTAAGGAACGGCTCGTCAAAAACACCGAAACCACACACCTGCCGCTGGGGCCCATGCAACAATTGCTGGGCTCCGCGCCGCCCGAGCAGCAGCCGCAGCTGCTAGCTAACTTCCTGCTGCAAGCGCCCTTACGCCCCGAAAACCTGACGCTGGTGCAGCAAGCCGCCGCCAAGGCTGCTACGCCCGAGGAGCGCATGAAGAATACGCTGGTAAGCTTACTAAGCCTGCCGGAATATCAGTTGGCGTAGGGGCGTTTGTCATTGCCTCGCCTGTCATTGCTTCGCAGGCTCGCAATGACAAACGCATTTTTGTGTTATATTACTAATAATCAAAGCTATATGCAACGCCGCCAATTCATCCAAGCCTCGGCCCTGGCCAGCACGCTGCTGCTGGTGCCCAAGTTTTTGTACGCCATCGACCGGCCCGAAAACCGGCTGGCGGCCCGCCTGCGCGACGCGCCGGGCGGGGCGGCCAAGCGCCTGATAGTGGTGCAGCTGGGCGGCGGCAACGACGGCCTGAATACCCTTGTGCCGTATCGCAACGACCTGTATTACAAGGCCCGGCCCACGCTGGCGCTGCGGGAGGCCGACGGCCTCCTACCCCTCGGCGACGAGCTGGCGCTGCACCCGGCCATGAAGGGGCTGAAAGGGCTGTTTGACCAGGGCCAGGTGGCCATTTGCAACGCCGTGGGCTATCCCAACCCCGACCGCTCGCACTTCCGCTCGATGGACATCTGGCAGACTGGCTCGGGCTCGGAGCAGCTGCTGAGCACCGGCTGGCTGGGCCGCTACCTCGACAGCACCTGCGCCGGCGGGGCGCCCGCCTACCAGGCCCTCGAAATAGACGATACGCTGAGTCTGGCCCTGAAAGGCGCGCAGCGCAACGGCCTGGCCCTCAAGAACCCCGGCAAGTTTCATCAGCTTACGCAGAGCCGCTACCTCAACGCGCTGAGCCAGGAGAAGGGGGTAGGCGCGCCCGGCTCGGAGCTGGATTACCTGTATAAAACGCTGGCCGAAACGGCGTCATCGGCCGATTATCTCTACGAGAAGTCGAAGATTCACAGCAGCGCGGCGACCTATCCCAACACCGACTTTGGCCACAACCTAAAAACGACCGCCGAGCTGATTACCTCGGGCGTGGAGTCGCGGGTGTACTACCTGGCCCTCAGCGGTTTCGATACCCACGTGCGGCAGCACGAGCAGCAGGGCCGCCTGCTGGGCGAGCTATCGGATGGCCTGGCCGCGCTGGCCGCCGACCTGCAAAAGAGCAACGAGTGGAATAATACCTTAGTGATGGTTTTCAGCGAGTTTGGCCGGCGCGTGGGCCAGAACGCCAGCAACGGCACCGACCACGGCACCGCCAACAACGTGTTTCTGCTCAGCGGCGCACTGCGCAAGCCCGGCCTGCTCAACCAGGCCGCCAGCCTGGCCGACCTCGACCAGGGCGACCTGCGCTACCAGCTCGACTTCCGCAGCCTCTACGCCAGCATTTTAACTGATTGGCTCGGGGCTGACGGCCAGTTGGTGCTCGGGCCGGGGGTAGAGAAGCTAGCGGGACTGGTGTAGCCACTAGTAATAACAGAACGTCATGCAGACCGAAGGAAAGCATCTCGCCCGCATCATTAGGGTAATAATCCAACGATGCGAGCGAGATGCTTCCCTTCGGTCTGCATGACGGTTTTTTTAATCCCTACCCTTCTACAGCGGCACCATAAACCCGAACCCGTACAGCCACTGGGCTGAGCCGAACTGGTGCGTGACGCGGCCCAGGCGGTCGGCCCCAATGTAGCTGTTGGTGTAGCGGGCGTAAGCGCCCTGGAAATCAGAGCTTAGGAAGAAATACTTGTACAGCTCCAGGCGCAGGCCGCCGCTGGCCCCGGTCATCCAGCCTTCGTAGTGAAACGGCCCCTCGGCGTGGCTGGTGAAGATGGACGAGATAGTGTACGATATCATGGGACCGCCGCCCACCTTGCCAATGGCGCTGAGCGCCACGTGGCGGCCGGCGCGCAGCTGCCAGCGCTTCACCAGATTCACCATCAGGTAGTTGTTGCCGTTGGTGTGCTGGAGGTGCACGAAATCGGGCGTTACGATGGTGTCGCGGTCGAACTTATAGCCCCGAATCTGGCCCGAGACGCGCATCCGCTGAAAATCATCCACCACGTACTTGAGGTGATTCCAGCTGACCTCGATGCCCAGGTCGTGCTTGTCGTGAAACATGTAGCCCGCCGTGAGGTCGTACTGCGGCACGGTGAGGTTGTTGAGCTTCCAGAAGTCGCTCATGCTGGGGTGGTCGTGGGCTATCGCATCATGAAACGTGAAGTCGTAATCGTCTGACTTATCGTTTTTAAAGCGAATATCCGACTTGGTGTACCAGTCGCGGTTGTAGCTCCAGTTGAGGTACACACTGCCGTGGTCGCGGGGGGTAATGGGCACGCCAGCCAGGGTAGTAGTGGGGGTAGCAATTGGCGGCGCTACCTGCGCCCGGCCCACGCTGGCCAGGCCCAGCAGGCCCGCCAGCAGTACGTAGTTCTTCATTATAGCGAATAGCGAAACCCCGCCTTAGGCGCAAGGCTACCTCAAAGTTACGGCCGACACCCTGAGCGCAGGCCGCCCCGCGCGGCTGTTTCCTGTAGAAAAACAGAGGGTAGCCCTGCTTCATTCGTTAGGACACTATATTTGGCCCTTTCTACTTCACGTTTATGCAGCACCTTTCTACTTGGCTACCTGGTGAGTGGCGGCCCGCCGCCACGGGGCTGGGCTTGCTGCTGCTAGCGGCGCTTTCGGCGCGCGCCCAGGTGGCTCCGCTGCCCAATATGGCGTTGCTGGGCCCCGACCCGGCCGCCACCGCTTACTGCGGCCCGCGCTACCCCGGTGGCCCCGACTCGCTGCGCGCCACCGTGCGGCGCGGGCTGCGGGCGGCCAGCCCGGCGCTGGTAGGCGAGCTGTTTTTGCACCTGGAGCTGGATAGTGCCGGACGCTCACGCCAAGCTTATTTTTTGCCGCCCCCGACGGGCTCGCCGGCTATTGCCCTCTACCTCAGCCCCGAGGCCCAAAGCCTAGCCCAGCAGCTGGTGCAACACCTGCTGCCCTGGCAGCTGCCCAGCCAGCCGCTGGGTCAATGGTATGGCCCGCAGGGCCCCGGCGTGACGGTAGCGCTGCCTTTTGGCTCCGAGCCGGCAACCCCGGCGCGGGCTTATGCCGACGAGAACCCCACGTTTTCGGTGGTGCCGCTGCTGGTATATGGGAGCCGCAAAACGGTGGTACCGTTCAACCTGCTTGAGTTTTTTTACCGCCAGGTGCAGTACCCAGTGGAGGACTTGCGTAGCAAACGGAGCGGTACGGTATACGCCTACTTTGAAGTGAGCGAAACCGGCACCGTGGAGCAGCGCCGCATTGTGGGCACCGTCAGTCCTACCCTCGATGCCGAAGTGCTGCGGGTATTGCGGCGCTTGCCCAGCGCGCTCACCCCGCCCCGCTACCACGGCCAGCCCACGCGCGTGGGCTATGTGCTACCCATGAGCTTCAGAAGCTTGTAAGTCAACTTATTTCCTACCCTCCAAATACCGCCTCGGCCAGCGCCAGCATGGCCCGGCGCGTGGGCTCGGGCTGCTCTAGGTACGCTTGGTGGCCGCTGCCTTCCAGGAAGAGGGCCGCGCCGAGGGGGGGTAGGGCGGCCTGGGCCACGGAGTCGGCCAGGGGCACGGCCACGTCGTGCTTGCCGGCCACCAGCAGCACCGGGAAGGGCGCGGCGCGCAGCACGGCGGTGCGGTCGGGGCGGGCGGCCATGCCGCGCAGCGCGCCCGCAATGGTGGCTTCGGGCGTAGCCTTGCCGATGTCTTCGAGCAGGGCCAGGGCTTCGGGTAGGCGGTCGCGGTTGGCGGGGGCAAAGAGCGGGCGCACGAAGCTGCCCATGAACTTATCGAGGCCGTGGCGCGCCACGAAGCCGATGTTCTTTTCGCGGTTCTGGCGCTTCTCGTCGGTGTCGGGGTAGGCCGTGGAGTTGAGCAGGGCCAGGCCGGCCAGGCGGTCGGGGTAACGCTCGGCCAGGGCCAGGGCCACGTAGCCGCCCATGCTGTGGCCCACCACCAGCACCGGGCCGGCAGCGCCTTTTTGGTCGAGGTAGCCGGCCACGTAGCGCGCTTGGGCCTCCATGCTGAAGTCGGGCACCGGGGCGCGGTTGGTGCCGTGGCCCAGCAGATTAGGCGTGAGTAGGCGGTAGCCGGCCGGGAAGGGCCGGGTGAAATCGGTCCAGACTTCGCGGCTTTCGGCGAAGCCATGCAGAAAAAGCAGGGTGGGCGGGGCGGTGGCAGACATAGCGGCAGCGGGAGGAAACAAGCGCACAAAAGTAGCTTTTTACCCCCAGCGCGGCGGCAGCCTGCAACCTTCGTTCGCTATTCACAGTTGGGGCCTTATCTTGCTTTCAACTTATTTCGCCTCGTCATCTTTCTATTTTCCTGTATGTTCGCTTTTTCTCCCCGCCTCCTGCTGGCCGTGCCCGCCCTCGCGGGTAGCCTGGCGCTGGTTGCCAGCCACCCCACCAGCGTGCGCGTGGCCCCCGACCCCAACAATGCCGGCCTGACGCTGCCCACTGGCTTCGGCGCGCTGGTAGTGGCCGAAACCGGCGGCAAAGCCCGCCACCTCACCGTGACCCCGGAGGGCACCATTTACGTGAAGCTGGGCAAGGTGAAGGATGGCAAAGGCATCCTGGAGCTGCACAGCCAGCCCGCGGGCAAAGCCACCGTGACGGGCGGCTTCGGCGACTACGGTGGCACGGGTATGTACCTGAAAAACGGCTACCTCTACGCCTCCTCCGACCACGCCGTGTACCGCTATAAGCTTGACGCGAAGAACGAGGTAACCAACCCCACCGCGCCCGAGCTGCTGGTGCGCGGCCTGAAGGTGGGTACCCAGCACGAAACCAAGTCCATTGTGGTGGACAACGCCGATAACCTGTACGTGAACGTAGGGGCCTACGCCAACGCCTGCCAGGAGCAGGACCGCACGCGCGGCTCCAAGGGCATCCCGAATTGCCCCATTCTGGATTCGGCGGGCGGCATCTGGCAGTTTAAGGCCGATAAGCTCAACCAGCGCTACCCCGACGGCACGCGCTACGCCACCGGCCTGCGCAACGTGGTGGGCCTCGACTGGAACCAGCAGGACAACCAGCTCTTCGTGATGCAGCACGGCCGCGACCAGCTCTACGACAACTGGCCCGCCCTCTACGATGCCAAGGAGTCGGCGGCGCTGCCCGCCGAGTGCATGTTTGCCCTCACCAAGGGTGCCAACGCCGGCTGGCCCTACACCTACTACGACCAGCAGCGCAAGGAAATTATGCAAGGCCCCGAGTACGGCGGCGATGGCAAAACGGCCGCCACCGGCGACTACCTCAAGCCCTCGGCCGCCTACCCCGGCCACATGGCCCCCAACGCCCTGCTCTTCTACACCGGCACCATGTTTCCGGCCAAGTACCGCAACGGCGCGTTCATCGCCTTCCACGGCTCCTGGAACCGCGCCCCCGAGCCGCAAAAGGGCTATTTCGTCGTCTTCCAGCCCTTTAAGGATGGCAAGCCCGCTGGTGACTGGGAGGTTTTTGCCGACAATTTCGCCGGCTCGCCCGAGAAGGCGGCCAGCGGCCGCGCAGACCACCGCCCCTGCGGCCTCGCCCAGGGCCCCGATGGCTCGCTCTACGTGAGCGACGACCAGAAGGGCACCATCTACCGCATCGTGTACAACGCTAAGAAATAATGACGAGTAAGCGAGCTCTCCTGACCCTGGCGCTGGTTGGCAGCGCGCTGACGCTGCACGCGCAGCACCGCCCTACCCCCGCCGCCAGGGCCAAACCCACTACCGCCAAAGCCGACCCGGCAATGGCGGCTTCCCTCACCCGCGGCGCAGTGGTGTATAAGAACGTGTGCATCACCTGCCACATGGCCGATGGCGGCGGCGTGCCCAACATGAACCCGCCGCTCATCAAAACGGAGTACGTGCTCGGCGACAAAACCCGCCTATCCCACATCGTGCTGGCCGGCCTCGCCGAGCCCATTGAAATTGACGGCAACGACTATAAGCAGCATATGCCTGCCCAAGCCTACCTCACCGACCAGCAGGTGGCTGACGTGCTCACCTACGTGCGCAATCAGTTTGGCAACAAGGCCAGCGCCGTGCAGGTGGCCGAGGTAAAGGCCGTGCGCGCTACCCTCCCGAAATAACTGTTACGCAGGCAGTATGCGCGGCGGCTCCGGCAACGGGGCCGCCGCGTTGTATTTTTGGCCCTACCCCCCTCTTTTACCGCGATGAACGAGCAACTGATTGTCAAGAATTTCGGACCCATCAAAGACGCCACAGTGGACTTTAAGCGCGTCACGGTTTTCATTGGGCCGACGGGCGGGGGGAAAAGCACGCTGGCGAAGCTAGCGGCGATATTTCGGGACCCTTTTTATAATATTAATATCAATAACGAACCACACAAGCTGAATCCTCTATCTGATTTTTCTATTACTAATTTCTATCAGCCTACCTCAGAAGCTACTTTTAATAGCGGAGAAGATGGTATAAGATTAATTGATTTTGAAAAAAATAGCGTGGCTGTAATTGCTAGCGTTTCCATAAATGAGCTAAATAGAGAAATAATTACCAAATCTAACGATAACATAGCCAAAGTAGTAGAATTATTTGGGAAGCATAAAGCAGCAAAAGATGATATAGATAAGGATTTAATAATTAATGAAATAATACAAATTATTCAAAATAATAAATCACAGCATGATTTTTTTGAACAGCTAGTTCCTAAACAACTTTACACATCGCATTCTCATTTTTTCCCAGCTAGTAGGAGCATACTACCAGCTGTAGAGTATTTATGGGCTGGATTTCTCTGAGATGATATTGGCCTGCCTAAGGACGTTCTTTATTTTGCTAATGACTTTTCGCTTTCTCGCCGAGATATTTCTGAACTAGATATCCCTTTTCTTAACGCCAAATATCTCCACCGCAACGGTCAGGATTTCATTAAAATCCCTGACATGGAAACACTTTTCCGCCTTTACGAAACGGCCAGCGGTATCCAATCAGTAACTCCAATGCTGGTGCTGCTAGAGCATATGAGCCGCAATACCGAGCAGGCGCAAAGCTTTATCATTGAAGAGCCAGAACTAAACCTCTACCCCACCGCCCAGCAAGGGCTGCTGAATTGGCTGGTAGAGAAATGCACGAAGGGCGAGAACGACCTGACGATTACTACGCACAGCCCTTATATCCTTTCGCACCTCAACTTATTGCTTTACGCCTATCAGGTGGCCGAAAAGCATCCCGACCGCAAGGAAGCTGTTGCAGCCATTGTGCCCGAGGCTAGCTGGATTAACCCCAAGGAATTTGCCTGCTACCACGTAGGAGATGGAGGCGTAAAGTCATTAGTAGATGAGGAGTTAGGACTTATCGATAATAACGAACTGGATAATATTTCGGGCGACAAGGCCGACGCCTTTGACCAGCTTATTAATATCAATCGCGGCTTTACTCATGCTTAAAGAGTTTCGAGCTGCTTTTCGCGAGGAATTGAAAGTAGGTATATGTATTACCGCTCACATTGAAAGCGAGTTTTTTGTACACGACCTAGCTTCACCCAGCAAAGAACCTTGCCATCCTTATACGGGCGAAATGCAGTCAGTTTTTGATTTACGTGTAGTGAATCTTCAGCAACGTGAGGTGCAATTGCTGCGCGTGGATAAGTGCTTTTATCCGCACGGCGGCGCTGATACGCGTTGCGACTGTGCTTTACTAACCGAGCAGCTATTCCTGGTCGAATTCAAAAAACCTGAGTTGGAGCACGCAAATGACGGTAAGCAGCGTCATGCTAGCGCTAGCGATTGTTTACCTCAGCTAGCCGCCTCTCTAAAAGACTTTTATGACCGAGGTGTTATTCCACGTGGTGCGTTAATAGTGGCGCACGCCTGCGTTGGCTACACGCATCCTACCCCTTATAACGGAGCAGATTATCGAAAACTAAAAGCGTCTTTTGATGCCCGAACTGCCGATATTCCGGTTAGAATCAAGTTAGTAGTAGATAATAAACTGGTTATTTCTTAATCTTTTCGTCTATTAAACCCATAACCTTTTGCCCCTCTCCGGCTTATAACGGCTGTACCTACACCATTCCGTTATTTGCTATGCCCTCCCCCGAATTTCGCCGCATTTTTCAGGTTATTGATGGCATCAAGAAAGCAGTGGGCGACGGTTTCGACGTGACCAGCCCCATGCCGGGGCCGCGCATCCGGCAGCTGAGTCCCTATCTGCTCATCGACCATATCGGGCCGATGCAGATTCAGCCCACCGATACGCCGCTGGGCTCGCCGCCCCACCCGCACCGGGGCTTCGAAACGGTGACCGTGGTGTACGACGGCTACCTGGCTCACCGCGACACGGCCGGCCACGATGGTACTATTGGCCCCGGCGACGTGCAGTGGATGACCGCCGGCGCGGGCCTGCGCCACGCCGAGCTATACGACCGCGACTTTGCCCGGCGCGGCGGCACCCTGGAGTTGTTGCAGCTCTGGGTGAATATGCCCAAAGCCGATAAGCTCGTGGCCCCTAAGTACCAGGAGCTACTCGCCAGTGCCATTCCGAGCGTGCCGGTGCCGGGCGGCGGGGGCAACATTCGCGTGATTGCGGGCAGCTACGGCGGGGCCACGGGGCCGGCCAGCACGTTTTCGCCCCTCACGCTGCTCGATTTGAAGCTGGATAAAGGCGCTGACTTTGTGCTTTCCTTACCCCCCGCCTACAACGTGGGCCTCTACGTGGTGCGCGGCGCGGTGCTGGTGAATGGCGACCGGCCGGCCAAGACGCAGCAGCTGGTGGTGCTAGGCTGGAACTCGGCCGACGTGCAGCTTACCGCCTCCGAAAACAGCCTGGTGCTGGTGCTGGCTGGCGCGCCTATTGAGGAGCCGCTAGCGACTTACGGACCCTTCGTGATGAATACGAACGAGGAGCTGATGGCCGCCATCGCCGATTTTGAGGGGGGTAGGATGGGGACGTTCCCGGAAGACGAGTAGGCTAGTTTAGGTAAAAAAAACGTCATGCTGAGCTTGCCGAAGCATCTCTACCGCAGTCATCGGGATTAGTAATCCTTTCAGCGTGGTAGAGATGCTTCGGCAAGCTCAGCATGACGTTCTTTAATTTTTCATAGTAACACTGATTTCTACCCCCAGCTAGGCCCGGCGCAACCTGCTGGTCCTAATGGCGTTATGCCAACCTGACCTCCTTCCTTTTCCACATGGCTGACTGGCTGCTCCCTACCCCCTCTTCGCGGCGCGACTTCCTGCGCACGCTCTCGCTCGGCGCGGGCACTACGCTAGCGGGCGCTTCGGCCCTGGCAAGCCCCCTGGAGTGGCTAGCTCCCGCGCGCAAGCTGGGTGTGGCGCTGGTGGGCCTGGGCAACTACAGCGCCGGCCAGCTGGCCCCGGCCCTGCGGCAAACCAAGTTCTGCCAATTGACGGGGGTAGTAACCGGCTCGCCGGCCAAGGCCGCGCAGTGGCAGCAGCAGTATAGCATTGCGGCCAAGAACTGCTACGATTACCAGACCTTCGACCGACTAATTGACAACCCGGCCATCGACATCGTGTACGTGGTGCTGCCCAATGCCTTGCACGCCGAATACGTGGTGCGGGCGGCGCAGGCGGGCAAGCACGTCATTTGCGAAAAGCCAATGGCGACTTCGGTGGCCGATGCCCGGCACATGCTGGCGGCGATGGAGAAGGCCGGCAAGAAATTTAGCGTGGGCTACCGGCTGCACTTTGAGCCGCACAACCAAGAGATGATGCGCCTCGGCCAGGGCCTGGCCTATGGCAAAATCAACCACCTGGCGGCTGACAACGGCTTCAAATTCGGTAGCGGTGGCACGCCCTGGCGCGTGAATAAAAAGCTCAGCGGCGGCGGCCCGCTCATGGATATGGGCGTTTACTGCCTGCAAGGCTGTATTTATACCAAGGGCCAGGTGCCGATATCCATTACGGCCAAGTTCATTCCTAACCCCGACCCGGTGCTATTCAAGGAAGTGGAAGCCGGCGTAAACTGGCAGCTGCACTTTGCCGATGGCACGGTGGCCGACTGCCGCACCAGCTACGCCGAAAATATGCAGGGTAGGCTACGCGCCGACGCGGCCACCGGCTGGTTTGAGCTAGCGCCCGCCTTTGGCTACGGCGGGCTGGCCGGCCAAACCAGCGACAACAGCGGCAAGCTCAACCTGCCCAATATCAACCAGCAAGCTGCCCAAATGGACGACTTTGCCCAGTGCATACTGCAAAACAAGCCTACCCGCGTGCCCGGCGAAATGGGCCTGCGCGACGTGCAACTGCTCGAAGCCATCTACCGCGCCGCCGAAACCGGCCAGTCGGTTTCGACCAAAGACGTGGTGCAGCTCATCGACCGCACCAGCGCTGAGTAGCGTGGACTCTGCAAGTCCGCGCGTAATATGATTGATGAACGACCCACGCGCGGACTCGCAGAGTCCACGCTACCCCTTATTTCGCTGGCACTGGGAAGCGGGCAAATACGTCGGCTACTCCCTTATCAATTTGCTTGGAGGCGCGGGTAGGCGTACGCGACAAAATGGTAGAAGTCGTGCCCTGCCATACCATTTCCTTGCGCGCCGCATCGACCAGGTCGATGGTAGCAGTGCCTTCCTGGTACTCTCTCACCGGAATCTCACTGGCCTGCCAGCGGTAGTTGCGCTGGCCGATGTAGTAGGGGCCGTCGGTCTGGTAGTTGGCAGTGCGGGTCTGGGTGCGCTGCTGGGTTACGAGGCCAATATTTACCCACAGGTCGGGGTGCGTGGCCAGCCGAAAGCCGCGGGCCTCCATTTCGTGCGTTACGGCCCGCTTGAGGTCGAAGATATTGGAGCCCGAATTTGTAAACGCTGAGTCGTTGCGAGCCAGGGCGTCCATGAAATTATAGGTCTTATACTGGCTTAGGTTCACGCCCGGTCGGCTATCGGTTTGCGTAACTTGCTCTGACGAACAGGCTGCCAGTCCGAGGGCCAAAGCCAGCAGCGGCAGGTTGAAAGCGTGGAAAAGGCGCGGCATGGGCGGAAAAGGAGGGGGTAGGGAGAAAAAAGAAAGCCGACCAGCGGGCTGGTCAGCTTTACTTAACGCGCTAAGTGTTACGCGCGTTACGCGGACTTGATTTTATCCAGCGCCGCCATATCTTCCTCCGATAGCTGAATGGCCGCCGTTTTCATGTTCTCTTCCAAATGCTTCACTTTCGAAGTACCCGGAATGAGCAGAATGTTGGGCGAATGGTGCAGCAGCCAGCTCAGGGCAATTTGCTGCTGGGTAGCGCCGTGGGTTGCGGCCACGCTATCGAGGGCCGCCAGAGCTTCCTTGTTGCCGCCCGAGAGGGGGTACCACGGAATGAAGGCCATATTCTGCTCGCGGGTATAGTCGAGCACCGGCTCCCACTTACGGTTATCCACCGAGTACATATTTTGCACCGATACTACTTTGAAAAACTCTTGGGCCTTTTTAATCTGGTCCACGTCTACTTCCGACAGGCCAATGTGCTTCACCAGACCGTCTTGCTGAGCTTTTTGCAGGAATTTAAAAGTGTCTTCCATCGGCACGTTGGGGTCGATGCGGTGCAGCTGGTAAAGGTCAATCTGCGCTACCTGGAGGCGCTTGAGGCTACCATGCAGCGCCGCTTCGAGGTGCTTGGGGCTGGCATCAACAGGCCACTGGTTGGGGCCGGTGCGCAGCAGGCCGCCCTTGGTGGCAATCACGAGACCCTTCTTATACGGGTGCAACGCCTCGGCAATCAGCTCTTCCGATACGTTGGGGCCGTAGCTGTCGGCGGTATCAATGAAATCGACACCCAGCTCCACGGCGCGCTTCAGCACCCGAATAGACTCAGCATGGTCCTGGGGCGGCCCCCAGATGCCCTCGCCGGTAATGCGCATAGCGCCGTAGCCGAGGCGGTTAACAGTCAGGTCGCCGCCGATGGTGAACGTAGTAGGATAGGTGGCAGTGGTAGTAGCCATAGTGGAAAAGGCAGTAAGCGTGAACGCCGCCGAGGGGGTAGGCCCTGCCGACAGCGTTCAGTTAATACGGTTTCGGGCGGGCTATTGTTTGACCGCCTACTGCGTAGAAACGCGACCCATCGCGTCTCTACGCAGTAGGCGGCAATTGAACTCAAGAGCGGCGCAGATGTGGGAGAGACGCGATGGGTCGCGGCTCTACATCTCTGTTACCTTATCGCGCACGGCGTCGCGCACCTTGGCACTCATTTCGCGCACGGTCTCCGCGATGCCGGTGGCGTCGAAACCGCACTCGTGGTAGAGCTGGTCCTGGGTGCCGTGCTCCACCACGCGGTCCGGGATGCCGAGGCGGCGCACGGGCAGGTGCAGGCCGTTATCGGTCAGGAATTCGAGCACCGCCGAGCCGAAGCCGCCGGGTAGGCAGCCATCTTCCACAGTGATGATAGCGCGGTAGCGGCGGGCCACGGCCAGCAGCATTTCCTCATCGAGCGGCTTGCAAAAGCGCATGTCATAGTGGCCCACGTCAAGGCCCTCGGCGGCGAGGGTAGCAGTGGCTTTCGCGGCGTAGTTGCCGATGTGGCCGATGCTGAGAATGGCCACGCCACCTGCCTCGCCCTCGTGCACCACGCGGCCCGTGCCGATGGCCACGCGCTGGAGCGGCGTGCGCCACTCGGGCAGCACGCCCTCGCCGCGGGGGTAGCGAATGCTGAACGGCCCCGCGTTTTCGGGCAGCTGGGCAGTGTACATGAGGTTGCGTAGCTCCTGCTCGTTCATGGGAGCGCTCACCACCATATTGGGGATGCAGCGCATATAGGCCAAGTCGTAGCTGCCGTGGTGGGTAGGGCCGTCGGCCCCGGCAAAGCCGGCGCGGTCGAGGCAGAATACCACGTGCAGGTTTTGCAGGGCCACGTCGTGCACCACTTGGTCGTAGCCGCGCTGCATAAACGACGAGTAGATGTTGCAGAACGGCACCATGCCCTGCGTGGCCAAACCCGCCGAAAACGTAACGGCGTGTTGCTCAGCAATGCCCACGTCGAAGGCCCGCTCGGGCATGGCCGCCATCATAATATTCAACGACGAACCCGACGGCATAGCGGGGGTCACACCCATGATTTTGTCGTTGGCCTGGGCCAGCTCCAGCAGCGTGTGGCCAAACACGTCCTGGTACTTGGGCGGCTGGGGCCGGTCGGGGATTTTCTTATAAATCTCGCCCGTGATTTTATCAAACAGGCCCGGCGCGTGCCACAGCGTCTGGTCCTTTTCGGCCAAAGCATAACCTTTACCCTTCACGGTGACGCAGTGCAGCAGCTTGGGGCCAGGAATGCTCTTAATGTCATTCAGCACGGCCACCAGGTGCTGCACATCGTGCCCGTCCACGGGGCCGAAGTAGCGGAAGTTCAGCGCCTCAAACAGGTTGCTCTGCTTGAGGAGGGTAGCCTTCATGGCGGCCTCTACTTTGCGGGCAATCTGCTGCGGGTTAGGACCAAACTTGCTCAGCTTGCCAAGCACGTTCCACAGCTCGTCGCGCACTTTGTTGTAGGTGCGCGAGGTGGTGATATCGGTGAGGTATTCCTTGAGCGCGCCCACGTTGGGGTCGATGCTCATGCAGTTGTCGTTGAGCACCACAATCATATTGTTGCGGATGGCCCCGGCGTGGTTGAGCGCCTCGAAGCTCATGCCGGCCGTCATGGCCCCGTCGCCAATTACGGCGATGTGCTGACGGTCAAATTCTTTTTTATAATCGGAAGCTACGGCCATGCCCAGCGCCGCCCCGATGCTGGTGCTGCTGTGGCCCACGCCGAAGGCATCGTACGCACTTTCGCTGCGCTTGGGGAAACCCGACATGCCACCGTAGCGGCGGTTGGTGGGAAAGCGGTCGCGCCTACCCGTCAATATTTTATGGCCATAGGCTTGGTGCCCAACATCCCAGACCAATTGGTCGTAAGGCGTGTGGAAGACGTAGTGCAGCGCTACCGTCAGCTCGACTACCCCCAACGAAGCGCCGAAGTGCCCGCCGTAGATGCTTACCGTGTCGATAATGAACTCGCGCAGCTCGGCGCTAACCTGTACCAACTGTTCGGGACTGAGCTTTTTAAGGTCGTCGGGCGAGGATATCGCCGCCAGAAGCGGGCCGGGTTCAATTATCATCGGGGCAGCGGAAATAAGCAGGGCGGGTATCCGCCGGACCGGCGGGCCCAGTCGTTCGCCTGGGCAAAGGTACGATAGCGCGGGGCCGGCGGTTGTGACCCGCGCACCGCGTTGGCCCGCGCTGAGGAGACCAGCCTAGTCGGTACAATCGCGGCTTTGGCCGATGAATTTCGTGCAAACAACCCGAACCAGTGCAACCATTTCCGGCCGCTCACGCACTTTGGCCGTTATGATTTTTATGAAAAAGACTACTCTTCTCGCTGTCGGGCTGCTGGCCGCCGCTTTTCTGGCCAGCCCATTAGATGGCTACGGCCAGGCGGGCGGGCGGCCAGCCACGGCGGCCACGGCCGGCCGCCTCAGCGGTACCATCACCGATGCGGCCACTGGCAAGCCAGTATCCTACGCCACGGTCAACGTTATTAATCCCGCCACCAACAGCCCCGTAAACGGCGGCGTGGCCGGCGACGATGGCAAGTTCGTGCTGCCCGGTATTCCGGCCGGCACCTACCGGGTCGAGGTCAGTTTTCTGGGCTATGCCAACCAGGTGCGGACGGTGACCATTCCGGCCGCCGGCGGCAACGTGGCGCTGGGCAGCGTCGCGCTGGCCGCCACCGCCCAAAAGCTGGGTGAGGTGGTCGTGACGGGCGTAAAGCCACTCATTGAGGAGCGCGTGGACCGCACCGTCTATAATGCCGACGTGGACAAAACCACGGCCGGCGGCGATGCCACCGACGTGCTCAAGCGCGTGCCACTGCTGAGCGTAGACCTGGACGGCAACGTGACCTTGCGCGGCTCCTCCAATATTAAGGTACTGATTAATAATAAGCCCAGCACCATCGCGGCCAGCAGCGTAGCCGACGCGCTCAAGCAGATTCCGGCCGAGCAGATTCAAACCGTAGAGGTGATTACTTCGCCCTCGGCCAAGTACGATGCCGAAGGGTCGGGCGGTATTATCAACATCATTACCAAGCAGAATAACCTGCGCGGGGCTTCGCTGAACGTGAACAGCAGCGCCGGCACCCGCGCCAGCAACCTGGGCCTGAACGGCAGCATCAGCAACGGCAAGTTTGGGGCTTCGCTGGGCGGCTTCGGACGGGCGCAGTACAACACGCCGGGCAGCTTCGAGAACGTGCAGACCAGCACCAACCTGCAAAACGGCCAGCGCACCACTGTGCAGCAGAGCGCCGCTACCCGGCAAACCAACGCCTTCGGGCGCTACACGCTGGGGTTGAGCTACGATTTTGACAAACAAAACTCGCTGGCCGGCTCGCTGGCCTACGGCGTCCGCAACGGTAAGAACTATCAGGACCAGCTCATCAGCAACACGCTGGCGGGGGCCATGACGGGTATCTCGTCGGTGCGCGACGTGGTTTCCAACAGCAATTCGGGTACCGTGGACGCGAGCCTCAACTACACGCACCTCTACGATGTGAAGCAGCGCGAGCTGAGCGTCCTGACCTTGTTTAGTCGCAACAACCAGACCAGCGACTTCACTAACAACGTGTTTGCACCGAGCGACCGGTCGTACCAGGGCCAGCTGGGTAACAATAACCAGAGCCACAACCAGGAGATAACCGGCCAGCTAGACTACCAGACGCCCACCGTTAAGGACCAGCTGCTGGAAGTGGGCGTGAAGGACATTGTGCGGCGCGTAACCAGCGATTACAGCTACTTCTACGGCCCCGGCCTGGCCCCGCCTACCCCCCCGGCCCCCAACTCCTTCCTGTACAAGCAGAACGTGGCCGCCGCCTACGTGGCCTACACGATGGGCCTGCCCAAGGGCTTTGCTCTGAAGCCGGGCGTGCGTGCCGAGTACACCACCATCAACGCCAACTTCAGCGACCCCAACGGGGTGCTTACGGCTACCGCCATTCCTAACTACCTGAAAGTGCTGCCGAGCGTGAACCTGTCGCGCAAATTTGATAATGGCAACGTGCTCAAGCTGGCGTACAACATTCGGATTCAGCGGCCTTCGCTACAATTTTTGAACCCGAACGTGCAGGCGTCCAACCCGTTGAACGCCTCGGCTGGTAACCCTACCCTACGGCCGGAAAACACCCAGAACTACGAGCTGGGCTACAGCACCCAGATTAAGCAGAAGGTGAACGTGAACGTTTCGACCTTCGTGCGCAGTACTAATAATGCTATTCAAACCGTGCGGGTGCCGCTACCCGACTCGCTCAACCCAACCAGGGCGGTGGGCGCGTTGCTCTCGACGTTTCGCAACGCGGGCACCGAGCGGGCCTACGGCGGCAACCTGTTCGTGGGTGTCAACAACACCAAGGTGAGCGTGAACGGCAGCGTGGACGTATTTTATGACGTGCTGCGCAATAATGACCCCACGGCCATTTATAACTCCAGCAACCAAGGTTTCGTGGTGAACGGCCGGGTATTTGGGGCATATAATCTGACTAAGGAATGGGCTTTCCAGGCGTTTGCCTTCGTGCGCGGCCAGCAGGTGCAGTTGCAGGGCAACCAAACGGGTTTCGGCATCTACAGCCTGAGCTTGCAGCGCAACTTTGCTGAGAAGCGGGGTAGCATTGGCTTTGGGGCTGAGAATTTCTTCACCAATAAAATCACCATTCACAACTCGGTCAGCACGCCCTACGTGGATGAGTACAATGGCATTCCCATCAACGCGCCGGTGCTGACGCAGAACAGCACAAACGTTCTCAATCGTCTGAGCTTCAAGCTCAACTTCAGCTATCGCATTGGTAAGCTGAGCGTGGACCAGCGGCGCGGCACCAAAGGCGTGAGTAACGACGACCTGAAGGAAGGTGGCGACACGGGCGGTGGCGGTGGCGGCGGCGACACGAGCGGCGGTGGCGGCCAGGGCGGCGGCGGTGCCCCGGCTGGTGGCGGTCGTCCCGCTGGCGCTCGCCCCGGCGGCTACCCCGGCGCAGGCCAGCGCCCGGCCGGAGCAGGCCGCCCGGCCAGCGCTACCGACTCTACGCGCCGTGTCATTCCGGCCGACTCGCTCCAGCAGCTGCGTAACCCGGCGGGCCCACCCGCCGGCGCTACGGGCCGCCCGGCCGCTGCTCCTGGCGTGGCCGCCCCGGCTACGCCCAGCGTAGGCGTGCCCCCTACCCCTACCGATAGCACCACGACCCGGCCAGCCGCCTCGCCGGCCGTGAAGCCTGCTTCTACGCCTTCGCCGCTGGGCGCGCCTTCGCCGGGCACTACGTCGCCGGGCGGTATCACGCCGGCCGGCAGCCCCGGCGGCCGGCCGTGAGGTGAAGGAGTGAGTTAGTGAAATGGTGAGTTTGACTTTCTGCTGGTGCCAGCAGAAAGTCAAACTCACCATTTCACATTTGGCGTAGTTTTGCCGGGCTATGCCGCCTGCTTCTCCTACCCCTCCGCCCGCGCCCGATGTGGTGGCCGCTGAAAGCGACCTGCTGCGGCAGCTGCGGCCGTCGCGCATTGTGCTGCCGGCGCTGATTGGACTGAGTGTGGTGGGGTTTCTGTTTTGGCGCTCCTATAAGCCCGGCGACCTCGTTCCGCTGCTCGATGCCAAGTGGCAGTGGCTGGTCATCACCCTATTAGTGCTGTGGGCGCGCGACCTGGGCTATATTTACCGCATTCGCTACATTGCCGAGCGAGCCCTAAGCTGGCGGCAGGCGTTTGGGGTGATTGTGGTGTGGGAGTTTGCTTCGTGCGTACTGCCCTCGGCGGCGGGCGGCACAGCGGCGGCCCCAGTCATTCTTACCCGCGAGGGCATTCCGCTGGGCAAGGCCATCGCCTACACCATCGTCACGGCTTTTCTGGATAATCTCTACTATGTGCTGATGGTGCCGCTGGTGGTGTGGCTGGCCGGCGCGGGCCTCTATCCCCAAGGTTTGCAGTCGGCCTTCGTGCAGACGCTGCGGGCCATTTTCATCTTCAGCTACGTGGCCGTGTCGGCCTATTCGGCGCTGCTGCTGTATGCGTTGTTTATCAATCCGCGCTCGGTGCGGCGGCTGCTGGTGCGGCTGGCCTCCACGCGGCTGCTGCGGCGGTTTCGGCGGCTGGCCTACCGGCAAGGGCAGGAAATGGTGCTGGCCTCGGTGCACCTGCGCGATGCGGGCGCGGCCTACTGGTGGCGCGCCAGCCTGAGCACCGTGTTCGTGTGGACGGCCCGTTACGCCGTCATCGGCTGTCTCATCGCCGCCTTCACGCCCATGACGCCGGGCATGTTTCTGTTCATCTTCGCCCGCAACATCACCTACAAAGTAGTGCTGTTGCTGGCCATCACGCCGGGCGGCGCCGGCATCGCGGAGGGCGCGTTTCCCACGTTCTTCGGCCGCTTTATGGGTACGGCGACCATGACCAGCTTCCTGGTGCTACTCTACCGCATCGTAACCTACTACTTCTATCTGGCGCTGGGCGTGGCTTACTTGCCCAGCTGGGTTACCCGCACGTTTCGGGGGGGAAAGTGAGTTGGCACATGCTACGAAGCATATTATGAGTTACTGAGCACTTCGCTCAGAAGCTTTTAAAGGTGAGCAGGAAGGGACTGAGCAGTAGCGCGAACTTTCTGGTTCGCGCTACTGCTCAGTCCCTTCCTGCTTACGGTCGCCCAGCTGGCGTAGCCAGCGTGCCGCCGGGCCGCTTGTAGCTCGCCCAGAATTCAGGCCGGTAGGGTACTTCGGGTTGCTGGGCCAGGGGCTCGCCCTTTTTGGGCGGGGCCGGCGCGGGGCCGGCTGTGGGTAGCGGCCGGAAGAAATATTCGGTCAGGCTTTGGTAATAAAACGGGCTTTTGCCTAGTGCGCGGCCCGTGCTCAGGGTCTGGCCCATGCTGCGGTGGGCGTAGTAACGGCCGTTCTCACCCTTCTCATACTCTACCACGTGCGTAGTGCGGTCGAGGGTAAATACTTGGGCGTAGGACTTGGAAAGCAGATTATTACGGCCATAATTTTTACGCGCCGTGGTGTTGAAAGTGGCCGTATCCACCTGCCATAAGGCCTCGTAGCGCAGCACGGCGAAGTCGCGGGCCCGCACCAGCAACTGGCCTTGATAGTCGCCCATCAGGTAGGTGCCAGTGCTGCGGTGGTTGGCACGCCGGGTTGCGAAGCTAAGCGCGTACAGTGTATCGGACCCCTGTACCCGCACGCTATCGAGTTTGAGCGCAAACTTGCGCTGGTTGCGGCTCTCGAACAGCGGCGAAATTCGTAGGGGGTCAGCAGCCGCCACTGGGGCTCCCTGGGCATCTCCCAGCCCCGGACTCAACCTTGGTTGTGAGCGGTTCGACGGTAGTAGCACGTGCTGCTGCTGCACCTCATAGCTCACGTTGGGCTCGTGGCCCAGCGCGCCGCGCGTAAAGTGCCGGTAGCCGGTCGGCACCCGCAGCCGGCCCACGGTCTCGGCCTCGTAGCGCAACGTATCATAATTGCTTAGGCGTTGGTAGGCATACACCTCCGTGGCGTAGTCCTGCTGCTCATAGTTGACGGGTATTTGCTTGATAACGCGCTTCAAAATCGCCTCCGGGCTGGGCGGTACGGCGGCGGTCACCCGCACCTCGGCCAGGGTGTAGGCGGCCGGATGCAGCCGCACGGTCAGCTCCTCGGTGCCGCGCGGCGACTGCACCCTGGCCGGCGCGTAGCCCAGGCTGCGCACCAGCAGGGGGGTAGGGCCCGGCAGCGGCAGCGTAAACCGGCCCTGCGCATCGGCCACGGTGCCCCTGCCCTGCCCCACCAGCTCCACCGAGGCGTAAGGCACCGGCTGGCGGCGCGCATCCAGCACCACGCCGCGCACCGGGCGCACCCCCGATACGTCGGCCGCCGCCACCGGGCGGCGTAGCGTAGTCCCGCCCCGGCCGGGCGCGGGGTTGAGCGAGCCGGGCGGTGTAGCCGATAGCGCGGCGGCTACGGCCGCGCTATCGGCCGGCGCGGAGGGGGTAGGGCCGGCGGTAGTGTCGGGCAGCAGCCGGTGCGGCGGCTCCACGGTTTTTAGGAACAGAAAGCCGTCCACGACTTCACTCCAGGGGCCGGCCAGCGGCTGGTAGTCCAAGGCATACGTTGTGAGCTGCCGGCCGGGCGCGTCATGCTTCAGGCTTACAAAAGCGTAGGGCGCGTTGAGATTTAATAAGCTGGCTTCCAGGGTACCGGGGGCGGGCATGGGCACAGCCTCGCCCGCGGTGCCGGGCAGGCCGTGGGCCCCGCCGCCCGCCAACGTGCCCAGGATGTAGGTCTGGCCAGGGGGTAGGGCGGCCCGCACCAGCTGGCCCATCGGGTGGTAGGCGCGCAGTTCCTCGTTGCCCAGTAGCTCGACATGGTTGGCAAAATGCGGCAGCGCGCCCCAGCAAATAACTTTTTCGGCAGGATGCTGGCGCAGGTACCACAGCAGGTTATCGGCCATTTGGGCATCGCGGGGGTTGCTGTCGGCGGCCACGAAGGTGGCGGCGGTTTTGGCACCGGGGTCGTGGGTAGCGTAGTCGCGGGCCAGCGCGCCCAGGCTTCGTAGGCACTGCTGCCAGAACGCGGCTTCGGCGCGGCGGGCGGGGCTGGCGGCGGCAGCGGCCCGGCCCAGCAGCGGCCCGGCCTTGGCCAGCTCGCTCTCGAAGGCGACCAGCGGCTGGCTGGGCGGAAAGGCGTAGTGCTCCGCCATGTAGCCCACAGCATCGTCGAGCAATTCGAAGTTCACGGCCTTATCGCTGGCCTTGCCCTCGTTCAGAAAATCTTCTAGGTCATCCACCAAGTCATCGCTGTAATCGCCGCTCAGCTGCGAGTCGAAACCCATGATGCGCAAGCCATCGGGCCCCACCAGCGGCACCACGGCCTGAAACTCCTGAGTGCCCATCCAGATGGGGAAAATACTGCTTTTGAGATTTTTAACGACTGATTTGCCGCCCGCTATCTCACGTTGCGCTTTGTTTAGCTCAAAAAAGCCGCTCTCCAGCGCCAAGGTCGTGAAGCCTAGGCGCTGCTGCAAATAAGCCACCAGGCGCGCCTTGGCGGCTAGTACGTTGCCTTCGCCGTGGGTAGGCTCGCCTAAAAACACTACCCGCGCCCCGCCGATTTCAGCCCGCAAAAACTCCAGCTCCGCAAACGAGGTATCGGCCGGGCTCACGCTACGCAGGGCGCGGGCCGGTACCGGCAGCGCGGCGGGCGCGGCCTGCTGCGCCCGCCCAGGCAAAGCCAGCCCTACCCCCAGTATTCCCGTCAGTAACCAGCGAAGTTGCTTCATTTTTTGGTCATTAAATAGCAATCTGATAACCTTTCGGCTATCCCAACGCAAAGAAGCGATATTTGGCATGGCCGGGGCTACCTATGCACATCAAAAAGCCCCGCACCAACTTGGCACGGGGCTTCGGAATAGGCATAAGGCCTTGAAAACCAAGTATTATTTTGCCTTTAGCATTAATTTGGCTCCGCTCGTGCCCACCAGCGTTAGCTTGCTATCCGTGAGGGTTTCCACGTTGAAGGTGCTGCTGGTGGCGCTGCCGTCGGGGGTCATAGTAACGGTTTTGGCGGCTTGGTCAAATACGTACTTGCCACTCTGCGAGCCAGCGTAGGTGCCGTTGGAGGCAAAGCTGATTTCCATGTTCTGGTCGGCGTCGCTCTGCTTCACTTTGTCGCCGGCGGCATCAGTTTGCTTATCCGTCACCCAGGCCTTGCTGCTGCTGCCGTAAAGCATGTTAACGCCTTCAACCTTACCCTTATCGCTGCCGCAAGACGACACGAGGAGTAGCAGCGCTACCGCGCTTAGTAGCGAGGCAAAGTAAGACCGGAAAGACACGTGAGAAAGAGAAAGATTCATGGTGAAAGTAGGGAAAGGTGAGGAGAAAATTCAGGGCTTGGTCAGGCACTGCTTACGCGCCGCTATTTTTTTAGTTATGCCTGACAACCCCGGCCCTGTAGCTGCGTAAGAAGCTCAGGGCCACCGGGCAGCACCGGGGTGGCTTTCTTTCACACTTTAACCTGTTTTTTCACATGGGCTTGCTCGATTTTCTCAATAACGAGGGTGATAAAAAGCCCGTCGAACCAACCACGACGGGTACCGGCACCGATTTTTTCGGTAATAATGCTAAGCCCGCCGATGCGGCAGCCAGCACCACTTACACAGTCGTAAGCGGGGACTCGCTCTCCAAAATTGCCAAAAACCACTACGGCGACGCAGCCAACTGGCACCAGATATACGAGGCCAATAAGGCCATCATCGGCTCCAACCCCGACCACATCGAAGTGGGCCAGGAGTTGACCCTACCTAGTATCTAGGTACTTTTTGCAGAAAAAAGGTGAGAAAAGCCACTCCAGCGTTGGGGTGGCCTTTTTCTTAGTAGGTAGTAGCCCTTCGCGCTGCTGCCTTGCCTCTCACAAAACCTATCGAATCTCGTGCAATCCGCGCTCGACAAGGCCTTGGCCGACCACCGCATCCTGGATGACTTTTACGGCCGGGTGCCGCCCGCGCCGCGCCGCCCGCCCATGCGCGAGCTGATTTCGACGCTACTCTCGCACCGCACTACCCACGCCGATGAGGAGCTGGCCTACGACCGGATGCTGGAAGCCTTTGGCGACTGGGAGGGCGTGCTGCGCGCGCCGCTGGAGGAATTGATTCACGCCATCCGCACCACGCGCTGGCCGGCCACGCAGGCCCCGCGCATCCAGGATATTCTGGGCCGCATCAAGGCCGAGACGGGGGGTAGCTTTTCGCTCGATTTCCTGGCCGACTGGCCCACTGAGCGCGCCATGCAGTGGCTCACCGACATGCCCGGCATTGGCCTGAAGACGGCCTCGCTAGTGCTGCTCTTCAACTTTCGCAAGCCCGTGCTACCCGTCGATGCCCACGTGCACCGCGTGATGCAGCGCCTGGGCGTGCTCGGCCCCAAGGTATCGGTAGAGAAGGCCCACCTGATGCTACTCGACCTGCTTAAGCCCGTGCTGGACCCCGAGGAACTGTTCAATTTTCACAAGCATAACTACTGGCACGGCCAGCAAATCTGCTTTTTTCAGAAGCCTAACTGCCCGCGCTGCCCGCTCAAAAGCTTCTGTGCTTATTACGAGGAACACTACGGTGCGCCTACCCCCGCCGCGCTGGCCGATACGCCCGCCCACTGGGACAGCGCTGCCTGGGGCAAGCTGCCGCATTAAGGTAGGGTGCGGGGCTTGCCCCCGCCCGTCGTTGAACGACTCGCACTGGGTCCGTTCAACGATGGGCGGGGGCAAGCCCCGCATCCTACCTTTATAGCATGCGCCTCGTTCGCCACCCCGTCCTCTGCAATTACTACGTCACGTACCGCTGCAATGCGAAGTGCGCGTTTTGCGACATTTGGGAAAAGCCCTCGCCCTACATCACGCTGGCCGACGTGGAGGCCAACTTGCGCGACCTCAAGCAGCTGGGTGTTAAGGTCATTGACTTCACGGGCGGTGAGCCGCTGCTGCACCGGCAGCTACCCGAGTTTCTGGCGCTGGCCCGGCGGCTGGGCTTCATCACTACCGTGACGACCAACGGCCTGCTCTACCCTAAAAATGCCGAAAAACTGCGCGGTCTGGTGGACATGCTGCACTTTTCGCTCGACTCGGCTGACCGCGCCACCCACGACCGCGGGCGGGGGGTAGCGTGCTACGATTTCGTGCTCGAAAGCATCCGCGTGGCGAAGGAGCTGGGCGAGCGGCCCGACGTGCTATTCACTGTCTTTCGTCACAACCTGGCCGACTTGGAAGCCGTGTACCGCGACATTACGCGACCTAACGGCTTGGTGCTAATTTTAAACCCCGCGTTTGAGTACGGCGACGTGGACGCCGGCGGGCAGCTGAGCGCCGCCGAGCTGGACTACCTCTCGGCTTTTGGCAGGAAGAAGGGCGTGTATTTGAATGAAGGTTTCATTGCGCTGCGGCGCGACGGCGGCAACCACGTGGCTGCGCCGGTGTGCCGGGCGGCCAGCACCACGCTCGTTATCTCGCCCAGCAACGAGCTGGTGCTCCCCTGCTACCACCTCGGCGAGCAAACATTCCCCATCGAGGGCCGCCTCTTCGACCTTTATCAGGCCCCTGAAACCCAGCGCCTGGCCGCCCTCGAAGGCCGCCTACCCGCCTGCGAAGGCTGCACCATCAATTGCTACATGCAGCCCAGTTTCGCGGTTGAAACCAGCAAGTATTTCTGGCAAGCATTGCCTAGCACGTTGAAATACAATTGGGAAAAAGGCACCTGGAAACGACTACTGACGACGTAGTGCGGCAATACGAGGCCCCGGCGCGGCGGTTCCACGCCGCCTTACGTACTTTGTAGCCTATGTCTGAACCCACCGCCGCGCCCGCCAAAAAGCTGTTTCTGCTCGACGCTTTTGCCCTGATTTACCGCTCGCACTTCGCCTTTGCCAAGAACCCGCGCATCAACTCGAAGGGGATGAATACGGGGGCCGTGCTGGGCTTCACCAACACGCTGGTGGAGGTGCTGCTCAAGGAAAAGCCCACTCACATCGGCGTGTGCTTCGATGCCGGCAAGACCTTCCGGCACGAGAAGGATGAGAACTACAAGGCCAACCGCCAGGCCATGCCCGAGGATATTGGCATTGCCATCCCCTACATCAAGCAGGTGGTGGACGCGTTCCGCATCCCCATTCTGCTGCAAGCTGGCTTCGAGGCTGACGACGTAATTGGCACGCTGGCGCAACGGGCAGAAGCGGCTGGCTTCGAGGTGTTTATGATGACGCCCGACAAGGACTACTGCCAGCTCGTGACGGAGCACATCAAAATATACCGGCCCGCCTTTATGGGCAATGCCGCCGAGGTGCTCGACGTGGCGCACGTGCTGGCTCGCTTCGAGATTGAGCGTACCGAGCAGGTCATTGATATTCTGGGCCTGCAGGGCGACGCGAGCGATAATATTCCCGGCATTCCGGGCATCGGCGAGAAGACGGCCAAGGCACTCATCAAGCAGTTCGGCTCGGTCGAAAACCTGATTGCCAACTCTGACCAGCTCAAGGGTAAGCAGCAGGAAAACGTGCGCAACTTCGCCGAGCAGGGTCTTTTGAGTAAGGAATTAGCGACGATTCATGTTAACGTGCCGATTGACTTTGAGCCAGATAAGCTCCTGCTGGAAGCGCCCGACGCCGAGCGTCTGCGGACGCTGTTTGAGGAATTAGAATTCCGGCAATTGGCCGTGCGGGTGCTGGGCACCGACGCGGCACCGGGGGGTAGCCGCCCGCCGGCCGGGCCAGTGGGCCGCGGGGCGCGGCGGCCGAAAGTAGCGGCCCCGGCGGGCCAGGGCTCACTGTTTGGCGAGGGTAGCGCGGCAGTCGTCATCGCGGCCGAAAACGGTGAATTTCTGCCTGGCGAGGCGGGCCAGGAATACCACGGCACGACCAAAACGCTGGCCGACGTGCCCCATAATTACCACCTGGTAGACACGCCGGAGTTGCGTAAGTCGCTGCTGGGCTTCCTGTTGCAGCAGGCGGAAGTGAGCTTCGACACCGAAACCACCGGGCTGAATACCATGACGGCGCGGCTGGTGGGCCTGAGCTTCAGCTGGCTCGCGGGCGAGGCGTACTACGTACCCGTGCCGCAGGACGACACCGCGCAGGCGCTGGTGGAGGAGTTCTGCCCGTTTTTCGAGAGTACTATTCTAAAAATCGGGCAGAATATCAAGTACGACCTGCTGATGCTTAAGAACTACCGGGTGCGCGTGAACGGGCCGTTCTTCGACACCATGCTGGCGCACTACCTCATCGAGCCCGACATGCGCCACAACATGGACGTGCTGGCCGAAACCTACCTGCACTATACGCCGGTGCCCATCACGGACCTCATCGGCCCCAAGGGCAAGAACCAGAAAACGATGGCCGACCTCGACCCGGCCGCCGTCAGCGACTACGCCTGCGAGGATGCTGACGTGACCTTGCAGTTGCGCCACGTCTTCGAGCCGATGCTCAAGGACCTGGGCCTGCTGGAGCTGCTGAATGAAGTCGAAAACCCACTGGTGCCGGTGCTGGCCGACGTGGAATTTGCGGGCGTGAAGATTGACTCAGCGGCCATGACCGAGTACTCGGCCGAGCTGCAAGGTTACGTGCAGGAGCTGGAAACGCAGATTTACCGCGAAGCGGGCCAGGAGTTCAACATCGGCTCGCCCAAGCAGCTCGGCGAAGTGCTATTTGACAAAATGGACGTCGGGCGCGGCAAAATCAAGAAAACCAAGACCGGCCAGTACGCCACCGGCGAGGAAATCCTGAGCCAGCTGGCGGCCGATAACCCCATTGCGGGCCTCATCCTGGAATACCGCCAGCTCAGCAAGCTGCGCAGCACCTACGTGGAGGCCCTACCCCAGCTCGTGAGCCCCGTCGATGGCCGCGTGCACACGAGCTTCAACCAGGCCGTGACGGCCACCGGGCGCTTATCCAGCACCAACCCGAACCTGCAAAACATCCCTATCCGCACCGAGAAGGGCCGCGAAATCCGCAAGGCCTTCGTGCCGCGCGATGCCGGCCACCTGCTGCTGGCCGCCGACTACTCGCAGGTGGAGCTGCGCATCATGGCCGATTTTTCGGGTGATAAAACCATGATTGAAGCCTTCCGGCTGGGCCAGGACGTGCACGCCAGCACCGCCAGCAAGGTATTCCATGTGCCTTTGAACGAAGTAGATGGCGAGATGCGCCGCAAGGCCAAGACCGTGAACTTCGGCATTATCTACGGCATCTCGGCGTTTGGCCTGGCCCAGCGCATCGGCATCAGCCGCAAGGAAGCCACCGATATTATCGAGACCTATTTCCAGGAATTCCCGAGCGTGAAGCAGTTCATGGACGACAGCATCAACCGCGCCCGCGAGCTGGAATACGCCGAAACCCTGCTCAAGCGCCGCCGCTACCTGCGCGACATCAACTCGCGCAACGCTACGCTGCGCGGCTACACCGAGCGCAACGCCATCAACGCCCCCATCCAGGGCACGGCCGCCGACATCATCAAAATGGCGATGATAAACATCCACGACTGGCTGGAAAAAGAGCGCCTCGGCACCAAAATGATACTGCAAGTGCACGACGAACTCGTGTTCGACGCCGTGCGCGAAGAAGTGGACTACATCACCCCCAAAATCCGCGAGTTGATGACCCAGGCGCTGCTGCTACCCCGCGGCGTGCCGCTCGAAGTGGAGGTGGGGGTAGGGGACAACTGGCTGAAGGCGCATTAAAACGGGTTTCTGTAACGAATCAGGCAGCGGGCTGGTAGTCGGCGCATACCTTACGCCCCGACTACCAGCCCGCTTGTGCCTATGAAAAAACTACTGTCTCTGCTGCTTTGGCTGCCTTTGCTAGGTTGCGCCCAAGCTCCCACCAATTGCGGCTGCGCCCAAAATTTTGTGGCGATGCGGCAATTAATTGAAACTAACTACTCCGGCTACCGCGACAAGGTAACGACCACCACCCGGCCTCGGCTCGACTCACTCACGGCCGCCATCCGGGCGCAGGCCGATACGGCGCACGCGGGCAATTGTGGGGTAGTGCTGTACAAGTGGCTGTTATTTTTTCACGATAAACACATGGCCTTGCAAAACAACAGCGCTTTGCGCCTGGATTCGGCAGCCATTCGGGCGCAGTACACCGCTACGGAGCGCCTGCCCTGGACGCGGGCCAGCTTCCGCCAGTACCTCAACGACCCGGCGCGGCCTAAGCAGCCGCTGGAAGGCATTTGGCTTGACGGGAGCGGCGGCGGCTACGTGGTAGGCATCGTGGCCTCGGGACCCGCTCAGTATAAAGGCTTTGTGCTGAAAGCCGATAGCCTGTACTGGCTGCCAGGGCAGGTGAAATTTGCGTTTGCCAACCCCGAGGCCGGCCCGGCTACCGCCCGCTACTATATGCGCGACCACAGCGTGGAAAACCGCCCGGTGCGTGTGGTGCGCGACGGGGAACTGAACATCAATGGGCCGTGGTACCGCACCTACCCCCGCCCGGTAGCCGTGCCGCCGGGGGCTGCCCCACTCAGCTTTCAAATGCTGGACGATACCACGGCCCTCTACCAAATTGGCTCGTTCGGCGACGAGTACCGCCCGCGCATTGACAGCATTACGAAGGCCAATGCCGCGAATCTGGCCCGCACGAAACTCCTGATTCTAGACGTGCGCAACAACGGCGGCGGCTCGGATGGCAGCTACCGCTCGCTCGCACCCTACCTCTATACCGGCCCGGTGCAGGAAACCGGAATTGAGTTATGGTCTACGGCCCTGAACAACAGCAAATACAGCGGCCAACTCTACCCCAACATGACCCCGCAGGAGAAAAAGAAATACGCTAACCGGCGCAAGAAGCTCGATGCCCGGCAGGGCCAGTTTGTTAATCCTGATGGCAAAAAAGAATTCTCGGTTTTTCGGGTGAAGCGGAGCCAGCAGCACCCCGCGTTAAAACGGGTAGCCGTGCTGCAAAACCGCTATTCGGGCAGCACCACCGAGCAGTTTTTGCTGCTGGCCCGCCAGAGCCAAAAAACGACGCTGTTTGGCGAAAATTCCTACGGCACGCTTGACTATTCCAACCTACAATTCGCGGAGCTACCCTGCTACAAACTGCGTCTGGGCTGGCCCACTTCCCGTAGCTTCCGGGTTAAGCGCGGCGAGATAATTGACAACGTGGGCATCGCGCCCACCGTGCGCCTCAACCCCGCCGCCCCCAACATGACAGAGCAGGTCCGCGCCTGGTACCGGATACGGAAATAAGCAACCGGGGGCTGGCTCTACCTTGCCAGCCGGACCCAGTGACTACCCGTAGTTTATGAAAAAGCTCCTCCTTCTACTACTGGCTGTCCTGCCAACCTTACCGGCCCACGCGCAGCACGCCGCCGAGCTGGCTACTCTAATGCAGCGCCACCAGGTGCCGGGAATGCAGCTTGTGTACACCCACGGCCCGCGCACGCAGACGTACAGCCTGGGCGTGCGCGAGGCCGGCACGAGCCAGCCCGTTATGGACGCTACTATCTTTGAGGCGGCTTCGCTGGGCAAGGAAATGCTGGCCTACGTGGCCCTGCGCCTGCTCGACCGCCACCTGCTCGACCTCGACAAGCCGCTGCTGCAATATGCTCCCTACCCCCGCCTGCAAGGCCAGGCGCGGGCCGCCCGCATCACGGCGCGCATGGTGCTGGCGCACACGGCCGGCCTGCCTAACTGGTCCCAGAACCCGACGAGCCCCGGCTGGGAAACCTCGGCCTTGGTCCTGAAATACGCCCCCGATAGCTGCTGGAACTACTCAGGCGAGGGCTACACGTTTTTACAGAAAACGCTGGAGCATATCACTGGCAAGCCGTGGGAAACACTGGCTACGGAAGAGATATTCAAGCCGCTCGGGCTGAAAAACAGCAGCTTTCAGTGGCGCGCGTCGTTTGCCAACGCGGCCAGTGCCGGCCACGATAGCGCGGGCAAACCTACCCCCATCGACCACTTTACGGAGCCCAACGCGGGGTTTACCCTCTACTCCACTGCCACCGACTATAGCCGGTTTTTGCAAGCACTGCGCACGGGCGAGGGCTTGCGGCCGGCCACTGCCCAACTGCTACGCACGCCCGCTACCCCGGCCGACCGGTGCGGGCAGCCCACCACCGCCACCGACCCCTACATTGCCTGGGCGTGCGGGGTAGGGCTGGCCACCACCAGCCGGGGGCTGGCGCAGTGGCAATGGGGTGATAACGGCAACTTCAAGGGATTCTTTATGACCCTGCCTGGCCAGCAAGAAAGCGTGTTGATTTTCACCAACAGCGCTAACGGACCTGAGCTGGTGGAGGAGGTGCTGACGCTGTTCTTCGGGGCGGGTGAGTACCGGGCCCCGCAGTGGCTGCGGGAATGAGCGGCTGACGGCCGGTTGCGTACCTTGCTCCTACCCCTCCTTTCCCGCCCATGCCTACCCGTTACCTCTTGCTGCTGGCCGCCTGGCTACTGGCTACCAGCGCCTTCGCCCAAAAAGCACTGACGCTCCGCTCGCCCGATGGGCAGCTGACGTACCGCCTGCGCCTCACGCCGCAAGCGCCGGAGTACGACGTAACCTTTCACGGCAAGCCCGTGGTAGAGGCGTCGCCGCTGGGGCTGGTGTTCCAGGCGGGCGGGGCCTGGGGCGCGGGGCTGACGCAGCTGAGCGCCCGCCAAACCGCGGTGGATGAGCACTATAGCCTGCCGGTGGGCAAGGCCAGCCGGGTGCGCAACCACTACCGGCAGCTGACCGTGGCCCTGCGCGAAAAAGCGGGGGTAGGGCGGCCGGTGAACCTGGTGGTGCGGGCCTACGACGACGGGCTGGCGTTCCGCTACGAGTTTCCCAAGTCGGAAAAGCAGACTGACTACGTACTAACCGATGAGAATTCGACCTTCCGGCTGGCCGGTAATCCCACAGTGCTAACGCTGTTTCGGGAAAATTATACGACCTCGCACGAGGGATTTTATAGTCGGCTGCCTTTGAGCAAAGTACGGGCCGACACCCTCATGGATATGCCCACGCTGTTTGAGTACCCCGGCGGGCCCTACCTGGCCATTACCGAGGCGGCGCTGCGCGACTACGCCAGTATGTACCTGGCTAAGCACGAAGGGGTTTTGATGAGCCGGCTCTCGCCGCTGCCGGGCCAGACGGCCGTGAAAGTGCGGGCCGCGCTGCCGCACCGCTCGCCCTGGCGGGTGCTGCTGCTGGGCCAGCGGGTAGGGACGCTGCTGGAGTCCAATATCATCACCAGCCTCAACGACCCGCCCACGCAGGATTTTAGCTGGCTGAAGCCGGGCAAGAGCGCCTTCCACTGGTGGAACGGCGATATCTCGCCCGATACCACGTTCGCGCCCGGCCGCAGCTTCGAGTTCAACCAGTATTACATTGATTTCTGCGCCAGCCACGGCATTGACTACCACACGGTTATCGGCTACGGCAACTCGGCGTGGTACCAGAACGACGGCGAGGGCTACTCCCCCGGCCCGCACACCGACATCACGAAGCCCGTGCCGGGGCTGGATATGCAGCGCATCGGCGACTATGCCAAAAGCAAGGGGGTAGGGCTGCGGGTGTGGGTGCACTGGCAGCCATTTTACGCGCAGCTGGATAAGGCGCTGGCGCAGTTTCAGACCTGGGGCGTGCAGGGCATGATGGTCGATTTTCTGGACCGCGACGACCAGCAGATGATTCAGATGCAGGAAGAAATGCTGCGCAAAGCCGCCGCGCACCACATCCACATTCAGTTTCACGGCGCGGCCAAGCCCACCGGCCTGTCGCGCACCTATCCCAATGAGCTGACCCGCGAGGGCACTTTCAACTACGAAAATAATAAGTGGGGACCGGCCATCACCCCCGACCACGACCTCAACATGCCCTTTACGCGGTTGCTGGCCGGGCCCACCGATTACCACCTGGGCGGCTTCCGGGCGGTGCCACCGGCGCAGTTTCGGGTGCAGTACACCCGGCCGCTGATGATTGGCACGCGCGCCCACATGCTGGCCATGTACGTGGTGCTGGAAAGCTACCTGGGCATGGTCTGCGACTATCCCGCCGCCTACGAGGGCCAGCCGGGCTTCGAGTTTATTCGGGCCCTACCCACCGTGTGGGACGAAACCCGCGTGCCGCTGGCCGAAGTATCGCAGTACGTGTGCATCGCCCGCCGCCAAGGGACGGATTGGTTCGTGGGCGCGCTCACCAACAGCCAGGCCCGCAGCCTTTCTTTGAAACTCGATTTCCTACCCCCCGGCCAGTACGAAGCCACCCTGTGGGCCGACGCCGCGGACGTGGCCACGGAGCCCAACCATTTGCTGAAGAAAACGCTGACCGTGAGCCGCGAAACTACGCTGCCGCTGGCGCTGGCGGCGGGCGGCGGGCAGGTGCTGACGCTGCGTCGGCTGCCGTAAAGGCCGTTGGGCGGGCTGAACAAACCGGTAGCCCGCCCAACTGGCCCTACCCCCCTACCGTCGGCTCACGGCCACCGAATTGCCCTGGTACGGCACCACGCGGGCGGTTTTCGCGGCCGGGCCGTCGCCCGCACCCTGGCCTTTGCTCACGAATACTACTTTGAAGCTACGCGCCGTGGCCATGCTGGGGTAGCGGCCCGCGCGGCGGCCGATGGTCAGCTGCTGGGTCTTCTCATTCCAGTGCAGCGGGATGGTGGCGTAGACTCCTTTTTCGTAATTGTAATTATCGTTTTCATCCTCGTAGAGCGTGAAATCGGCGTCGGCACCGGGGTAGATGCGCAGCTCCAGAGGAGCGGTGGTTTTTTGGGCGGCGTACTGCACCACCGGGCCGAGGGGCAGGATGGAGCCGGCCCGCACGTAGAGCGGCAGCACGTCAATCGGCGTGAGGCGCGTCACGGTCTGGCCGCCGGGTAGGCGCTCGCCGGTCCAGAAGTCGTACCAGGCGGTGCCGGCGGGCAGGTACTGGCTTTGCGTTTTGATGGTGCTGAAATCGAGCACGCCTGGCTTGTCGGCGGCCGGAGCGCGCTGGCTATACTGCGCCTCCGTCACGGGGTTTACAAGTAGGGCGGGGCCAAACATATACTGGTTATCAATGCCATATACTTTAGCATCGCGGGGAAAATCCATTGCCAGGCCGCGCATCAGGGTATAGCCTTGGTTGGTGACGCGCCACGACAGCGAGTAGAGGTAGGGCAGCATCCGGTAGCGCAGGCTCACGTAGCGGGCCTGCGCGTCGTAGGCCCAGTCGCCTTTATTGCCAAACTGATATATCTCGCGGGGCGTGTCGGTGCCGTGCGAGCGGAACAGCGGCGAGAACGCCCCGAACTGGAACCAGCGCACGTACAGCTCCCGAAACGCGGGGTCCGCCACACCGAGGGGGTAGGTTTTGCCCGTAAAAAAGCCCCCGATATCCGTGGTCCAGTACGGGATGCCGGCCAGGCAGAAGTTTAGGCCGCCCGAAATCTGCTTGCGCAGCACTTCCCAGCTGCCCTGAATATCGCCCGACCAGGTGGCGGCCGCGTAGCGCTGCTGCCCGGCAAAGGCCGAGCGCGTCAGAATGAATACGCGCTTGTCGGAGGTAGTAGCCCGCTGGTGGGTGTACACGCCCTTGATGTGTTCCAGCGGGAAGGCATTGCGCACGCTCTTGAAGCTGCCTAGCGCAGTTTGGGTCGAGTCCATCCGGCCCTCGCGGTCAAACTGCTCCGGCTCCGAGGCATCTAGCCACCAGGCATCTATACCCTTGGAAAACAGGTTTTTATTCAGGTAGCTCCAGTAAATGTCGCGGGCCTTGGGGTTGAAGGCATCGTAGACCCGCACCCCGCCGTCGGGCGGCCAGTTTTTGAAGTCGTACAGCAGATTATCCTGCTTCAATTGCTGAAAAATGGCCGTTTTATCGCCAAACGACGGCCATACCGATATCATCAGGTGGGCGTTGAGGGCGTGCACCTGGTCCACCATCTCCTTGGGTTTGGGGAAACCAGGGTTGCCAAACTCGGTGGAGTTCCAGTAGTGGTTGTCGGTGCCCCAGTACTGCCAGTCCTGCACGATATTATCGAGCGGCACGTTGCGGCGGCGGTATTCCTGCACCACGCCCAGCAGCTCATCCTGGCTTTTATAACGCTCGCGGCTCTGCCACAGGCCCAGCGCCCACTTGCCGAAGAGCGGAGCTGGCCCGGTGAGGTCGCGGTAGCCCGCCACCACCGCGTCGAGGGCGGGTCCGTACACGAAGTAGTAGTCGATATAATCACCTACCTCAGAGGCAAATGACGCGCCCGCCGCGTTGTCGCGGAAGGTGGTAGTCGAGTAATTATCCCACAACACGCCGTAGCCGGCCGTAGACACCAGAAAGGGGTTGGCCACAAACTGGTTAGTCTGGCGCAGCTTCACCTGGTGGCCGCGCCAGTTCATCACGCCATCCTGAAACTGACCCAGCCCGTACAGTCCCTCGCCCTGGCTAAGGGCGAAGCGCTGCCGCACCACGTGCGACGGCTTGCCTACGTCGAGGGTCGGGGTGAACAGCGAGTCGGCGGGCTCGGCCTCGCGCAGCAGCGACGCGCCCGCCAGGGTAGCGAAGCGCACGGTCCCGCTGCGCACATCCAGCACCACGCGCAGGCGGCTGGTCTTGATAGTCAGCTCGGTAGGGCTTTCGGTTACCTCAAACTTGGCCGCCACCTCGGGGATTTTAATAACCGACAGGCTGGTTTTCTGGAACTTAGCGCCCATTGGAGCACGCCACACACGCACCGTACCGGGCGCGTACACCTGAATTTCCAGATTAATCGTGCTGGTGTGCACACTTACGGCCTGCCCCCGCACCTGGTAAATCGGGTCGGCGGCCAGGGCTGGCTGCGTTAGGCTGCTCACGGCCAGCAGGCTGCCTACTACGAAAATATTGCGCATAAAAACCGCGCCGCCGGCAAAGGGTAGCCGGCCGCCACGCCGCTAAAGTAGGCCGTGCCCGACGACGAAAGCCACCTGCGGTAATTGGTCGCCGGTTTTAGATTATTTTCCACTGAAATACTACTACTTCGGCACGGCTGTCTGGCTTGGATTTGCCACCCGCGCCGACCTTTGTTTGCCCTATCACCCGTTTCTTCCGCCATAATGTTTTCCAAATCAGACTGCCACGCGGCCTGCCTCGCCTACGTGCACACCCGCCTCGCCGCGGCCCGCGCCGGCATGGCCGCCGCCCAGGAGTCCAGCAACTCCGAAACTAAGAGCAGCGCCGGCGACAAGTACGAAACCGGCCGCGCGATGGCTCAGCAGGAGCGCGACCGCCACGCCGCCCAGCTCCACGAGGCGCAAAATTTGCTGGCCGCACTGCAAAAAATAAATCCCGAGCTGGCCAGCGATGCCGTGCGCACCGGTGCGCTGGCCGCTACCAGCCTGGGGCTGTTCTACGTGAGCATCAGTGCGGGCCGGCTGCGCACGGCCGGGGGCCAGGAGTTTATGGCCGTGTCGGGGGCCGCGCCGCTGGCGGTGGCGCTGCACGGGCGGCGGGCGGGCGAGGAGGTTATCTTCAACGGCAAGCTGGTGCGGGTAGAGTTGGTAAGCTAACTGCTGGGCCAGACCCCGGCCGCCAGCTAGCCGTATGCAATGGCATGGAAACCATCCTTCGCCAGCTAGCCAACCTGCCCGCCCCCAAAACCACTACCCTGCAAAACGTAACCCGCTGCCTGCTCGGCAGCTTTATGGTAACGGCCGGCACGGGCCACCTCACCTTCGTGCGCCAGGATTTTCAGGCGCAGGTACCCGACTGGGTGCCTATGGATAAGGATACCGTGGTACTGCTCTCGGGCGTGGTCGAAATTGGCCTGGGGCTGGCGCTGCTATTTCTGAAAGGGAAAAACCGGGTGCGCATGGGCCTGGGGCTGGCGGCGTTTTACGTAGCTATTTTTCCGGGTAATATTCACCAGTACACGCAGCATATTTCCGCTTTCAACCTCGATACCGACGGCAAGCGGCTGGCTCGCTTATTCGGCCAGCCCGTGCTGATAGGCGTGGTGCTGTGGTCAACCGGGGCGCTCAAAGCGCTGCGCAAGAAGTAGCGCGCAGTTTTCACCTCGCGCTACTTCTCATTCTTCGCCACCACGAACATGCGGTCGCCAAAGCGGCCGGTGAGCTTATTAAGCCAGTACGTGGGGTACTGCGTGCCCAGCTTGGCGGCCTGCTCCAGCGGGTTGCCGCCCAGGCGGATATTAGCCGGCGCTTTTACCGGATTGAGCAAATCCACTACGGAGAAGCCGTTCTTAGCTAGTAGCTTGCGAATGGTGTTGGGCGTGAACTCATAGAGGTGGTAGGGCGGAATATCCATGCGGCGCTGGCGGCCTAGGGCCTGGTAGGCGGCAAAGCCCAGGCGCATACTCGGCAGGTTCGTCACGCTGGGTAGGGCCAGCACCAGTAGCCCGCCAGGGCTCAGGATGCGGCCAAACTTGCGGATGGCCGCCGCCGGCGACAGCAGGTGCTCCAGCACGTCGCCGAGGTAGGCCAGGTCGAACTGGTTTTCTTCAAAATCCTCGGTGGTTTCGATGTTGCCGGTCACCACGGGCAGGCCCAGCTCGCGGCGGGCGTAGTCGGCGGCGTGGGCCGATATTTCGAGGCCGTGGGTTTCCCAGCCCAGGCTTTGCAAGCTTTTGAGGGTGTAGCCAGGGCCGCAGCCCACCTCCAGGTACCGAAAGCGCCGGCCGGGGTAGTGCCGCTGCATATAGGTAGTGAATTTATCCTCCTTCACCCGGCTCAAATCCAGCGTTTTACCTTCTTCGATAAACGTTTTTTCCTTCTCGGTACGGTCGTAGTTGGGCCGGTCGGTGAAATACTCCTTGCCGTACAGCTTTTCGAGCTGCGCGGGCGTGGGCTGCGGGTCCAGAAACCCCAGGCCGCAGCTGGTGCAGCGCGTGCCTTGCAGCCGCTGGCCATCAAAGAGGTAGTAGAAGGGCAGGGGCCGGAAAGCGGTGCCGCCGCACAAGTCACAGGAACGCAAGGTATTCATTTAACAGGTAACATTTATCATTTAACAATCTACTAGAACGTCATGCTGAGCTTGTAGAACGTCATGCTTCGACAAGCTCAGCATGACGTTCTTTTTTTACCCTACCCCCCCTATTCCACTCAATGCCTGCAAAGGTCGCCTCGCCGAACCCAACCCAACCGCGCCTCGTTGGTTAAACACTGACTAATAACTGATACTTGTTGACTGATGATTGAAAAGGATGTTGTCGTGATTGGGGCCGGCCCCGTGGGCCTGGCCTGCGCCCTCGAAATTCAGCGCCAGGGCCTCACGGCGGCCGTCGTGGACAAGGGCGCGCTCGTGAACTCGCTGGTGGGCTACCCCACTAATATGGAGTTTTTCTCCACGCCCGAGCTACTCGAAATCGGCGGCCACCCTTTCCCGATGGCCAGCTACAAGCCCCACCGCGAAGACGCCCTCGACTACTACCAGCGCGTGGCCACGGCCGAAAAACTCGACCTGCGCCTTTATGAGCGCGTAACGGGCCTGCGTGGCGAGGCCGGCAATTTTGTGGTGGAAACCGATAAGGGTGAAATCGCCACCCGCGCCGTGGTCGTGGCCACCGGTTTCTTCGACGTGCCCAACCGGATGAATATTCCCGGCGAAAACCTGCCCCACGTCAATCATTACTACAAAGAGCCCTACGCCCACGCCGACCGCGACGTGGTGGTGGTAGGGGCCAAAAACTCGTCGGCGAAGGCGGCGCTGGCCCTTACCCGCGCCGGGGCGCGCGTGGCGCTGGTGGTGCGCGGCCCCGAAGTGTCGGAAAGCGTGAAATACTGGATTCGGCCCGACCTGCTCAACCGCATTAAGGAGGGCCGCATCAAGGCGTATTTCAATACCACCATCGATGCTTTCACGCCCGAGACGGTGGAAATTACTACCCCCGACGGCCCACGCAGCCTGCCCGCCGACTACGTGTACGCCCTCACCGGCTACCGGCCCGACTACACGCTGCTGACCGAGCAACTGGCCCTGCCGCTGAACGAAAGCGACCCGGCCCTACCCCCCATTTTTGACCCCGAAACCCACGAAACCGCTCGCCCCGGCGTGTACGTGGCCGGCACCGTGTGCGGCGGCCTGGCTACCAGCCGCTGGTTTATTGAGAATGGCCGCCACCACGCGCAATTGATTGCGCGGGCGCTGGTTGGTAAAATGGCGCTCGCGTAGGGTGCGGGGCTTGCGCCGCCCGGCGTTGAACGATACCGGCCCCGAACAACTCGCGCTGGGTTCGTTCAACGCTGCGCGGGGGCAAGCCCCGCCCCTACCCCCGGTTTTTCGCTACTTCGAACAGCACGATGCCAGCGGCTACGCCCACGTTGAGGCTCTTAATCTGGCCGCTCATGGGGATGCGCAGGCGCTGGTCGCAGAGGCGCAGCAGCTCGGGGGCGATGCCGTCTTCCTCCGAGCCTACAAGCACGGCAATGGGGCCGCTGAGGCTGGCGGGTGCCGACTGGCCGAGGTCGGCATCGGCCTTTTCGGTGCAGGCGACGATGGTCAGGCCGCTGTCTTTCAAGAAATTAATGGTCTGCCTCAGGTCAGACTCGCGGCACACGGGCAGAATATTGAGCGCGCCGGCCGAAGTTTTTACGGCGTCGCCGTTGATTTGGGCCGCGCCGTGGGCGGGCACTACCAGAGCCTGCACGCCCAGGCACTCGGCGGTGCGGGCAATGGCCCCGAAGTTGCGCACGTCCGTCACGCGGTCCAGTAGCAGGATAAACGGCACCTTGCCGTCCTCAAACAAGCCGGCCAGCAGCGTGTCGAGCGGCGCAAAATCGATGGGCGACACGAAGGCGACCGCGCCCTGATGGTTCTTGCGGGTCAGGTTTTCCAGCTTCTCGATGGGCACGTAGGACACGGGCACGCCCGCCGTGCGGGCCAGGTCCGAGATGTCCTGCGTGAGCGAGTTTTTGGTGCCGCGCAGTAGGAAAACCCGGTCCAGGGTGCGGCCCGCGTTCAGTGCTTCCAGAATGGGGCGCAGGCCGAAGAGCATGTCGATGCTGCGGTCGGCGGCCGGGCGGGTGTTGTGCTCCTTGTAGGGCGTGGCGTTGCGGTCGCGGCTGGGCGTTACCTGGCGGCCCTGGTCATCGTAAAACGGGCGCTGCGGGCGGGCGCGGTTGGCCCCGTCGCCACTGGCCGGGCGGCGGTCGTTGCGCTCGCCGCGGGGGGTAGGGCGCTCGCCGCCCTCAGCCCCTTCGCGAAAGCGACGCGGCACGTAATCATCGCTGAACCCGTCGGTTAGCGGGCGTTCGTCGTTCTTCTCCATTGTTCTACGGCGGCATACCAGAGCGTTTCGTACTCGGGCCGGCGCACCAGTTCGTAATTATCAGGAGCTAAGGTACTAGGGCGGGGGCGGAAGGTGAAAGTCACGGGCTCGCCCCGGCTGCCGGCTGCATCGTAGCGCCAGCGCTCGGTACCGTCGGGCAGGCGGCGCACGCTGGGGGGCGGCCCCAGCACCACGTAGAGCAAGCCGCGGTCGGTGAGCCAGCCAGCCTTGTGCCCGCTAAACAGCTCATTAGCCGCGGTTACGTGGCTATAATACTCCCGGATTTTCGTGCGGGCGCGGGCCTGGTCGCCACCCGTCGCATCCAGCCAGAAGCGGTCGATGGCCCGCTTGGGTTCGGGCGCTTTCAGCAGGGCCCGGCGCTCGGTGGCGGTGGTGAGGTAAAGCAGCGGCTCAATGACTTCGGGCGCGGTGCTTTGACCTGGAAAGCTGGCCGGCACCACCAGCAGCGGCACCGTGCGCACGACCTCGCCACCCGCGCCGCCCACCTTCAGCGCGTAGAGGCCGGTAGCGCGCAGGCGCAGCAGCTGGTTGGGAGCCGTGGGCGCAGCCGACGAGTCGAGCACCGCCAGCCGGCGCGGGGCGGCCACCTGGCTGCGCGGGTCGGTGAAGGGGGGTAGGGCCGCCGTGCCGGTGGGGTAGCGCCGCCAGCGCACCGGCTGTGCCAGCCCAAACTCGGCCACCGCTACCCCCTCGCCCGCGTTCAGATACGGATGGTCGAGCACCAGCCCGGCCGAGTCGAGCAGCACGAAAGGCCGGGCGAGTACTTCCGGCGTGAGGTGCAGCCAAGCCGTGGTGGCGGGGTTTTGGTCGGCCGTGGGTTGGTTGGTAAGCACGGGCTGGTCGAGGCTGACTTGCAGCACCGCGCCGGCTGGCAGGCGGGCAGCGGCCACGGCCGCCGTGAGCACCTGCACCGGGGCCTTGGAATCGGAGCCGGGGTAGGGCCGGGCGGCGCGCACTTCCTGCCACAGCGGCTCTTTGGCCTCGTAGCCGGCCCAGCCCGTGAGGCGCAGCGCGGGCGCGGCGGAACCAGGCACGGCAGCTCGGTGGTTGATAAAAATGCGGAGACTATCACCCTCGCGGCGCAGCACCGGCAGGAGCTGGTCGGGCACCGGGCGGTAGAGGCCCGCAAAATCGGGGGTAGGGAGTTGGCGCGGGGCGGTGGCTAGGCTGGCTAAGCCAGCCAGCAGCATTCCCGCCCAAAACTTAGCCCCCGGCCCGCCGTAAATTGCCTTTCTTTTCTGATAACTCATGGGCTACACGCTTTCGCTGCTGGTTTTTTTCTTACTTGTACGGTACGTGCTGCCCCAGGTATTGCGGGCGGTGCTCGGCGGCTTCGTGCGGCAGCAGGTGCACAAGGCGCAGCAGGGCGGCTTCTACCCCCCCGGCGGCAACCCAATGGGTGGCAATCCGATGGGTGGCGGCTACCACCAGCAGGCACAGCAAGCCCAGCAAAAGCCGCCTACCAAGCCCGGCGAGGTGCGCGTCGAGTACGTGCCACCCACCGTTGAAGATAAACGCAAACACGAATTTCGCGGCGGCGAGTATGTAGATTATGAAGAAGTCTGAACCGCGGATTCTTGCGGATTTTTCGGATTAATCAAATTTTGGGGACTATTCGCTTAGCGTCAAGAAGTCGAAGCAAAAAGGCTACCTCTTCAGGTAGCCTTTTTTATAAAGTTCCAGCAAGCTATGAGGCTGCAAATTGTGAATCGTCCCCAAAATCCGACTAATCCGAAAAATCCGCAGCAATCCGTGGTCAGAAACCCAGGCCAACTCTTAGTCCCGCGCCGGCGCGCTGCCCGCTTTGCAGCCCGGTGTAAAAATCTACCCGCATGATTTTGAGGATGTGCTCCACGCCCGCGCCCAGTTCCAGGTACTGCCCAATCTGGGCCGTGTGCAGGTAATTGAGCGAGATGACTTCCTGCCACTTTAGTGCGCGCAGCAACGGGACTTTATTGAAAATGAAGCCGTTGAAATGATGATTAAAATGCCCCTCGAAGTAGCTGGCGCGGGTGCTGTACTGGTAATAATCGAGTAGCTGAAACTGCGCAAAATCGGCCGCTAGCAGGGTGCGGTTGCCCGAGAAGTGGTGGTAGTCGGCAAAGGTCAGGCCCTCCTGCTTGCCCACGAAGCCACCCACCGTGGCCGAAGCCGCCGAGGTGCCCAGCAGCCCAAACTGGTGCGCATAGCGCACCGAACCCTGCAGCAGCAGGTAGCGCACGTCGGCCCCCAGCAGGTGCGGCACGGCCAGCCGGCCCTGCACGTTGAAGGTGGGCCACTTCGAGCCCAGATTAAACTTGATATCGGGCCGCGTGATGTAGCGCTGGCCGGGCCGGTAGCTCAGGCTCAGGCCCAGCACGGCGGCGTTGCTGCGGCCGAAGGCGGTGGCATTGTCGGGCGCTTCGTCGGCCACTGGCTGGTTGGGCGTAAAGGCCCGGCCCGGCACATCGTGCCAGAGGTAGTCGGCGGTATTAAAGAGCTGCGTGCGCCGAAAATAGCTGGCCGCGCCGCGCACCGTGAGGCCGTTGGCCGGCTCCCAGAGGTAATTGATTTCGGCCCCCTCGCGGCGGTAGAGCTTGGCGTAATTCTTATTCGCCAGCAGCGAATACAACGAGTTGATGAAAGGCGTGAGCTGCGAATTGCGGTCAAAATTCTCGATAGTGCGGCCCGCCACCAGCCCCAGCTGGCTCAGCTGCTGCGGGTGCAGCTGCCAGGTCAGGGCTAGGCTGGGCTGCAGCTGGTGGTTGCTGAAGCCGTAGCGCAGGGTAGGCGTCAGGCTCACGAAGCGGCGGTCGGCGGTGCGCTGCGTGAAAGTGGCCTCCGCGTTCAGCACATAGCCCTCTACCGTGTTGTATTGCAGCTCGTTGAAGATGGGCTGCACCGCGAAGGTGCGCTTGGCGAAGGTGTTGCTATAGGTGTAGCCGGTGAGTAGCAGCTTGCCCACGCCCAGCTCGTTGCGCTTGCGGTCGAGCGAGTCCTGGTAGGGCCGCGAGTTGCGGATGACCTCGCTGCTGTCTTTGCGGTGATAATCAACCTTTTCCTCCTCCGTCAGCGGCACCGGGCGCACCTGGCTCCAGTAGGTGGTGTCGCGCTCGTTCACGCCTTTTTCCACCAACTGCACTTGGCCGCGCTTCATTTGAGAGAGGGGGTCGTTGCGCAGCGAATCGCGTTGCGCCTGCTTCACTTGCTGGCGCACCTGCTTGCTCAGGCCGCGCAGGTTGGGCTTTTCGCGCTTAATCTGGCGAGTCAGCTCCTTGGTGGTGACCGGGGCGATAATGGGTGCCTGGTTGCTGGTTGCTGGTTGACTGCCCGCTCCAACTCTTACCTCTTCATTCTTGACTTTTAACTCAGTAGGCGGCGCGGGGTAAGTGGGCACCACGCGGTTATAGTCCGAGAAAACAGCCGTGATGAAGCCCGTGCCTTTGAAGCCTAGGGCCGAGAAATCGACTGCCAGCTTTTGCGACTGGATAACCCAGGCCCAGGGCGCGCCGGGGGCGGGCGCAAACAGCTGCTCAATGTGCAGGTCGTCCACGTAGTCGAGCTGAGCATCTTTATTGAGGTGCAAATCCACAGAGTGCAGCCGCCACGAGCCATCCACGACGTAGAGGAAGCCCGAAAAAACCGGGTCGGAGCGGCGGCGCGGAATAACCCGGATTTTGTGCACCAACTCACCGTTTTGCTGGCTGCTGCCCACCAGCTCGTACTGGTAAAAAAGCAACGCGTTGGCAGCAATCGGCGACACGAAGCCGCGCTCCGAAAAGCCCGATTTTACCAGGTTATTGTAAAAGCTGAGGCCCCGGCCCGCACTGGCCCGATTGAAGCTAATGCCGTGCGAGTCGCCGCTTACCCGGCTCGACAGCATCCGCTCCTTCACCACGTCGGGCTGGGTAAAGGCAATTTCCGACAAGCTTTCGGAGAGGTAAAAAATGCCCGGCTTGAGGTCCGGGCCCACTTTCACGAGCCCGAAAATCTTGCTCGGCGTTTCGCTCAGCCGCCCCAGGCTTTTGATGTAGATGCGGGCCCGGAAGGCCGCCACCTCGCGCTGGTGGTAGGCGCGCCACTGCTGCGCGTGCTGAATGATGGCGTAGGCCGGGTCACGGTCGGTCCCACGCACCGTCACTTCGGTGAGGCTGTAGGCCTCGGGTGCCAGCGCAATGTTACAAGTCAGCGTGGAGTCGCCGGCCGGCACGCGCACGATTTCGGTGCGCGGCTTATAGCCTACGTACTGAAAAACAAGCTGATACGTGCCGCCCGCCAGCCGCAGCTGATACTGGCCCTGCTCATTGGAGCCCGTGCTGGTGGCCGAGCCGCGCACCGCCACGTTGGCGAAGGGCAAGCCAGTGCCGTCGGGCCCGCTCACCTTGCCCCGGATGGTGCCGGCCTGCGCCCCCAGCGTTGCCATCAGCCCTAAAATAACCAGGTAATAAAACGATGCGCGCGCGATAATTGGCATAACCTAACGTATTTCCAAAGTAACGGGCAAGATAGGCCCGCCGCCGGCTAGGTATGGGTTGTAGAGACACGACCCTTCGCGGCTCTTAGCACGTGAACGCTTATTCAGCGAAAAGGACACGAAGAGTCGCATCTCTACGGGCCGGGGGGTAGGGCCGGGAAAAATCAGGACTTTTCCCGGCCCTGGCGGGCCGTATACCAGGCGTTCAGCCCTACCCCCAGCAGCACCAGCGCAATACCGGGGTAGACCTGGGGCCTAATCTTTTCACCAAAAACAAAGTAGCCCAGCGCGATGCCGTAGAGCAGGCCCAGGTAATCGAGGGCCGCCAGGTGGTTGGCGGCGTGGGCCCGGAAGGCCTGCGTAAGGCACCAGAGCGCCACGTGCGTGAAGCTGCCCGCCAGCGCCAGCCAGGCCCAATCGGTGCCGTGCGGCAGCTTCAGGTCAAACAGCATCCAGACCGAGGCGATGGCCAGCGGCACCACGTTGAAGTAGAAAACCGGCACCAGCGGCGCGAGCTTATCGCCTATCCGCCGCAAGAAAACGCTGCTCAGGCCCGACGATACCGCCGCCCCTACCCCCAGCAGCACGCCCGCCGACAGTAGCCCCGCCGTGCCCTTAGCCACCACCACGCCCGCCACCGCCAGGCCGTAAAATAACCACTGCCAGGGCTTTAGCGGCTCGCCCACCAGCCAGATGGCGGCCACCGCCGTTATTACCGGGGCCAGGAAGCTGAGCGTAACAGCCCCACCCAAGGGTAGCACCTTGAGGGCTAGAAAGCCCAGCACCAGCGAGCCGGCCCCGAAAATGCCGCGCCCCAGCAGGTTGAAGCGCGCCGCCGGTGGCCCCCACACCGCCACGCCCGTGCGCCGCAGCTGCCACACCGTGAGACTGAGCGAGATAAAGCAGCGCGCGAAAATAATTTCAGCCGTGGGCACGTCGGCAAGCTTCTTCACAGCCACGTTGACCGTGGCCAGCAGGGCCGTGGAGGCCAGCATAAAAAGAATTCCGGGCGAGACGCGCATACGGGGTAAAAACGGGGGGTAGGCCCGGCGCGGGGGCACATTTGGAGCTCGCCGGCCGTTAGCTAGGAGCCGGCGAGCTGCCTCTACAACGGGCCGGCCGGGGCTTCGTTCCCGTATTTTGCCGCGGCCCCCTCTCCTACCCATGTTCAAAGACCCCACTAAAGCGCCCAAAAACTACACGCCCGGCGAGGCGCTGCCCAAAATCGCGGCCTACTGCGCCTACCAGGAGCGTACCCAGAAGGAGGTCGAAGAAAAATTGAAAAGCTACGGCCTCGACGAGGACGACGCGGGCGAAATCATTATCCGCCTCAGCCGCGAAAAGCTGCTTGATGAGGAGCGCTACGCTCAGGCCTACGCCCGCGGCAAGCACCGCACCAATGGCTGGGGTAGGCGCCGCATTCGCCTCGAACTCAAGGCTAAAGGCCTCAGTGAGTACTGCCTTCAGAGCGGGATGAAAGAACTGGAAAACGACGAGTACTATGAAAAGCTCAAGCAGCTGCTGGGCCAGCGCGACGCCCGCGAAAAAGAAACCCACCCGCTAAAGCGCAAAATGAAGCTCATGGCCTACCTCACCCAGAAAGGCTACGAGTCGGATTTGATTCAGGAAGCGCTGGGCGAGCTGAATGATAGTAAGTAAGCACGAGCAAGCAGGCTAGCAAACCCGCTGAAAATACTGCTATCTATTTCGGAGCTGACCGCCGGCTAGACGAAAACATGTTGGTACCCGAATTGGTAGTACTGCCGGGCTATATCAGTCCGTCTTTTACCCTTTTCGTTCGCCCTTCAAGGCGTCATTTATGAAAATTCTGCAAGTTATTTCCAGCCCCCGTGGTGGGGCTTCGTTCAGCAAGAAGCTGGGCCTGGGTATCATTGAGAAGCTCCAAGCCGCCAACCCTGGCAGCACCGTGCAAGTGCGCGACCTGGCTACTCACCCCTTCCCACACCTGGAAGAAGCTAAACTGAATGCACTGTTTACGCCGGTTGAGAAGCGCACGCCCGAGCAGCACGAAGCCGCTAAGCACTCCGACGACGCCATTGCGGAAGTAATGGCTGCCGACGTACTCGTAGTGGAAGCCCCGCTCTACAACTTTGGCATTCCTTCTACGCTTAAAGCCTGGATTGACCACATCGTACGCGCCGGCAAAACGTTCAATTATGTGAATGGCCGGCCCGAGGGTTTGGTGAAAAATAAAAAAGTATACATCGCGGTGGCAAGCGGCGGTGTGTATTCCGAAGGACCGATGGTCAGCTACGACTTCGTGGCTCCTTACCTGAAAACCGTGTTCGGCTTCCTGGGCCTGACCGATATGGAGGTAGTGCGGGTAGAAGGCACCTCCATGCCCGGCGTGCAGGACACGGCCCTCGAAAAAGCGCTGGCCAGCGTGCATATTGGCGCGGCCGCCACGGCCTAGCCAAACGACCGCAACCCTGGCCCGGACAATTACGTTAGCACTAATTGAATTAGCAATCAATTCGTACTCACATGAAAATCTCCGTTGAAAAAGGCCAGGACAAAGGTTTCCTGCCCGATGGCCGCCACACCGTCACCATCACCAGCATTGAGGAAGGCACCAGCGAGCACCAGAACGTGCCGTTTTTTGCCGCTCACCTGGAAAGTGAAGATGGCTACGTAGACCAGCGCTTCTACAACTCGCCGGCCGGCCACCCCATCATCCTTTCGTTGTATTCGGCCGTGGGCATTAAGCCCCAGGAGGGCAAAGACCTAGATACCAAGCAACTGCTTGGCAAGCATTTGTCAATAGAAGTAAGCGACCACAGCTACGCCGACCCCGCTACCGGCAACGAGCGCACCATCCGCCAGGCCACCGGCTTCCGCGCCGCGTAGGGGGGTAGGGTTTATTCGGTAAAAAAACGTCATGCTGACAATAGAAAGCATGACGTTTTTTTTGTAAAAGCCACCGGCTACAGCTTGCGTTGGGCCGCCGGGGCCACCAGCCGTTGCCCGATGATAACGCGCCGCCCGGTGAGCGTATGCAGCAGGGGTACCAGAATCTGCTGCGCGTTACGCTGCGTTTCGGTCAGGATACCCGCTTGCAGGGCCGAGCGGCGCACCTGCGCTTCGGCATAGCGGTAGGCTTCATCCACCAGCGTGCCGTCGTCAAAAAAACCGTTTGTGGTGCTAAAAACCCGGCTTTGGCTGTGGTTAACCTGGAAGCCACACAGCTCGGGGTCGGGCAGGATGAGGCGCACTACGGAGTCGCCCTCCAGGGTCACATCCTGAGAGCGGATTTTGCGCAAGTCGAGGCAGCCCACGGCCTCGCCACCCACGATAAGCGCTGCCTTGGCATCGGGCAGAAAAGGATATTTGGCCGTGCGCTTATACTCCACCACGTCCTTGAAGCGGTAGCGCACTAACTCCAGCTTGCCGAGCGCTTCCACCTGAGTCAGCACCGTGTTGTGGGTCACCGTCACCCGCGGCTCGCGCGGAGCCAGCGGATTAAAACCGGCTAGCGCGGGACTAATTTTACGCCACAAAAACACGCCTAGCGCTACAAGAACAAGTAAGGGAAACAGGCGGCGGACAAGGCGAGGCAACATAAAAAAGTGAGCAAATCGCCAGCTTGGGGCCGGCCTACGGTTGAGGTAAGGAGGCATACCCCAAATGCGGGGCTGGGGTTCAGTGCACGTAGCTTTGAAGCGTGTTAAGCCAACTATCAAGCCTCACTTTTAAGCCCGCCCGCCGCCTCTGGTCCTACCACTGCTGGCTATTGCTAGGGTTGTGGCTGCTGGTGCAGGCGGCCTTTTTGGTGAAGTTTCACGGCCCCCATTACGCCAACGACAGCGCCCGTTACCTGGGCTACGCCACCAACCTGGCCCAGCACGGCTACTACCGCCTGGAGCCCAGCGAGGGTAGGTTAGCTGATGACTTTCAGTATGTTCACAATCAGCGCTACATTCTCTACCCCTGGTACCAGAGCGTGTGGCTGCGGCTGCACGCCGGCTGGTGGGGCATCGTGCTGGGGCAAATCGCCGTCTCGGGGCTGGCGGCGGCCGCGCTCTATGCGGCCGTGCGGCGCTTGGCGGGGGGTAGGCGCGGCGCAGCCGCGCTGGCCACGGGCCTATTCGTGCTATGGCCCGACGTGCAGCAGTTCAACTGCTACTTGCTCACCGAGTCGCTGTTTATCAGCCTATCAGTGTTTTCATTTTGGGCCTTGGTGCGAGTGCGCGGCGGCGGCGGGCGAGCCTGGGTAGTGCTGATTGGTTGCCTGCTGCTCACGGCGCTGGTGCGGCCCAATGGATTCGTGGTGGCCGCCGCCGCTGGGCTGGCCGGGCTGGCGGCGCTCTACACGACACGGCGGCGGTTATTTTGGGGGCTTATCGGGGCCGGCGTGCTGGCCGCGCCGCTGGCAGTGTGGTGGCTCAACTACCAGCTGGTCAGCTTTTTTATTGTGGAAACCTACATGCGCGGCGAGCTGATGTTTGCTACCCCCGTGTGGGCCATTCACCCGAGCGCGCCGCTAGTACTGCCGCCCGCAGGCATCGGACAAATGTCGCGGGTGCTCTACTTCGCCGCCCACAATCCCGGCTTCCTGGCCCAACTAATGCTAGGCAAGTTTCTCGTATTTTTCAGCAGCATCAAGCCATACTATTCGCTGATTCACAGACTAGTGAGCGTTTTTATGTTGTGGCCGCTCTACTACTTAGCGGTGCGCGGTACCCGCCGCGCGGCGGCGTGGCAGCCGGCGCGGGCATTCCTGGCGGCCGTACCGCTGCTGCAAGCCGCCATCGTCATGCTCACCGTGGACGATTACGACGTGCGCTTCCTGGCCCCGGTACTGCCCTTTGTTTTCGTGCTGGCAGCTTTGCAAGTAACAGTGAGCACTAAACAGTGAGCAGTTAAATCAAAATTACTCATTGCTCACTATGAAAACCCCGCCCAGGCTTGCAGGCCGCCAGTGTGTACGGCTACCACAGTGCTGCCCGGCGCGAAATGCCCCTTCTCAATTAAATCCAGCACACCAAATAGTAGCTTACCGGTATAAATCGGGTCGAGCAATACTCCATAATCGGTCTCGAACTGCTGAATAAACCCCCGTAGCTCGGTCGGCAGCTTAGCGTAGCCGCCGAAGTGGTAGCCCGTGTGCAGCTCATAGCGGCCGCCCACGCAGCCCGTGGCCGCCAACAGCTCATCTACCTCAGTGCGCAGAAAATCAGCGCCTTTGAGCGCGGCCATACTCACGGCGCGGGCGGGGTAGGCGGCTTCGGCCAGGCCCAGCGTGAGGCCGGCCAGCGTGCCGCCGGTGCCCGCCGCCACGGCCACCGCGTCAAAGTCAGTGTGCTGGCGCAGCTCGCCAATCAGCTCGGCTACGCCGCGCAGCGCCAGGGTGTTCGTTCCGCCCTCGGGCAGAGGGTAGGCGGGGCCGAACTGGCGCTGCATCTCGGCCAGGAACTCAGGCTCGGCTCGGCGGCGGTAGGTGGTGCGGTCGAGGTAGTGCAGCCGCATGCCGTCGGCCACGCAGCGGGTTAGCGTGGGGTTGAGGGGTAGGCGCTCTTCACCGCGCACCAAGCCGATGGTTTCAAAATTATAAAGCCGGCCGGCGGTGGCCACGGCGGCTAGGTGGTTGGAGTACGCCCCGCCGAAGGTGAGTAGCTTGGTTTGGCCTTCGGCCTTGGCCTGCAAGAGGTTGTATTTTAGCTTGCGGGCTTTGTTGCCGGGTAGGGCGGGGTTCAGCAGGTCATCGCGCCAGAGTAGCAGCCGCACGCCGCGTCGCTCAGCGGCGGGGTGCGGGATGGGCGTTAAAAAATCGTTTGTCATTGCGAGCGCAACGAAGTGGAGCGCGGCAATCCTTCCTTGCCGCTTGAGTTATTGGGCTAATCCGTGCGAACGTGCGGAAAGATTGCCGCGCTCCACTTCGTTGCGCTCGCAATGACAGGCGGGAAATTATGCCTCGTCTTCCCGCCGCTGGCGAAAGCCGAATACACCTGCTGCTACCACGGCCAGCAGCACCCCAATGCTGGAAAGCAGCGACACTGTGTTGCCAACCTTGTATTCCTTGGGCTCAAATACAAACTTGATTTCGTGCGCGCCGGCCGGCACCTGCATGGCCCGCAACACAAAATCGGCGCGGAAATGTGGTACCGCCTTGCCATCCAGGAAAGCCTGCCAGCCATCGGCATAGTAGATTTCGGAGAAGATGACCGTGCTTGGCTGGGCTGCCGAGTAGCGGTAGGTGAGGGCATCGGGCGCGTAGTCGGTGAGGGCAATGGTGGCCGACGAGTCGGTGTACACGGCCGGCTTCACGGCTGGGAATTTGGTCACGTCTACCACGGCCGTCTGCTTGGCGTTGAGGCCGGTGAGGGCGGCCATTTCCTGGTCGGGGCTCTGCACGGCCTTCAGCTCACGCACAAACCAGGCGTTGCCCAGCGCGCCGGGGTTGCGCTGCACCTGCTCGGCCTCGCCCTGCTTTTGGGGGGGTAGGATAACGTAGCGCGTGTTCAGCATATTGAGCACGCTGGTATTATTCTGCGAAATCTGGCGCTCAATCAGGTCCTGGTAGCGGCGCAGCTTGGCCCCGTGGTAGCCGCCGATGCTGTGGTGGAAGTACGACGTACGCGCTTCATTGAATGGGTTGCCGAGGTTCAATACGCGGAAATCCTGGTCCTTATCCTGTAAAATCTGCTTATCGGCCGGGCTTTCCTGGAAGCTCTCCACGATGGTTTCGTTCTGAAAATTCTTCGCGCCGAGGTAGCGCTTATCCACCGTCCAGAGGTCGAGCAGTACCAGCGCGGCCACGGACAGCGCGGCCACGCGGGCATCGATTTTTCCTTTCAAATAGAAGAACAGCGCCGCCAGCGTGAGGCCCACCAGCAGCAGCCCGCGCCAGATGTCGTTGTGCAGCAGCTCGGCCCGGTCGGCGCGCAGGGCGCTCATCAGCTGCGGCGTGAAGCCGCTTTGGGTCAGGTTCGCATCCTGCGGCGAGGCGTAGTCGAAGCTCAGGCTGGCGACCCAAGTCAGCAGCAGGAAGCCCGCCGTGATGGCTCCGGCGTAGAGCAGCTGCCTGGTGCGCAAGCGGTTGTCGGGCGAATCGACCACCACGACCGGCGTGCCCGCCGCCGCCCGCGCCGCCTTGGCCAGCGCCGGATGCAGGGGTTCGGTGGCTACGGGGGGGGTAGGGCCGGTGGCCAGCGCGGCCCGCGGCCGCAGAATGCGCGCGAGCGCCAGCGCCGCCAGCAGCGGCATCGCCAGCTGCGCCATTACCAGCGCCATGCTCACCGCGCGGAAACTGCGGTAGCCCGGCAGGTAGTCAAAAATCAGGTTATTAATCGAATCGAAATTCTTGCCCCAGGCCAGGATAAATGACACCAGCGTGCCGGCCAGCAGCCAGTAGCGCGTGCGTTTATCCACCACAAACAGGCCCAGCACGAACAGGAAGCACACCGTGACGCCCACGTACACCGGCCCGGCCACGTAGGCCTGGTCGCCCCAGTAGGTGGGCATGGCGCTCAGGTATTCTTCGGGCAGGCCGGCAGCGGCAATATGCGAGTCCTTGGGCAGAGGCATGGCGCTGCTGCCGCCGTAGAAGTTGGGCACCAGCAGCGTCATCGTCTCGCCCACGCCGTAGCTGTAGGCGAAGGCGTAGTCGCGGTCCTGCTGCTGGGCGCTGGGCGCGGCCTGGCCAGGGGCGGCGGGTAAGGATTTTAATTCCGAAGGCGCGCGGTTGCTGAATTTGCTGTATTCATACGTGGTATAAAGGCGGCCAAAGCTCACGCCGATGGCCAGTAGCGCGCCTACCCCCAGCAAAATGACCCGGCTGAAAAAGTCGGGTAGGCGCCCGGCCCGAATGGCCGCCACCAGCTCAATTATGCCGTAAATCAGCACCAGTAAGCCCAGGTAATAGGTAATCTGCGGGTGGTTGGCGCGCACATTCATGGTGAGGCCAAAGGTGAAAAGCGCCGCGCCCAGCCACTTATTCTGGCGCATCGCCAGGATGAGCCCGCCCAGCACCAGCGGTGCGTAGGCCAGCGCCCACGACTTGGTGTTGTGCCCGGCCGCCAGAATAGCGAGGTTATAGCTCGAAAAGCCCAGCGCCACCGCGCCGGCCACCGCCACCAGCGGCCGCACGCCCAGCGCCACCAGCAGCACGTAGCCGCAGAGCAGCGCCACAAATAAATTGCTCACTACCCCCGGCAAACCCAGGGCGATAAACTTCTGCACGTACACGAACAAGTCGCCGGGGAAGTGCACCGAAATCAGGTACGTCGGCATCCCACTGAACATGGAGTTGGTCCACAGCGGCTCGTGACCGTGCTCGGCGGCCCACTGCTGTGTCTCGTGCGCGCCGCCCTGAAACTGCGTGATGTCGTGCTGCGCCAGGGTCTGGTGCTCAAACACGATGGGCGCGAAGTAGGCCACGGCCAACACCACGAAGAACAACACGGCCAGCAGATGCGGCAAGGCCCGCTGCCACAGCGGCGCGGGGGTAGGGAAAAGGGAAGCGGAAACGGCCATCGGGCGGCTTTATTAGCAAGTAGGCAAAGAGAGTCCGAAGGTAGGGCCGGAGCGGGGATGGCAGACGCTGACCCGAGTTTAGCGCAGCGTAATTCGGGCCGACTTGTAGTGTTGAGCTTTTAGCTCCATTGCCACGCTAGCGGCAAAACAGTGCTGCGTCGGTCGAGCGGTCGTTGCTGCTACAAAGCAAGCTTGCCCGAGTGCTTATCTACGAGTTGCGCTAGGCTCGCGCTAATCTGGAAGACAGGGCCGGGAAATAAAAGTAAGTTTTTTTAGGACTCTTTATGGTGGCTATAATCAAATAATTGCTAAGGCTTAAGTTTGTTGATTTAGGCAGGGTGCTGGTTAACCTAAGACCAGAGATAAAGAATGAATCAGGGCTTTCAAAAACATCGTAAATTCTGGAACTGAGGTAACAACTCACTATAAACAGAAGGAGAAAGAACGAAAATACTGGCCAAAAAATGTCCGCTGCATAAGCCGAAAAATAGGTAATTATTGACGCAACCAAGCCAACTGCTAAAAGGTAGTAGGGGACAAAAAATCTGATATATAAGGTCAAGCTAGTAGATAGTCGTTCGGTGTCAATAGGTAGAGGTAGTCTTCTGAGCTTAAAAAAAATGCGTAGGCAAAAGACCAGAAAACCTACGACTGCGGCGGCAATTACGACCAAGCCGGTTACCATGCCCCGAAAGGCATCAGGCCAGCCAAGTTGAGCAAAAAGATGCCCGATAAACAGCAATGCAGCACCCAAGAGCAAGAGAGCTACCGCCACGGCTGTGGCGAACCTCATATTTAGCTGTTTCAGGAGTTGGTTCATAGCATGTAGTATCGCATCAGTTTTTATTGAAAATATAATAGTATCAAAAAAAAAATAAACTGAATTAATGACGACAAATTCCCTCTCTTGCATCAGTAAGCGCCACTTGCTGAGTGAGCAGTAACACTAGATAATTCGTCCACGCCAGTAGTGCGGGGGATGGGCCTGCGCGGTAGCTGCCCCGAGCCCAGCCGCGCTCGCTGGCAGCTTAGGGTATCACCACGTCGGCTACCACCGGGAAGTGGTCGGAGGGGTAATGGCCGCGCATCGAGTCGGTGAGGGCGGCGTAGGTGAGCACCTGAATGCCAGGGCTCACAAAAATATAGTCAATGCGGTCCGTGAGCAGGGCATCGAGCTTGAAGGCGTTGTAGGTACCAACGGGGCCGTAGGCAGGCTGCTGCGTTACCTGGTAAGCGTCGCGCAGCAGCGTTTGCAGCGTTTTCACCTGCTCGGTGTCGGGTGTTGAGTTCAGGTCGCCCACGCAGATGATGGGCGCGCTCTTGGCTATTTCCTTGATTTTCTGCACCATCAGCAGGCCCGACTGGCGGCGGGCCTCCACGCCCTGGTGGTCGAAATGCACGCTGAAGAAGAAGAATACCTTATTGGTTTTGAGGTCTTTGAACTGCGCCCAGGTGCAGATGCGGTTGCAGCAGGTGGCATCCCAGCCCAGCGAGGGCCGGTCGGGCGTCTGGCTGAGCCAGAAGTCGCCGGTTTGCAGCAGCTGAAGCCGGGCTTTTTTATAAAAAATAGCCGAGTGCTCGCCGGCCTGTTTGCCATCTTCGCGGCCCTTGCCCACAAATGCATACTGCGGCAGCTCGGCAATGTCGGTGAGCTGCCCCTGAAAGCCCTCCTGCGTGCCGAACACGTCGAAATCGTAGTAGCGCACCAGGCTTTTGACCAGCTCCTTGCGGTTGGGCCAGGAGTCGGCACCATCGTTGGCCGCGCTCATGCGCAGGTTGTAGGTGGCTACGCGCAGCGGCACGGGGCTTTTTTCGGCTAGGGCTAAGTGGCTCATCAGCAACATGCTTAGGAGTAAGAAAAGGGCTGAACGCATGAAGCAGGCGGGGGTATAGAGGGTAAGGAATGCTTTGGCTAAAAGTAAGGCATACTCCGGCAACGGCAACTCCCGCTCGCGCCGCCGCGCGTCCCGACCTTTGTCGGGCCATGCTCATTCCTTTTTCTGCCCTACCCCCCCTGCTCGGCGGCACCCTGCTCCTCGCGCCCGCCGCCGATGTGCCCGTGGCCACGCTGCTGCTCGACAGCCGCCGCGTGAGCCTCACGGCGGGGGCCGTGTTCTTCGCCCTGCGCGGCCCCAACCACGACGGCCACCACCACCTGGCGGCGCTGTATGCCAAGGGTATCCGGCTGTTTGTGGTCGCCTACCCCCCCGCCAGCCTGGAGGCGTTCGCAGGTGCGGGCTTCGTGCTGGTGCCCGATACACTGGTGGCTTTGCAAACGCTGGCGGCGCGGCACCGGATAGATTTTACGGGCCCGGTCTGGGCCATCACGGGCTCCAACGGCAAGACCATCGTGAAGGAATGGCTGGCGCAATTGCTGGCCCCCGACGAGGATATTTGCCGCTCGCCCAAGAGTTACAACTCGCAGGTGGGCGTGCCGCTGAGCGTGTGGGAGCTGGCACCCGGCCGCCACACGCTGGGCATCTTCGAGGCCGGCATTTCGGAGCGCGGCGAGATGGAGCGGCTGGCCGCCATCATCCGGCCCACGCACGGCATTTTTACGACCCTCGGCACGGCCCACGATGCGGGTTTTTCTTCGGAAAACGAAAAGCTGAGCGAGAAGCTGTGCCTGTTCGAAGGACCCGGCTTCGAGCTGCTGGTGTACTGCGCCGACCAGCTGGCCGTAGCCGCCGCGGTGCAGGCCCGCGCCCTGCCCGCCCTGGCCTGGACGCGCCACGACGCGCCCGGCGCGAGCCTGCGCTTTCGGCTCAAAGCCACCACGGCCGGCACCACCACCGTGCGCGTACGCCTCGGCGACACGGCCGCTACCGCCCACTTTCCGGCTGAGCACCTGGCCGGCCAAGCCGCCGCGCGCTTCACGCTGCCCTTCGCCGATGAGCCCTCGGTAGAAAATGCGCTGCATTGCCTGGCCGTGCTGCTGTGGCGCCAGCTCGACCCGACAAAGGCCCTGGCCCCGGCCGAAATTCAGCGCCGCCTGCTGCGCCTGCACCCGGTGGCCATGCGCCTCGAAATGAAGGCCGGCCGCCACGGCTGCTACCTCCTCGACGATACCTATAATAACGACCTCGCCGGCCTCTCGCTGGCCCTCGATGCGTTGAGCCGCCAGGCTCGCCCCGGCGGCCGCACGCTCATTCTCAGCGACGTGCTGGAGTCGGGCCTCAGCGGCGCGGAGCTGTATGCCCGCGTGGCGGCCCTGGTGCGCGCCCACGGCGTAACGCGGCTGATAGGGGTAGGAGAGGAGCTTTCGCAGGAATTAAAAATTAAAAATGATGAATTAAAAATTGACTCAGTAAATGCTGAAGCAGCAGATAATCGATTTTTAATTTTTAATTCATCATTTTTAATTCAAACCTACCCTACCACCGAGGCGCTGCTATCCAAGCTGCGGCCGGGTGATTTTCAAAACGAAACCATCCTGATAAAAGGGGCGCGGCGCTTTGGCTTTGAGCGCGTGGTGGTGGCCTTGCAGCAGCCGCAGCACGGCACGGTGCTGGAAGTAAACCTCGACGCGCTGACCCACAACCTGCACTACTACCGCCAGCAGCTGCGGCCGGGCACGAAGTTGATGGTGATGGTCAAGGCGTTTGCCTACGGCAGCGGCTCGTATGAGGTAGCCAGTCTGCTCGAATTTCAGCGGGCCGACTACCTGGCCGTGGCCTACGCCGACGAGGGCCAGCAGCTGCGCGACAACGGTATCAGCCTGCCCATCATGGTCCTGAACCCCGGCCCCGACAGCTTCGGCCAGCTGCGCCGCTACCGCCTGGAGCCCGAAATATACTCGCTGGAGCGCCTGCACGACTACCTGCAAGCCGCCCGCGAAGCTGCTCAGGACGAAGCCGGCTTCCTACCCCCCCTGCACCTCAAGCTCGATACGGGGATGCGCCGCCTGGGCTTCGATGAGGAAGAACTACCCGCGCTACTGGCCCTATTGGCAACTCACCGCGCCGCCCTGCCGGTGGCCGGCATCATGACCCACCTGGCCGCCGCCGATGACCCGGCCCACGACGATTTTACCCGCGGGCAGCTGGCCACTTTCCGGCGCATGGCCGCCGCCATTGAAGAGGTGCTGGGCTATTCAGCTAGTAAACACGTGCTCAATTCGGCGGGTATCCGGCGCTTCCCGGAGGCGCAACTCGATATGGTGCGCCTCGGCGTGGGCCTCTACGGCGTGGAGGCGGGGGCTGAAAACGCCGCCAACCTGCGGGCTGTGAGCACACTAAAAACTACCATTTCCCAGATAAAAACCCTACCCCCTGGCACCACCGTGGGCTACGGTCGCCGCGGCGCGGCCACTACCCACGAGCGCCGCGTAGCCACGCTGGCTATCGGCTACGCTGACGGCTACGACCGGCGCTTCAGTAGCGGCGGGGGGGTAGTACTGCTGCACGGCCGCCGCGCCCCGGTGGTGGGCTCGGTGTGCATGGATATGGTGATGGTGGACGTGACCGACGTGCCCGAGGCCCGGCCCGGCGACGTGGCCATCGTCTTCGGCGAGGGGCTGCCCACGACCGAGCTGGCCGCCCGCATCGGCACCATCCCTTACGAGCTGCTCACCAACGTGAGCGAGCGGGTGAAGCGGGTGTTCGTGAGTGAATAGACGCCACCCGGCCGGCCGCGTGCGCGGCTGGTATTCGTAGTATTTTTCCGATAAAGCGGGCGTGCTTTACCTTAGTGCTTCCAAGGTGGCTTGTAGTTTGCGCAAGCTAGCCTTACTGCCCAAGAAGCTCCTGATAGTACTACTAACTATTTGATAAAGTAAATTTTAGCGTTAGCTGTTCGTTTTTCTTTTGCTTGTGTATTTGGTATTCCGCTATTTTTTAGTACGTATGATGACTGCTACCCGAATTTATTTTTACGGTTTGCTGATTTTTTTGCTGGCGCTGGCCCTCCCTGGCCGGAGCGCCTCCCGGCCCGCCGATACCTCGCTCGAAGGCTTGTGGAAAGGACCACTGCAATTTCCCGGTGGGCAGCTCGAAGTGGTTTTTCGCTTGGTTCGGCTCAGCAGCGGCGAGTACTTCGCCACCCTCGACGTGCCCATGCAGAAGGTCAGTAACCTGGCCGTGCTGGTCACGACGAGCGCCGACTCGGTGCACTTCGTCTCGGCCGAAGCCGGTAGCCGCTTCGACGGCCTGCTGCTGCCCGATGGCGGCCAGTTGCAAGGCACCTGGCGGCAGCCCGGCCTGCGCGTGCCCATGAGCTTGACCCGCACGGCCCTGGCCCGCGTGGCCACGCGCCTTACCCCCCCCTACCACGAAGAGCACGTGAGCTTTGCCAACGGCACGGCTGGCCCGCAACTGGCCGGCACCCTCACCGTGCCGGCGGGGGTAGGGCCGTTTCCGGCCGTGGCTATGCTCAGCGATATCGGCGCGCAGGACCGCAACGGCACCGTGGGCGACTACGCGCCGCTGGGCCAGCTGGCCGACTACTTGACCCGGCGCGGCATCGCCGTGCTGCGCTTCGACGACCGCGGCACCGGGCAGTCGGGCGGCGAGGCCGCCCAGGCCACGACCACCGAGCTGGTGGGTGATGCCCAAGCGGCGCTGGCTTTTTTGCGCACCCGCCCCGAGCTGCTGTCGAGCCAGCTGGGCCTGGTGGGCCACGGCGAAGGAGGCAACGTGGCCCTACTGGCCGCCGCCGGCTCGCAGCCCCCCGCCTTCGTGGTAGGGCTGGCCCCCAATGGCCTGCTGGGCAGCGATATTGCCATGAAACAGCGCGAAATAGCCCTGCGCAACCTGCAAATGCCCGCCAACGAGCTGGCGGGCGCGCTTAAGCGCTACCAGCTTATCATCGACGCTATCCGGCAAACCATCAACCGCAGCCAGGCGCGGGCCATCGTGGCCGAGATGCTGAAGAAGGATAACCCGGTGCTCGATGAAACAACCGCGCAGGCACGGGCCGCCGAGCTGACGACCGTGCCCTACCGGGCTTTTTTGTCTTCTAATCCGGCCGCGAGCTTGCCGCAGGTGGCGTGCCCCGTGCTGCTGCTCTACGGCAGCACCGACCAGCTGCTCAATCCCGATGATAACCTGGCGGTACTGGTCAAAGGGCTCAAAGGCAATAAGGACGTAACGACCCATAAGCTACCGGGAGTCAATCACTTATTTCAGGCCGACCGCGACCAGTGGCCCATCGTGGCGGGCGAGCCGCAGGCCGTCTTCTCACCCGCCGCGCAAGAGGCCATTCGAACCTGGGTAGTGGCCCAAACGGGTGGGCCGCCCGCGCCGGGGGCCGGAATTCAGGCTCAACACTAACGCCTAAGTACTCGTAAGGGAGCGTGTTCTTTCCCAGTTAGCCTTGGGCTGACTTTACGCTTTCTTACCTACCCTCATGACCAAAATCACTTATTCCTTGCTAGCTGCGACGCTTCTGCTGGCCAGCAGCTGCAACAACCTCAAAAAATCGGACGAGAAAAATACGCTCGGGGAGGCTACCGCCGATACGGCCGTAGTAGCCCGCACGGGCGCTACTCCCGGCCAGGTGGCCGCTGGCGCGGCCAGTGCCATTGATAGCACCGCCAGCAAGGCTGGCACTGCTATTAGCAATGCTTTCGACATGACTAAGGCCAAGCTCGCCGACGTGAAACTGCCCGAAGTCAACCTCTCGGGCGTCACGGTGCGCGGCAACGAAGACTACCAGGTGTATGGTGTCGATGAAAAAGTGCTTTTCGATACCAATAAGGCTGTTGTGAAGTCGAGTGCCGCGGCAGCACTCAAGCAAATCAGCGAATCTATTACCAAGCGTTACGCTGGCAAAGACGTGCGCGTACTGGGCTTCGCCGACGCGCGCGGCGACAAGGCTTATAACAAGGAGTTGGGTAAGGAGCGGGCCGAGGCCGTAAAAAACTACCTGGTGACGACCGACAAGCTACCGGCAGACCACCTCACCACCGAGTCGTTTGGCGAAACGCAGCCCGTGGCGACCAACGCTACGGCCGCCGGCCGCCAGGAAAACCGCCGGGTGGAGATTGCCGTGCGCGTGCGCTAAAACCGCAGACTTTGCAGATGAAGCAGCTGGCGCGGAAACGCGCTGAAAATTAGAATTTTGCTGCGCTATTGCCAAAAAAGAGGCTGTTCCGGTGGGGCAGCCTCTTTTTTTGGTAGCAGGCCGCCAACTTTTTTTCGGACAAATTTGGGAATTACGGCGCGGCTCCTATCTTTGCCCGTACCAATTCGGTACTTCCCCGTAGCAGGCAGGGCAGTTTTGAGATGTTTTATACAGAAGCGGCGAGAGATTAGGCTCCGTGACCCGCTGGCAACCTTCACCCGCTGAAAGGTGCCAATTCCTACCCCGGTAGCCGCTGTGTGCGGCCTGGGGGGCTATAAACCGAGTACCACATGGCACACCCCACTTTTTTCGCTACCCCCCGCTCCGCCGCCGCCGCTTTAGCGCTCGGCCCGGAAAACCTGTTGCTAGCTATTGTGGCCGGCCCGGCCCCCGCCATGCGGCGAATGCGCGGGTGCTGTTGTTGCCGAGGCTAACGCTTTCGGCGCTGTTTGCTCCGCTTCTTTTCGTGGGTAGTGTTGCCGCCGGCTGGCTTAGCCCCGGCGCAGGCAGCTTGGCGTGATTGGCAGAAGCCAATCTATTGACTGCCAAGCATTCTTAAAAAGACTACCTGAGAAACAACTTCCCGGAAGCCGCCAAACAGCCAGCAGCACGAAGCTTAAAAACCCTTCTTCCCGCCGTTGTTTTTCCTCAACTTTTTTATGTCTGCCCCCGTTTCCGCTTCCCTATTTTCCGCGTCGGCTTTTCAGCAGGCCCTGGCCGCCACGGCTCAGCACCTGGCCACCGCCCTACCCCCCGCCGCTGCACGCGGCATCGACGCGGGCATCGCCCGCACCGAAGCTGCCGGCATTGCCCGCCACGCCCTAGCCGCCGGTCAGCCAGCGCCCAACTTCACCCTGCCCGATGCCAGCGGCCAGCCCCAGACCCTGGCTGAGCTGCTGAAGCAAGGCCCAGTGGTGCTCACGTTTTACCGCGGCAACTGGTGCCCCTTTTGCAGCGTGCAGCTGCGCGCCTACCAGCTGGCCCTGCCCGAACTGGCCCGCCACGGGGCCACGCTGGTAGCTATATCGCCCCAAACGCCTGACTTTACCAGCCTGACGGCCAACGAGAAAGACCTAACCTTTCCGGTGCTGAGCGATGCCGGCAACGCCGTGGCCCGGCAGTACGGCCTGGCCTACGGGGTAGGGGCTGACGTGGCCGACACCCTGCGCAGCGTCGGCATCGACCTGGCCGCTTACAATGGCACTGCCGACGATGAGCTGCCGCTTACGGCCACCTTCCTCATTGGCCCCGACGGCCTGATTGCCTGGGCGCAGGTGGAGGCCAATTTTAAGCACCGGCCCGACCCGGCCGCTCTGCTGACCGAGCTGGCGCGACTACCAGCCACTGTGCCGGCTTAGACTAGCAACTGCGCATTACTTCTACTTGATTTTCAGCTTTAATATCTTTTTGTTCTTCTTCTCATGGCTACTCCAACCCTTCATTTCGAGACGCTGCAACTGCACGCCGGGCAGCAGCCCGACCCCACCACCGGCTCGCGGGCGGTGCCCATTCACCAAACCACCAGCTTCGTGTTTAAGAACGCGGAGCATGGTGCTAACCTGTTTGCCCTTAAGGAGTTTGGCAACATTTACACCCGCCTCATGAACCCGACTACCGACGTGTTTGAGCAGCGCATTGCGGCGCTCGAAGGCGGGGTGGCGGCGCTGGCCGTGGGCTCGGGGCAGGCGGCGCAGTTTATCGCGCTCAACAATATCCTGCAGCCCGGCGATAACCTAGTTTCCAGCTCCTACCTCTACGGCGGCACCTACAACCAGTTTAAGGTGGCGTTCAAGCGCATTGGCATCGAGGCGCGCTTCGCCGAAGGAGACGATGTGGACAGCATCGAGGCGCTGATTGATGACCGGACGCGCGCCCTTTACGTCGAGAGCATTGGCAACGGGGCGTTCAGCGTGCCCGATTTTGAGCGCCTGGCGGCGGTGGCCAAGAAGCACGATATTCCGCTGGTGGTGGATAATACGTTCGGGGCGGGCGGCTACCTGTTCCGGCCTCTGGAGCACGGCGCGAACATCGTGGTGGAGTCGGCCACGAAGTGGATTGGCGGCCACGGCACCAGCATCGGCGGCGTGATTGTGGACGGCGGCACCTACGACTTCGGCAACGGCAAGTACCCGCAGTTTACGGAGCCCAGCGAGGGCTACCACGGGCTGGTTTTCAACGACGTGTTTGGTAAAAACGGGCCGTTTGGCAACATTGCCTTCATCATTCGGGCGCGGGTAGAAGGGCTGCGCGACTTTGGCCCCGCACAAAGCCCATTCAACTCGTTTTTGCTGCTGCAAGGCGTCGAAACCCTGAGTCTGCGGCTAGAGCGCACCGTGGAGAATACTCTCAAAGTAGCGCAGTGGCTGGAGCAGCAGCCCGAAGTGGCCAGCGTGAACTACCCCGGCCTGCCCAGCAGCCCGCACCATAAAAACGCGGCCAAGTACCTGAAGCGCGGCTTCGGCGGAGTGCTGTCGTTTGTGCTGCACGGCAGCAAGGAAACGGCCACGGCCCTGATTGATAACCTGAAGCTCATCAGCCACCTGGCCAACGTGGGCGATGCCAAGACGCTCATTATTCAGCCGGCGGCCACTACCCACCAGCAGCTGAGCGAAGCCGAGCAGCACGCCTCGGGCGTCACGCCTACGCTACTGCGCCTATCGGTGGGCATCGAGCACATTGAGGATATTCTCGCCGACCTGGCGCAGGCCATCGCCGCCGCTACGGCCGCCGTGCCTAAGGGGAAGGACGAGGCTGTGGATACAATTCCCGAGCCCGAGCCGGAGCACGCCCAACCGCTCGAAGTATAGATTATCAAGCTCTTAGCAATGGTGCCACTGCCTTTGGGCGGGGGCACCATTTTGCGTTGTAGTGCCTTTCCCTCGCCCGCTATCCTATCCGCCGTTATGCCCGAGTTATCTTTTCCCCTCCCTACCCCCCTGCCGCTGGAGAGCGGGGCCGCGCTGGCCGGCGCGCAGGTGGCCTACCGCACCTGGGGTCAGCTCAACGCCGCGCGCGACAACGTGGTGTGGGTGTGCCACGCCCTGACGGCCAACGCCGACGTGCTGGACTGGTGGGCGGGCCTGTTTGGGCCGGGCTGCTTTTTTGACCCCGCCCACTGGTACATCGTGTGCGCCAACGTGCTGGGCTCGTGCTACGGCAGTACCAGCCCGCTCAGCTCCGACCCGACCACCGGCGCGCCGCGCTATGAGGCGTTTCCGCTGCTCACCATCCGCGACCTGGCGGCGGCGCATGAGGCGCTGCGGCAGCACCTGGGGCTAGGCAGTATTCACACGCTCATCGGCGGCTCGCTGGGCGGGCAGCAGGCCTTAGAATGGGCCGTGGCCCAGCCCGAAGTTATTCAGCACCTGGTAGTTATTGCTACCAATGCCCGGCATTCGGCCTGGGGCATTGCTTTTAATGAGGCGCAGCGACTGGCCATCGAGGCCGACCCTACTTACCTGGCCCACGCGCCGGAGGGGGGTAGCGCGGGCCTGCGCGCCGCCCGCGCCGTGGCCCTGCTTAGCTATCGCGGCTACGCGGCCTATAATGCCACCCAAACTGACGACGAGGCCGACCCACGCCTGCGCGACTACCGCGCCAGTAGCTACCAGCGCTACCAGGGCGACAAGCTCGTGGCCCGCTTCAATGCGTATAGCTACGTAACCCTGAGCCGGGCAATGGACACCCACCACCTGGGCCGCGGCCGCGGGGGGGTAGGGCCGGCGCTGGCCCGCATCCGGGCCCACACGCTGGTGCTGGGCATCACGTCCGACGTGCTTTTTCCCCTTGATGAGCAACGCGAGTTGGCCCAGGGCATCGCCGGGGCCAGCTATGGCGAGCTAGAGTCAGACTACGGGCACGATGGCTTTCTGCTGGAAACCAAGCAAATAAGCGAGCAGTTAGAGCGGTTTTATTTGGTAGTTGATTGTTAATCAACTACCCCTACTCAAATACTACCCGTACCGGAACCTGCCCGGCGAAGCGTAGCCAGTAGCTGCCGGCGGCCAGGCCGCCGCGCGGCACCTGCCAGAGTTGGGCCGTGGGTGCGAGGCGGCGCACCACGCGGCCCAGCGGGTCGAGCAGGTCGGCTTCGCCAAGCGCGCGCCAGGTGGGGGGTAGGGCCAGCTGCACGTAGTCGCGGGCGGGCAGGGGGTAGGCCGAGGCCAGGGGCGCGGCCGTTGCGGCCGAGCGCGCCGCCAGCGCGGTACCGGGCAGTCGCAGAATCGGCCGCAGGAAATCACGAATGGTCCAGAAGGCTGTGTCGGCGTACTGGGCGTTATTCTCGAACGGAATGTGGCCCGCGCCCTGGAGGGTACGCAGGGTGTTGCGGATGCCCACGGCCGTGGCGCGGGGGTTAAGGCGGCCACTACCGTACACGTACTTGGGGGGTAGCAGGGAGCCGATTTTACCCTGGAAGTAGGGTACCGTGCGGTCGGCGTTGCCGTGCACGCTGCACAATGGCGCGTTGCCGGCCTCGATGATGCTCGGGCTTTCAGTGGCCCCGCTCAGGCTGATGACGGCGGCTACGGCACTGCTGAAACCGGCGTTGCCGCCGGTGCCCTCAATGCCACCCAGCGCGGCCAGGCCGACGTAGGTGGGCACTTCGCTGGGCTTATCGAGGTAGCCGGTTTCGAGGGCTGCGAAGGCCCCGGCCGACGAGCCGCCCACCACGATATAGCCGCCGTGCACGCGGTACGCCTTGGCGGTGGCCGCATCCTGGCGGAAAAAGCGCACGGCGGCCCGCATATCCTGCATAGCCCGGATGGCGGCCTGGGCCAAGCCCACCGTATCGGCGGGCGCGGCGATGCCCGTCAGCGGGAAGAGCAGCCGGTACTCGATGCTGGCCGCCACGTAGCCCAGCTTCGCCATACGGGTGCAGATACTTACCATATAGGCATCTGTCTTTGAGCCCGTTACAAAGCCCCCTTGGTGCGCGAAAATGAGCAGCGGCCGGCGCGCCACCGTGTCGCCGGTGGGCTGATACACGTCGAGCAGCAGCTGCTGGGTAGCACCCAGGTAAGTAGTAGCCGAGCCGTAGGCCACGTTGCTCGTAACCGTGACGTTGGTAAAAATCGGCTGGTAGTAGCGCCCGCCGGTGGTGTCAGGCGGGGCAACTTGCGCCAGCGCCCGGCCGGGGCCGGCCAGCAGCAGCAACGCACTCAAAAGGCGAAAAAGTGATTTCATAAAGTAGCGAGTAAAAAAAGTGATTGCCAAGCGGCGAATAGGTTGGAGCAGGAAGATACGCCCGCCGGCTAGCTTGGCAATGACAGTCCGGCCCAGTTTCGGGGCCAGCGTTCACGGGCCTCGAAACCGCGCCGGGCGGATGGGGCCGCGGCGCTACCCACCGCCCGGTGGTTTCTTTGTACACTAGCGGCTGATTATGGCCGCTGCTTTTGCTTATGTCTTCTAGCATTGCTCCGCCGTTTTTGGTAGCTGGCCAGCGCGTGGCGCTGGTGGCCCCGGCCCGCAAAATCAGCACTGCTGAAATCGAGCCGGCCATGCAAATGCTGCGCGCCTGGGGCCTGGAGGTAGTGCTGGGCGAGAGCATCGACGCGGCGCACCACCAGTTTGCCGGCGACGATGACCTGCGCCGCCGCGACTTTCAGCACCAGCTCGACGACCCGGCCATCCGGGCTATTTTCTGCGCCCGTGGCGGCTATGGCACCGCCCGCCTAGTCGATGCCCTGGACTTTCGCCACTTTGCCGAGCAGCCTAAGTGGGTAGTAGGCTTTTCAGATATCACCGTGCTCAACAGCCACTTGCTGCGGCTGGGCTACCAGAGTATTCACGGCGTGATGCCGGTGCTCTTTGGGCAGGCCGGCGGCGAGGCGGCGGTCGAGAGCCTGCGCCGCGTATTATTTGGTGAGCCGGTGAGGTACACCGCGCCGCCCTACCCCCTCAACCGGCCCGGCACGGCCACCGGTGAGCTAGTGGGCGGCAACCTGAGCCTGCTGCACACCAGCACCGGCACGTCGTCGCAGGCCAGTTTCGTGGGCCGCATCCTATTTATCGAAGACCTTGATGAGTACCTCTATCACCTCGACCGGATGCTACTGCACCTGCATCGCAGCGGCCAGCTCGCCGGCCTGGCCGGCTTGGTGGTGGGTCATTTTTCCGAGATAAAAGACAACGTAGTGCCCTTTGGCCAAACGGTGAACGAGATTATTCACCACTACGCGCTGCACTACGACTGGCCCGTGGGTTATGGCTTCCCGGTGGGCCACGAGCCTGATAACCGAGCGCTGGTAGTGGGCCGCGCGGCTACCCTGACCGTAGGGCCAAGGGGTAGTGAATTGGCAATTGGGTAAGCAGAAAAATTATTATTTATTTATCTATTTACCGCGCCTTGCCGCCAGGCCGGCCACCAGGCCGCCTATGGTGTACCAGGCTACGGTCATGGCTTCGGTTTGGGGGGTGCGGCGGCTGGGGACAGTGCCCAGTCCCAGCGGGCCGGGTAGCAGCACGCCGCCTACCCCGGCCGCCACGCCCAGCCCTACCCCCCGGCCCAGGCTGTGCCGGCCGCTCCCTACTAGGCTGTAGTAGAGACTGTTGGTAAGCACGTCGCCAAACATGGTAGCCGAGTAGGCGGTTGCGTGGTCGGGCTGCGGCAGGTCTTCGAGGCGCAGCAGCTTGCGCAGGCCGCGCTCGCCGAGCACGTCCATACGGGGGGCGTCGTGGGGGCGCAGGCGGCGCACGGTTTCGTGCAGGGCGGTGAGAACAATAGCCCCGGCAAAGCCAGCGGCAAGAGAACGCAGAATGCTCATGGTGGTAGGCGCGGTTAGCGGTGCCGCATAGTCAGACGCAAAGCGGCCTACCGGGTTGCGCAAAATTTTGCCTAAGGTTGCGCGGCTGCGGCGTGGCACCTTATCTTTGCAGCCCCGGCGGCTTCGCTGGCCGGGCATTGCCGATTTAGCTCAGCTGGTAGAGCAGCTCATTCGTAATGAGCAGGTCGTTGGTTCGAGTCCAATAATCGGCTCACACTTGCAGTACCGGAACGCCCGGAAAACTGATTTTCACGTCGTGAAGGCAGTTTTCCGGGTTTTTTACGTCTGGCCCCAGGGGTTTCCAACCCTGAAACCCCTGGCAGCTTATAGCTGTGCCCTAGCCCCAAAAGCTAGGGGACTCGGGCGGGCGCAGCCGCAACCTTACGGCACGGCCTGTTATTGAGCAGTGACAAGCAAGCGGGGCCTGCTCAGGTAACCGTCCAGGGCTTTGCTACCGGTCGGTATAGTGGTAGTAGTAGCGGGCAGGCCGGCAGCGTAGCGGGTAGGTGCCGCAAAGCGAGCCACTTTGTGGTGGGGGGCAGGGGCCGAAAGGCGCAGGATGGCCAGCAGCAAGCCAAGAAAAACGAGGGTCAGCAACTTGTTCATAGCAAAAAGAGAAAGAGTGGGTAAGCGGAAGGATAAAAAAGTAATCTTTGGCTAGTTGGGCGCGGGCGCGGGCGTAAGTGGGGCTTCGGTGGGCGGAGGCGAGGGCGGATTTTTGCTGGGTGCGGGTGCAGGCCACGGCGGGGGGGTAGGCGGTGCCACCTCAGTCGGTGTACTCGGCGGCGCGGGTGCGGGGCAGCCGCGGGTGGCCCAGCTGCCTTTTTCCTTGAGGCACTTGTCGTAGCGGTTACTCACGCCGTCGCCATCCTTATCGGGGCGGCGGTGGCGGCGCAGGGCCAGGGCCAGCCCAAAATACACATCGGCCCCGGTGGCCGTGCTCAGGCCCAGCAGGCCGCCCAGGTTATCGGAGCCCAGCACCAGCGGCCCCATCCGCAGCATCGCGCCCACTTGCAGCTGCCGGTAGCCATTGGCCCATACCACCGGCAGGGCCAGCTCGGCCCGACTGAATTCGAGGCGCGGCGTGAGGGCCAGCAGGCTGGCCGTGTGGCTGCCGAGGCTACGCGCTGGCAGCAGGCTTTGGGTCCAGAGCAGGCCGGCGTAGAAGTGGCCGGCCACCTGGTAGTCGGCCGTGAAGCGCAGGGCCGCCGGCAGGTAGGTTGTGAATTCGCGGCTCGTGCTGCTGAGGCCCACCAGGCGCTGCGCCGTGTTTTCGACTGACTGCAAAGTTTTGAATCTCAGCGTATCGAGCTGGCTTAGGCGCACCGTGGCAGTATTGGCCAGTTGGCCCTGGCGCACGTGCTGGTCGTTATTGTAGGCCAGGGCCCCGAGGTCGGTGAGGGCCAGGCCCAGGCGCAGACGGTACTTGTTCTGGCTGTCGTCGGGGCGGTCCTGCCCATCCATCTGGTAATTGTGCTGCTCGTAGTCGGGCCGCCACTCATAGGTCAAGCCCAGGTCGGCCCCGTAGCCGCGGCCCAGCTGCTGGTTGCCGTAGAGCGAGCCCGCCGTAAAGCCATTTTGCCCATACAGCCGGTAGTCGGTGAGGCCGTAGCTGAGCTGGCGGCTTTGCAGCTCAATACTGTTCTTATCCAGCACCTTAAACTGCACGCCCTCGTTGCGCACATAGCCGCCGCCCAGCCCTACCAGGTATTTCAGGGTGAGGCCGCCCTTGAAAAAATGGGTGGTATTGGGGGTGAAGGTGCGGGCGTAGGTGAGGGCAAACTCGTGGTAGGCGCTGGCCTCCAGGTGGAAGCTGTTGTCGGTGAGCAGCTGGTTGGCCAGGCCCAGCTGGTCGGCCTGGCCCAGGCCATAGCGCGCCAGCTGAGCCAGGCTGTAGCTCACGCCGCTGGCCTGCGCGAAGCCCCGCACCCGGCTGCTGAAGGCGATGGCCGCGCGCGGCCCCAGCGTCAGCATGAAGGAGGGTAGGCGCACCTCGGCGGTGGCGCTGGCCTGCTGCGGCCCGCTACGGCCCTCCTGCTCCACTAGATAGTCCTTTTTAAAAGAAAAGCCGCTTTCCTAGGGCTTCTGGGGCAGGTTTAGGCGCAGGTAAGTATTGTTGAAGCTGGCCCCGGCACCGGCCAGGTTCAGGTAGGCACTCAGGCGCGAGTCGGCCAGGGCGCTGGGGTTGAGGTAGGCGCTGTTGGTGCCGCCGTAGTTGCTCTGGGCCAGGCCCAGCCAATTCTGCGCCGCGGCCGGCTGCATCGCGCCCGCCAGCAGCCAAAGACCGGGTAGCAGGCACGCCGCTACCCGGCTCCGACGCGGAGTACTATTTGTTTTCATAGTTGAGGAAAGAGAGCGTAAGTGGTGGCTGGCTATGCGGTAGCCCAACCCCCACTACAAAGCTCCCTCACTCCTTAACCAGCTACAATACCCAGTTTTAGGTAATTTTTTCCTGGTGATTATCCTATAGCGAAAGAGCAAGTTGCCGGGCCCCGTTTTCACAGTCCATGCTCGTGGGCAAAGCGTACTAGCTCGGCCAGGCCGTGCACACCCAGCTTCTGCATCAGGTTGCGGCGGTGGGTGCTGACTGTGAGCTCGGCCAGCGAGAGCCGGGCGGCGATGGCGCGGGTCGAAAGCCCTTCGCGCACCAGCCCCACGATTTCGCGCTCGCGGGCCGACAGCTGCCGCAGGCGCAGCAGCACGTCGGCATCGACTTGCCCCGGCACGGGGGGTAGGCCGGGCAGGGGCGGGCGGGTGCGCACCCGCGCCGGAAACACGAGTTGCCCCGTGTGCACGGCCCGGATGGCGGCCAGCAGCGCATCGGCCTCGGCCGACTTATCCAGGAAGCCGTGCGCCCCTGCTGTTGCCACCTGCGCCACCAGCACCGGCGAAGTGGCACTGCTGAACACCAGCACCCGCAGCGCCGGCCACTGGCGGCGTAGCAGCGGCAGCAGGCGCAGGCCGTCGTGAGGCGAGGGCAGGTGCAGGTCAAGCAATAGCAGGCTGGCGGGGGGGGTAGGGCCGGCCTCCAGGTACGCCAGCAGCGCCTCGCCGCTGGCAAACTGCCCGCTCACTTCCAAATCCGGCTCCTGGCAGAAGAGCGCGGCCAGCCCGCGCGTGAGGGCCGGGTGGTCATCAACGAGTAGCAGGCGGCACGGCATGGGGCGAAGGAGTAAGTTAGTGAGTCAGTTAGTCAGCACGGTTTTGCGGATGGGCCCGGCTACCTTATCCATCATTTTGAGAATCATTCAGGCGCTGAATTTATAGGTTGAGCATCAGTCCATTAACTTTACCTTAAGTGCCGGTTTTTTTTTGACCGATGGCTTACCTGCCACTTTGTGGCACTTGGTCGGGGCTCGGCGAGCTTAGTCAGATGGGCAGCTCTACCGTCACGGTGGTACCCTGGCCGGGCTGGCTGCGCACCCGCACCTGGCCGCGCAGGTAGCCCGTGCGGGCCTGCACGCCGCGCAGCCCCAGACCACCCCGGCGCGGCGGCGGGGCCTGCGGGTCGAAGCCCAGGCCATCATCGGCCACGCGCAACAGCAGGGTAGTGGGCAGGCGGCGCACCGCTACCTGCACGTGGCGGGCCTGGGCGTGGCGCAGGGCATTGTGCAGCAGCTCGGCCACCATGCGGTAGGCGGCTTGCTGCACGGGTGGGGGTAGGGCGGCGGCGGCGGCATCGCAGTGGCAGCTGATGCGCGGGCCGTCGTCGGTCAGGCTCAGGGTTTCGGCGAGCAGGGCCACGGCTTCGGGCAGGGGTAGGGGCGCGCCGGGCGGCGTGGGCAGCAGCGCGTGGCTGAGGGCGCGCACGTCGTGGCGCAACTGGCGCAGCAGGGCCGCGCTGTGCACGTGGGCCTCGGTGAGGGCAGGCGGGCCGTGGGTGAGGGCCTGGCGCACGGCCCGGCCCTGCCAGGCTAGGTGCAGGGCCGTGAGGCCGGGGGCCAGCGCATCGTGCAGCTCGCGGGCCAGGGCCTCGCGCTCGTCTTCCTGGGCCACGATGAGGCGCTGGCCGGCGGCGGCGCGCTCGCGCAGGTGGCGCACGCGCCAGTCGGCGTTCTGGCGCTGGGCCTGCCGGAAGCGCGCCGGAAGCAGCGCGCTCAGCAACAGCAGCTCCAGGGCCAGGCCCCAGGCCAGGGCGTTGGGGTTGACCAGGTGAATATTGACCACTCCCGAACGATTGAGCATAAAATTAAGGCTACCCCCAAAAAAGCAGGCGTAGGCCAAGCCGTAGGAGGCCGCCAGCCGGCGCTGCGGCCGGCGGCCCCGCACGACCACGGCCAGCAGCAGCAGGCCGCCGCCCACCAGCATTATCCACAACACGGCCTCGCGGCTGCCGTTGAGAGCGGCCAGCGCGCCCGCGCCCGCCCGGCTAACCGGGTGCACCAGCAGCCCGTAGGCCAGGGAGGCGGCGGCCGCCAGCCCGCTCAGCCCCCAGCTGAGGCGATGCAGGCGGGGCCAGCCCTGGCGCAGGCGCACGAACCGGCTCAGCACCCGCAGCTGGCAGGCCAGGGCCAGCAGCAGCAGGCTATACTGCCCCAGCTGCCAGCCCAGGCTATACACTGGCTGCGGCAGCAGCCAGGCATCGAGGCCGTCTTCCATCAGCAAAAACCAGGTGCCGAACAGGATGTAAGCCCCGTACCAGAGGTAGAGGCGGTCGCGCAAGAAGGCAAACAGCAGTAGACTGAGCAGGGCGCTGCCCAGGTAGAAACCCAGCAGCCAGGTCCAGTTTTTGGTGAAGAAAAAAGCCTGCTCGTAGGCCAGGAAATCTTCGGTGGTCGTTAGGTCGGTGGGCAGGTAGGTGGCCCCGGTGTGGTTTTCCACGGCCAGGTACACCACGGCCTGGGCGTGGGCTTCCAGCCAGAAGGGCAGGCAACTGGCCCGCGCCGGAAAGCCCCGCGCCCTGGCCACTACCCGGCCGCTAGTGCCGGCCACGAAGCGTGCCGGCCCCCGCCCATCGGGCTGCACAAACAGCGCCGCGCTATCCACGAACGAGTAGAGGCTCCATACGAAGCGCGTGCGCTGGGGCAGCATGTTCACTACCGTGGCGCGCAGCCACAGCCGGTCGCGGGTGAAGCCCGCCTGAAACACCCGGCCCGGCGGCATCGACCGGAAGCGGCCCGCCGCCCACAGGGCCGCCGCCCGGCCGCCGCTCAGGGACTGCGCGCCGGGGTCGAAGCAGTAGGCGAAGTAAGGCAGCCAGGGGCCGTCATTGCGGGCTTGCAGCCGGAGGGTGTTGGCGGGCGCGGGGGAGGTAGGGAGGCGGGCCAGCGCGGCCCCCAATGGCAGCAGCCACAGCCAGCCAATAAGTAAAGCGTAGCGCATAGGCAACGGGGCGTGGATAGGGCCAGGAATTCTACCTCAACCTGCACTTAAAGTAACAAGCTAACTCCCAAATGCTTATTGGGCGCTCATGGCCGGCTGGCGCGGGTCATTTCAGCAAAGGTTCAGCCAGTTGGGTAGACCAGGCAATACCTAGTTGTAGGTAATTTTTAGGGAGCCGCCTACCCCCCGGCCCGCGGCATACGGGCGGCCCGCCGCCAACCCCGGCCCCGCCAGGCGCGTACAGAAAGGTTGTTTATGTCAACAGCATCTTCCAAACTCGCTAGCCGCGGGGGCCTGGCGGCCCACGGGGCTCTTGCCGGTCGCGCATTCGCGGCGGCATGTCGCACGGGTTTATGGGCCATGCTCGCCGAAAACATTTCCGCGCTGGCGGGGGCTGACGAAGGCAGCGCTGCCGCGCCTACTAGTGGCCGGGTAGCGGCCTACCTCCTACTGTCGCGGGCTCAACATCAGCAAGTAAGAACTAAAAAAAATTATGGGAAAACTAGTGACCGACAACCCGTTCGCCTCCTTCTGGTGGGGCGGCTACGAATGCACTGACCAGCTCAACGCCTTCGGCAACCGGGTGGATTTTTTACCCCTCACCGGCCACTTGCAGCTGCTGGATGAAGACTACCAGGACCTGAAGCCGTTCAACATCAAGACTGTGCGCGAAGGCATTCGCTGGGCGATGATTGAGAAAACGCCCTACCAGTATGATTTCAGCACGGTGCGCACGATGCTGCAAGCCGGGCAGCGCCACGGCATTCAGCAGGTGTGGGACTTGTGCCACTTCGGCTACCCCGACGACCTGACGCCGCTGCACCCCATGTTTGCGCGGCGCTTTGCGGCGCTGTGCCGGGCCTTCGTGGATTTTTACCGCGCCGAGCGGCCCGAGGGCACGCTCATTGTCACACCCATCAATGAGGTCAGCTTTATGTCGTGGCTGGGGGGCGACGCGCGCGGCACCTCGCCCTACTGCGTGGGTCAGGGCTGGGAAGTGAAATACGGCCTGATGCGCGCCTACATTGAGGGTAGTTGGGCCCTGCGCGAGGCCGACCCAAGTATCCGCTTTCTCAGTACTGAGCCGCTCATCAATATCGTGGCCCCGCCCAACCCCTGGGTCAGCCATCAGCGCGAAGCCCGCCGGATGCACCGTGACCAGTTCCAGGCTATTGACATCCTCTCGGGCCGCATGTGCCCCGAGCTGGGCGGCCACGAAAGCCTGCTCGACATCATCGGCTTTAATTACTACTACGACAACCAGTGGCAGCTGCGCCCGCACCGCCACCTGGGCTGGAACGACCCCGTGATGGACCCCCGCTGGGTGCCCCTTAGCGAGCTGTTGCGCCAGGCGCACAAGCGCTACCAGCGCCCCTTCGTGATTACCGAAACCAGCCACCCCGGCGAAGACCGGCCCCTGTGGTGGAACATGATTGGCCGCGAGTGCGCCCAGGCGCTAAGCAAGGGCCTACCCCTGCTCGGGGTGTGCCTCTACCCCATCATCGACCGCCCCGACTGGGACCACCTCGACCAGTGGCACCGCTCCGGTCTCTGGGATGCCGGATTAGTGCCCGATGGCCCGCCCCGCCGCCACCTGCACCAGGAGAGTGCCGCGGCCCTATTGCGAGCCCAAGAACTGGTGCGGCAGGCTATACCTAAAGCTCCTAACCCCCGGCCCCGGCGCGTGCTGGCCGGGTAGCGCGTAGGGTAAGCTTTAGCTTGCCGTATTATTGCAGAAATCAGTAATTTACGGCAAACTAAAGTTTACCTCACACTCGTTCAGTCGGCAAGCTAAAGCTTACCCTACGCGCTATGCAAGCCATCGCCCATTTATACTCGCCCATTGGGATGCTGGCTTTGCGCGGCTCCGACGCGGGCCTGCACGCCGTAGGCTTCGTAGACCGCGAGGCACCGGCCCCTACCCCCCCGGCGGCCGTAGCTGCCTGCCTGCAAGCGCCTTATCAGCAATTAAAAGCCTATTTCGGCCGCGAGCTGCGCGAATTCGATTTGCCGTGCGCGCCGCTTGGCGGCACCGACTTTCAGCGGCGAGTGTGGGCGGCGCTGGCGGGCATTGGGCACGGCCGCACGGCCTCGTACCTGGACGTGGCCCAGCTCTTGAATAACCCGAAATCGGTGCGGGCCGTGGGCGCGGCCAATGGGCAGAACCCGCTGGCCATTGTGTGGCCCTGCCACCGCGTGGTGGGGGCCGATGGCGCGCTTACCGGCTACGCCGGCGGCCTGCTGCGCAAGCGCTGGCTGCTGGACTTTGAGCGGCCCGAGCGCCAGGGCGCGCTTTTTGGCTGAGTGGCTGGTTTGGCCAGCAAAGAAGCGCGGTTATGCTAACGAAGGAAGCATCCCGCCCGCGCAAGTAAGCAATGCCGTTGCAACGAAGCGGGCGAGATGCTTCCTTCATCAGCATGACCGTTCCCTTTACACTGGTTGCCTCCCGTATTCTGCTTACTTTGCGGGCCCTACCTTCTTGCTTTTCTCATGAAAAACCTTGCCATACTGCTGGCCGCGCTGCTGGCGGGCGGCCCGGCCGCCGCCCAAACGATGGCGGCCATCAAGCCCCTACCCTACCCCGAGACGCGGAAGGTGGATACCACCACCACCTACTTCGGCACCAAAGTGCCCGACCCTTACCGCTGGCTCGAAAACGACCAGGCTGCCGATACCAAGGAGTGGGTGCAGGCCGAAAACCAGGTGACGCAGGATTATTTGGGCAAGATTCCGTTCCGCGAGGCCATTCGCACGCGCCTCACCAAGCTCTGGAATTATGAAAAATACTCCTCGCCTACCAAGGAGGGCAAGTACACGTATTTCTCCAAAAATACCGGCCTGCAAAGCCAGTACGTGCTGTATCGGCAGCTGGGCAGCGGCGCGCCGGAGGTGTTTCTCGACCCCAATACCTTTTCCAAGGACGGCACGACGTCGCTGGCGGGCATCAACTTCACCCTCGATGGCAGCCTGGCGGCCTACCAGATTTCGGAGGGCGGCTCTGACTGGCGCAAGGTGATTGTGTTGAAAACCAGCGACAAAACCATCGTGGGCGATACGCTGAAGGACGTCAAGTTTTCGGGCCTGGCCTGGAAGGGCAACGCGGGCTTCTACTATAGCAGCTACGATAAGCCCAAGGCCGGCAGCCAGCTGGCCGGCAAAACGCAGATTCACAAGCTATTCTACCATAAATTAGGCACGCCCCAAAATACCGATAAGCTCATCTTCGGCGGCGAAAAAGACCCCAACCGCTACGTGGGGGCCAGCGTGACGGAGGACGAGCGCTTTTTGGTCATCTCGGCCGCCAATACCACCACCGGTAATAAATTGTATTTGCAGGACCTGAGCAAGCCCGGCAGCGCCATCGTGAACGTAGTGCCCGACGAAAAGAGCATCAACCAAGTGATAGACAATGTAGGCAGCAAGCTCTATGTCTACACGAACCACCAGGCTCCCAATTTCCGGCTCGTGACCGCCGACGCGGCCGCGCCCCAGGAAGCTAATTGGAAAAACCTGATTCCCGAAACCAAGAACGTGCTGGACGTGAGCACGGTAGGCGGCAAAATCTTCGCCACTTACCTCCAAGATGCGACCTCGCTGGTGGAAGAATACGACCTGGCCGGCAAGAAGCTGCGCACCATCCAATTGCCGGGGGTAGGCTCGGCGGGCGGCTTCAACGGCAAGCTGCTGGATAAGGAAACGTACTATACCTTCACCTCTTACGTCTACCCGCCCACCATTTTTAAATATGACCTGGTGACCGGCCAATCCACGGTTTACAAGAAATCCGGCGTGCAGTTCGACCCGAGCAAATACGAGTCGAAGCAGGTATTTTACACTTCCAAGGACGGCACGCGCATCCCGATGCTGCTGACGTATAAAAAGGGCTTGGCGCTGAACGGCAAAAACCCTACCCTGCTCTACGCCTACGGCGGCTTCGGGGTGAATATTACGCCCGCCTTTAGCACCTCCAATATCATTTTGCTCGAAAACGGCGGCATCTACGCCGTGCCCAACCTGCGCGGCGGCGGCGAGTACGGCGAAAGCTGGCACAACGCGGGCACCAAGCTCAAGAAGCAGAACGTGTTCGACGACTACATCGCGGCAGCCGAGTACTTGGTTAAGAGCAATTATACCTCGAAGGACTACCTGGCCATTTCGGGGGCCTCCAACGGCGGCCTCCTCATCGGGGCCACCATGAGCCAGCGGCCGGAGCTGTTTCAGGTGGCTTTCCCGGCGGTGGGCGTGATGGATATGCTGCGCTACAACCAGTTCACGGCCGGCGCGGGCTGGGCCTACGACTACGGCACGGCCCAGGACTCACCCGAAATGTTCCAGTATTTGTATAAATATTCGCCCTACCACGCCCTGAAGCCAGCCACCTACCCCGCTACCCTCATCACGACTGCCGACCACGACGACCGCGTGGTGCCCGCGCACTCGTTCAAGTTCGCCTCGCGCCTCCAGGCCGACCAGCAGGGCCCGGCCCCGGTGCTCATCCGCATCGAAACCAAAGCCGGCCACGGCGCGGGCCGCTCCACGGCCCAAGTCATTGGTGAGCAAGTTGATAAGTGGGCGTTCATGTTTGAGAACATGGGGCTGAAGTACCCGCTGGCACAATAAGAACATTATAAAAAAGAACGGTCATGCTGAGCTTGCCGAAGCATCTCTACCGCTTCATCTGCTTTGTTGAACGGCGTGGCAGAGATGCTTCGGCAAGCTCAGCATGACCGTTCTTTTTTAGTTTATTAAAAGCAAAATTTGAGTTGGCATAGCCCGAATCTTGCTTTATTTTTGAGCATGAAATACTTATTATGGGTCCTGCTCTGCGCCGGCTTTACCGTAAGCGAAGCGGCGGCTCAGCAAGTAATTCCACCGCTGAAAAAAGACTTTCTCGACTCCGCCTGGCACGTACTGCCCTCGGCGGTCGGGGCTCACTACCGCCGCGAAACCGAATGGCGCGACAGCACGGCGGGCGAAGTGCGCGACTATTTTCTGAGTGGGCAATTGCAAAGCCGGGAGGAGTTTGATAATATTCGCATACGCCGCTACGATGGAGTAAGCGAGTATTTTGCGAAAGATGGCCAACTGCTTAGCCACAAGGAGTTCACGCACGGCGAGACTACGGGCGAACATCGCCACTACTACCCCGGTGGGCAGCTAAAGCGCCGCTAGCACTACGCCGCCGGTAAGCGCCTTGATGGCGAGTGCTTTGCCGCCAATGGAGCCACCATGCCCTACTTCGAGTACTACATTATGCCCGTGTACTCGGGAGGAGATGGCAGCCCGCGCGCTATTGCGGCGGCCGTTGGCCAGCGCTTCACGTACCCGGAAGATGCCCGCCGCATGGGCATTCAAGGCCAGGTCGTGCTTACGTTTTTTGTCAACACGCAGGGCCAAGTGGAAGATATAAAGGTTATTGAGGGCCTTTGGCCATCCGTTAATACGGAAGCCATGCTAGCAGTCAGCAAGCTGAAGCGCTTCAAACCAGCGCTCATTAATGGCGAGCCGGCTAGGTTCAGTTTTAAACTGCCGCTGCAACTGAAGCTCTGACTAGCGGGCTCGCATTGCGGCAGCTCACTCCGCCAGCCGGTGCAGCTCCTGATATAGCAGATTATTCTCCCAAAACAATTGCGTTACCATACCCACGTGCTTCTTGCCGGGCAGCACCGTGTACTTCGGCTCCTGGCCCAGCTGCTTCATGCGCTGCCGGAATTTCTCGCTGCTGATTTTAATGGAGGGGTAGGTATCGCCGCCGATATAGATGCTAAACGGCGGCGCACCGGCCCGCATGTGGTACAGGGCCGACGCCTGCCGCCACACCGCCGGGTCCTGGCTGAACGGCACCAGGTATTTTTCATCGCCGGCATATTGCATTTTGGTGAGGTAGTCGAGCATGTCGAGGCCGGCGGGGTCGTCGAGCAGCACGGCGTGGGCGGCGCGGGGGGGTAGGCCCACCCGCGCCAGCAGCGTATCGGAGCCGGTGGCCAGCAGGGCGGCCAGCCCACCGCCCGCCGAGTGGCCCATCAGCACAAGGCGGGCCGGGTCGCCGCCGTACTCGCCGATGTGAGCCACCGTCCAGGCCAGGGCGCGGGCGCAGTCGTAAGCCTGCGCGGGCACCAACACTTGGGGCGCGAGCCGGTAGCTAATTACCACGCCCACAAATCCTTGCCGGGCCAGGCGCCGCCCGATGGCTTTATACAAGATATCATCTTTGCTGCCGCTGTCCCAGCTGCCGCCGTGGATGAAGAGCACCACCGGCCGGGGGGTAGGGCTAGCTTTGGTGGGCTGATACACGTCGAGCAGCTGGCTTTTGGGGTCAAAATCGGGGGCCGAGGCGGACACGTAGGCGATGTTGGCCACGCGGTGGCTGGCGCGGGCCACGGCCCACTCGTTGGCCAGCAGCACGGTGGCGGCGGCCAGCAGCAGGCCCAGCGGCGGCAGCGCCAGCCAACGAAAAAAAGGCTTCATAAGGAGAGGGTAAGCAGGGGGGTAGGGAGCCCCCGACCTACGGCGGGGCGGCCAAAGTGGTTGGAGCAAAGCGGCACGGAAATAGAGACTGTCATGTTTTGTTCGTAAATTACATGTATTCGGCCTTCTCCAATGGCCCTTCCTTATGCAACACTACACTGCTTCCCCCATGTCCGTCGTCACTACTGCCCGCACGCGCACCCATGAGCTGCAGCTCTGGACGCCCTGCTTCCAGGCCGTAGCGGCCGGCACCAAGCCCTTCGACGTGCGCGAAAACGATGCTGATTTTCAGGTCGGCGACGCGCTTTTAATCCGGGAATTCGACCCCGATGACCGAACATACAGCGGCCAAACGCTGCTACGCTGGGTCAGCTACGTGATGCCCGGCGGCGCGTTTGGCGTCGAGGCGGGCTGGTGCGTGCTAGGCCTGGGCAACGTGGCTCCGCTGCCGCCCGGCATCACCGACACGCGCCTCTGGTAGGCCCGGCCCGGTTACGAGTTGGTTAGGAAATTATTACCCCGGCATTTCGCCGGGGCAGGGCTATTTTTGCCCATCCCCAACCGGGCCGCTTCTTCTTTCACTTGGCTCTTCATTTCCCTACCGCGTGTTTTTTTGGCTGACTCCCTGCGTTCGACGCGGCACGTTTCTCATTTTGCTGGCCGCCACCCTCGGCCTGCCCGCTCAGGCGCAGAAGAGCCGCAAAGCGGCCCCTACCCCCCCCGCGGCCAGCGGCCCGCCGCAGCTGCAGCCACTGTATGGCGGCGTGAGCCCGGCGCAGGCGCAGCAGCTGGTGGGCGCGGCGGTGCTGGCCGATGTGGACCGCAACTTCGCCTCCAGGCCCGAGGCCAGCAAGTTTTTCAGCCGTAAAGGCTTTGAGTATTTAAATGATAGTCAGCCCGATACGGCTGTAGTACGCTTCAACCTGGCCTGGGCGCTCGACCCTACTAACCCCGAGCCCTACCAGGGCCTGGCTGTGGTCATGAGCCGCCGCCCCAACGTCAGCCCCGCCGCCGTGGAGCAGCTGGTGTCGCAGGGCCTGGTCGTGGCCCCCACCAATCCGCTGCTCCTCGCTGACGCCGCGGCCGCCGCCGTGGGCCGCTACGAGCAAACCAAGAAGAAAAAGGAGCTGCAACAAGCCAGCAGCTACGTCGAGCGCGCCCTGCTGGCCGACAGTACCAACGCCAACGCCTGGCAAACCCAGGCCCGCGTGCGCTACTTCCAGGAAAATTATCCCGCCGCCTGGCAGGCCGTCCATAAAGGCCAGAGTCTTAACCTCGCCAGCCTAGATTTCGATTTCCTCGGGGAGTTGATGGCCAAGCTTCCCGACCCGGAAGGGAAGTTTCATTAGGAATTGAGGATTAGGGTTGAACGTCATGCTGAGCTTGTCGAAGCATCTCTACCGCTTCGTTGGGTTAGTAACCCTAGCGGCGTGGTAGAGATGCTTCGACAAGCTCAGCATGACGTTCTTTAGTAAGTCATAATCCCTAAAACAGCTCCGCCGCGACGCGCCTGATGGCATCGGCTTTGCCCATTGAGTAATAGTGCAGGCAGGGCACGCCGTGGGCTTGCAGCTCGCGGCTCTGGTGCAGGCACCACGCAATGCCGACCTCGCGGGCGGCGGCATTGTCGGGAGCCTTATGAATGGCCTCGGCCAGCGCCTCGGGGATATTAAGGAAGAAAGCGCGGGGTAGGGCGATGAGCTGCGCCTTGGTAGTCAGGGGCTTAAGGCCGGGGATGATGGGTACCGTGATGCCTGCCTCGCGGCAGTGCTTCTCAAATTTGAAAAACTCCTCGTTATCGAAAAACATCTGCGTCACGATGTAGTCGGCCCCGCGGTCAATTTTTTCCTTGAGAAAGCGGATGTCGGAGCCTAGATTGGGGGCCTCAAAATGCTTTTCGGGGTAGCCGGCCGTGCCGATGCAGAAATCGGTGCACAGCACGGGCTCGGAGCCAGCGGGCTGGTACTGCTCGTCGTGGTCGTGGTAGCGGCCGTGGTTAAGGGAATCCACCTGCCCGATGAGGTCGCAAGCGTAGCGGTGGCCGTCGGGGTGCGGCTGGAAGTGCCCTTCACTCTTGATGGGGTCGCCACGCAGCGCCAGCACATTATCAATACCCAAAAAGTGCAAGTCAATCAGCGCATTCTCGGTTTCTTCCTTGGCAAAGCCGCCGCAGATGAGGTGCGGCACGGTATCCACGTCGAAGCGGTTTTTGATGGCCGCGCAGATGCCCACCGTGCCCGGCCGCTTGCGCACGGCCTTGCGCTGCAAGAGCCCGCCCGGCCGCTCGCGCAGCACAAATTCCTCGCGGTGGTAGGTGACGTCAATAAACGGCGGCTTGAACTCCATCAACGGCTCGATATTCGCGAATAGCGAGTGGATATTCTCGCCCTTGCGGGGGGGTAGGACCTCGAAGGAAAACAGCGTTTTGCCGGCGGCGCGGGCCAAGTGGTCGGTTACTTTCATGGAGAGTAGCGTGGACTCTGCGAGGCCGCGCGTGGGCAGTTTGGAAGAGGGTTTTAGTAAGTAGCGCGAGCTCTGGAAGTCTGCGCGTGGGAGCAATCGAACGTTCCTACGCGCGGACTCGCAGAGTCCACGCTACATCAGGCCGGGTCGTAGTTCAAATTCGGCATCAGCCACCGCTCCAGCTCCGGCAGCGGCATGTGCTTGCGCTCGGCCATGTCGGCTACCTGGTCCGCGCCGATTTTGCCCAGGCCGAAGTAGCGCGCCGCCGGGTGGGCGTAGTACATGCCGCTCACGGCGGCGGTGGGGTACATGGCCAGGTTTTCGGTGAGGATGATACCCGTCTGGTTTTCCGCGTCCAGTAGGCGGAAAAGCGTGATTTTCTCGGTGTGGTCGGGGCAGCCGGGGTAGCCGGGCGCGGGCCGGATGCCGCGGTATTCCTCCTTAATCAACTCCTCGCCGCTCAGGTTTTCGTTCGGCGCGTAGCCCCAGAACTCCTCGCGCACGCGCTGGTGCAGGCGCTCGGCGAAGGCTTCGGCCAGGCGGTCGGCCAGCGCTTTTATCATGATGCTGGAATAGTCGTCGTGGTCGGCCTCGTATTTTTCGATGAGCTTTTCAATCCCTACCCCGGCCGTTACGGCGAAGCCGCCGAGGTAGTCGGCGCGGCCGGTTTCGCGGGGCGCGAGGTAGTCCGAAAAGGCCACGTTAGGCACGCCGGGGCCTTTTTCGCCCTGCTGGCGCAGCGTGAAAAGCTCGTCGCGCACCTGCTGGCGGGTGTCGTCTTCGTAGATTTCGATGGTGTCGTAGTCCTTCGTGTTGGCGGGCCAAAAGCCTAGCACGGCGCGGGCCGTGAGGGTTCTATCGGCAATGACTTCGGCCAACATCTGCTGCGCATCTTCGAAGAGGCGGCGGGCGGCTTCGCCCAGGTTCTCATCTTCCAGAATGCGGGGGTAGCGGCCCTTCAATTCCCAGGTGTGGAAGAAGGGCGTCCAATCAATATAGCGCGCCAGCTCTTCCAAAGGGTAATTATCTAACACCTGCGTACCCAAAAAGCTCGGCTTGGTGATGGGCGTAGTTTCCCAATCGGCGTGGAAGCCGTTGGCGCGGGCCGCCTTGATGCTGAGGTAGCTTTTGTCGCGCTGGCGGCTGGCGTGGTCGTCACGCATGGCCTGGTATTCCACCTTAATTGTCTGCGTGTAAGCGTCTTTACCCGAGCCCAGCAAGCTGGCCGCTACCCCCACCGAGCGCGAGGCATCGTTCACGTACACGGCTGAGCCCGAGTAGGAAGGCGCGATTTTCACGGCCGTATGCAGGCGTGAGGTCGTGGCTCCACCGATGAGCAGGGGGGTAGTGAGCTTGCGCTTTTCCATCTCGCGGGCCACGTACACCATCTCATCGAGCGAGGGCGTGATGAGGCCGCTCAGGCCAATAATATCCGCGCCCTGCTTCTGGGCTTCGTCCAAAATGCGTTCCAGCGGCACCATCACGCCGAGGTCCACAATTTCAAAATTATTGCAGGCCAGCACCACGCCCACGATGTTTTTACCGATGTCGTGCACGTCGCCTTTTACGGTGGCCAGCAGGATTTTACCGGCCGTGCGGCGGGCCGTGCCTTCCTTCTCCGCTTCCAGAAACGGCTGCAAGTACGCCACCGCCTTCTTCATTACCCGCGCCGACTTCACCACTTGGGGCAGGAACATTTTGCCGGCCCCAAACAGGTCGCCGACCACGTTCATGCCGCCCATCAGCGGGCCTTCAATCACGTCGAGCGGGCGGGGCAATTGCTGACGCACCTCCTCGGTATCCTGGTCGATAAACTCGGTGATGCCGCGCACCAGGGCGTGTTGCAGGCGCTCGGCCACGGGTAGCGAGCGCCAGGCGTCGGCTACTACCTCCACCTTGCCCTTCTGCTTCACCGTTTCGGCGAAGTCCACGAGGCGCTCGGTGGCATCGTCACGGCGGTTAAGCAGCACATCCTCACAGCGTTCGAGCAGTTCGGGCGGAATCTCGTCGTACACGGCGAGCTGGCCGGCGTTCACGATGCCCATGTCCAACCCCGCCCGGATGGCGTGGTAGAGGAAGGCCGCGTTCATGGCTTCGCGCACCACGTCGTTGCCCCGGTACGAGAAGCTCACGTTGCTCACGCCGCCGCTGGTGCGGCAGCCGGGCAGATTAGCCTTTATCCAGCGCACGGATTCGATAAAGTCCACCGCATAGTTGCGGTGCTCGTCCAGGCCGGTGCCCACGGTCAGGATGTTGGGGTCGAAGATGATATCCTCGGCCGGGAAGCCAACTTCTTCAGTAAGAATATTATACGAGCGCTGGCAGATTTCAATGCGCCGCTCGTAGCTGTCGGCCTGGCCGTTTTCATCAAAGGCCATGACCACGGCCGCCGCGCCGTACTGGCGCACCAGCCGGGCGTGGCGCTTGAAGGTCTCCTCCCCCTCTTTTAGGGAAATCGAATTGACGATGCTCTTGCCCTGCACGCACTTCAGGCCGGCCTCAATCACGCTCCACTTGCTGGAGTCAATCATGAGGGGTAGGCGGGCAATGTCGGGCTCCGAGGCGATGAGGTGCAAAAAGGTGGTCATGGCCGCCTCCGAGTCGAGCATGCCCTCGTCCATGTTGATGTCGAGCACCTGCGCGCCGCCTTCCACCTGGGCGCGGGCCACGGCCAGCGCCGCCTCGTAATCGCCCGAGCGCACGAGGCGGGCAAAGGCGCGGGAGCCCGTCACATTGCACCGCTCGCCGATGTTGACGAACAGGCTGGCCGGGGTGATATTAAACGGCTCTAAACCAGCCAGACTCAGGGAAGCGTGCGGATTAAGCGGCGCATCGCTGTCGATAATGCCATCAATTGCCAGCTCTTTCAGCTCGGCTTTTTTGTGCAATTGCAACGGGCGCGTCGGGTATTTTACGGCCAGCTTGCGCAGCTCGGCAATGTGCTGCGGGGTAGTGCCGCAGCAGCCGCCCACCACGTTCAGCAGGCCTTCTTTGAGATAATCCTCGACCAGCGCGGCGAACTCCTGGGCGCTCTCGTCGTAGCCGCCGAAGGCGTTGGGCAGGCCGGCGTTGGGGTAGGCCGACACGGGCACGTCGGCCAGGCGGGCCAGCTCGCGCACGTAGGTGCGGAGCTGGTCAGCCCCGAGAGCGCAGTTGAGGCCCACGCTCAGCAGCGGCAAGTGCTTGATGCTGTGCCAGAACGCCTCCACCGTTTGCCCGCTCAGGGTGCGGCCTGAGGCGTCGGTGATGGTGCCCGAAATCATGACGGGCACTTCCCTACCCCCCTCGTTGAAGAACTGCTGCACGGCGAAGAGCGCAGCCTTGGCATTGAGGGTGTCGAAGATGGTTTCGATGAGCAGCGCATCCACGCCGCCGTCCACGAGGCCGCGGGTTTGCTCCAGGTAGGCGGCGGCCAGCTCGTCGAAGGTCACGGCGCGGTAGCCGGGGCGGTTCACATCGGGCGAGAGCGAGGCGGTGCGGTTGGTGGGGCCGATGGCCCCGGCTACGAAGCGCGGCTGCGCGGGGTTTTGGGCCGTAAACTCGTCGGCTACCTCACGGGCTAGGCGCGCCGACTCATAGTTCAACTCGTACACCACGCTTTCCAGGGCGTAGTCGGCCTGCGCGATGGTGGTGCCGCTGAAGGTATTGGTTTCCACCATGTCGGCCCCGGCCGCGAAATACTCGGCGTGAATGGCCCGGATAATGTCGGGCCGCGTCAGGCTCAGCAGGTCATTGTTGCCGCGCAGCGGGCGCGGGTGGTCCCGAAACCGCTCGCCCCGGAAGTCCTCTTCTTCCAGGGGGTAGCGCTGAATCATGGTGCCCATTGCGCCGTCCAGAATCAGCAGTCGCTGGCGCAGCAGCGCGGGCAGCGGTGAGCAACAGGCAGGGTCGGCGAGAACGGGGGGGGTAGGGAGCGTGGCGGTGGCGGGCATATTCTTTCGGAAAAAAGCAGGGCGGGCGGCCCCTATCCAGAAAGAAAGCCACGCCAAGCGGCGCAGGTTCCGGCTGATATCTTCTTCAACCTCATTAAGTGGTTGAACAGGAGTTGGCACCGGCCTCGGGGGCGGTTGCCAAGACGTCATCGGGCCTGGTCCCTCGGTCTTTCTGGATAGCAGCAGGGGCGAAGATACGCGCCGGCCAGCAGTATAAGGTAAGCTTTAGCCTGCCGCCGCCCGCGCAAAGGCAGTAATCTTTGAAAATCAGCGCCCTAAACCTTTCTGCGCCGTGCCTACCCCCGGTGGTAAGCTAAAGCTTACCCTACCTTTTTTATCAAAAAAGCGCCTTCCCGGCCGGGAAGGCGCTTTTTAAGTTACTCAACAAATTGCTGCGCTTAGGGTAGCAGCACGCCGCGGTAGTCGTTGGCGTTCACGCCCGGAATGGTCGAGCCGTAGTAATTATTGATAACCCGCAGCCACTCGTTGGCAATCAGGGCGTAGCCGCGGGGCGTGGGGTGCACGCCGTCGAGGCCGAAGACGTTGCCCGTCACGAACGTGGCGTTGTTACTCACCGCGTTGCTCACGGCCCCACTGGCAATCACGCTGGCGAAGTAGGCGTTCATATCCACCACCGGCACGTTGAAGCGCCGGGCCGTTTTGGCGATGATGGCGTTGAGCTGCGTGGTGCGGGCCGTAAGGGCCGTTACTTCGTCGGGGTCGAGCACGTATTTGCTGGGCAGTGGGTTGGATTGCGTGGCCGAGTAGCCCACGCCCACCGGGAAGGGGTTACCGGGGGTCGTGCTGGGCTGGCCAATCGCACCCTGGGCGGTCAGCGTCAGCAAGTCAGTGGCGGTGGCGGCCCGCACGCCCTTGGCCGTCGTGATGTAGAGGCCGGCGGTGGCGGCGTTGGGCAGCGCGGCGTTACCCTTGATGCTGGCGTTGACGGCCGCCACTGTCACGGTGGTGAAGTACGGTACGCCCGTGACGCCGGGAATGTTGGCCACCGCCCCTTTCACGGTGCCGTTCTTAGTCATCGTGGTCAGAATAGCGCGGTAGCCGATACCGAAGCGCAGGGTATCGGTGAGGTCGCTGAAAGGGTCAGCCGGCGAGGCTACCCCCCCGTTGGTGGCGTAGGTCAGCACATCGTTATTACCCATCCAGCAGGTGAAGAACGTCGGCGTTTTCTGGCCGATATAGGTCACGTAGTCCTTGGTGGGCTTTTCGGCGGGCGTGAGCAGTCGCTCATAAAACTGGTTGAGCAGGCCGTAAGGGGCCAGCCCGCCGGTGAGCGGGGCATAGCTGCTGAGCACCGAAATGCCCGGCACACCCAGGTTATCGGGCTGCGCGCCGCTGTACGCCTCCAGCTGCGGCTGACCGCTGAGCAGCGCCTGGCCAGTGTAGGCCACCTGCTCGCCCAGAAACTGATTGGCCAGCGAGGGCACCACCGGTCCCAGCGCGCCGTTGGCGGCTAGCAGCTTAATGTAGCCCGAGCCATCGGCCTTGCCGGCCGAAAAAGCGGGCTGCACGAACGTGGCCGGGCCTTTGCCGGTTTTGCCGAACTGCTGGGCCAGCAGGGCGGGGTAGGACGTAGCCTGCGCCGAATTATACAAGCCGCCGTCGGTGTAGCCCGAGGTGAGCGAGTTGCCCACGGCCACGTAGCTGGTGAAGTCGAGCGTGCCCGGCGAGGCCGAAGGCGCATCAATATTGGTCTGGCAGCCCGCCAGGCCGAGGCCCAGGCCCAGCAGCGTCAGCGCCGGCCGGGTGGCCTTTTGAAGAGAAAATAAAGAAGTCATCGATTGGGTAGGAAAAAGGCGGGCTTAGAATTTCACGTACAGCTGCACGCCAGGCACGGCGATGGTCGTTTTGTAGGTGCCGGCCACGCGGTCGGTGGTACCGTTGCTGATGAGGTCGTCCTGGCTTTGGCTGCGCTGCATAAAGTCTTCAAACAGAAACGAGCCATCAATGCCAAACCGGTCGGTGATGGCGTAGGTGAAGCCCGCCGTGACGCCAATGCGGTCGGCATCGGGCGTTTCGGGGGTCACGAAGCCGTCGCGCACGCAGCTGAAATCGTAGAACGTGCCGGCTCGCAGCGCAAACTTATCCGTCACCTTATACTGGCCGCCCAGGTGGAAGGCCAGCGCGTCCTGGTACTGACGCTTGGAGGAAGAGGAAGCCGCGCCGCCCAGCACGCCACCCGAGTAGGTGAAGTTGAGCGACTGGTAGCGGCTCCAGCCCACGAGGTTGGCGTCGAAGGCGAGGAGCAGCTTTTCGGAAGGGCGCACCCCGATGCCGAAGCTGTATACGTCGGGCAGGGGTAGGGTCACATCAAAATTCTTGGCCGAGAAAGCCCCGGCCGCCGAGGCCGGCACGTTGGTGAGCGTCACGTCGCCGTTGGCCACGTGCGCGTCGAGGGCCGAGCGGTAGCTGACGCCCACGCTCAGCTTGTCGCTGGGCTTAAACAGGATGCCCAGGTTATAGCCCACCTTGTGGTCGGCCTTGCCCGTGAGCTGCGCGTGCAACGGCTGGGTATTGCTCTGGCCCTGCACGGGCACGTCGCGCTGCAAGTCTATGTCGCCGAGGGCCAGCACCACTACCCCTACCCCCACGCCCAGCTGCGGAGTGATGGCGTAAGCCGCCGTGCCCTGCACGAACACCGAGCGCAGATTAATGTCGGTGAGCGCGTAGCGGCCAGCCCAGCCCGACTGGTAGTGCAGCTCGCTGCCGAAGGGCGTATAAATGCCCGCGCCCAGCCGCCACTTGCCCTCCTTGGGCCCGAAGCCCACGAAGCCGCTGAAAGGCAGTACCACCTTATTTGCCAGTTGCTGCTGGCCCAGGTCGGCCCCGCCCGAGCGGAAGCTGATGCGTGGGATGGCAATGTTGCCGCCTACCTGCGCCCCGATGGGAGCAAAGGCAAACGCGCCAGGGTTGAAAAACTGCGAAGCCTGGTCGAGGTAAAGACCGGTGCCGGTATTGCCCATGCCAACGTTCTTAGCGCCGGTCAGGCCAACCTGAAAGCCGCTGGCTAGTGCGCCCGACGTAGCCGCCAGCAGCGCCCCGCCCGCGAGGAGTAAGGATTTGACTTGCATAGAATGCAAAATAGTAGGTGAGGAATTTAGGGGCTAAATGTACCGCTTTTTTTTAATAACTACTCGGCACGCCGACTATTTAGCCCGCTTACTACCCCAGCGCGAGCAGGAAGCAACGGCTGCCTGGACGGATACCGTTGGTAACTAATTCGTTTAGAAACATTGGCGTAACTTTAGCTTATGAGCTTAGCTGTTAATTTTGTCCTAAATAACAAGGGTTTTCTTCCTTTCCTTCACTCTCTTTTTTCCTTTTTCGCATGACGAAACGACTCCTCGCTTTCTCGGCAGGTTTGGCCTTGCGTGTTTTGGGCGCGCACGCCCAAGCTACGCTCGGTATCAGCCCCTACGTCGAGACTTTTGACAACCTGGCCAGCGGCCTGCCCGCCGGCTTCAGCGTGTACACGGCGGCCACGGCCACCAGCCTGGGCACGGCTCCCACGGCCGCGCAGCTGTTTCTGACGCCTAGCGCCACCACCGCCTGGAACAGCGTAACGGGCGGCTTCAAGAACTACGCCTCGGCCACTGGCCTCAATCAAAATGCCGATGTGGCCACCCAAACGGCGGCCCCCAACCGCGCCCTGGGCGTGCGCCAGACCGGCAGCTTCGGCGACGGCACCAACGTGGGGCCAGCCTTCGTCTTTCAGCTGGCCAACACGACCGGCAAGACGGATTTTGCGCTCAGCTTCAAGCTCCAATCGCTGGACAGCACAATTATGACGGCCACCGCCACCGGCCGCACCACCGTGTGGCGAGTAGACTACGGCCTCGGGGCCACGCCCACAGCCTTTACCCAGGTGGGCTCGACGGCCACGACCGGGCCGGTATTTTCCAACGCGACCCTGACGGCCAGCTTCGGCGGGGCGCTGGATAACCTGGCCGGGCCGGTCTGGATTCGCATTGTGGCCCCGGCCGGCACCACGGGCAGCGGCAGCCGACCCTCGTCGGCCATTGATGACTTTTCGCTAAGCTGGAACGCCAACGCTAATGCCCCTACCCTGACCGTAGCGCCCAGCGCGTTGGATTTTGGCAAGCAGACGATTAATCAGCCTTCGGCCGCTAAAACCTACACCCTAACTGGTACCAACCTGACCAATCCGGTGGTGGCGCGCAACACCCGCGGCGAGTTTACCGTGTCGAAGGATGGTACCGCGTTTAGTGACAGCGTACTCTACACGGTGGCCGAGCTGGCGCAGCCCCGGCAGGTGTTCGTACGCTTCACGGCCAACCGGCTGGGCCAGGCGAGCGGCGTTATTACCGGCGGCATTATCAACTACAGCGCGGGGGCCACTGCACGCACCGTAACCGTAACCGGCACCGGCAACGACCCGACCCAGACGGTATACGACTTCAACGCCTGCACCGGCGGCGCTACCCTTTCCGATGGCTGGATACAATATAGCGTAACCGGCCCGCAAACCTGGGCCTGCACCACGTTCGGCCGCGACCCCGGCAACCCCAGCGGCACCACCGCCTACCCCAACGCCGTGCAGATGAACGGCTACGCCAGCGGCAATATAGCCAACGAAGACTGGCTGATTTCGCCCGCCCTGACCCTAACCAGCACCACCTACCCCCTACTTTCGTACTGGACGCGCACGGCCTTCAACGGCCCGGCGCTGCGCCTGCGGGTTTCAACCAACTACTCCGGCACCGGCGACCCGAACGCCAGCGGCGTAACCTGGACCGACCTCAACGCCGAATTTCCGGCTCAAGGCTCCGACGTGTGGCAAACCAGCTTTGTGGACCTGAGCGGCTACAAAGCGGGCACCGTGTATGTGGCCTTCGTGTATAACTCGACTACCAATGCGGCGGCCCGCTGGACCGTGGACGACGTGGTGCTGACCAACTCGGCCACGCCCGCCCCGCCTACCCTGCGCCTGAGCCTGACGGACCTGAACTTCGGCTACCAGCCGGTGAACACGGCGGCTTATAAGATTATCTCGCTGACGACCGGCAACCTGACCGGCCCGCTGACTATCACCTCGCCCAACGCCGCGTTTCAGCTCGGCAAAGACAGCCTGACCTATAGCCCCTCACTGATGCTTAGCCAGATTGAAGCCAGCAACCAGCAGCTACTTCTTCGGGTGCGCTTCTTGCCTACCCAGGCCGAAACCAACTACGCCACCACGACGACCGCCACCACCGCCGGCGTGGGTCCGCAGGCACTGCGGCTAAGCGGCAACACCTACGATGTGGCAAAGACGCTGGAAGTAGCGAACTGGAACATGGAGTGGTTTGGCTCGACGGCCTCGGGCCAGGGGCCAACCGACGTGGCCTTGCAGCAGGCCAACGCCACGACCGTGCTCCAGGGCCTGGCGGCCGACGTGTACGTGCTGGAAGAAGTAGTGGACACGGTGCGTCTGCGCAACGTGGCGGCCGACCTCTCGACCCGGCTGGGCGTAACCTACGGCTACAAAATCGCGGATTTTGGGTCGTATGGTGATAATATCGGCGACGCGGACTACCCCGGCGACCAGAAAGTTACCTTTATCTACCGCCAGGATGTGGTGAAGCCAGTGCTGTTTCAGGGGCTGCTGCGCTGCACGCAGGCCGACGCCTGCCCGGCCTGGGGTGCCTGGGCTTCGGGCCGCTTTCCCTACCTGATGGCCGCCGACGTGACGCTCGACGGCGTGACCAAGCGCATCAACTTCGTGGGTATTCACGCCAAGGCCAACGCCACGACTACCTCGCCCGACGACTATGCCCGCCGCCAGACTGGGGCTGACCTGCTCAAAAACCTGCTCGACACGAGCTACGCGGGCACTAACACCCTGGTGCTGGGCGACTACAACGACGTGCTGAACGGTACCATCGCCACGGGCGTAACGCCGGCCGTGTCGTCGTACAATTCCTTCGTGGCCGACTCGGCAGATTACGTAGCCCTGACCCTACCGCTGGCTAAGTCCGGGGCGCAGTCTACGGTGAGCTTCAACACGGTAATTGACAACGTGATTGCCACCAAGCCAATGGCCGCCTACTACATCAGTGGCTCGGCCGCCGTGCGCACCGACCTGGCCGCCAGCATCGCTGACTACGGCACCACCACTTCCGACCACTACCCGGTGTTCACGCGCTACTCGTTCAGCGTTACCCCCCTGGCCGCCCGCAGCGCCGCCACCGCCGCGCTGGGCCTCTACCCCAACCCGGTAACCAACACCGTGCGCTTCGACATTCCCGAAACCGACACCGGCCTGAGCCTCAGCGTGTATACCACCACCGGCCAGGTGGTGCTCAACAGCACCGGCTCGGCCGAGCAGCTGAACCAACAGCTCGCGCAGCGGGTGGGCGGCCTCAACGCCGGCCTCTACGTGGTGCGCGTGGTGGGTAAGCAGCAAACCTACGTGAGCCGTTTTCAGAAGCTGTAAAAAGGCTTTATAAGTAACTTATGTTGAAAGCGCTCCGGCAGGTTAGTCGGGGCGCTTTTTGGTTGAATAATGGCGGGCAGGTCGGAGTAACCGTCAGAACATACTCAGAATTTGGACCTTTCAACACAACAAACTTGGACTTTTCAACAAAGCTACAGATGCGTTTTAAGGCCGAATTTTGCAGTATAAAATTTAGACCATGCAAACGTCAGAAACAGTCTTGGTAACGGGTGGCACCGGCTTTGTGGCCCTGTATTGCATCTTGCAGCTACTGCAAAAGGGGTACTACGTCAGGACCACCGTTCGCTCATTAAACAGGAAAAATGAGGTGCTTGATACGCTCCGGGCCAACGGTAGTACGGCGCTGGCTAACTTGGCCTTGGTGGAAGCCGACCTGACCAACGACGCGAATTGGGACGAGGCCGCGCGGGGCTGCGCGTATGTGCTGCACGTAGCATCTCCCATTTTCTTCACGCCTCCCAAGGATGAAAACGAGTAGCTAAAACCCGCGGTGGAAGGCACGCTGCGGGTACTGCGGGCGGCGCGCGACGCGGGCGTGAAGCGCGTGGTGCTGACGTCGAGCTTCGGCGCGGTGGGCTTCAGCCACACCGATAGCCGAACCGAAACCACCGAAGTTGACTGGACGGACCCAGCCCTAAAGGGGCTCTCTACCTATGAAAAATCGAAAGTGCTGGCCGAGCGGGCGGCCTGGAGTTTTATCGAGCAGGAAGGCGGCAGCCTGGAATTGAGCGTTATCAACCCCGTAGCTATTTTGGGTCCGTCGTTGGGCACGCACGTCTCCGGCAGCTTCGGCATCCTCCAGCATCTGCTGGACGGCTCCATCAAAGTGGTGCCCCCGATTACGTTAAACGTGGTGGACGTGCGCGATGTGGCGGATTTGCACCTGCGCGCCATGACTACTCCCGGCGCGAAGGGACAGCGCTTCATTGCCTCGGCCGATGGGCAGATTACCATGCCGGAGATTGCGCAGTTGCTGCGGGAGAAATTCCCCGCAGCGACTGCACAGGTTTCCACCAAAACGGTGCCCGGTTGGGTTGTTCGGGTGGCGTCCTTAGTCAATGCGCAAGCAAAAACGGCGGCCATGCTTTTGCAAGTAAGCCGCAACGTGAGCAATGCGAAAGCCCGCAGAATACTGAGCTGGACGCCAATTGCGAACAACCAGGAAGCCGTCCTGGCCGCGATGCGGAGCCTCCTGGAATACGCTATCGTGAAGTAAATGCGCAGTTACCCGTCAGCCTCAGCTGCGACATAAAAATAAACGCCGGCACGTTGGGGACAAGAATTTACTGAAGCTTTCCTGTTCTTATAATGATTAAAAAATGGATGCGAATAGGGAAGTAAATACCTCCGGGCCGAATGCTCAGCCGGCCAGAGCCGAAATCTCGCCGGAGCATTTCGTCCCGGACCACGTTTTTGTATATGTTACAAAAGGGGAATTACGCGCGTATGACGGCAACAAAAATTACACCCTAAAAGCTGACGAATATTGCTTGGTACGCAAAAACCATTTAGTGCGCTACGACAAAGAGAATCCTGAATTCGAGCGGATAGTCATCTGCTTTGAGGAAGCATTTCTAAAAGCTTTTCAAGAAAAACATAACATCCAGGTAAATTATTTTAATTCCGACGATGCTTTTATTAGTGTACCAAAAAATAAAATAATTCCTGACTTTATCTGTTCTTTGAAGCTTTATTATGATAATTTAGGAAAAATAAATGAGGCATTTAGTGCTGTGAAATATGAGGAGTTGCTCATTATTTTGCTACAGATTCAGCCAAAACTTGCTGGAATACTTTTTACTTACAGTACTCCTGGCAAAGTAAACCTGGAGGAGTTTATGAACAAGAATTATATTTTCAATATAAGCGTTCAACGTTTTGCTTTCCTAACTGGGCGTAGCTTATCCGTATTCAAGCGGGATTTTCAGAAAATATTTAGCAAAACACCTAATCGTTGGCTGGTGCAGAAGCGCTTGCAGGAAGCGTATTTTCTTATTGAGAAGCAAAATAAAAAACCGACCGATATTTATCTGGATTTAGGTTTTGAGAACCTATCGCACTTTTCATTTGCGTTCAGAAAGCTTTTTGGGCGTACCCCAACTGCCTTAGCGAAAAAATAATATAGCAATCGATAGTTTTTTATTTTGCGATAAGCTACCGAAACAGGATAACTGCTGCTTCGCGCAGTCAATCATTGCGTGGCCAGTCGCGCTAGTGCAACATTTACTGCTTTTCCTTCTACTTTGCGGCGGCCCTGCCCCTACCCCCTCTCGCCGCCGCGTATGCCGTTCTTTACTTTTCCGAGAAACCGTCACTTGGCCGGCCTGACGGCTTGGCTGCTGACCGCCGCGCCCGGGCTGGCCGCGCCGCCCACCGCCCTACCCTCCTTTTCGGAGCCGGGCGTGTCGCCCGACCGCCAGGAAATCGCCTTTGTATCGGGCGGCGATATCTGGACGGTGCCGGTGGCCGGCGGCGAGGCCCGGCTGCTGGTGGCCCACCCCGCCACCGAGAGCCGCCCGCTCTACGCACCCGATGGTAAGTCGCTGGCCTTCATCTCCACGCGCAGCGGCAACGGCGATATTTATCTGCTGAATTTTGCCAGCGGCGAGTTGAAAAGATTGACGTTTGACGACGCGCTGGACCAGCTCGACGGGTGGTCGGCCGATGGCAAATACCTCTATTATTCGAGCACCAGCCGCGACATCGCGGGCATGAACGACATCTACCGCGTGCCGGTGGGCGGCGGCACGCCCACCCCCGTTTCAGCCGACCGCTACGCCAACGAGTTCTTCGCCGCGCCCAGCCCCGACGGCCAGGCGCTGGCCTTTGCCGCCCGCGGCATCGCCTCCAACCAGTGGTGGCGCCACGGCCACAGCCATTTGGATGAGTCCGAAATCTGGCTGCGGCGGGCGGGCAAAGTCGGGCCAGCTTACGTCGGCCTCACGCAGGGGGGTAGCAAGGCGCTGTGGCCCATGTGGGGGCCGGGCGGCCAGAAGCTGTTTTTCACCTCCGACCAGGGCGGGCCGGAGAACATTTGGGCCGTGGCCCCGAGCGGCGGCGCGCCGCAGCAGGTCACCAATTTTAAGGAGGGTAGGGTGCTGTGGCCCAGCGCTTCGGCCGATGGCAAGCTCATCGTGTTTGAGCGCGATTTTGGCATTTGGACGCTGAATACTGAGAACGGGCAGGCGCAGCCGGTGCGTATTCAGCGGCGGGGCGCGCCGGCCGGGCCGGGCGTGGAGCGCCAGCGCTTCACCGACCGCCTGCAGGAATTGGCGCTCTCACCCGATGGCAAGAAAGTGGCCTTCATTGTGCACGGCGAAGTGTTTGCCGCCTCGGCCGCCGATGGCGGCGACGCCACCCGCCTCACCACCACCACGGCCGCCGAAACCGACCTGGCCTGGGCCCCCGACAGCCGCCGGCTGGTGTACGCCTCGGCCCGCGACGGCGCCAAGCATTTGTACAGCTACACCTTCGCCACCGGCCAGGAAACGCGCCTCACCAACGCGGCCGTGAGCGACGCGCAGCCCCGCTTCTCGCCCGATGGCAAGCTGCTGGCCTTTGAGCGCGACGCCCGGGAGTTGCGCATCCTGGACCTAGCCAGCAAGCAGGAGCGCGTGGCGGGCACCGGCCGCTTTGGCCGGCCGCCGCTCAGCGCCGAGCGCTCGTTTGTGTGGTCGCCCGATGGGCGCTGGCTGGCGTTTGCGCCCAACGGCGCGCGCGGTTTCACCAACGTGCAGGTGGTGCCCGCGGCGGGCGGCACGGCGCGGCCGGTCAGCTTTTTGGCGAATTCCAACAGCAACACGCTGAGCTGGAGCCCCGACGGCAAGTACCTGCTTTTCGACACCGGCCAGCGCACCGAGGATGCCCAGGTGGCGCGCATCGACTTGCAGCTGCGCACGCCGCGCTTCCGCGAAGACCAGTTCCGCGACTTGTTTAAGGAGACGGTACCGGGGCCGATTTCACCCGAAAAAAACCAGAACCCGCCCTTGGCGCCGGCCAAGTCCACGGCCCCTACCCCCCTCCCTTTGGCCCAAGCCGACTCGGCCCGCGCCAAGGGAGTTTCGACCAAAAAGAAGAAGGGCAAAAAGGGCGCGGCCACGGCCAGCGCAACTCCTGCCAAGCCGCCAGTAACTATCAATTTTGAGGATATTCGGCGGCGGCTGAGTTTGGTGCCGGTGGGCGTGGACGTGCGCAGCCTGGCCATCAGCCCCGATGGGAAGTGGCTGCTGCTCACGGCCACGGTGTCGAACCAGACCAATCTGTACATCTATCCGCTCGATGAATTGAGCAAGGACCCCGCCACGGCGCGGCAGCTCACGTCCACGGCCGGGGCCAAGCGCGAGGCGCAGTTTTCGCCCGATAGCAAGGAGGTGTATTTTCTGGACCAGGGCCGCATTCAGGTGGTGCCGGTGGAGGCTAAGGGCCCGGCGGCCCGCGCCGTGGCCGTGGCCGCCGAGCTGGACGTGGACTTCGAGCAGGAGAAGCTGGTGGTTTTTGACGAGGCCTGGAGCTACCTGCGCGATTTCTTCAACGACGCCACCTTCAACGGCACCGACTGGCCGGCCCAGCGCGAGAAATTCGCGCCCTACATTGCCGGCGCCCGCACCCCCGACGAGGTACGCCGCCTGGTGAACCTGATGATTGGCGAGCTCAACGCCTCGCACTCGGGCATGGGCCCGGCTGCGCCGCCCACCGGCACCGTGGCCCCCGCCACCGGCCGCCTGGGCATGCGCTTCGACGCCGCTGACTATGAGCAGAATGGCCGCCTGCGCCTCACCTCGGTGCTGCCGCTGGGTGCCGCCGCGCTGGCCGGCCTCAAGCCCGGCGACGTGCTGCTGGCCGTAAACGGCCACGCGATTTCGGGCAGCACCAATCTCGACGAGCTGCTGCAATACCAGGTGGGCCGCCGCACTACCCTCCGCGTGTCGGCCGATGGCAAGGAGCGCGACGTGGTGGTGCGCCCCCTCAGCCGCGACACCGAAAAGGCGCTCGACTACCGCCAGTGGGTGGAGGAGCGCCGCGCCTACGTGGCCCAGGCCAGCGGCGGCCGCCTCGGCTACGTGCACATGTTTGACATGAGCGCCGGCGCGCTGGCCCAGCTCTACCTCGACCTCGACGCCGAAAACATGACCCGCGACGGCGTGGTGGTAGACGTGCGCAACAACAACGGCGGTTTCGTGAACGTGTATGCCATTGATGTGCTGGCCCGCCGCAGCTACCTCAGCATGATGAGCCGGGGCATGGCCGCCCCCGTACCGGCCCGCAGCGCCCTGGGCCAGCGCAGCCTGGAGCTGCCCACGGTGCTCGTCACCAACCAGCACTCACTCTCTGATGCCGAGGACTTTAGCGAAGGCTACCGGGCCAGCAAGCTGGGTAAAATAGTGGGCGAGCCCACCGGCGGCTGGATTATCTTCACCTCCGGCACGGCCCTGCTCGACGGCTCCAGCCTGCGCCTGCCCACCAGCACCATCCGCGCCGTGCGCGATGGCAAAGTGATGGAAATGAACCCCCGCCCGGTGGATATTCCCGTGACCCGGCCCATCGGCGAGAGCTACACCAGCCACGACGCGCAGCTCGATGCGGCGGTAAAGGAGCTGCTGGGGGAGGTAGGGAAGTAGCGTTTTACTAGAACGTCATGCTGAGCTTGTCGAAGCATCTCTACCGCGCCGTTGGATGAAGCGGTAGAGATGCTTCGACAAGCTCAGCATGACGTTCAGTTTTATTTCTTCAATCCTCAAAAAAACTACTTCTCTTCCAGCAGCGGCAGCACTTCAGCTACCTCAAACAGCGAATTATAGCGTAGAATACTTTTCAGCAGCGAGGCGTGCCCGGCCCCGATGATGAGGACGATGGCTTTATCTCGCTTTACATCTACCTGCCGCAGCAAGTTGCTGTAAATGCGCACATTGCGCTTGAAGTAATCGCCGGCCACATCGGCCCCCACGTAGTTATTGCCGCCCCCAATTCGGGCCAACGTTAGCAGGTAGCCATCCATATTGGCCCGGTCAAAAGCCGCCGAATTAGCCACTTTAAACTGCTCCAGTAGTGTAGCGCCCGGAAACTCACCTCCGGCCGGCAAGGCTACTTTCCGCAGGCGGTTGCGCGACGCCAGCAACTGGCCCACGCTGTCGCCGGGCTGCACCTCCATAAAACCGTTTATAATGGCGTTTTGCCCGTGTTGCTTGGCGTAAGCCTGAGTTGCATCGAAATCCAGCCCTAGTTGGGCATCGGCGCAGTACACCCGCGGCCGGTTCAACTTGTCGGCCAGCCGGTAGCCGAGCTGGTACACCTCATTATTACCGGCCTTGAGCCGCTTTTGGCGATACAGCGCGTAAGTGCTATCCACATGCGGCTGGTCCTGCAATTGGTATTCTACGAACACCTTATCAGCTTGCGTTTTTTGAAGCTTGCTCACCAACTCATCCAGTTCGCGCTGCTTTTGTGGCGTGCGCATATCCACCGCTTTGCCGTGGATTAGGTCAGCCGCCGACGCATTGAAGTGAAATGTACCCACGATGTATACTTTGATTTTAGTGGTAGGCATGGCCGGCTCCTGGGCAGCAGCGAATTGGGCAAAGGGCAGCGCGCCAAGGGCTAGCAGGGCGCGGCAGCAGGCAGAAAGCGTCATAATCGGGGGCTTGAAAGTGATGCGGCAAAGGTGGCCGCCCGCCCTACCCCCCGAAAATTTATTATCCCAACCCGGCCGAATATTACCCCAACGCCGGAGCGGGCGGTCGTCCGGGCCGGGCGGGCATTGGGGTAATATTCGGCCGGGTTGGGATAATAGAATTCTAACAGGGCGGCCAGCCGGGCATCTTTGACCGGCCGAACGAATGGCTCTCAGCTCCTCCCTACCCATGAGAATTACCCTTACCTGGCGGTCGCTGGCCGCGTTCATCGCGCTGCTCTTCGTAGCCGGCGAAACTCACGAGCTGGTGCACACCGGCCTGGGCCGGCTGCTGTGCGGCTGCTGGGGCACCCGCAATTTCAACGTGTGGAGCCTGTGCGAATCCTGCGCCCATAAGCCGCTGCAAAACCTGGCGGCTACGCTAGCTGGCCCGCTGTTCAGCTTCGCCCTGATGTGGGCAGGCTATTTCCTGCTGGCCCCGCGCCATTCGGTGGGGTACCGGTCGCTGGGCTTCGCGCTGGTGTTTGCCAATATCCCGTTTGCCCGCATTTTGGGGGCCGTTTTTATGGGCGGCAACGATGAGGTGTACGCGCTCAGCAAAGTGATGCCCTACTATGCTGCCTGGGTGGTGGGCGGGGCGGCGGTGCTACTTGCCACGGTGCCGCCGCTAGTGCGAGCCTACGGGGCGCTGCAACCGCGGGGGCGAATCTGGGTTTTCCTGGGCTTCTTTCTGCTGCCGACCGCGCTGCTTTTCATCGTTATTTTGGGCGGCATGAACTCGTTGCTAGCCAGCGGCTTCCTGGCTACCTACTGGATTTTAGGCTCTCCCCTGCTGATTACTAGCTGGACGGCTTTGGTGCTGGTGAGCCTGGGCCTGACGTACCGGGCGCTCTTCACCCTGGGGCAGCCAGGGGCCGCGGCCCCGCGCCAAAGTTCACTGTTGCCGGCTTAGCCCGTTGTTATTTTCGACCATGAACCGCCACCGAATCCTTTTCTACCAGGTGCTAGGCTGGGCGCTGATAATCAGCTACGACCTGTTTTTTACCAGCGTCAACTTCAACCCGGCTAAAGGTAGCCTGACTAAATTACTACTGGTAAAGTTCACGCTCTGGCTGGCCACCACGGGCTTGTTTTACTACTGCTACCTGTTCGTATTCGGGCGGGGGCTACAGCCGGGACGCTGGCTGGTGCTGGTGCTGGGAATACTAGGTACACCGATGGTATTCGCGGGCACCCGCTACCTACTGGATGAGGTGCTAATGCCACTTCTGTTTGGCTTTCGCAACTACAACCCCGATGTTACTCTGCTGTACTACGTGCAGGACAATGCCTATTTCCTCCCCCCCACCATCGTGCTGGCCGGGGCGGCGGTGCTGGTGCGCGACGCCTTTGTGCGCGAAAAGGAGCGCGAAAACCAGCTGCAAATTCAGCTGCTGGAGCAGGCCAAAACCCAGGCCGAGCTAGCGTTTCTGCGCAGCCAGATAAACCCGCATTTCCTCTACAACACCCTCAACTACCTCTACGCCACGGCCTACGAGGTGTCGGAGCCACTGGCCGAGGCGGTGCTGCGCCTTTCTGACCTCATGCGCTACCTGCTGCACGACAGCCCCGATGGCCAGGTAGAGCTGAGCCAGGAAGTGGAGTACGTGGAGAATTACCTGGCCCTGCACCGGCTGCGCTTCGAGGAGAATTTCTTCGTGAATTTCGAGCAGGCCGGCCTACCCCCCGGCGGGCAGCGGGTGGCCACGCTGCTGCTCATTCCGTTCGTCGAAAACGCGCTCAAGCACGGCGTGGTGAACCAGGCGGCGCATCCGGTGGATATTCAGCTCACGCTGGCCGCGCCGGGGCAGTTGCGCTTCACGGTGCGTAACCGCATCCATCAGCACCAGAAGGACGCCACCACCGGCGTGGGCCTGCCCAACATCCGGCGGCGGCTGGCGCTGCTGTACCCCGGCCGCCACGCGCTGCGCGTGCACGATGATGGGATTACGTATGAAGCGCATCTGGAACTGAGCTTGTAGGTTAGTAGCGCGAAGCTTCCGCTTCGTGCGCGAGCGCGAGCGAGCATGGTCGTTCGCACCGCTTGGTTCCGCCTGCTCGCGTTGCTCGCGCACGAAGCAGAAGCTTCGCGCTACTTTCCCCTACCCCCCTATGCTGCGCTGTATTGCCGTTGATGATGAAGCTTTTGCGACCCGGCTGCTGGCCAGCTACATCCAGAAGCTGCCGGGCCTGGCGCTGGCCGGCACCACCACCAACCCGCTCGAAGCCCTGCAATGGGTGCAGGAAGGCCGCGCCGACCTGGTGTTTCTCGACATCCAGATGCCCGAGCTCACGGGGTTGCAGTTCCTGAAAATCTGCGGCCACCGCTGCAAGGTCATCCTCACCACCGCCTACCCCGAGTATGCGCTGGAGGGCTACGAGCACGACGTGGTGGACTACTTGCTCAAGCCCATTGCCTTCGACCGCTTTGTGCGGGCCGTGCAAAAGGCGCAGGCGCTGCTGCCCGCCGCCGCGCCGCCCGCCCTACCCCCCCCGGCCGCGCCAGGCGCGCCGGCGGCCCCTACCCCCGATTATTTGTTCGTGAAGGGCGACAGCAAGAACAAGTATCTCAAGCTCAACTACGCGGATATTCTCTACATTCAAGGGCTAAAGAATTACGTGTCCATTCACACGGCCGGCCAGCGCATTATCACTTACCTCACGCTGCGCGAGCTGGCCGCGCAGCTGCCGCAGCCGCCCTTCGTGCGAGTGCATAAGTCGTTCATTATCTCGCTCGACCACCTGCGGCTGGTGGATGGCCACACGCTGCACGTGGGCCAGGAAGAAATATTGGTGGGCGACACCTACCGCGAGGACTTTTTCCGGCTGATTCGGGAGAAAGGGTAGGCCGGGCTTCAGGCAATTTTCGGGTGGCGGCACTGCTACGTGTGCCGCCGACGCAACTCTACCGATAAAGTGCATTATTGCAGTTCAGGTAAAAATATTTTTTGCCACGTAGCTGACCTTCAAGGTATTTTTTGTTCTTCTTCATCAAAAATTTTCTTCTTCATAATATGTTCATTGGAAATAAATCTCTAGCTTTGAAATAAGCTAAGGCTAGCAGCTAATAAAAGCCGCTAGGTCTAGCTATTTTAATCCTTTTCCTTCATTTATGAAGATGCTTACCCCCCCCCCCGCAACACAGCGGCTCCCGGCTCCGGGCGGCGCTAACCGCCGCCGCGCTGGCCGCCAGCGTCATGAGCTGTAACCGCGACCAGGTGGTGCCCGCCGCGCCGTCCGCCGTCACGCAGACCAACCAGGAGCTGGCCACCGTGGCCAAAGCCCTGGCCCGCACCCTGGGCACCGAGGCCGCCTACCGGCAGCTGCTGAAGGCGGAAGCCCTCAAGCAGTTCGATGGCGACTACGACGTGCTCTACCGGGCCTTCACCGACCTACAGCCCACCTTCGGGCAGCGCATGGATGAGCTGGTGGCGCAAAGCCCCACCGGCCAGGCGCTCACGGGCATGGCCGACGTGCTGGCCCACGTACCTAACCTCAACATCTCAGTGCCGGTCAACATCAACAAGTGGAGCGCCGACACCTACAGCCCGCTGGTACTGTTCATCCCGGCCGACTTCGACGAGAAAACCTACACCAAGCCCCTGCAAGCCTACGATAAGGATGGCCAGGTCCACTTGCTCGACGCGAAAAAGGCCCCGGATTACCCGGTAGTCGTCATCGGCCCCAGCGAGCGCGTCAAAGGCACCGCCCTGACGAGCGAATACTTTGGGCCAGGCAAGGGACAAAACCAGGGCAAGGAAGCTAACGGCGTGCCGGGCGGGAAGGGCACTAATAAGTTGCTTCCTCCTGATGATGGTGGCGGCGGTGCTCCTTATATGCCCCCACCCCCGATAGGCCAACCGTATACTACTTGCCGCACGGATAACCAGACGGAGTATTTGCGCAGCTTGTGGATGAAGGATGTGAGCGAGTATGAGGCTTGGATTTTAGGCCAGCCCGAAATTCATCTCATTATAATGTCCCCGATAGGTGGGGCCTCCGGTAGTACGCTACTCGATGCCATGTATACCATGTCTAGAGGTGCTATTGAAGATACTTGGTACTGCAACACGGGTCTCTACTACTGGGACAAAAGTACAGTCAGCAATTCCGTAGGATATCTATGGTATGAGCAGGATGAAGGCGACAGTTCAATCGATGTCAAACTAACCATCGGCTACAAAAGCGACAAAGGCCTGAACGCCTCAACCGAGGTAACGTTTAAAATCAAGAATAAGGACGATGTCATTTCGACTAGTCCGATGAATTTTGATTTCTGTCCCTCAGAAAAATATTATACTGGTGGAACAGCTGGTAGCAGAGCCTTTCGCTGGACTCTCGAAAACCGTCCTTAGCCATGCAAGTGCTTATCAATGACCTATGCATTTTTTGCAAAGGCAAAGAGACAGGCAGTTTTCTTTGGATTGTTTGCTTGTCACTTTTACTGCTTCCAATCATTGGCAATTGTCAACGGTTAGAAGTAGTAGGGGCAGAAATGAGCTTGAATGTAACCCAAACTTCAGTCTCTCCAAATGTCATAGCCCTATCGCCTTATACCCTCGCAACCAATGTTACAGGGACTCGATACGATGACATTGGCTATCGATTTGCCGCATATGCCCGCTGGCAAATAAAGCGGTCGCGCCTGTTTATTCAGCCAGAGGTAGGCTACACCTCAACCAAAGGGCAACCCTACCTAGTGTTTTACGACGCAGTTCCTATTTCATTTGGCCCTTATTATTTTACTTTTGGTCACCATATCCGACGGTGGGAAATAGCTGCTTTGGGGGGCTTACATACTGGGCGACACACTTACGTGTTACTCGGTCCGGTACTAACCTTTAATCAACGAGAGAATCTACTGGAAGTGACACCTGGCTATCCAGCCTCAGCTGCCATTTTTAATAGCCTATTTCAAAGTGTACAGCCAGTGCAACTACTTGGTCAACTAGGGGTAGGGGTTACGTTCGGCCGTTTCGATTTCAATCTGCGCCTGGAGCAGAGCCTGACCCCTTACACGCGCCGCTTTACGTTCGACGGTAGCACCTACGGCTACCGGCAGCAAATTCGGCAAGGGCTGGCTACGGCGGGCTTTCTACTCTACAAGGCCAAGCCGCAGCCCGCGCCCGGCCGGGAGTAAGGACCGGCGCGGCTTGTTCCGGCAAAGTGAGCTTCAATACCGGGTCGGCTACCTGCCTGTCGCCATGCGCGTCAGGTTCTGGCAGCCGGCCCGGCAGGGGCTACCGCGCCATCAGGGCTGCAAACTAATTTATCGTGGGGGGCTGCTTTTCCGGCGGCGGGCAGGGGCTAGCGAATTATGCCCCAACGCAGACAACTCATTGCTGGATTTATAACCTATTTACCGATGAAAACTCATTTCATTTCCGGGCTTATTTTCTGCGCCCTACTTGGTGGGCTGCTGGGCTGCCAGAAGAAGGAAGAGCCAATTCCTGCCGAGCCGCTGACCTTTTCCTTTCAGTTGCTCAATGAGCAAGGCCAGGAAACCAGCGTTTTCGCGGAGGGCCAGAATATTACCTTTCATTTCGAGGCGCGGAATAATACGGACCAGACGATGTTTCTGCTCACTGACCTTCGGAACCTGGACTACCAGGGGCTACCAAGCATTTATAGCTTTACCAAAGGTGTTCCGCAGTTAGTGGGCCGGCCTTACGATGGCCTGTGCGTGAACTATGTGGGTGGCCCTCATCCCTTGCCCGCGCATGATGTACTGCAATTCACCATCAAATGGCTAGAACCAACCAAGCCTGCTAATTCATTTGAGAACGAGCCATTTTGTACGCACGCGGCCACTACTACTCTACCTAAAGGTCACTACTACGCTTCCTTTTCCGCGTCGTTCGTCTGGTATCAGGATGGCGTTGCTACTACCGAAACTGCCCCACCAACTATGGTGCGGGAGTTTGACGTGCAATAATCTTTTTCTATTTCTTTTCCACTTTTCTTATGAAATACATTTACCTTTTTTTGTCTATGAGCATTATTGGCCGGGTTGCGGAAGCGCAGATACCTGTCAGAAGTGTTCAACAGTTGACCCAACCAGCCGAACACCCAGCCAGTAAATTTTCAACTGCTTTGCCCGTTCTACGGCTTCAGGCTCCTGATGTGTCGGCGCTGGTGAAGGAAGACCAGTGCGGAGTACGACAGGGAGTTTTACCGCATTTTGGCAAGCCGGTATCCCTGGCAGTCAACTTGTTACCTGCCGGGAGCTGGGAGCCGGCGACGGGTGGCCGGCGGTGGAGGCTATCCTTAACTTCACCGGGTGCCCGCTCGCTCAACTTTGTGTTTGATAAGTTTTTCCTGCCGCCAGGGGCCGAGTTATATCTCTACAACGCCGACCGGAGCGTAGTAATGGGTCCCATCACCGCGGCTCAGAACACAGAAGCCAGAATATTCGCTACTGACCTGCTCAAGGGTGAAGTAGTAACATTTGAATTGTTTGAGCCAACTGCGTTTCGAGGGCAGAGCATATTACACGCGGACCAGGTAGTGCATGGCTACCAAGACTTGCCCGGCCAGCCCTACGCTGGTTATGGGCAATCAGCCCCCTGCAACGTGGACATCAATTGCTCAGCCGGCAGGGACTGGCAAACAGAGTCTAATGCTGTTGCTCTGATACTCTTGCCTAACGGCCAATATTCCACCGGCACTTTGTTAAATGACAATTGCAAAAGTTTAATTCCTAATTTTTTAACCGCCTACCACAGCATCAATGGTATGGACGCGAACAGAATGGTATTTCGCTTTCAGTACAAGAGTTCTACCTGCGCCGGAGCTGAACCAACTAATTACCTTTCCTTTTCAGGCGCGCAGGTAGTTGCTTCTTATCAGTCTACTGATTTTGCGCTACTCAGGCTTAATCAGCGTCCGCCAACTGGCAGTCCCATTACCTACGCGGGCTGGAATCGGACAACTACTCCGGCTACCAGCGCGGCTAGCTTGCACCACGCGGCGGGTGACGTGATGAAAATCTCGCTTGCGCCAAGCGGTGTGCAACCCTTTTTAGCTACTTATTGGCACACCAACTTTACGGTTGGTACTACGCAGCCCGGCTCATCGGGCGCAGCGCTGTTCGACCAGAACCATTTAGTAGTCGGACAGCTATACGGTGATGCAACCAACGACACCCGCCCGTACTGCGACAAGCACGATGGCGACTACGGCCGCTTCGACCTCTCCTGGACCGGGGGCGGCACCCCGCAAACGCGGCTCTCGGACTGGCTGACGACGGACCCAAGCGTGACGCAGGTGCCGACCGTAATTAATCCCTCGTTAACCGGTCCCGACCAAGTATGCTCCCAAACGGCTTTGTTCCAATCTAATACGACGCTGGTGTGGGCGGCTACCCCGGCTGGCTTGTTTACCAACAGCTCTAGTTATGGTAGTCAGCTATTTACAGCGGCGGCGGCGGGGGCGGCGGGGACGGGCACCATCACGGGCACCTTGCCCGGAGCCTGCGTCCCGAGCGTGACCAAAACCGTGCGGGTAGGCTCGGAGCCGAGCGGCTACTTCTACGGCGGCGGTGTCAGCAGTAGCCAGACACTACAAACTGTGCAATACGTGACGGGTGGGCAGATAAGTATGTTTCTGAACGAGGGCGCTAATTTCACGTTTTCCAGCTCGCCTGCCATTCAGCTCAGCAGCTACTCTGGCCGCTCTACTTCTTTTTACCTGCCGGCGGGGTAGGGCGTGCAAATCAACGTGTCCGCGCCTGGCTCGCCATGCGCGCTGGCCGGCAGTTTCGCGTTTGCCCCCCCGCAACATGTACTCCTATCGCTCTGCCCCCAACCCGGTGAGCGACGAGCTGTTGGTAACGGCCGCCGACCCCGACCAGCCCACCGACGCGCCCGCCCGCCTTAGTAGTCTCACCGCCGATAGCGCCGCGCTTGAAACGACGCTATATGACAACTACGGCCGGCCGGTGAAGACGCAGCACAGTGCACACGGTCAGGCCATGCTCAATGTGCGCGACCTGCCCAACGGCCTCTACCACCTGCGCACGGGCCACGGCAAGGGCTTAGTGACCGAACATATTCAGGTAATACACTGACCAGCAATAATTTTAACATTGACTTTTTAAGAGGCTCCGCTGTCACAGCGGAGCCTCTTTTTATTGCTGCCCACTGATTAAAAACTCCCTACCCCCGCCAACCGCTGCAACGCCGGGCGGGCGATTATGTCTTTTTCAGGAAAAAGCTGCATCTTGCCAGTTGAACCTATCTGGCGGCCTCTAATCTTTCCTGCTTTTGAAACGACGTGACTTTGTGGGCCTCACCGGCCTGGCGACCGGAGCCCTGCTCCTACCCCCCTTTCCCGGCCGGGCCGGCACGCTCGTGGACCCCGCCCGCCTGCTGGAGCCCGGCCTCGACGTGGCCGCCAAAAAGCGCCTCGCCGACGCGGCCCTAAACGCGGCCAAAAGCGCCGGTGCCAGCTACGCCGACGTACGCATCGGCCGCTACCTCAACCAGAGCATTTTCACCCGCGAAAAGCAGGTGCAGAACATTGCCAGCGGCGAGAGCTTCGGGGCCGGCGTGCGCGTGATTGCCAACGGCAGCTGGGGCTTTGGTGCCACCAACGACGTGAGTGACAAGGGCCTGGTCAAAGCCGCGCAGCTGGCCGTGGCAATGGCCAAGGCCAACGCCAAAACCCAGAAGGAGCCGGTGCAGCTGGCCCCGCAAAAGGGCTACGGCGAGGTGAGCTGGCGCACGCCCATCAAGCAAAATGCTTTTGAGGTGCCCGTAGCCCAGAAGGCCGAGCTACTGCTGGCTGCCAACGCGGCGGCGCTCGCCAACGGCGCCAACTTCGTCAATTCCAGCCTGTTTCAGATAAACGAACAGAAGTACTTTGCCAGCACCGACGGCTCGTATATCGACCAGGATATCCACCGCATCTGGCCCACGTTTTCGGTCACGGCCATCGACCGGGCTAGCGGCAAGTTCAAGACCCGCGATGCGCTCAGCTCGCCGATGGGCCTTGGCCACGAGTACCTTACCCCCCTCGCCGTGGACAAAGTGGCGGGTCCCGCCGGCACCGGTCTCATCGGCTACCGCAACAGCTACGACATCCTGGAAGATGCCGCCCTGGCCGCCCGCCAGGCCAAGGCCAAGCTCACCGCCACCTCAGTGCTGGCCGGCAAATACGACCTCGTGCTGGACCCTAACCACTTGGGCCTCACCATCCATGAGAGCATCGGCCACCCGCTGGAGCTGGACCGCGTGCTGGGCTACGAGGCCAACTACGCCGGCACCAGCTTCGCTACCCTGGAGTGGCGGGCCAAGGGCCTGCCCTACGGCTCGAAGCAGGTCAATATCATCGCCGACAAGACGCAACCCGGCTCGCTGGGCGCGGTGGGCTGGGACGATGAAGGCGTGAAAACCAAGGAGTGGACGCTCATCGACCAGGGCAAACTCGTTGATTACGAGAAGATTCGCGACCAGGCGCACATCGTGGGCCAGAATGCCTCCGATGGCTGCTGCTACGCCGACTCCTGGGATGCGGTGCAGTTTCAACGGATGCCCAACGTGAGCCTGCGCCCCGGTACCGCCAAAATGAGCGTGGACGACCTGATAAGTGGCGTGGACAAGGGCATCTACATCGCCGGCCGGGGCTCCTACTCCATTGACCAGCAGCGCTATAACTTCCAGTTTGGCGGCCAGGTGTTTTACGCCATTGAGAAAGGCAAAATTGCTGGCATGCTCGACGATGTGGCCTACCAGGCCAACACCCAAGAATTCTGGAATTCGTGCGTGGCCGTGTGTGACGCCTCGGACTACCGAATGTTCGGCTCGTTCTTCGATGGCAAGGGCCAGCCTTCGCAGGTGTCGGCCGTGAGCCACGGCTCGGCCAGCTCGCGGTTTAATGCGGTTAATGTCATTAATACGGCCCGTAAGATTGGGTAGCTTTTCTGCTAGCACCGCCTGTCATTGCGAGCGCAACATTCTTATTCCTTCAAACCTCTAAAACTCTTACCCCCTTGAACAGACGCGACTTCACTACCCTCACCGGCCTGGCCGCCGGGGCCTTGTGGCTCCCGAGCTTCCCGAGCCTGGCCGGCAACCTCGTGGACCCGGCCCAGCTGCTGGAGCCAGGCCTCGACGCGGCCCAGAAAAAGCGCCTTGCCGACGTGGCCCTGAACGCGGCGAAGGCCGCCGGTGCCAACTATGCCGACGTGCGCATTCAGCGCACGCTCAACCAGGGCATCTTCACCCGCGAGAAGCAGGTGCAGAACATCGCTAGCGGCGAGAGCTTTGGGGTAGGCATTCGGGTGATTGCCAACGGCACCTGGGGCTTCGCGGCGACCAATAATGTGAGCGACGCGGGCATTGCCAAAACCGCGCAGCAGGCCGTGGCCATCGCCAAAGCCAACTCGAAAGTGCAGAAGGAGCCTGTGAAGCTGGCTCCGCAAAAGGGCTACGGCGAGGTGAGCTGGAAGGCACCGATTGAGAAAAACGCCTTTGAGGTGCCGGTGAAGGAAAAGGTGGACTTGCTGCTGGCCGCCAACGGCGCGGCGCTGGAAAATGGCGCGTCGTTCGTGAACTCGGCGCTGTTTCAAGTGAATGAGCAGAAGTACTTTGCCAGCACCGACGGCTCGTACATCGACCAGGATATTCACCGCATCTGGCCCACGTTTTCGGTCACGGTAGTGGACCGGGCCAGCGGCAAATTTCGCTCGCGCCAGGCGCTGAGCGTACCGATGGGCATGGGCTACGAGTACCTCACGCCCAAGGCCGCCGACAAGATAGCCGGCCCCACCGGCTCGGGCGTGATTGGCTACAAAAACAGCTACGATATTCTGGAAGACGCGGCCCTGGCCGCCAAGCAAACCAAGCTCAAGATTACCGCCAAGTCGGTGACGCCGGGCAAGTACGACCTTGTGCTCGACCCGCACCACCTGGGCCTGACCATCCACGAATCGGTGGGCCACCCGCTGGAACTGGACCGTGTGCTGGGCTACGAGGCCAACTTCGCGGGCACCTCGTTTGCTACCCTCGATTGGCGCAAGAAGGGCCTACCCTACGGCTCGAAGCAGGTGAATATTGTGGCTGATAAGCTGCAAGCCAACTCGCTGGGCGCGGTGGGCTGGGACGATGAAGGCGTGAAAACCAAGGAGTGGACGCTCATCGACCAGGGCAAACTCATTGACTACGAGAAAATTCGCGACCAGGCTTACATCGTGGGTCAAGATGCGTCGGATGGCTGCTGCTACTCACAGTCGTGGCGCGACGTGCAGTTCCAGCGGATGCCCAACGTAAGCCTGCGCCCCAGCACCGCTAAGATGACGCCCGATGAGTTGGTGAAGGGGGTAGAGAAAGGCATCTACATCGCCGGCAACGGCTCGTTTTCGATTGACCAGCAGCGCTATAACTCGCAGTTTGGCGGCCAGGTATTCTACGCCATCGAGAACGGCAAAATCACCGAAATGCTCGAAGACGTGGCTTATCAGACCAATACGCTCGAATTCTGGGGTGCCTGTGCCGGCTCGTGCGATGCGTCGGACTACCGCTTCGCGGGTTTCTTTAATGATGGCAAGGGCCAGCCTTCACAAAGCTCGGCAGTGAGCCACGGCTCGGCTACCTCGCGGTTTAATGGGGTCAATATTATTAACACGGCCCGCAAGATTGGGTAACAAATCGTCTGTCCTTGCGAACGCAACATTCTGCGCATCAAGCAGAGGTGAAGCGCTCGCAAGGACAAGCGATTAAGTTTTACGAAAAATTGACAATTCAACGATAATGGCAATTCTCTCCCAAACCGAAGCCCAGGATATTCTCAAGAAAGTCCTCAGCTTCAGCACCGCCGACGAGTGCGAGGCCAACCTCAACGGCAGCCTCGAAGGCAACGTGCGCTCGGCGCGCAACTCCATTAGCACGGCCGGGGCCGTGGACAACGTGTCGCTGGCCGTGACGTCGTATTTCGGCAAGCGCTCGGGCACTGCCACGTGCAACCAGTTTGACGAGGCTACCCTGCGCCGCTGCGTGCAGCGCGCCGAGGAAATCGCCCGGCTGGCCCCCGAAAGCCCCGAGCACATGCCGCTGCTGGGGCCGCAGAATTACCTGTCGTCGCCGCTTTCATACGCGGCCAACACGGCGGCCATTACGCCCGACTACCGCGCCCGCCAGATGGCGGCCAGCATGCAGTATTGCGACACCAAAAAGCTGTCGTCGGCGGGCTTTCTCAACGACTCGGCGGGCTTCGTGGCCAAGCGCAACTCGAAGGGCCTCGAAGCCTACCAACGTTTTACCAATCTCGATTTTAGCATCACGGTGCGCACGCCCGACGGCATGGGTTCGGGCTACGCGGCTACCGATTTCACCGACGTGGCGAAGTTCGACGCGGCACGCCTTACGGCGGTGGCGGCTGGCAAAGCGTCTTCTTCGCTGGGCGCTAAGGCCATTGAGCCGGGCAAGTACACCGTTATTCTGGAGCCTAATGCGCTGGTTTCGGCCGTTGACACCTCTTTGCTGGGCGCGCTGGCGCAGTCGTTTGACGCCCGCGCCGCCGACGAGGGCCGCAGCTTCCTGAGCAAGAAAGGCGGCGGCAATCGCAAGGGCGAAAAGCTGTTCGATGAGCGAGTTACCATCTATTCGGACCCGCTGAATGCCGAGGTACCTGACCTAACTTTCGCCCAGGATGGCCGCCCGCAGCAGCGCACTACCTGGGTAGAGAAGGGGGTAGTAAAGAACCTATACAGCTCGCGCTACTGGGCTGAGAAAAGCGGGATTCCTTCGCTACCCAACCCCGGCAACTTCATCATGGAAGGCGGTACCCAGAGCACCGCCGACCTTATCAAAAGCACTAAAAAAGGTATTTTGGTGACGCGCCTGTGGTACATCCGTCCCGTGGACCCGCAAACGCTGCTCTACACCGGTCTCACCCGCGACGGCACGTTCTACATTGAGAACGGCGCTATCAAGTTTCCGGTTAAGAACTTCCGCTTCAATGAGAGCCCGATTATCATGCTCAACAACTTGGAGGCCATCGGCCGGCCGGTGCGCCTGGGCGGCAACCTAGTGCCGCCGCTAAAAATCCGCGACTTCACCTTCACCAGCTTGTCAGACGCGGTGTAACGTTTGGGGCGGAACGGCAATACCCGGCAGTACCGGGCCAGCCCTACCCCCTGTTGCGGAGCGAAGCAGCTCCGACGCGCAAAAAAGAGCGGCCGGGCAACCAGGCCGCTCTTTTTTGCATCTGCGGCGAGTAGCTTCGCGGCAACCTTTTCCTAACCAGCCACCTTACTTTTTTCTGCTATGAACAGACGCGACTTTGTGGGCCTCACCGGCCTAGGCGCTACTGCCTTGCTGCTACCCTCGCTGCCGGGCTTCGGGGCTAAGCTTGTGGACCCCAGCCGCTTGCTGGAGCCGGGTGCCGACACCATCCTCAAAAAGCGCCTGGCCGACGCGGCCCTGAACGCCGCCAAAAGCGCCGGGGCAAGCTACGCCGACGTGCGCATCGGGCGCTCGCTCAACCAGTACGTGTTTGCCCGCGAGAAGCAGGTGCAGAATATCGTGAGCACCGAGAGCTACGGCGTGGGCATTCGGGTGCTGGTGAACGGCTGCTGGGGCTTTGCCTCCACGAGCGTCGTGACCGAGGCCAGCCTGGCTGCCACCGCGCGCCTGGCCGCCGAAATCGCCAAGGCCGATGCCAAGGTACAGAAGGAACCCGTGCAGCTGGCCGCGCAGCAGGGCTACGGCGAAGTGACTTGGAAAACGCCTATTCAGCAGAGCGCTTTCGAGGTGCCGGTGAAGCAGAAGGCCGACTTGCTGCTGGCCGCCAACGCGGCGGCGATGGACGCGGGTGCCAACTACATCAACTCGGCGCTGTTTCAAGTGAATGAGCAGAAGTACTTTGCCAGCACCGATGGCTCGTACATCGACCAGGACGTGCACCGCCTGTGGCCCACGTTCAGCGTAACGGCCGTAGATACCAAGAGCGGCAAGTTCCGCTCGCGCGAGGCGCTGAGTGCGCCGGTGGGCCTGGGCTACGAATACCTCACGCCCAGCGCCACCGAGCAGGTGCGCGGCCCGCAGGGCACTGACACCGTGGGCTATAAGCTGCGCTACGACATCCTGGCCGATGCCGCGCTGGCCGGCAAGCAGGCCAAGGCCAAGCTGGGCATGAAATCGGTGACGCCGGGCAAGTACGACCTCGTGCTTGACCCCGGACACCTGGGCCTGACCATCCACGAAAGCGTGGGCCACCCCACCGAGCTCGACCGCGTGCTGGGCTACGAGGCCAACTACGCCGGCACCAGCTTCGCTACCTTGGAGTGGAAGGCCAAAGGCCTGCCCTACGGCTCGAAAGAGGTCAACATCGTAGCCGATAAGCTGCAAACCGGCTCGGTGGGCAACGTGGGCTACGATGACGAGGGCGTGAAAACCAAGGAGTGGGACATCATCAAGGCTGGTAAGCTGGTGGACTACCAGAAAATCCGGGACCAGGCGCACATTGTGGGTCAGAAGGCGTCGGATGGCTGCTGCTACGCGCAGTCGTGGGAGGACGTGCAGTTTCAGCGCATGGCCAACATCAGCCTCAAGCCCGGCCCTACCCCCCTGAGCGTGGATGAGATGGTGAGCAAGGTGGACAAAGGTATTTACATTGCCGGCGCGGGCTCATTCAGCATTGACCAGCAGCGGTTTAACTTTCAGTTTGGCGGGCAGTTGTTCTTCGCCATTGAGAAGGGCAAAATCACGGAGCCGCTCGAAGACGTGGCCTACCAGTCGAACACCCAGGAGTTTTGGGGTGCCTGCCAGGGCTCGTGCGACCAGCGCGACTACCGCCTGTTCGGCACTTTCTTCGATGGCAAGGGCCAGCCGGCCCAGGTATCGTCGGTGAGCCACGGCTCGGCCACCACGCGCTTTAACGGCGTGAACGTCATTAACACGGCGCGGAAAGTTTAGTCCCTACCCCCCTTTAGCATCTTGTTATCATGGCTATTTTCTCCAAAGACGACGCCCAGGCTATTCTGAAGAAAGTGCTGAGCTACAGCACCGCCGACGCGTGCACGGTGGGCCTGAGCGGGCGCACGGCCGGCAACATCCGCTACGCCCGCAACAGCGTGAGCACGGCCGGTGCCCAGGACTCGGTGTCGCTCACCGTGGAGTCGAGCTTTGGCAAGCGCTCGGGCATTGCCACCTGCAATGAGTTTGACGATGCCACGCTGCGCCGCTGCGTGCAGCGGGCCGAGGAAATCGCGCACCTCGCCCCCGAAAGCCCCGAGTACATGCCGCCGCTCGAGCCGCAGACGTACCTGAGCCCGCCCTCGTCGGCTACTACCCCCCTCACGCCGGCCGGCCGCGCCCAGGCCGCCGCCGATAGCATGGCGCTGTGCGCGGCCAAAAACCTGGCCGCCGCCGGCTTTCTCGATGGCGGCACGCGCTTCACGGCGCTGCGCAATTCGAAGGGCCTGGAGGCCTACCAGCAGTCGACCAATACCGATTTTTCGGTGACGGTGCGCACGCCCGACGGCCGGGGCTCGGGCTACGCCATTGCCGACGTGACGGACGTGGCCAAGCTGAATACCAAGGCCTTGACCCAACGCGCTGCCGATAAGGCCACCGGCTCGCTGGGTGCCAAGGCCATTGAGCCGGGCAAGTACACCGTCATTCTGGAGCCGGCCGCGCTGATGGCCGGCGACGACCTTTCGCTGCTCGGCGGGCTGATGTACAGCATGGGCGCGCGGGAGGCCGACGAGGGCCGCAGCTTTCTGACCAAGAAAGGCGGCGGCAACCGCAAGGGCGAAAAGCTCTTCGACGAGCGCATCAACATCTACTCCGACCCCATGAATGCCGAGGTGCCCGGCCAGGCCTTCGACGGCGACGGCCTGCCCACGCAGCGCATGAGCTGGGTGGAGAAGGGAGTCGTAAAAAACCTGTATTACTCGCGCTTCTGGGCCCAGAAAAACAACGTGGTACCCAACGCCTTCCCCAGTGGTTTCATCATGGCGGGCGGCACGCAGAGCACCGCCGAGCTGATAAAGGGCACTGCCAAGGGCATTCTGGTGACACGCCTGTGGTACATCCGCGAGGTGGACCCGCAGACGCTGCTCTACACCGGCCTCACCCGCGACGGCACGTTTTACATCGAAAACGGGGCCATTAAATTCCCCATCAAAAACCTGCGCTTCAACGAGAGTCCGATTATTATGCTCAATAATATTGAGGCCATCGGCCGGCCGGTGCGCCTGGCCGGCTGCCTGGTGCCCCCGCTCAAAATTCGGGATTTCACGTTCACAAGCCTGTCGGACGCTATTTAAAAACTAAAAAAAGAACGTCATGCAGACCATTCTGCATGACGTTCTTTTTCTGTGCACGATTCAACCAAACTCACCTACAGTTTGGGTAGCTGGAAGGCGGCGTAGAACTGGAACACCCGGTTGTGGAGGCTGGGGTCGTTCACGCCTTGCAGGTATTCTGCCTTGTTGATGTCGTTGAGGCCCGCGATGAAGCGGCCGCCGACCCGCACGATGGGACCGAGCTTGAGCCCTACCCCCCCGCAGAGCGCAAAGTCGCCGCGCTTATAGTTGTCGGTCGCGGACTGGTCCACGTCGCGGAACAGCACTTGGCCGCTGGCCCCGCGTATCTGCACGGTGCCCTGCTCATTGGCTCCCACCAGCAGGCCAAACTGCGGCCCGGCCTCCACGTAGAGCGGCCCGAAGGTGGCCTTGATTAGAATCGGCACGGCCACGTAATTGAGACGCGTGGTATAATTGGTGGCGGTAAAAGCACCCTTCAACTGCGAGCCCTGCAAGGAATACAGTAGCTCGGGCTGGATGGAAAGCGGCCCAATCAAGTGCGCCTGGTAAAAAATACCGGCGTGGAAATACGATTTGTAGGTGGCATTTTCGCCGACGCGGCCGCTGAGTACGGCCTCGCTCAGGCCGCCTTTAACCCCGAACTGGGCGTGGGCCTGGGTAGCGAGCAGTAGCGTAGCAGCCAGGGCAATGTATTTGGTTTGCATTGAAAATGAATAAGTTAAATGAGCTAAACAAGTTGAGATGCCCGCGCCTGCCGGGGCAGCGGCCCTACCCTAACGCGGGGGAAGACGCTTTTGGGGTATACAAAGGTTGCAGCCGCAAGTTTGGCACGGCGGCCGTGAGCACGCCGTGAACGCCGGTGGTGCAACCCTACCCCCCCTTTTTTCGCCTATTTTCGCTCATGCCTACCCCCTTCACCTTCGTGCGCCTCAGCTACCACTCCGGCGACTGGGATGCCGTGGACGAGCGCATGCCCGCCAACCTGCTGCACTCGCTGGTGGAGTATACCACGGTGCCCGTGGCACCGCAGGAAAAAGTGGTGGCCCTCGACAGCCCCGAGCTGTTTGGCTACCCCTTCTGCTATTTGAGCGGCCACCGGCTGGTGCAGTTTTCGGCCCAGGAAAAAAAGAACTTCACGCAGTATGTGCGCAACGGCGGCTTCGTGTTCGTGGACGACTGCAACCACGACATCGACGGCCTGTTCGCCCGCTCCTTTGAGGAGCAGATGCGGGTGTGCTTCGGGGCTAATGCGCTGCAGAAAATCCCGAAAACCCACCCGATTTACACGCAGTTTTTCAAGTTCAAGGACGGCCCACCTAACACGGGCTTCGAACTGAATGGCTGGGGCGACGACCTGGTGCACGACTACCTCAAGGGCATCACCATCCATAACCGCTTGGGCGTGCTGTATTCCAACAAAGACTACGGCTGCGAGTGGGACTACGACTTCCGAAACAAGCGCTTTCTGGCTGAGGATAATACCAAGTTTGGGGTTAATATTTTGCTGTATGCGCTGAGTTGAGCTGATTAAATAAGAACGTCCTGCAGAGCGTAGCGCAACATCTCGCTGGAAGTCGTTCGCACGATTGAATTACTATCCCACGCGAGATGCTTCGCTACACTCTGCAGGACGAACAAGCTACACAACATGACCGAACAAGACGTAAAAACGCTGCTCGCCAAGCTGCCTATCCTCAAAGCCGAGATTGGCAAGGTTATCGTGGGCCAGTCGGCGGTGCTCGACGAGGTGCTGGTGGCGCTGCTGGCCGGCGGCCACGCCCTGCTGGAAGGCGTGCCGGGCCTGGCCAAAACGCTGCTCGTGCGCACGCTGGCCTCGGCCACCGATTTGTCGTTTCGCCGCATCCAGTTCACGCCCGATTTGATGCCGACTGATATTCTCGGCACCGAAGTTTTGGAGGAAGACCACGGCACCGGGCACCGCTCGTTCAAGTTCAACCCTGGCCCCATTTTCGCCAGTCTGGTGCTGGCCGATGAGATAAACCGCACGCCGCCCAAAACCCAGGCCGCGCTGCTGGAGGCCATGCAGGAAGGCCACGTAACCTACGCCGGCCAGGAACACGCGCTGCCCAAGCCGTTCTTCCTGCTGGCCACGCAAAACCCTATCGAACAGAGCGGTACCTACCCCCTGCCCGAGGCTCAGCTCGACCGATTTTTGCTGTACGTGCGCATCGGCTACCCCTCTGAGCAGGAAGAAATGGCGGTGCTCAGCGGCACCACCGGCACGGCGCGGCCCGAGGTGCAGCCCATTCTGGGCGGCGAGGACATCCGGCAATTGCAGCAATTGGTGCGGCAAGTCAGCCTCAGCCCCGAGCTGCTGAGCTTCGTGAACCGGCTGGTGCGCGCTACGCGCCCGGCCACGTCGGAAGTCAAGTTTATTAAGGACTATGGCCGCTGGGGCGCGGGGCCGCGGGCCGGCCAGGCGCTGATATTGTGCGCCAAAGCGCGGGCACTGCTGCAAGGCCGCTTCGCCGCCACGCTGGATGATATTCGGGCGCTCGCGCCGCCGGTGCTGCGCCACCGGGTCCTGTTGAATTTCAATGCCGAGGCGGAGAATCTGACGCCCGATGATGCCGTGGCGGAGTTGCTGAAGGCTGTGCAAGTTTAAACTCGTTTGTCATTGCGAGGAGGAACGACGAAGCAATCTTTCCTTCACCCTTGGCCAACGCTCGCAAATGCGAAGGAAGGATTACCTCGTCGTTCCTCCTCGCAATGACAATTATTCTATGCTTTCTCCCGAACTCCTTTTCGCGCTGCGCAACCTGCCGCTGGCCGCCCGCCAGGCGGCCGAGGGCTTTTTGGCCGGCGCGCACGCCAGCCGGCGGCACGGCGCGGGCATGGAGTTCAGCCAGTACCGGCCCTACCAGCCCGGTGACGACCTGCGCCGCCTCGACTGGCGCTTGGCGGCGCGCTCGGATAGATACTACTTGCGCGAATCGGAAGTCGATACTAGCTTGGTGGTGAACCTCGTGCTCGACGCCAGCGCCAGCATGAACCACCGCGACGACAACGGCCTCACCAAGCTCGACTACGCCCGGCTGCTACTGGCCGCGCTGGCCTACCTGGCCCAGAAGCAGGGCGACGCCGTGGGCCTCACCATCTTGCGCCCCGGCGCTTTGCAGCACTACCCCGCCCGCGCCGACACCCGGCAGCTGCCGCGCCTCTACCACGCCCTAGCCACGGCTGAGGCCACCGGCACCTTCCCCGACACGGCCACGCTGGCCCCGCTTACGGCCCGGCGGCAGCGCGCCCTCACGGTGTGCGTGAGCGACTTATATGAGGAAGCCGGCGAGATAAACCACCTGCTGGCCCGCCTGCGTGCCACTAGTGGCGACGTGCTGCTGCTGCACTTGGTGGCGGGCAATGAGCTGAACTTTAGCTACAAAGGCCCCGTGACTTTTCGCGACCTAGAAACCGGGCAGACGCTCCAACTCGATGCTGACCAGCAGCGCGCCGGCTACCAGCAGCAGTTGCGCCAGTGGCTGCGCGACACGGCCCAGGCCGCCCGCCAGCAGGGCCTCGACTACCACCAGCTCAGCACCGCTGAGCCGCTGGATGGTGCGCTGCGCGTGTTTTTGAAACGACGTCAGTTGATGAGCTAACCTTTCTACCGCGGAAGACGCGGAAGATTTTCGCGGAAGTCGCGGATGTTGTTCTTCCGCACCTTCCGCGAAAGTCTTCCGCGTCTTCCGCGGTAAAGCCTCTTAGCACTTACCTAGTAGAACTCCTTGCTTACCCTCACCAACTCATCTGCGCTCTTAGCCTTCCTTGGCTTGCTGGTGCCGCTGGCCATCCACCTTTGGAACCGGCGGCCGGGCCGCGAGGTGGCGGTGGGCAGCCTGCGCTGGCTGGCCGCCGGGGCCAACCGCCGCCTGCGCAACCTGCGTCTGGAACAGCTGTGGCTGCTGCTGCTGCGGGCCGCGGTGCTGGCGGTGCTGGCCGTGGCGCTGGCCGGCCCGGCGTGGCGGCAGGTGCGGCCGGCCGGCCGGGGCCAGGTGCTGGTGAGCCCCACGCTGGCCGATGGCAGCAGCCTGGCGGCCGTGCGCCCCACCCTCGACTCGCTGCGGCGGCGCGGCTACCAGTTGCGCTGGCTGGCGGCGGGCCTACCCCCCCTCACGGCCACCGAGTGGCAGCGCGACTCGCTGGGCCGGCCGGTCGCTATTGCGCTGGCTGACAACCACTACTGGGCCCGCTTGCAGCAGGCGGCGGATTCGTTTCCGGGCCAGCCGCTGTACGCCGTGACGCCGGCCGCGCTGCGCGGCTTCGGCGGCGCGCACCCGGCACTGCCGGCTAACCTGACCTGGCAAACTATCCCGGCGCGCACGGCTACCAACTGGCTGCAGGCGGCCAACGCCAGCGCCGATAGCCTGCGCCTGCTGCTGGGCCACAGCGATGAGAAGCAGACGACTTTCCGCACGGTGCGCGTGGTGCGGCCCCGGCCGGGCGCGTCGGTGGCCGTGGCCGGCCTACCCCCCTTGCGCTACGAAACCACGGCGGGCGGTGCGCGGCTGCGGCCCGTGGCGGCCGATTCGGGCCGGGCGCAGGCGGCGGTGCCGGTGGTGGACGGGCCGCTGCGGGTGTACCTCTACGCCACGGCTGGCTACGCCGATGATGCGCGCTACCTGCGGGCGGCACTGCGGGCGGCGGCGACGGGCCTGGCCCGGCCGCTGGCGCTCACCGTCAGCCCTACCCCCCCCGACCCGGCCCAAGCCGCCGACTGGCTTTTTTGGCTGAGCGACAGCCCGGTGCCGGCCGCCTGGCGTGCCCGCGTGCCGCGGGGCCTGCACCTGTGGCAGGAAGCCGCCGGGCCAGGCATAGCCGACACCGCTACGCTGGCTACCATCGAAACTGCCGACGCCGCGCCCATTCGCATCTTGCGGCGGAGCCAGAAGCCGATAGGTGGCCAAATCCGTTGGGCTGATGGCCGGGGCCGGGCCGTTCTTTCCGAAACGCCCCAGGCGGCCGGCGCGGTTTACCAATTGGCTACGCGCCTGAACCCGGCTTGGAGTAAATTAGGCGATAGCCCTGAATTGCCGGCGCTGCTGCTGAATTTACTGGCCCCCGAAACCCGCTTGGGGGTTGATTCTGCGCTGACCGCGCACGACCAGCGCCGCCTCGACCTGGCGCAGCTGCCAGCCCAGGCGGTGCGGGTGGCCAACGTAGCAGCCGCGCCGCCTGTGGCCTATCGCTTCGTTGATTTGCGGCCGTGGCTGGTGCTGCTGGTGGCGGTGCTCTTTGGCCTGGAGCGCTGGCTGGCGCTGCGGCGGTCGGCTTCTACTTCTTCTCTTTCAGCATGATGCAGGTAGCTTATCAGACAGCAACGGACTTGAGCGCCGCCCGGCAGCATTTGCGGGCGGCGGGGCGCAGCTACGCGGGGCGGCGGCTGGCGGCGGTAGCGCTTCCCACGCTAGCGGGCCTGTTGCTGCTGGGTGTGCTGGCGGCGCGCTGGCCGGCGGGCCAGCCGGGGCTGCTGGTGGGCGCGCTGGCGGTGCTGGCCGTGGCCGCCTGGCAGCTGTGGCCGCTGCGCCGGCTGGGTCCGGCCACCGTGGCTCGGCAGCTCGACCGGCTGTTTTCGGAGCTGGAAGACAGCGCTGGCCTGCTGCTGCACGAGGCGGCGCAGTTGCCATTTCTGGGGCAGCTGCAGCAGCAGCGGGTGGGCCAGCGGCTCGGTGAGCTGGCGGCGACGCAAGCGCCACTGCTGCCGGTTTCTTTCAAAAGCTCTTTACTAATCAGTGGCTTATTATTGATTAGCGGCGCGGTGGCTTGGTGGCTGCCGGCGCGGCAACCGGCGGCAGCGGCAGCAGCCGCGGTGGCATTGCATTTCACGCCCGACGCGGGCCGGCCGGTGCCGATGGCCGCGCCGCGCATTACCAAAGTCGAGCTGCTGGTGACGCCGCCGGCCTACACGCAGCGGCCGGCATTTGTGCCGACGGCGGCCTCGTTTCAGTGCCCGCAGGGGTCGCGGGTGCGCTGGCTGGTGCGGGTGAATAAGGCGGCCGGGGCCGCGCCGGTGCTGGAATTAGGCAGCCAGAAACTGACTTTGCGGCCGGTGGCGGGGCAGCCTGCGCAGTTTATGGCTGAGCAGGTGTTGAGTGCTTCGGCGCTGTACCGGCTGCGCTTCGCGGGGCAAACTTCCGATGACTACGCCATCGACGTGCGGCCCGACCAACTACCCACTATTCGCATTCAAACCCCTAAACCCTATACGCTTATTGCGGCAGTAGGCACCCGGCCCGAGGTGCCGATAAAGGCCACGCTGCGCGACGACTACGGCCTGACCCGCGCCGAGCTGGTCATTACCGTGGCGCAGGGGCAGGGCGAGGCGGTGAAGTTCCGGGAGGTGCGCCGCGACCTGAGCGCGGCGCTGGGCGGCCAGCCGGGCGAGGCCACGGTGGGCAGCCTGCTAAACCTGCCCAAGCTGGGGCTGACCTACGGCGACGAGCTGTATTTCTACCTGCAAGCCCGCGATAACAACGGCCAAACGGCGCGCTCCGATGCCTTTTTGGTGCAGTGGCAGGACACGGCCGCCGCCACCAGCGCCATTGATATGGGCCTGGGCGTGAACACCGCGCCGGCCTACTTTCGCTCTGAGCGCCAGATAATTATCGATACCGAAAAGCTGATTGCGGAGAAACCCAAGCTGACGGCCGCCGAGTTTACGAACCGGGCCAACGCGCTGGGTTTCGACCAGCAATCGCTGCGCCTGCGCTACGGCAAGTTTTTGGGGGAAGAAGCGGAAAAGGGCTTGGGCGTGACAGCCGGCCCGCCCACCGCCGATGAGCCGGCGTCTCCCACGGCGGACGCCCCGACCGCCGACGCGCCGGCTGAGGCTAAGGTCCCTACCCCCCCCACCGAGGCCGATGACGACCACGACCACCACGAAGCGCCCGCCGGCCGCAATGCCTCGCAAACCGCCGCCACCGACGCCCTGACAGACCCCTACATCCACAAGCACGACGACGCTGAAACCGCCGACTTCCTGGAGCCCGCCGTGAAGGCCAAGCTCCACGCCGTGCTCGACGAGATGTGGGCCGCCGAGCTGCGCCTGCGCACCGGCCAGCCCGCGGCGGCCCGGCCCTTCGAGTACCGCGCCCTGCGGCTGCTCAAGCAGGTGCAGCAGCAAACCCGCGCCTACGTCAAGAAGGCCGGCCTTACCCCTACCCCCCTGCCCGAGGCCACGCTGCGCCTCACCGGCGAGCTGAAGGGCGCGACGGCCCCGCAACGCCGGGAAACAGTGGCGGCCCCAGCTACGCAGCCCACCGTGCGGGCCGCCCTGCGCTGGCTGGCCACCCAGCACGGCCAGCCCGCCCGCCCCGCCGATGCCGCCGCGCTGGAGCAAGCCGGGGCGGCACTTGCCCAAGCCGCTTTGCAAAAGCCCGGCCTCTACCTGCCGGCTTTGCGGGCGCTACGCCAGCTGGCCACCGACGCCCGCGCCGGCCGCGTGCCCTGCGCCAGCTGCCTCGCGCCGGCTCAGCGCGCGCTCACCGATTTGCTGCCCGCGCCCGTGCCGACGGCCGCGCCAGCGGCCACGCCCGACCGCCTGGCCCGCCGCTACTTTGAGGAATTGGGGCGGTGAGGGTTTTCCACTTCCTGCTACCCGGCACCCGGCGGGAAGTTGCTGGCCCTGAGCTTAAACCGAATAATCCCAGCCGCTACCCTCTTACCTGAGCGCAACGACTGGGACCAGTCTGCGAGCCGTTCGCCTGGCTTATACGGCTACGCTGTCAATGCCTTTTTGCACGGCAGTCGCCTGAAATTCGGGTAGCTTCACGCCTTCGGCGCGGGCCACGGTGACGTCGGTGAGGCCCAGGAAACCGAGCATCCAGCGCAGGTAGGGCGTGGCGAAATCGTAGGGCTGCATCGGGCCTTCGGAGTAGATACCGCCGCTGGCCACCGCCACGTACACTTTCTTGCCCGTGATGAGCCCCTCCGGGCCGTTGGGCGTGTAGCGGAACGTGATGCCCGCCCGCGTCAGGTGGTCGAGCCACGACTTGAGCGAGGCGGGGATGCTGAAGTTGTAGAACGGCACCCCAATCACGAGAGTGTCGGCCGCCATGATTTGCGCGATGGCTTCGTCAGAATGGCGCACGGCCTGCTGCTGCTCGGGCGAGCGGCCTTCGGCGGGCGTGAAGTAGGCCTGTAGGTGGGCTTCCTCCATGTAGGGCAGCGGGTCCTTGGCGAGGTCCCGCACGACGACCGTGCTGCCAGAATGCGCGCTTTTGAGCTTGTCGATGATACCCTGGCTGAGTTGCGTGCTGTGCGACTTGGTGCCCTGGGCGCTGGAAATTATTTGCAGAATCTGCATGAGATAAGGGGTAAAAAGATGGAATGACAGGCGAGCTACTGCCGCTTGACTTACCGGCCTCCACCGCGGCTCGCCAACTAAGCGGTCGGGTAGGCGGTTTGGTAGTCTGATTACCTCAAGCAACCAACCAGCCGTTTGTTCGGGCCTTTCCCCAACTGCAGATTACCGGGTGGTAGCCTGATTACCAGCTGGTAACCAGGTGGTTTGGTCGCTCAGTGTTTCTCCCATCTCTCCCATGACCAACTCCGAAATCTCTTCATGCGCGCACACGATGCAAGCCTTGCGCCACGCCTCGCTGGTCGTTAGCAGCAAGTGGAAACTCCAGATTATTGTCGCGCTGCTGGCGGGCACCCAGCATTTTCGCGGCCTGGAGCGGGGCGTGCCCGGCATTTCTACCAAAGTGCTGGCCAAGGAGTTAAAGGACCTGGAAGCGCATCAGTTCATCGCGCGCACGGTGTATCCCGGCCCGCCCGTGGTGGTAGAATACCACGCCTTGCCGTATGCGCGCTCGCTCGACCCCGTTATCGCGGTCTTAAAAGAGTGGGGCCTGCAGCATCAGGAGCGCCTGGAAGCCCTGGAAGCTGCGCCAAGAGCCGCGCCGGTAATGTAAATCGGGAAGAAACGCTGGCTGATATTCCCCCGGAGGCGGCAGCCGTGGCATCGCGTGCAACTAAGTGAGCCAATAAATGGACTATGCCACCAGGTACTTACTGGTTCTAAAAGGCGTAGTTTCTGGACTGATATTAAAATTTATAAGTAAATGTATTTTTATAAATAAACATCAAACTTCTGCGAGGAAATTTTTAAAAAGAAACTTATAACCTACTTCTGCGAATTTCTGCGTTCGATTCCTTGCCGACTGTTTCCTACCCCCTGCTCATTGCCCTGGCTTGCAGCTTACTAGCCCTGGCGCTAGCCACAATCGCCGCCCGGCGCGCCGACCGCCGCCGGCTGGTGCCGCGCCTGCTGGCCAGCCTGGCGGCCCCGCTGGCGCTATACTTCACGGCCTACCCGCCCCAACGGTCGGTGCCCGCCGCCCGCGCCGAAGCCATCGTCCTCACCCCTGGCTACCAGCCCGATACGCTGCGCCAACTGCTGCGCCGGTTGGGGCGGGGCACGCCCGTTTGGGCCTATGGCACGCCGCCGCCCGCCCGCGCCAAGGCGCTGGGCAGCCTGCTGGCCCTGGCCGAGCAGCGCCCCGCCTTGCGCCGCCTGCACCTGCTGGGCGCGGGCCTACCCCCCGCCGATTTGCCGGCGCTGGGCGCGGTGCCCGTGGTGCGCCACGCTGGCCCGGAATACGTTGGCTTTGCGGCTGCTAACTGGGCGCGGCAACTCACGCTGGGCCAGCGCTTTGAGGTAGAAGGCGCGGTGGTAGGCGACGGCCCCGCCTGGGTTAGCCTGCAAGCCGAAGGCGCTGGGCGCGACTCGGTGCGGCTGGCGGCCGGGGGTAGCTTTCACCTCAGCTACCAGCCCAGAGTGGCCGGGCTGACGCGCTACGCCGTGGTGCTGCGCCGCGCGGGCAGCGTGGCTACGGAGCCGCTGCCGTTGGAAATCACCACGACGCCCAAGCCGGCCGTGCTGCTGCTAGCCGCCGTGCCGGGCTTCGAATTTAAATTTTTGAAAAACAGCCTGGTCGCCCAGGGCCGGGCCGTGGCCCTGCGCACCACCGTAAGCCGCAGCCTAGTGCAGACCGAATTCGTGAACCAGCCGCCGCAGCCGCTCGACCACCTCACGCCGGCGTTGCTGGCCCGCTACGCCGTGGTGGTGGCCGATGCCGCCACCCTGGCCGCCCTACCCCCCGGCGAAAGCCAGACGCTGCGCGCCGCCGTGCAGCAGGGCCGCCTGGGCCTGGTGCTGCTCGCCGACCCTACCCCCCTGCCGGCGGCCGTACCCGCCCGCGCCGACTTTGTAGTGCAGCCGCTGCCGGTGGCCGGGGCCACGGCCCAGCCGCTGGCCTGGCCTGATGCCCCGGCATCGGTGCGGGCGCTGCTGCCGGCGCGGCTGCGGCCGGGGGCGGCGCTGCGGCCGCTCATCACCGGGCCCGGCGGGGAGCTGGTGGCGGCCGGCCGGCGCTACGGCCTGGGCGCGGTCGTGGTGTCAGTAGTGCCCGAAACCTTCCGCTGGGCCTTGCAGGGGCAGTCGGCGGCCTACGTCTCCTTTTGGAGCCAGCTGCTGACGGCCGCCACGCCGCCGCCCGCGCCCGCCGCCACCTGGCAGGTGCTGAGCCGCTGGCCGCATCCGCGCCAGCCCCTCACGCTGCGGCTGGCCGGGCCGCGCCCTACCCCCCTGCCCACGGCGCAAGCCCTGGCGGGCGGCCACGCCGTGGCCCTGGCCCTGGCCCAGGACACCCGCCTGCCCGAGTGGAGCACCGCCGAATACTGGCCCAGCACGGCGGGCTGGCACCAGGTGCGCGGGCCGGGCCGCACGGTGCACAGCTTCTACGTGTACGACTCAGCGGCCTGGCGCGGGCCTATTTTACGGGAGAATGAGCTGGCGCTGGCTACCCGCGCCGCCAGGGGTAGGGAGCTGCCACTGGCTACCATCCTAGTGCGAGAGCCGTGGCCGGCGGGCTGGTTTTTCGGGCTGTTTTTGCTGGCAGCGGGCTTTTTGTGGCTAGAAGAGAAGCTGTAGCTGCCTAAAGCGCCGCCTGCTTCTGCTTCCTCTGCGCAAGCCTCAGCGGCTTCTGCGGGCTCAAAACACCAGCGGCTTCACCATCCTTTTAGCTTTATACCGATGACTTAGCGTAAGTCATCGGTATTTTTTTAAGGCTAATGCAACCGCCGCGCCGGGTGGCCGGTCAAGCCCCCGAACGCCGCCGCTACCGGGCCAGTCGTCGATTAGTATTGCGTATGGCTGTTGCTGTCATTTCTGAAGCCTTACTGGCGGCGTGCCGCCGGGGTGAGGAAGCGGCGCAGCTGCAACTCTACAACCAGCTGGCCTATGGCCTGATGGGCGTGTGCCTGCGCTACTGCCCCAGCCGGATGGAGGCGGAAGACGCACTGCAAAACACGTTTGTCAAAATCTTTACCCGCCTCGACCAGTACCGGGGCGATGGCCCCTTTGAAGCGTGGGCGCGGCGCATTGCCGTGCACACTGCCCTGCACGCCGTGGAGCAGCACCGCCTGCGCCACCCCACCAGCGGCGGGGCCGCCGACCTTGACGGCTCCGCCGCCCACCTACCCAGCGCCGACCCGTCGGCCCTCGACCAGCTTGCCGTCGCCGATTTGCTCCGGCACCTAGCGGCCCTACCCCCCGGCTACCGCGCCGTGCTCAATCTCTACGCCATTGAAGGCTACTCGCATTCCGAAATCGGGCAGCTGCTGGGCATCTCGGAGGGCACGAGCAAGTCGCAGCTGGCTCGCGCCCGCCAGCTGCTTGCCTCCCGCATCGGTCTGGCTCATTCCAAGCTCTCCTCGTCCTCGTCATGAACGAAAACCCCACCCCTAACCGCCCCGATGATGACGCCAGCGACCCATTGCTGACCGCATTGCGGCAGCGCCTGGGCGACTACGGCGCGGCCCCGCCGCCGGATGCCTGGGCCGGCATTCGGCAGCGCCTGCCCGCGGCAGTGGCGGCGCAGCCCTGGTGGCGGCGGCCCCGCCGGCTGCTACCGCTACTGGCCGTGCTGCTGGGGCTGCTGGCCACTACCGGGCTACTCGTGCGCCGGGCACGGCCAGCCAGCCAACCGCTGGCGGCTGGTACTATAATGGGGAAAACCCGGCCGGCTACTCCGGCTGGCAGCCAGACCACTACCGCTGGCAGCACCAAATCGCAGCGCGCAATTTCTTCATTAAACACTGATAATCAGAACTTTTCATCTAATCAGAATTCTTCCTCAACCCGCGCTACTGCCAGTTCCCCGGCCAGGGTAGGAGCCACGCTGCCTTCTTCCCCGCTGGCGAGCCGGGCAGCTAGTGGCAGTCCGGCCAGGCCAACTGACCGGGCTACTTCCCTGGCGCGGCGCGGCCAGGGCGCTACGCAGAGCCAGCAGGCCACGCAGAAACAGAAGCTATTAATAGTGGCAGGCAGTAGCCGCCGAACCAAGTTCCCTACCCCTCTGCGTGAGGAGCAGTCGCCAAGTGAAACAACCAGCCGGGGGCCGTTTGCACGGCGTGGGCAATTGGCACGGCGGCTTGCCGCCCAGCCCCGGCCCGCGCGCAGTGCCCTACCCCCGCGCGCTGCCCACCACGGCCGGCACCAAGTAGCTTTTGATTCGGAAAAATCTTTGCTGGCACAAAATTCCCGTCTGACGGCTAAACGGCGCAAACCTTCCGCCGATAATTTTAGAATAGTTAGAATAGCTAGTACCAGTCAGTCATTGCTTTCGGGACAGAATTCGCGCTCCCAGGTAACAACTGCGGCAAGCACAAGCCTATCTCATTCTGGGCAAGCCGTTGATTCTCTTACGCTTGCTAGGACTGTTTTGGGCTTAATGCCGCGCCTGGGGCTGCCCGCGCCCTTGGTGGCGGGGGCCGACTCGCCGCGCATGCCCTACCCCCCGGTGCGGCGCTGGTCCCTGCTGGCGCTGGCGGGGCCCACGCTCAGCTACCGCACCATCGGCCCCGCCCCGGTCACTACCACCGGCTACCCCGATTTTGCCCACCTGGAGCGGCCCGCCGCCGGGCTGGGGGCGCAAGTGCAGGCGCGGCGGGTGCTGTCGGGCCGCTGGGCGCTGGCCGTGGGGGTAGGCTATCAGGAATACGCAACCCGCCTGGCTTTACAGCCCGCCGATTCTGGCTCGGCTCCCATTCACCAGCGCGATACCTACCGACTCTTGACGCTGCCCGCGCAGCTGAGCTACGCGCTGGGTGCGCCGCGGGGCCGGCTGGCCAAGGCGCTGCTACTCGGGGCCGAGGTGGGCTGGTACCGGGGCGGCCGCAGCACCGAGGGCAGCAACTGCGGCTGCCAGCAGCAGACCTATACCGCCCCGGATAGCCTTTACCGCCCCTGGAGCCTGGCCCTGAGCCTGGGGCTCGATTTGCGCTACCGCGTGGGCGGCCCGGCCTCGCGCTGGCAGTGGGTGGTGCAGCCCACCGGGCGCTACGTGCTCAGCCCGTTCGTGCGGCCGGGCGCGGGATTTTCACCGCGCCAACCCTTCAGCCTGGGCCTGCTGACTGGTTTTTCCTGGGATATCCGCTAGGGAAGTAGGGCCGGCCGGTAGCTTCATTTCGAGCTACTCTCTTTTTTTCCTCCTTTTTTTACTTTTCTATGAAACGCTTTCTTTTGCTCGGCATGGCCGGGCTACTGCTGGCAACTAGCTGCCGCAAAGACGACCCTATAGCTTGCCAGCCGCCAACGCCGCCCGTCACGCCAGTAGCGCCTTCGCCGCCTACTTCCGACTTGTCACTAGCCGAGTTTACGCGCCGCTACAGTCCTCGTCCTCAGTATTATGGCTTTAATTTAGGAAACTTCCAGACTGTTAACACTTGGGGAGGTGCAAAACTGACTTTTCCGGCCAATTACTTTAACCTACCTAACGGCACACCGGCCCGCGACTCAGCTTTATTGCGGGTTCTGGAGCTATACACCGTGCCGGATATGGTGCTGGCCGATATGCCAACCCGTCCATACGGGACTCAAAATCTATTGATTTCAAGTGGCGAATTCAATATTCAGGTGCAGCAACTCACGACGCGACTTGTCCCTAGTAGTAGTGCTTCTTCCTTACCCGTACTGCTGGTACCCAAGCTGAGCGGCCAGGATTCTACGCAGCGGCAGCAGCTCTGGCAGCAGCCCGTAACGCAAGGCACGTTGCAAGGGTGGCAAACCTCGGCGGCCTACCCGGCAGTCCAAACGATGACGAAGTTCTACCGGGCTACCATCCCGGCCGACTCGGTAGGCTGGTGGAGCATTGCCCACCCTTGGGCAGCCTACGACACCCCTGACCTACCAACCATAACAATAGCTACTCCAGCCACGACTGCTGGCGAAACGCGAGTGTATGTGCGGCCGGTAGGGGCTACTGGCCTTTTGCGCCTCGTGCCCACCAGCAACGACGAAACGCACTGGCAGGCTACCCTACCGCTGGGCGCGACTATGCAGATTATTGTCCTTCAGTCTGTTGGTGGACAGTTATACTTTGGCGCTCAGCAATTTATTGTGCAAAGTGGGAGAGGTCTTACGCCTAACGTCTTCGCTGTGAGTGAGACCGATGCCGTACGGTTTATCCGGCAATTATAAAAATCCTTTGGCAATCTGTTTTTCAGCAACGCTGTTTCTTATGACCATATTTTTGCGTTACCCTACCCTGCTGCTGGCCTTGTAGCTGGGGCTGCCGCGCCTGCTGCCGGCCCAGGTGCTGGACCCAGCCTTTCACATTCCGGCCATTTACCGGGAGGCTACGGTGAATGACGCGGCCCGGCAAGCGGATGGCCAGTATGTGGTGGCGGGCACTTTCACGCGGGTAAATGGCTAGCCCATTGCCCACTTGATTCGCCTCGATGCCACAGGTGCGATAGATGCCGGCTTTCAGCAAAACCTGAGCGGAGCCGCGGTGCAGGCCCGTAAGGTATACCCGCTGGCCAACGGCCAGCTGCTGGTGCTGGGCAACTACTTGGCCGGGGCCACGCAGCGCAACAACCTCTTCCGGCTCAACGCCAATGGCACGCTGGACCCGACGTTCACGCTCGCGCCGCTGGGCCCCTACCCCGGCGTGGCCCAGGCCCTGGCGCAGCCCGACGGCCGCGTGCTGCTGCTAGGCTCCTTTAACAGCAGCAATGCCGAGCTATACCGCCTGCTGCCCGATGGCTCTCGTGACCCCAGCTTCACGACAACGCTGCAAACATTTTCGCAAAACCCACAGATGCTTTTGCAGCCCGATGGCAAAATCATCTTGTGCGGAGATTTAAGCCAGGTAAATGGCAACCAAGCTTTCTTTTTTGCGCGGCTCAATGCCGATGGCAGCACCGACGCCAGCTACCACCCTGCGGCGTACACAAACAACCGACTCTACCTCAATACCATTGCCCTCGACGCAAACGGGGCACTGCTGGTGGGAGGCGAAGCTATAAATGTGGTAGGTGGCCGGAAGCAAGCCGTTTTTCGCCTTTTGCCAACGGGTGCCCTCGACCCAACTTTCGCGCTCGACGCCAGCCTGCTACCCCGCAGTTGCTCGCGCCTGGCCGTGCAGCCTGGTGGCCAAATCGTGGCGCTTTTTGATACTTATGCATCTAGCGCCAATGGCACGATAACCAATTATCCCTTTCGCGACCAACTCGTGCGCCTGCTACCCAGCGGTGCCCTCGACCCCACCTTTCAGCCGGGCAGCGGGCCCGATTTCACGTTAGCTACTATTCGCAGCCAGGCCAACGGCACCCTGCTGACGTGGGGTAGCTTTCACAACTTTGATGGGCAGCGCCGCACGCTGGCGTTGTTGCAGCCGAGCGGGGCGCTCGACGCCAGCTTTGCTCCGCTGCTGCAAGAGCCTGGCCGCGTGCAAAATATTTTGCGCCAAGCAGATGGCAAGTTGGTACTCACCGGTGCTTTTAACACTGTAGATGGCCACCTAACTGATTGCGTAGCGCGCTTGCTGCCCACTGGGCAGCCCGACGTGTCCTTCTCTTGGCGGCAGCCTGCCAGCGCCACCCTAGACCTATCGGCCGCCGCTATTCAAGCCGATGGGCAACTACTGCTAGCTGGCTCCACCGCCTCCTCTAACATTGGCGGCAGCAATGTGCCGTTCTTTTCACGGCTCACTACTACCGGCACGCCCGACGCCAGTTTTGTCCCGGCCATTACGCTAGGCGGCATTCGGCTACTAGCCGAGCAAGCTAGTGGGCAAATACTGGTAGGCGGAAGCTTAACGGATGTAGCGGGCAAGACCAACCTTACTCGCCTCACTGCTACGGGCAGCGTGGACCCCAGCTTCTCGCCACCAGCCAACCAACCGGTTGTTTACAGCGGATTGGTGCAGGCTAATGGCGCTATTGTATGTGCGGTGTCAGCTTCTAACTCCACCAACTACCCCTATAGCCAGACTATTGAGCGCCTACTAGCAAATGGCGCACCCGACCCAACCTTTGCTTACTCGCCATTAGCTCCTGCCACCAATATTCACTTGGAAGGTGTTTTTCAAGTGCCCGCTGCGGGAGGTTACGTAACGAGCGGCGTATTTAGCTCCAACCAAGTACTAGGGCGTCTCACGGCAACTGGCACTAGCGTAGCTGGATTTGCTACCCCCTTTCAGTCTATTCCAGGACCCGCAGACCCTGAATCGGGGGTAGCCACGGTGGCAGCGCAGAGCAACGGCCGGCTGCTGGTAGGTGGCCACATGCGGCAAAGCTCCATCTCCAGCTTCAGCTCACCCGTCACGGCACTGGCGCGGCTGGAGGCTAACGGCCAGTTGGACCCTTCTTTTTCAACTACATTCATTGCAAACACTTCCGCTGCCTATGGCTACAATGAAGTGAATAGCGTGGTCGTTCAGCCCGATGGCACCACCTTAGTGGGTGGCTACTTTTCAGCAGCCGGTGGCCAGCCCGCGACGGGGCTCGTTCGGCTACTGGTCCCTACTCCCTTGGCAACCACCCCAGCCAAGCGTAGCAGTGCCAGCCTGGAGGCTTGGCCCGTACCGGCGCACGACGTGCTGCACCTGTCACTTACGGCCGCCGCCCGGCCCCAGCAAGTACTGCTACTCAATACCCTTGGTGAAATAGTACTTAACCAGCCCGCTTCCCGACTAGACCTAACGCTCAACACAGCTGCCCTACCCCCCGGCATGTACCTGCTGCGAGTGGAGTACGCCGACGGCGTAGCCACCCGCACGGTAGTACTGGAATAGCTTAAGAGCATTAAAAAGCCCCGCCGGACATTCCGGCGGGGCCTTTCAAGCTTCTGGGCTAACCTCAGACTTTGATTTCCACGTCAACGCCGCTGGGCAGTTCCAGCTTCATCAGCGCGTCCACCGTCTTGCTGCTGGTCGAGAAAATGTCCACCAGACGCTTGTAAGTGCAGAGTTGGAATTGCTCCCGGCTCTTCTTGTTCACGTGGGGCGAGCGCAGCACGGTGTACTTCTCTTTTTCCGTAGGCAGCGGAATGGGGCCGCTCACGATGGCACCGGTCGCCTTCACCGCTTTCACGATTTTCTCGGCCGACTTATCGACCAAGTTGTGGTCGTAGCTTTTCAGCTTGATTCTGATTTTCTGGTTCATGGTTGGAAGAGGCCGATTGCCTCAGGTTATGACAAGCTGAGAAAAAACTATTTGCTACCCTTTACTTTGGCAATAATGGCATCCGCCATGTTTTGCGGCACCATTTCGTAGTGCGAGAAGGTCAGCGAAGCCGAGGCGCGGCCCGACGACAGCGTGCGCAAGTCGGTTACGTAGCCAAACAGCTCCGACAGGGGCACGTCAGCTTTGATAACTTGGGCACCGCCCTTGGTATCCATGCCTTTCATCAGACCACGGCGACGGTTCAAATCGCCGGTTACCGGGCCGGTGTACTCGTCGGGGCAAACTACTTCGACGGCCATGATGGGTTCCAGCAACCTCGGACCAGCCTTGCGGGCAGCCTCGCGGAAACCACCACGGGCGGCGAGTTCAAACGACAGGGCGTCCGAGTCAACGTCGTGGAAAGAGCCGTGGTACAAGCGCACTTTCATGCCTTCAATCGGGAAGCCGGCCAGCGGACCCTGCTTCATCGCCTCCTCAAAGCCTTTTTGAATGGGCTGAATGAATTCGCGGGGGATTACGCCGCCCACGATGGCGTTGTCGAACTCGAAGCCGGGCTTTTCGGGCTCGGTCTCTTTCGGACCCAACTCAAACACGATGTCGCCGAATTTACCGCGGCCACCAGTCTGCTTCTTGTACGTTTCGCGGTGGTCTACTTTCTTGGTCAGAATCTCCTTATAGGCTACCTGCGGGGCACCCTGGTTAATTTCAACCTTGAATTCACGACGCATCCGGTCGATGATAATCTCTAGGTGAAGCTCGCCCATACCGCGCAATACGGTCTGGCCGGTTTCTTCATCCGTGTTCACGCGGAGGGTAGGGTCCTCCTCAATGAGTTTGGCGATAGCCATACCCATCTTATCCACGTCGGCCTGCGTCTTAGGCTCAATCGCGTAGCCGATTACCGGCTCCGGGAACGACATCGACTCCAGCACCACCGGATGCTTCTCGTCAGTCAGCGTGTCGCCGGTCTTGATGTCCTTGAAACCAACGCCCGCCGCAATATCGCCAGCCTGAATGCTGTCGATTTGGTTTTGCTTGTTGGAGTGCATCTGCATGAGGCGCGAAATCCGCTCCTTCTTACCAGTGCGGTTGTTCAGTACATACGAACCACCATTCAGCACGCCCGAATAGCAGCGGAAGAAGCACAAGCGGCCCACGTAAGGGTCGGTTGCAATTTTGAATGCCAGCGCGGTGAACGGCTCCGTATTATCGGGATGACGCTCTACTTCCGCCCCGGTGTCGGGGTTAGTACCAATAACGGCAGGCATATCAAGCGGCGAAGGTAGGTAGGCCATTACGGCATCCAGCATCGTCTGCACACCCTTATTCTTGAAGGCCGAGCCGCACAATACGGGCGAGAACTTCATGTCAATCACCGCTTTGCGGATAACGACCATCATTTCTTCGCGGGTAATGCTTTCCGGGTCCTCGAAGAATTTCTCCATCAAAGTATCGTCGTACTCGGCTACGCTCTCGATAAGCTTCTCGCGCCACTCGGCTACCGTGTCCACGAGGTCTTCGGGAACTGGCACTTCGTTGTACGACTTGCCCTCAGTCGCGTCGTCCCACACAATGGCTTTGCCCGTGAGGAGGTCAACCACGCCCTTGAAGGTATCCTCCGCGCCAATCGGGATTTGCAGCGGCACTGGATTCGCACCGAGTTTATCCTTGATTTCAGCAACAGCCTTGAAAAAGTCCGCGCCAGCGCGGTCCATCTTGTTCACAAAGCAGATGCGGGGCACGCTGTACTTGTCAGCCTGCCGCCACACCGTTTCCGACTGCGGCTCTACCCCCGATACGGCGCAGAACAGGGCCACGGCCCCATCAAGCACGCGCAGCGAGCGCTCCACTTCCACCGTAAAGTCCACGTGACCGGGGGTGTCAATGAGATTGATTTTATACTGGTGCGTGTCGGGAATCGAGTTGCCCTGCGCATCCGTTGGGTAGTTCCAAAAGGTAGTGGTGGCCGCCGAGGTAATGGTAATACCGCGCTCCTGCTCCTGCTCCATCCAGTCCATCGTCGCGGCTCCGTCGTGCACCTCCCCAATCTTGTGGGTTTTGCCGGTGTAGTACAGAATACGCTCCGAAGTGGTCGTCTTGCCCGCGTCAATGTGGGCCATGATGCCAATATTGCGCAGGTATTGTAGCTCTTTGTTGACTGCCATTACAGTGAATGATTTAGTGAACAAGCGAATGAGTGAACCGGCTGAACAGTTCCGCTTCCGAAACCACTCACCCATTCACTCATTCGCTCATTCGCACCTGATTAGAATCGGAAGTGCGAGAAGGCTTTGTTCGCCTCGGCCATGCGGTGGGTGTCGTCTTTCTTCTTGACGGCAGCACCTTCGCCTTTAGCAGCGGCGATGATTTCGCCGGCCAGCTTGTCCTTCATGGTTTTTTCGCCGCGGCGACGCGCGTACTGAATCAGCCACTTCGAGCCCACGGCGATGCGGCGGTCGGCGCGCACCTCAATCGGCACCTGGAAAGTAGCGCCACCTACGCGACGGCTCTTCACCTCTACGGTCGGCATTACGTTGTTCAACGCTTTGCGCCACATTTCGAGGCCGCTTTCCTTGGTGCGGGTTTCTACCTGCTCTACGGCATCGTAGAAGATGGTGTAGGCCAGGTTTTTCTTCCCGTCATACATCATGTAGTTGACGAAACGGGTCACGAGCGTCTCCTTGAACTTGGGGTCCGGCAGGAGAATCCGCTTTTTGGGTTTTGACTTGCGCATGGTTTATATAGTTGTCAGTTGTTAGCTGCCAAGTAAAAAGGTGCGGGGCAACTGGTGCCCTACCCCCCTTTTACTCAGCAACTGACAACTAATAAATTACTTCTTTTTAGCGGGTGCGCCCTTGCCACCTTTACCAGCGGCTGCGGCGGGCTGACCGGGCTTCGGGCGCTTGGCGCCGTACTTGGAGCGGCGCTGCAAGCGGCCGCTTACCCCAGCCGTGTCGAGGGCACCACGGATGATGTGGTAGCGCACGCCTGGCAGGTCTTTTACCCGGCCTCCGCGAATGAGCACGATGCTGTGCTCCTGGAGGTTGTGGCCTTCACCGGGAATGTATGCGTTCACTTCCTTACCGTTGGTAAGGCGCACACGGGCCACTTTGCGCATAGCCGAGTTCGGCTTCTTAGGCGTGGTGGTATACACGCGAGTGCATACGCCCCGACGCTGCGGGCACGAATCAAGAGCGGGCGACTTTGACTTGGTAGTCAACGCTTCCCGGCCTTTCCGTACTAGTTGGTTGATGGTTGGCATTTAGCGATTGGTTGAACAGGAGCCGTTTGCTCCCAAATTTTCAGGCCTGCAAAGGTACGAAATTGGTTTGGCAATAGCAAACTTCCGGAAAAAGTTAATCTTCTGGTGCTGCCCTACCCCCTGCCATATCCTGAGCCTTACGCCTCCCCCACCGCGCCGCCGAAGTTCATCGGGTACTGCGGTGCATCTTGGTGCATCTTAATCGGGCCGTAGCTCTGCTCGAAGCGCTGGATATTCTCTTCCAACGCCGATAGCAGGCGCTTAGCGTGCTCGGGTGTGAGGATAATGCGGGCCTTAACCTTGGCCTTGGGCACGCCCGGTAGCAGGCGAATGAAGTCCACTACGAACTCGCTACTACTATGGGCAATCAGGGCCAGATTGGCGTACTCGCCTTCAGCAATGGCTTCGCTCAACTCAATGTTGAGGGCGTTGGGGTCAGGGTTGAGGGGTTGGTTGGGTTGCATATTATTTATTGAAGCGTGTCCGCCACAGGCGCACTACAGAATAGATGGCTGCATAGCATATAAACACGCATATCAAACAGATAATTAAACAAGCAGTTCCTGTCTGTAAGTGATACCTCTGTGGTTGAAAATTATTAAACGCTTCTACTGCCCAAAGACCAGTTGCGGTAGATAGTATACCAAACCCTAAAAATACGACAACGTTTATCGTCAGTCTAATCGAAAACTTTAGCCACCAAGTACTTGACATGACAACTGGGTTTTTTATTGACTAGAGATAATCAAACAAAAACCCCTGGCCAGCGCACGCCAACCGGGGGTTTTGCTTTTACAAACCTACGTCAATCGTTATTCCTGCACCGTCGTCTCACGCTTGGCGCGGCTGGGGCGTTTAGCTGGGGTAGGAACTGCCTGCTCGGCTGCTTGCGCGGCTTGGCGGGTAGCATACTCCTCCTTCGAGGAAACCTCGATGCCCTGATATTCACGCAGGCCGGTGCCGGCCGGGATGAGGTGACCGACAATCACGTTCTCCTTCAGGCCTAGCAGTTCGTCGGCCTTTCCGCGGATAGCGGCTTCGCTTAGCACCTTAGTCGTTTCCTGGAAGGAAGCGGCCGAGATGAACGAGGCCGTGCCCAGCGAAGCTTGCGTGATACCCTGGAGGGTAGGCCGCGAAACAGCCGGCTGCGCGTCGCGCACTTCGGCAAGCTTGAGGTCACGGCGGCGAAGCGACGAGTTTTCGTCGCGCAGCTTGCGGGAAGAGATAATCTGACCGGGCCGTAGCTCTGACGAATCGCCAGCATCCATTACGACTTTCATATCAATTACCACGTCGTTTTCCTCCATCAGCAGTACTTTGTCCACGAGTTGGTTTTCGAGGAAACTAGTGTCGCCGGCGTCCATTACGAGCACCTTCTGCATCATCTGGCGAACAATGACTTCAATGTGCTTGTCGTTGATTTTCACGCCCTGCAAGCGGTACACTTCCTGAATCTCGTTCACGAGGTACTGCTGCACCGAGCTGGGACCCTGAATGTTCAGGATATCGCTCGGGGTAATGGCACCGTCGGAGAGCGGCGAGCCGGCCCGCACGAAGTCGTTGTCCTGCACGAGGATAAACTTCGACAGCGGCACCATATACTTGCGCTTTACACCGTCTTTCGACTCTACGAAGATTTCACGGTTGCCACGCTTTACCGAGCCGTAGGTCACTACCCCATCAATTTCCGACACGACGGCCGGGTTCGACGGGTTACGCGCCTCGAACAGTTCCACTACACGGGGTAGGCCGCCTGTGATATCACGGGTTTTGCCCACGGCCCGCGGAATCTTGGCCAAGATGTGGCCAGCCTTCACTTTCACGCCGTTTTCGACGTTCAAGTGCGCGCCTACCGGCATATTGTACGATTTCTGCGAATCGGCATCCGCACCCTTTGCGGGGTGCAACAGTACCGACGGGTTCTGCGCTTTGTCTTTCGACTCTACGATTACCTTCTCGCGGAAGCCCGTCTGTTCGTCGGTTTCCTCGCGGTAAGTAATGCCTTCAGTGAGGGCATCGTACTGAATAGTACCGTCGAACTCAGCCAGAATAACAGCGTTGTACGGGTCCCAATTAACCAGCTCCACTCCTTTCTCTACCTCTTGGCCTTCTTTTACCAGTAGGAATGAGCCGTAGGGAACGTGATTGGAAATGAACACCTTACCGGTGCCTTTCTCCACAATCCGAATCTCACCCGAGCGGCCCATCACCACGTTGGTTTTTCCACCTTCGGAGTTGACCCCAGCTACGGCCCGAATATCCTCGAATTCAACTACGCCTGAGAACTTGGCGCGGATATTAGCTTCCACAGCAATATTAGAGGCCGTACCGCCCACGTGGAACGTACGGAGCGTCAGCTGCGTACCGGGCTCGCCGATAGACTGCGCCGCGATAACGCCCACGGCCTCGCCCTTCTGTACCATGCGGCCAGTCGCCAGGTTACGGCCGTAGCACTTGGCGCAAATGCCGCGCTTGCTTTCGCAAGTCAGCACCGAGCGAATCTCCACCGACTCAATGCTGGTCGCATCAATGCGGCGGGTAATTTCCTCCGTGATTTGCTGGCCAGCGGTCAGAATCAGCTCTTCGGTTAGCGGGTCTATGATATCGTGCACGGCCGTGCGGCCAAGGATACGCTCGGAGAGCGGCTCCACAATATCCTCGTTATCCTTGAGGGCGAAGGTTTCGGTACCGCGCAACGTGCCGCAATCCGGCTCGTTCACGATAACGTCCTGCGATACGTCCACCAGACGACGGGTTAGATAGCCAGCGTCAGCCGTCTTCATAGCCGTGTCAGCCAGACCTTTACGGGCACCGTGCGTCGAGATAAAGTACTCGATTACATCCAGACCTTCTTTGAAGTTCGACAGAATCGGGTTCTCAATAATCTCGCCTACCGAGCCTTGCAGCGACTTCTGTGGCTTGGCCATCAGGCCGCGCATCCCGCCGAGCTGGCGAATCTGCTCCCGCGAACCGCGAGCGCCCGAGTGCATCATCATGTAAATGGAGTTGAAACCCTGGTCCTCCTTTTCAAGGCGGCCCATGAGTGTCTCCGTAATCTGCGAGTTGATACGGGTCCAGATGTCAATTACCTGGTTGTAGCGCTCGTTGTTCGTAATCAGACCCATCTGGTAGTTCTGCATTACGGCAGCTACGTCGGCCTGCGCCTGCTTGATGAGAATATCCTTCTCCTTCGGAATCTGGATATCACCCAGACCCATACTCAAGCCGCCTTTGTAGGCCGACTGGAAGCCAAGAGTCTTGATGTCGTCCAGGAACTGCGCGGTGCGGGCCATGCCGGTGCGCTTGAACACCAGCGAGATAATCTGCTGAAGCTTTTTCTTGGTCAGCAGTTCGTCCACAAAGCCGACTTCGGCCGGAATGAGCTGGTTGAAGAGTACGCGGCCGGCAACGGTCTCGATAGTCTTCTGCACCAAGTCGTCGTTCTCGTCGCGCACCATCGTGCGCACCTTGATGTAAGCGTGCTTAGAAAGCTGCTTCTCGTTAAGGGCGATTACTACCTCCTCATCGGAGTAGAATACGCGGCCCTCACCCTGAATTTTCTCGTCCTCAGTCGAGCGCTTACCCTTGGTCACGTAGTACAGCCCAAGCACCATATCCTGCGACGGCACCGCAATTGGCGCGCCGTTGGCCGGGTTCAAGATGTTGTGCGAGGCCAGCATCAGCATCGAAGCCTCCAGAATAGCGGCCGGCCCGAGGGGCACGTGCACGGCCATCTGGTCACCGTCGAAGTCAGCGTTAAAAGCCGTACAAACAAGTGGGTGCAGTTGGATAGCCTTGCCCTCGATGAGGCGCGGCTGGAACGCCTGGATACCCAAACGGTGGAGGGTAGGCGCCCGGTTGAGAAGCACGGGGTGGCCCTTCAGCACGTTCTCCAGAATATCCCATACCACGGCATCCTTGCGGTCCACAATTTTCTTGGCCGATTTCACCGTCTTCACAATCCCGCGCTCAATAAGCTTGCGGATAATGAACGGCTTAAACAGCTCGGCCGCCATGTTCTTGGGCAAGCCGCACTCGTGCAGCTTCAACTCGGGGCCTACTACGATAACCGAACGGCCCGAGTAGTCCACGCGCTTACCCAACAGGTTCTGGCGGAAGCGGCCCTGCTTGCCTTTCAGCATGTCAGACAGCGACTTGAGGGCCCGGTTGCCTTCGGCGCGCACGGCATTTACCTTGCGCGAGTTGTCGAAGAGCGAATCCACGGCTTCTTGTAGCATGCGCTTCTCATTGCGCAAAATCACTTCCGGCGCTTTGATTTCAATCAGGCGCTTGAGGCGGTTATTACGAATGATAACGCGACGATACAAGTCATTCAAGTCCGAGGTAGCGAAGCGGCCGCCATCCAGCGGCACCAGCGGGCGTAGCTCCGGCGGAATCACGGGTACCATGCGGATAACCATCCACTCGGGGCGATTTTCCACGCGGGTCGCCGCATCGCGGAACGCTTCTACCACGCGCAAACGCTTCAGCGCCTCAGCCTTACGCTGCTGCGAAGTTTCGTGCGCGGCCGAGTCGCGGAGCGAGTAGCTCAACTCATCGAGGTTGATGCGCTCCAGCAGCATTTGCAGCGCGTCGGCTCCCATTTTGGCGATGAACTTTTGCGGGTCATCGTTGGGCAGCATCTGGTTTTCGCGGGGCAGCTTGTCGATGATGTCCAGGTACTCGTCTTCGGTGAGGAAGTCGAGCTGTTGCACACCTTCTTCGCCCTGCACGCCGGGCTGCACCACCACGTAGCGCTCATAGTAAATAATCTGGTCGAGCTTTTTAGTGGGCATTCCCAGCAAGTAGCCGATTTTATTCGGCAGGCTCTTAAAGTACCAGATGTGGGCTACGGGCACCACCAATTCGATGTGGCCCATGCGCTCACGGCGCACCTTCTTCTCAGTCACCTCCACGCCGCAACGGTCGCAGATGATGCCCTTGTAGCGGATGCGCTTGTATTTACCGCAGTGGCATTCCCAGTCCTTTACCGGCCCGAAAATCCGCTCGCAGAACAGGCCACCCATCTCGGGCTTGTACGTGCGATAGTTAATTGTTTCGGGTTTCACTACTTCACCAGTGCTACGCTCCAGAATTGCTTCGGGCGAGGCGAGCGAGATAGTGACCTTAGAAAAGTCCTGTACTAATTTCTTATTTTTTGCAAAAGCCATTGACGATGGTTTTAGCGGTTATTTTTAACCTGCTAGAATTTCCTCTAACAGTTCGACACTACAAAAAGTGCTCTGCGGGTCAGACAGGTACGCCGCGCAGTAGGTTTTCGCTAGGTCTTTGCTACTTTATATAATATAAGCCGTCCCACCTTATGCTACCCTGACCTGTCTCGGAGTAGGGGTGTCGTGAGGTTGGGCTAAAGGGATAAACTACTATTCTTCTGGTTTGGTAATCGCTGCCAGGTCTGGTGCACTTATTTAGCTGAATAGCAAATGCTTACTAGAAACCTAGCTTAAGCCGCCGGCCGCCGAATATATTCCAGCAGCCAGCGGCCTCAACTAACCAACTTAATCCAGCGAAATCTCTAGTGCTAAACCACGCAATTCGTGGATAAGCACGTTGAACGACTCGGGAATATTGGGCTTGGGCAGCACATCACCTTTCACGATGGCTTCATACGCTTTGGCCCGACCTACCACGTCGTCAGATTTCACGGTCAGTATTTCCTGCAGTACGTTGGAAGCACCGAAGGCTTCCAGCGCCCACACCTCCATCTCGCCGAAGCGCTGGCCACCGAACTGCGCCTTACCCCCCAGCGGCTGCTGCGTGATGAGCGAGTACGGCCCGATGGAGCGGGCATGCATCTTATCGTCCACTAAGTGACCGAGCTTGAGCATGTAAATCACGCCCACGGTTATCGCCTGGTCGAAACGGTCGCCGCTTAAGCCATCGTACAGGTAGGCCCTACCCCAGTCGGGCAAGCCAGCCGCAGTCAGTTCCTTAGCTACTTCGTCCTCGGTAGCGCCGTCGAAAATAGGGGTAGCGTAGGTGCGACCCATTTTCAGACCGGCCCAGCCGAGCACCGTTTCGTAAATCTGACCAATGTTCATCCGGCTTGGTACACCCAGTGGGTTCAGCACGATGTCCATCGGCGTGCCGTCGGGTAGAAAGGGCATGTCCTCATCGCGCACGATGCGGGCTACTACCCCTTTGTTACCGTGGCGACCGGCCATCTTGTCTCCCACCTTCAACTTGCGCTTCTTGGCAATGTAGACTTTAGCCAGTTGCACGATGCCGGCGGGTAACTCGTCGCCCACTTCCAAGGTGAAGCGTTCGCGTTTGAAGCGGGCTGTGATGGTATTGCGGCGCTTCGCGTAATTCTTGATGAGCTGTTGCAGCATCTCGTTCACGCGATTATCAGCCGTCCAATGGTCGAGTTGCAAGTCCTTAAAGAGGTTAACTTCTTCCGGCACGGCGTAGTTGCTCTCGTCGCGGTAAGCGTTCTTGTCGGGGAACAGCGCTTCGCTGATGTTCTTCCGGTTAAACTTTACACCTTTCGAAAGCACGTCATCCCCAAACCGATGCTTGATACCCTGACTCGTTTTGCCTTCCAGCAGCGCTACCAGCTTATCAATCATGATGGCTTTCACACCGCGCAATTCGCGGGCGTAGCCTTCCTTGAGGTCTTCAACTTCTTTCTTCGACTTGGCCCGCAAGTTCTTGTCCTTTTTCGGGCGCGAGAACAGCTTGGTACCAATTACCACGCCTTGCAGCGAGGGCGGCGCTTTAAGCGAAGCGTCCTTTACATCGCCGGCCTTGTCGCCGAAGATGGCACGAAGCAATTTCTCCTCCGGGGTCGGGTCAGTTTCGCCCTTGGGCGTAATCTTACCGATGAGAATATCGCCTTCCCGCACCTCCGCGCCGAGGCGGATGATGCCGTTATCGTCGAGGTTACGTACGGCTTCTTCGCTTACGTTTGGAATCTCCGACGTTAACTCTTCCTCGCCGCGCTTGGTCTCTCGCACTTCCAGTTCAAACTCTTCAATGTGAATCGAGGTGAAGATGTCGTCGCGCACCACGCGCTCCGAGATGACGATGGCATCCTCGAAATTATAGCCCTGCCACGGCATGAAAGCTACCTGCATATTGCGGCCCAGCGCCAGTTCACCCCGGTTGGTACCGTAGCCCTCACAGAGAACCTGGCCCTTCTTCACGCGCTCGCCGTTCTTGACCAACGGGGTGAGATTGAGGCAGGTATCTTGGTTGGTACGACGGAACTTGATGAGACTGTACGTTTTACGCTCCGCGTCAAAGCTAACGGCCATATCGTCTTCCGACAGGTCGTACTTAATAATAATGCGGTTAGCATCTACTGAATCCACTACCCCCTCGCCTTCAGCGATGATGAGCGAACGTGAATCAATGGCCGTACGGCCTTCCAAGCCCGTACCCACAATAGGAGCTTCGGGACGCAATAGTGGCACTGCCTGGCGCTGCATGTTCGAGCCCATGAGGGCACGGTTGGCATCGTCGTGCTCCAAGAACGGAATCAGCGAAGCGGCCACCGATACAATTTGGTTCGGGGCTACGTCCATATAGGTGTACTCATCCGGTGCTACCACCGGGAAGTCACCCTCAAAACGACCTTTAACCAAGTCCTGCGTCATCTTACCCTCGTTGCTCAGCAGCGAGTTGGCCTGCGCAATGTGGTGCGTATCTTCTTCCTCGGCCGTCAGAAACTTGACGTTCGGGCTCATGTCCACCTTCCCGCTTACTACCGTACGGTAGGGCGTTTCGATGAAGCCCATCGAGTTCACGCGGGCGTGCACGCAGAGCGACGAAATCAGGCCGATGTTCGGGCCTTCCGGCGTCTCGATGGTGCAAAGGCGGCCGTAGTGCGTATAGTGCACGTCACGCACCTCAAAGCCTGCTCGCTCGCGACTCAAACCTCCCGGCCCAAGCGCCGATACGCGACGCTTGTGCGTCACTTCGGCCAGCGGGTTGGTCTGGTCCATGAACTGCGACAGCTGGTTGGTGCCGAAGAACGAGTTAATTACGCTCGACAAGGTGCGGGCGTTAATCAAATCCACCGGCTTGAAGTCCTCATTGTCGCGCACGTTCATGCGCTCCTTGATAGTACGTGCCATGCGAGCCAAGCCCACGCCAAACTGCGCGTAAAGCTGCTCGCCCACGGTACGCACCCGGCGGTTGCTCAAGTGGTCAATATCGTCTACAATAGCTTTAGAATTAATCAAGCCAATCAGGTACTTCACAATGAGTACAATGTCCTCATTAGTCAGCACCCGCGACTGCTGCTCCATGCCAATTTGCAGCTTCTTATTAATCCGATAGCGCCCTACCTCCCCGAGGTCATAGCGCTTGTCGGAGAAGAATAGCTTTTGGATAATGTCGCGTGCGGTCTCTTCGTCAGGGGCTTCCGTGTTGCGAAGCTGCCGGTATATTTGCTCCACGGCCTCTTTCTCCGAGTTGGAGTTGTCCTTCTGGAGGGTATTGTAAATAATCGCGAAGTCAGCGATGTTCACATTTTCCCGGTGCAGAATAACCGACTTCGCGCCGGCTTCCACTATAGTATCAATATCCTCTTCGTTGATGGTTGAGTCGCGCTCTAGCAATACCTCGTTACGGTCAATGGAGACCACTTCGCCGGTGTCCTCGTCCACGAAGTCTTCCGTCCAAGTGCGTAGCACACGGGCGGCTAGCTTGCGACCAACAGCTTTCTTGAGGTTCTTTTTGTCAGCTTTTACTTCCTCGCTCAGCCCGAACAAATCCAGAATGTCTTTGTCCGTGCCATAACCGATGGCGCGTAGCAGGGTAGTAACCGGGAATTTCTTCTTACGGTCAATGTAAGCGTACATCACGTTGTTCACGTCCGTGGCAAATTCAATCCACGAGCCTTTGAACGGAATAATACGGGCCGAATACAGCTTAGTACCGTTCGTGTGCTTGCTTTGGGCGAAAAACACTCCCGGCGAACGGTGCAGCTGCGATACGATAACGCGCTCCGCGCCGTTAATTACAAACGAGCCTTTTTCAGTCATGTACGGAATATTGCCCAGGAAAACTTCCTGCTCAATCGTTTGAAAGTCTTCGTTGTCCTTGTCGTTGCAGATGAGTTGCAGCTTCGCCTTCAGCGGCACGGCGTAGGTCAGGCCGCGGTCAATGCACTCATCCACCGTGTATTTCGGCGGGTCAACGTGATAGTCAATAAAATTCAGCACGAAGTTCTCACGCGAGTCCGAAATAGGGAAGTTCTCAGCAAAAACCTTGAACAAGCCTTCGTTCGTCCGGTTCGCGGCGGCGGTTTCGAGCTGAAAGAATTCCTGGAACGACTGCACCTGCACGTCCAGGAAGTCCGGATACTCAATAACTTTCTTAATCTTGGCGAAGTTGATTCGCTCACTGGCGCCGGTCAAATGTTTGACCTCGGCCGCCTCTAGTGCTTTCGGTGTAGCCAATTGGAGAAGAAGTTTAAATGTACACGTAAGCTATTTTATCGTGCTTAACTACTTGCTGCTGAACAGCGTAGCAAAAGACCTTATCGCATTTGGTTTCGGTTGGAGTGACTCACTCAATCGTTGCCTAACGTGATAAGGTCTTCTGTTTAAGGTTACGCCGCCCGTCTTTCAACAAGGCCAGCATGAGACAACCAAAACCAGTGGTTTTAGGTTGCAAATTCTAATTGGTCGCCCCAAACAGGAAAAGACCTGGCGCGTTGCCAGGTCTAATCCGGATTGGGAAAGCTCCCAAAGAAGAGCACTACTTAACTTCTACTTCAGCGCCAGCCTCTTCGAGCTGCTTTTTCAGGGCCTCAGCCTCGTCCTTAGTAACACCCTCTTTTACGGGCTTAGGGGCACCGTCAACCAGTTCCTTAGCCTCTTTCAGGCCCAGGCCAGTCAGGTCTTTTACTAGTTTCACGACCGCCAGCTTAGCGCCACCGGCTGCTTTCAGGATTACATCGAACGATGTCTTCTCCTCGGGAGCTTCAGCGGCTGCGGCACCGCCGCCACCTTGCATCATTACCGGAGCGGCTGCGGCCGGCTCAATGCCGTACTCATCCTTCAGGATACCAGCAAGTTCATTTACTTCTTTAACGGTGAGGCTAACGAGCTGCTCAGCGAAGGCTTTCAAATCTGCCATTTCTGTAGATTGGTAAAAAGGGGTTGTGAAAATTTATTGAAAGTTGAAAAAGTTGAGCAGCGGTTAGCCTGCATTCTCTTCTTTTTCGGAAAGCGTTTTGAGGATGCCAGCCAGTTTGCTACCCCCGCTCGAAAGCGCAGAGATAACATTCTTAGCGGGCGATTGCAGCAGGCCGATGATTTCACCGATAAGCTCCTGCTTGCCTTTAATCGTGCTGAGCGTGTCCAGCTGGTCCGCGCCAGTGTAGATGCTGGCATCCACGTAAGCGCCCTTCAGAACGGGCTTCGGCTTGACATTCCGGCCGTAGGCCTGCGACTTGTAGAAGTCTTTCAGCAGTTTGGCCGGAGCCGAACCACTCTCTTTCGAGAACAGAACACCCGATTGGCCTCTCAGCGCCTCATCCATCTCCACCGTATCGCCACCAAGGGTATCTAGGGCTTTGCGGATGAACGAGTTCTTGTAGACCTTGAACTCCAGGCCGCGGTTATAGCAGAGGCGACGGAATTCGTTGATTTTCGCTACCGACATCCCGGAGGCATCGGCGATATAGAATGCGTTGTGCGACTGAAACTTCTCGCTCAACTCATCCACGAGGGCTTGCTTTTCTTCCCGATTCATGGCTGGTTGGATTAATTAGTTAGCAGAAGAAACCGTGCTGTCCACCGGCACGCCCGGCGACATAGTGCTGCTGAGCGTGATGCTGCGGATATAGGTACCTTTCGACGATGACGGCTTTAAGCGCCCCAAGGTCTGAATCACTTCCAGCGCGTTTTCGGCTAACTTGGTAGGGTCGAATGAAACCTTACCCACCGAGCAGTGAATAATACCGGTTTTATCAACTTTGAAGTCGATTTTGCCAGCCTTTACTTCCTGCACCGCTTTAGCTACGTCGGTTGTTACTGTGCCCGACTTCGGGTTCGGCATCAGGCCACGTGGACCCAATACCCGGCCTAAACGGCCAACTTTAGCCATTACCGAAGGCATGGTGATAATCACATCCACATCGGTCCAGCCTTTCTCAATTTTGGCGATGTAGTCGTCCAGACCTACAAAGTCAGCGCCGGCGGCAGTGGCTTCGGCCTCCTTGTCAGGAGTAACGAGGGCCAGTACGCGTACTACTTTGCCGGTGCCGTGGGGTAGAGTAGCCACGCCGCGTACCATCTGGTCAGCTTTGCGGGGGTCTACACCCAGGCGCACGTCAATGTCAACTGAGGCGTCGAACTTGGTATAGGAAATGTCTTTCACCACTTGCGCGGCTTCGAGCAGGTTGCGTACCTGCGTCAGGTCGTGTTTGGCAAGGGCTTCCTTGCGCTTTTTGCTGATTGCTGCCATTGTGTATATCCTCCGGTTAGTTATTCAGCAAACGGCGAAGTGCCCTTCACGGTGATACCCATGCTGCGAGCCGTACCGGCTACTTGCTTCATGGCCGACTCCACTTTGAAAGCGTTCAGGTCGGGCATTTTGGTTTCAGCGATGGTCCGCACCTGGTCCCAAGTTACTGAGCCCACTTTGTTACGGTTCGGCTCTTTGGAGCCGCTCTGCAACTTGGCGGCATCCATGAGGAGAACCGGTACCGGGGGAGTCTTGATGACGAAGTCAAAAGACTTATCGGTGTACATCGTAATTAGGACGGGGCAGATTTGGCCGGCTTTATCCTGGGTGCGAGCGTTGAACTGCTTGCAAAATTCCATGATATTCAAGCCCTTACTACCAAGCGCAGGTCCAATCGGCGGCGCGGGATTCGCGGAGCCTCCCTTTACCTGAAGCTTCAGATAACCTCTTATTTCTTTGGCCATTTGGTTTGTAAAGCTGCGGCTTAATCGACGTAACTCGGTCAGCCTCAGTTCAAATAATACTCCTGTGGAAGCCCCGTTCAGCCGGAGTGGATACTGAACGACGTTTTATTAATTCGTTTTTCGCATTTTATTTTTCGAAAAAAGAAAAATAAAATGCGAAAAACACTATTCTTTCTCTACCTGGGTATAGCTTAACTCGACCGGCTGCGCACGGCCGAAAATCTTGACAATTACATTGAGCTTTTTGCGCTCCTCGAACACCTCGTTCACGTTGCCACTAAAGCCGTTGAATGGTCCGTCAATCACCTTTACTAGCTCGCCTACCGCGAAGGGAGTTTCCAACTCGGCCGATTTTTCTTCTGCTTCGTCTACTACCCCCAGTAGGCGGTTCACCTCTGTGAGGGACAGCGGCACCGGCTTGGCATTAGTGGTTTTGGTTTCCTTATCGCCTAGGAAACCGATGACGCCCGGCGTGGACGTGATGATATTCTGCACCTCCCCGTGGGTCAAGTCGGAATGGATGATGATGTAGCCCGGATACAGGTTGCGCTCCCGGACGCGCTTCTTACCGTTGCGCATCTCGAAGACCTTTTCCACCGGAATCAGCACCTGCGGAAGTAACTCCTGCAAGTTGTGGCGACCGATTTCGGTCTCCATGTATGTTTTCGCCTTCTTTTCCTGGCCGCTCACCGAGCGAACCACATACCAGTTTAATTCCGCCATTTCCTAGGAGCCTAACGGGCGAAAGATTGATAAAAGGCTTGTAGGACCGAGTTGAAGCTCACATCCATTAGGCCTACCACGGCGGCAAACACCAGTGAGCCAATCAGTACCAAACCGGCACTTTTTTGCAGCTCAGCAGTTGAAGGCCACGTTACGTTATAACGCATCTCCTCAACGGTGTCGCGGAAGTAGGTATTCAGCTTAGCCATGATATAAATAAGCCGGTAAGGGCTGAAAAGAGACCGCCAGTAGCAGCCTAAGTGGCACGAGTGGAGAGATTCGAACTCCCATCAAAGGTTTTGGAGACCTCTATTCTACCCTTGAACTACACTCGTAAGGGTTGTTCCCGAAGGCGCTATTTGCCAATGGGAGTGCAAAGGTACGAAACTTTGTATGCAAAACAAATCCGCCCCCGATAAATCAGAAGCGGATTATGTTACTTTTTAGCAGTTAAGCTAGACTAGTCGAGGATTTCGGTTACCTGACCGGCACCTACCGTACGGCCACCCTCACGGATAGCGAAACGGAGGCCTTTCTCCATCGCCACCTTACTGATAAGCTCAACGGTAATGGTGATGTTGTCGCCAGGCATTACCATCTCCACGCCCTCGGGCAGGGTGATGATACCAGTAACATCGGTGGTACGCAGGTAGAACTGCGGGCGGTAGTTGTTGAAGAACGGGGTGTGGCGGCCGCCTTCCTCTTTCGAAAGTACGTACACTTCAGCCTTGAACTTCTGGTGGGGCTTTACCGAGCCGGGCTTGCAGATAACCATGCCGCGACGGATAGCCTCTTTTTCAATACCACGAAGCAGCAAACCTACGTTATCACCAGCTTCACCACGGTCCAGGATTTTGCGGAACATTTCCACGCCCGTTACCGTCGATTTCAGACCTTCGGCAGCGCCCATCCCGAGGATGTCAACTTGCTCGCCCGAGTTGATAATACCGCGCTCAATACGACCGGTGGCAACCGTGCCACGACCCGTAATCGAAAACACGTCTTCTACCGGCATCAGGAAGGGCAGTTCGGTGAGACGAGCGGGAATCGGAATGAACGAGTCAACCGCCGCCATCAGCTCGTTGATTTTGGGCACCCAGTTGGCATCGCCGTTCAGGCCGCCCAGGGCCGAGCCCTGGATAACCGGAATGTTGTCGCCGTCAAAGTTGTAGAACGAGAGGAGTTCGCGGATTTCCATTTCCACGAGCTCAAGCAGCTCGGGGTCATCCACCATGTCTACTTTGTTCATGAATACTACCAACTGAGGTACGCCTACCTGACGGGCCAGCAGGATGTGCTCGCGGGTCTGGGGCATGGGGCCGTCGGTGGCGGCTACCACGAGGATAGCACCGTCCATTTGAGCTGCACCCGTTACCATGTTCTTCACATAGTCGGCATGGCCGGGGCAGTCCACGTGGGCGTAGTGACGGTTAACCGTTGAATACTCTACGTGCGCCGTGTTGATGGTGATACCACGCTCTTTTTCCTCGGGGGCGTTGTCAATCGAGGAGAAGTCGCGCTTTTCAGCCAGACCCTGGTTGGCCAGCACCGAAGTGATGGCGGCGGTCAGAGTCGTCTTGCCGTGGTCAACGTGACCGATGGTGCCGATGTTTACGTGCGGCTTCGACCGGTCGAAATTTTCTTTAGCCATTGTAAAGAGTTGAGAAAAAAGAGGAAATTAAGTAAAAAGCAAGTAGTCTATATGGCAAGAAAGCGAAACCCAGCGCGGGCCAATTCAGGCTTTGGTGCTGCGTATCGCTTCTCCTGCTGACCCGGCCCTAACCCGGCCCGAAGGTGGGTAGTTCCGTCGTTGCTGAGCCATTTATGGGATTTGAACCCATGACCTCTTCCTTACCAAGGAAGTGCTCTACCACTGAGCTAAAACGGCTTAATCTATTTTTAAGCTGTTGATTATTAATTTTTTCGCTTTTGAGTTAACAACCAGAAGCCAACAGCCAGAAAAGAGAGCGGGAGACGAGGTTCGAACTCGCGACCTACAGCTTGGAAGGCTGTCGCTCTACCAACTGAGCTACTCCCGCGAGAGCAAATGGACAAATGAATAAATAAGTAAAGCTGCTTTGAAGCCGGGCTACTCATTTACCTACTTACTCATCTACCAAAATGTGGGGGTAACAGGACTCGAACCTATGAACCCGAAGGAGGTGAGTTACAGTCACCCGCAATTGCCACTATGCGATACCCCCATTTTTACTCAAATCCGGCCGTTTACCGGAATTGAGACGCAAAAGTACGGCTTTTTTAGAAAGATGCAAGAGCTGAACCTGAAATTTTCTTTAATCAAAGTGGCTCTCTTTTGTTTTTACGAGTTAAAAACAGCTGGTGGTAGCGCCCTACCCCCCTGTTTTATACTTCATTCACATCAGGTTGTAGAACGCTTTTAACCGCTCGTCCGTTTCCTTCGCTTTTATATCGGCTAACACCGTTTTCAGGTCGGGCTGACTAGGGGCTAGGTTCAGTAAGCCGCGGTAGGCACCGAGACGCACGAAGTACTGCGGATGAGTCCGGGCTAGTACTTCGAGGGTATGAATGCCTTTTTCGCGCTCTGCCACGGGCATTTGTATCATGAAAGTGCCGAATGCTTGCAGATACTGATATAAATCGGGGTCGGTGAGGTCGGGTAGGCGGCGCAAGTACCACGAGTAGTGGTCCATCGTTCCGCGCTGGGCGTAGTAATTAGCCAGCGCGACTAGTAGCGTGGAGCTAGGCGTATTTTCGAGGGCGGCCAGCTGGGGGTGGGCGGCTATGCCGGGAAGCTTGGTCAACGCATCGACCGCGACAGCTTCTACTAGGTAGGAGCTGTCGCGCAGGGCAGCCAGGTAAGTACTGCTATAGTTCTCGCTGGGGAAAGTAGCTAAGGTAACCAGCGCCTGAGCCCGCACAGCGCTATTAGGGTCGGTGGTGGCTAGGCGCTGAATCTCGCCGCGCACGGCGTTGGCACTGGGGCCGCGGTAGCCACGCAGGTGGTCGAGCGCGGTGCGCCGCACGGCGTAGAAATTATCCATGAGCGCATTGCGCATCAGGCCGCTCACGTTAAAATCAGAAGTCTTGTTTTGGAGTAAGTCGAGGGCTTCGTACTTCTGCAGGTAGTTCTGGGCGTGGTAGAACTGAAAAATCAACTCTTCCGGCGTGCGCTCTTCATCGAGTTGGCCCAGCAGTTGGGCTTCGCTGTCAAACTTCACCATCGTGGGCTTATCGGCCGCCAGGAAGGAGAAGGTCTGGTCGGCTTTGGTGATGGCAATATGGTGGTCGGTGGGCTTTTCTTTTTGCCAGACTGTGACTGTGACGGGCAGCCGATAAACGGGCTGAAACAGCGTATCCTGAGTTTGCTGCACGTGCAGCAGCACTTGGCCATTGGCGTAGGCGTGCGAAACTTTCAGCTCGGGGTGGCCGCGCTGCATAAACCATTGGTCAAAAAACCATAGCAGGTCCTGCCCGGTGGTTTCCTCAAAAGCCTCCCGTAATTTGCTAACCTCGACGGCGCTGAGCTTATTTTTAGTCAGATATAGGTTGAGCGCGCTGAAGAAGGCATCATCGCCCACGTACTTGCGCAGCATGTGCAGTACCCTACCCCCCTTCTCGTAGGTGTGGCGGTCGAACATGTCCTCCCGATTGGCATAGTGGTAGCGAATGAGCGGCTCGCGCTTCGATTCGGCCTCTTCGAGGTAGTGGGCGAGGTCTTGCTGCTGCACGAGGGCGGCGGCATCAGCCCCGTATTTATATTCAGCCCACAAATACTGCGAGTAGTTGGCAAAGCCCTCGTTGAGCGTCAGGTTGCTCCACGACTCGCAGGTGACGTAGTCGCCAAACCAGTGGTGAAATAGTTCGTGGGCAATAATGGACTCCGAGGTTTCATAGCTGGCATCGAGCAGCTCGCGGGGGGTAGCCTGAATGGCCGCACCGTGCACGGTGGCGGTGGTGTTTTCCATCGCGCCGCTCACGTAGTCACGCACGGCAATCTGGTCGTACTTCTCCCACGGAAAATCCACGCCGAGCTTTTTGGAATAAAACTCCATCATCTCGGGCGTGCGGCCAAACACTGCCTTGGCCGTATGTTGGTATTTAGGCTCCACGAAGTACTGCACGGGCTTGCCGCGCCAAGTATCGGTCACCACCGCGAAGTCGCCCACGGCTAGCATCGTGAGGTAGGGCGCAGCAGGTAGGCTCTGGCGCCAGGTGTCGGTGCGGGTGCCGTCGGCGTTTTTGCGGGAGGCCACCAGCAGGCCGTTAGAGAGGGTTTTGAACTGGTCCTCCACGGTGAGGGTAATTTCTTGCGTCATCCGCTGGTTCGGGTGGTCGATAGTCGGAAACCAGCACGAGTTGCTTTGCGTCTCGCCCTGCGTCCAGATTTGGCGGGGCTTGTTGGGCTCCTTACCCAGGGGATTAATAAAATATAGTCCCTTATTGGAGGTAATGGCTTCGCTACCCCCGGCGGGCAACTCGTTGGGCTTGGCCACGTAGGCGATGCGAAGCTGGTACGTTTGCTCGCGGGGGTAGGCGCGGTCCAGTGTGATGGCCAGCTGCCGGCCATCGTACTTATAAGTCAGGTTTTTGGGAGCCTTCGTACCGAGCAGCTGTACGCTTTTTATATCAAACCCTTTGGCATCGAGCAGCAAATTGCTTTGCGGATAAAAATGCGCGCGCAGCGTGAGCACAGCCGTGCCCAGCAAATACTGATGCGCGTAGTCGAAGCGCACGTCCAATTTGGTATCCACCACGTCGCTGAGTAGTGTAGGGGTAGGATGGGCAGGCGTGGCGGGCGGCAGCCACGAAGGCACCGTGATGCCCGACGAAACCGGCGGAGCTGCTGCTACCGGGGCCGGGGTAACGGGCTTTCGGTGGGAAGCAGCTTTGCCTTTATTGCCGGCTGACTGGCTTAGTACCGGTAGACTAAGCAGTGTACAGCTTATAAGAATGCTGAAAAATAAATAACGCATAGAAGAAAACGGACGGCGGGAATAGCGGAGCAAGTTCCGACGAAATTAAGATTCATCTTACCTTTAAGCCCGCGTTGGCTTGCCCGGCCGGCTTCCTCTATGCTTCATATCAGCACTGGCCCGGCACACAGTTGGGAGGTGGACTTTCAGGCCACTGACTCCGTTACCCTCAATGGCCAGCCCTTTGTCTGGGATGTGGCCGCCCTCGGCAACGGGCGCTTCCACGTCTTGCACGCGGGTCGCTCCTACTCGGCCGAAGTGCTGGCCGCTGATTTCGTGACCAAGACCTTCGCGCTGAAAATCAACGGGCAGCGCGTGGAGTTGCAGGCCAAAGACCGGTTCGACCAACTGCTCGACCGGCTAGGGTTCAGCGCCGCCAATACAACTAAAATTAATGAGCTAAAGGCACCTATGCCTGGGCTTATTATTGATATCCGGGTGCAGCCCGGTCAGGCCGTGCAGAAGGGCGACCCGCTATTAGTATTGGAAGCTATGAAGATGGAAAATATTTTGAAAGCTCCCGCCGACGGCACCATCGCCAGCATCAAAGTGGCGCTGCGCGCCAACGTTACTAAGGGGCAGGTGCTGGTGCAGTTTGCCTAGCCTGCCCTCCCCTACTCACTCTTTCTCTACCCCCCTTCCTTTGGCTTATCATCGAATTCTTCTTAAGCTCAGCGGCGAGTCGTTGATGGGCGAACAGCAATACGGTATTGACGCTGAGCGTCTTATGCAGTATGCCTCCGAAATAAAGGCCGTGGCGGCTACGGGCGTGCAGGTGGCCGTCGTGATTGGCGGCGGCAACATTTACCGGGGCGTGGAAGCCGTGGCCTTCGGCCTCGACCGCGTGCAGGGCGACTACATGGGCATGCTGGCCACGGTCATCAACTCAATGGCCTTGCAGAGTGCCCTCGAAAAGCTGGAGGTAAGCACCCGGCTGCTCTCGGGCCTCACCATTCAGCGGGTGTGCGAGCCCTACATCCGTCGCCGGGCAGTGCGGCACCTGGAAAAAGGCCGGGTTGTGATTTTTGGGGCCGGCATCGGCTCGCCTTATTTCACCACCGACTCGGCCGCCTCGTTGCGGGCCATCGAGATTGAGGCCGATGTGGTGCTGAAGGGCACCCGCGTGGATGGCATCTACACCGCTGACCCCGAAAAGGACCCCACGGCGACCCGCTACTCCGAAATCTCGTTTGAGGAGGTAATGGAGAAAAACCTGAACGTGATGGACATGACTGCCTTCACGCTGTGCAAGGAAAATAACCTGCCCATTATCGTTTTCGACATGAACACGCCCGGCAACCTAGAGCGCCTGCTGGCCGGCGAAAAGCTGGGCACCAAGGTTACAATGGGCGGCGCGCCCCGGTCTACGGCCCCTACCCCCTCGCTCGATGCCAAGCTCAGCGGCTTGCGGCCCACGCATGGCAACCCGGCCAAGCAAGCGTAGTACGTTGAGTTCTTAGTTTCTGGTTCTTGGTTTCTAGTTTTGCTAGACAGAAAGCAGGGTAAGAACACAACCAATTTTTATTGCGAAGAGGCTGGAAGCTACCATCCACGCGCTCTATCACAAACCAGGAACCAGGAGTTTGAAAAAGCCAGGAACCTAACTTTTAAAAAAATGGACGAAGAAATTCAGTTTTATCTCAGCGACGCAGAGGAATCAATGGGTAAGGCCATCTCGCACGTCAACGTAGAAATGAGCCGCATCCGAGCTGGCAAAGCCTCGCCGGCCATGCTCGATAGCCTGCGCGTGGATTACTACGGCACGCCTACCCTCGTATCGCAGATTGCCAACATCTCGGCTCCTGACCCGCGCTCGCTGCTTATCAAGCCCTGGGAAAAAAATATGGTGAGCGAGGTGGCCAAAGCCATTAAAAACAGTGACCTGGGTTTGAATCCCATCGCCGATGCTGATGGTGTGCGCCTTAATATTCCGCCTATGACGGAGGAGCGCCGCCGCGACCTCGTGAAACAGGCTAAAAACGAGGCTGAAAGTGGCAAAGTGCGCGTGCGTGGCATTCGCAAAGACGTGAATGAGGCTTTGCGCAAGCTGCAAAAAGACGGCGCGCCCGAAGATGCCGTGAAGGACGCTGAAAGTAAAGTGCAGAGGTACACCGACGCCCACATTGCCGAGGTAGACAAGCTTTTCAGCAAGAAGGAGTCGGAGATTATGACCATCTGAGGTCCTCCAAATTTGTGCCTCGACTAATGGATATTATTTGTCGCTGAGGTACACGGGAGTAAAACGCCGAGGCCCGCAGAGTACATTAGTCATACTCTGCGAGCCTCGGTGTTTTACTCCCGTGTACCTCAGCGAGAAATCTTCTTGCTTATCAAATTTGATAAAGCCCCTGACCCAGAATTTCCTGTTCCACAGCGGCTGGCACGAGGTAGCGGATGCTCTGCCCGGCCCGGATGCTTTGGCGAATGAAGGTGGCCGAGATATCCAGTAGCGGCGCAGGCAGCATGCGGGCACGGGGGTAGGCGGCCAGGGCGGGCAGCACGGTACCGGGGCGCGGATACACGTAGAGGTCCAGCTCGCGCAGCAGGCGGTCGGCGGCCCACCAGTGGGGTAGGCCAGCCAGATTATCGGCCCCCATCAGCAGCACGAACTCGTGGCTAGGATGGCGGTTCCGTAGCGCGTCGAGGGTGGTGATGGTGTAGCTGGGCCGGGGTAGACTCAGTTCGATGGCTTCGGCCCGCAGACGGGAATTGTCGGCCACGGCTAGCTCCAGTAGGGCCAAGCGTTGGGTTTCGGGCAGCAACTCGGCTTCGACCTTAAAAGGGCTTTGGGGCGACACGACCAGCCAGACTTCATCCAGGTCGGTACGGGTAGCAAAGTATTCAGCCAGAATGAGATGGCCGGTATGCACGGGGTTGAATGACCCAAAGAGCAGGCCTACGCGCCAGGCGGGGGTGGGGCCGGCGGGCGTCATACGGCGTCGGGCGCAGCGTCGGCACGGATAAAGTCACCTACCAGCTGCGCGGCGTGAGCCACGGCTTCTTCGAGGTCGTCGTTGACTACGGTTACATCGAACTTATCTTCGAAAGCTAACTCAAACGTAGCTTTATATATCCGCGAAGAAATGCTGGATGTGGAGTCGGTAGCCCGCGCCGTGAGGCGCTGCGCCAGTGCCTCGATGGAGGGCGGCCGCACAAATACGGCCAGCGCCCGGTCTTTATAGAACTCTTTGATACTGAGGCCACCCTTCACGTCCACGTCGAGAATAGCATGTTGACCTTTGGCCCAGATACGCTCGATTTCCGACTTCAAGGTGCCGTAAAACGCGCCCTCATACACTTCTTCCCACTCCACAAACTCGTCATGACGGATTTTATCCTGAAAATCAACAACCGAGATGAAGTGATAGTCCTTTCCATTAACCTCGGCGCGGCCGCGGCGGTCGCGGGTGCAAGCCGAGATGGAAAAGCTAAGCTCAGGCATTAACGCCATGAGCCGGTGCACGATAGTCGTTTTGCCCGCCCCCGAAGGAGCCGAGAACACAATGATTTTGCCCTGCATAGGGCCGCAAAGCTAGGCCATTTCGGCTTGCAAGCGCGCCATGATGGCGTGCGGCAAAGCTACGGGAGCCGGATGGCGGCTTACTTTCTGATTAAGAAAGCCGATAAATACCTGTTGCTTGCGAATGTCATCGAAGCAAGGCGAGCAGTCGTCGCCGTGGTGGACGAGGTAATCCTCGTCTTCTTCTGCCAGCGCACGGCCTTCCAGAAGCTGGTCAAGTACAATGTTCACGCGGTCGCAGTCGGTGGCGCTGGCCAGGGGGGAGGCGAGGGCAGCGGGGGCCAACAGATTGGTGGTAGTAGCGGTAGCTTCCATGAGCGAAACGGGAACAGGGTCTTAACCTGGGGTTAAATTAGTGAAAAGAAAATTAAGTTATTCGTCGTCGGGGTCGGCCTCAGTAACTGCGGCCTCTGCGTCATCGTTCCCGTAACCCATCGAGGAGGCGTATTTTTCAAGCTTGTCCTTGAGGAAATTGCGGGCCCGGTGCAGGCGCGAGCGCACCGTGCCGATGGGAATATCGAGCACCTTGGCCATCTCCTCATAAGTGAAGCCTTCGAGGTCGCAAAGGATGATAACTGTCCGAAAATCAACGGGTAGCGAGTTCAGCGCGCTCGCCACCTCGTCGCCGATAAGGTCGCGGGTAGCCTGCTGCCGCATATCGGAAGAAGACGCGCCGGTATCGGCATCGCCCTCCACCTCATCTGGATTGTAATACCCCTCAATTTCGCTGTAATCAACCTTAGCGGGCTGCTTGCTTTTTTTCCGAAAGTCGTTGATAAACGAGTTTTTCAGGATGCGAAAAAGCCACGCTTTGGCGTTGGTACCGGGCTCAAAGTACTCGAAAAAGCGGTAAGCCTTGAGGTAGGTTTCCTGCACCAAGTCGTTGGCATCGTCCTCGTCAAGGGTGAGGCGGTAGGCAAAGTTGTAGAGCGGGTCCAGCACCGGCATCAGCTCGGCCTGAAAGCGCCGGTCTTTTTCCTCTTTGCTCAGTTTTACCCGTTCGGGAGAATCACTCATAATAGGTAGATAAGCGAGTAAATTTGGTAGTTGGCAAAAGTAAGACCAGACCGCAACGATTTAGTTAGCAGCCGAAGCGTTTCCTTTACCTTAACTGGGCTACGAAAGGTTACATGAAGAAATAATGAATACTAGTTACGTATTCAGGCAATCGCTAGTTTGGTAGCAGCGGCACCCAGCTTTCCACCCCGGCAGCTACGGCGGCCACTGCCAGCGCCTTAATGCAGGTGCAGGCGGCGGGCTGCAGGCGGCAGTCCTGGCAGCTAGGCCGGTCAAATACCAAGTAGCTGGCATGCGGCCCCAGCGGGCCCCAGCGGCCGGGGTGCATGGGCCGGATGGGCGGGTAGAGCCCCAGCGCGTGGCGACCTAACGCGGCGGCCAAGTGCAGCGGCCCAGTGCTACCAGCTACTATCCCGTCGGCCGCCGCCAAAAAGGCGATGAACTCGGGTAGCGTCAACTGGCCTGTGAGGTCGGCGGCCAGGTGGGCGGCGTGCGCGTGCAGCCATTCGGCCAGCTCTGCGCCTTCGGCCGCCGTACCGCTGACGAACACGCGGTGCCCGGCCGCGTGCAGCTGCCGAGCTAGTTGCCCGAAATGGGGTAAGCCCCACTCGCGGGCGCTACCCCGGCTGCGCGGGTGCAACACCACGTTGAGCCGACCAGGCTGGCGGGCGGCCAGCAATTCCTGGAACCGGGGCGGCAGCGGCACGGCGGGCACTAGGCGCACCAAGGCGGCGGCTTCGGCCAGCGGGAGGGGGGTAGGGAGGCCCAGCGGGGCCAGCAGGGCCAGGTTCAGTTGCGCCTCGTGCAGAAGTGAGTGGCGGCGGCTGAGCGCTACCAGCCGGTTGCAGGTGAGCCAGTGCCACCAGCGGTTGCGGGTGCCGATGCGCACGGAAATGCCCGCTTGTCGGGCCAGGCGGGCCAATTGTTTATTGGGAAAAACGTGGATAATAGCAGTCGCTCTATACGCTTGCAAGCGCTTCACCTGCGCCGGGGGGGGTAGGGACAGCAGGTCATCCAGGCTCAGAAATTCATCCACCCACGGGCAGGCGGCGGCCACGGCTGCCGTGTAGGCACGCCCGATGAGTACCATCCGGCAACCGGGGTAGCGCTGCCGGAGCCACCCGGCTACGGGCAGCGTCAGCACCACATCGCCGATGGCGTCGGTGCGCGAGACGAGGAAGGTGGGCGGCGAAGTCATGCGGGCGCGTCCTGGGTGCCGGTTCTCAGCTTTGCAAATTTCAGAAATACGCCCCACGCCGAGATGGCCGCGATGCTCAAGCCCGCGAAGCCATCCAGAAAACCTAGTCGCAGCACGTAGCCGTGCGCAAATTTCCAGAGCGGCTTGAGCAGCAGGTGAAACAACGTGACCCGCGTTTTACCTTTTAACGCCAATTCCTGCGCCGTAATGCTGGTAAATTTATTGAGCTGCGCCACGTGCTGCGCAATAGACGCATACGAATAGTGTAGGGCATCGCCAGCGAGCGCGCCGGTCGTTTGGCCGGGCTGCACTTCGTAGTGCTCATGCAGCAGCAGGCCCTGCCAGCGGCCCAGACGGCGGTCATAGAGGCGTAGCTTGCGGTCGGGGTACCAGCCGCCGTGGCGCACCCAGGTGCCGCAGTAGTTGGTGAGACGGGCCAGCGAATAGGCCGCGTGCCGCCAGTTGGCCTGCGCTATCCGGATACTCTGGCGCAGTTCTCCAGTGAGAACTTCGTCGGCATCGAGCTGCAAAATATAGTCGTGCTGCGCCTGGTCGGTGGCGAAGTTTTTTTGCTCCACGTAGCCAACAAACTTATTTTGCACTACTCGCGCCCCGTGCTGCCGGCAGATTTCTACCGTGCGGTCAGTCGAGAAAGAATCTACCACCAGCACCTCCTCCCCTACCCCCTCTAGCGCCGCCAGGCAGCGCGCAATATTGGCTTCTTCATTAAAAGTGATGATGACGACGGAAAGCGGCACGGGCATAGGGCAAATATCCGAGGTTTTGCGACGTGCGCCCGGCAAGGGGGGTAGGAGATTTTTGTGCGGTATCTCGGCGGTCCGTTCAGCCTTTCACGTATTCGGCTTAGTTTTTCTCCTTCCTAACTTTTTATGCCTGATTTACAAGACCAAATCATTCTCGTTACCGGCGCTACCTCCGGTATTGGCGAGGTCACGGCCCGCGAGTTGGCGCGGCAGGGCGCGCAGGTTATCATCTTGGCACGCAACGGCAACAAGGCCAAGCAGGTGCAGCAGGAAATGATTGCCGCCACCGATAACCCGCGCATCGACGTGGTGCTGGCCGACCTCTCGGTGTTGCAGCAGGTGCGCGACGTAGCGGCCCAGCTACACGACAAATATCCGCGCCTCGACGTGCTGGTAAACAACGCCGGCCTCATGTTCGGGAGCCAGCGCGAAGTATCGGTCGATGGCAACGAGATGACGTTGGCTACCAACCACTTCGGACCGTTTTTGCTCACTAGCTTGCTGTTTGATTTATTGCAAAAGAGCCCGGCCAGCCGCATCGTGAACGTGGCTTCAATGGCCTACCGCTTTTCGCGGCCCACGCTGAACGATATTCAGTCGGAGCACGCGTATAGCGGCATGCTGGAATACGGTACTACCAAGCTCTGGAACATCATGTTCACGCAGGAGCTGGCGCGGCGCATGCGCCAAAAGAATATTACGAACGTGACGACCAACTGCCTACATCCCGGCGGGGTAGCCACCAACTACGGCAAGCAATCGGGCGGCTGGCTATCGGCGGTGCTGGCGCTGGCCCGCCCCTTTATGCTCTCTCCCGAGCAGGGAGCCGAAACCAGCGTTTTTCTGGCTACCAGCCCCAGCGTGGCGCATACCAGCGGCGGCTTTTACAGCAAGAAAAAACCCGTGCCGGTGAAAAGCAAATTCAATACCTCTCTCAACAACATGCGCCTGTGGGCAATCAGCGAAACGCTAACGGGCACGAAGTTCTTGTAGCGCGCCATAGAAACGGGGGTAGGCACGACTTTTTATCATTTATGATACTCGCTCACTTACCAACAAGGAGCACTTCTCGCGGAAGCAACCGCAGAGACGTGCAGAGTCTTAACGAGATATTCTGCGAGTCTCTGCGTTTTACCTCCGCGAATCTTAACAAGAATATTCTTTGAACTACGTTACGTGAGTTCTAGACTGAGGAACCGGAACGGCAGCTACTTTACTTACTAGGCACAAAAAAACTTCGCTGAGCTCGAAAGCTCAGCGAGGTTTTTTTGTGCGAACCAACAAATCTTAGTAGCGGTATAAGTCCGACTTGAATGGGCCTTCTACCGGCACTTTAATGTACTCGGCCTGCTTAGACGTCAGCTCGTCCAGCTCCACACCGATTTTGGCGAGGTGTAGGCGGGCCACCTTCTCATCGAGGTGCTTGGGCAGGGTGTACACCTGGTTTTCGTACTGGTCGGCGTGCTGCCACAGCTCCAGCTGGGCCAGGGTTTGGTTGGTGAACGAGTTCGACATCACGAACGACGGGTGGCCGGTGGCGCAACCAAGGTTTACCAGGCGGCCTTCGGCCAGAATGATAACCTCTTTGCCGTCAATATTATAGATATCCACCTGCGGCTTCACCGTGTCCTTGGTGTGGCCATAATTCTTGTTCAGCCAAGCCATGTCAATCTCATCATCGAAGTGGCCGATGTTGCAGACGATGGCCTTATCCTTGAGGGAGCGGAAGTGGCTCTCGGTGAGAATATCGCAGTTACCGGTGGCGGTAATCACGATGTCGGCCTCCTTCACAGCGTTGCTGAGCTTCTTCACGGCAAAGCCGTCCATTGCGGCCTGCAGCGCGCAGATGGGGTCAATCTCCGTCACGATGACACGAGCGCCGGCCCCCTGCAGCGAAGCGGCAGTGCCCTTTCCTACGTCGCCGTAGCCAGCCACTACGGCCACTTTACCGGCCATCATCACATCGGTAGCCCGGCGGATGGCGTCTACGGCCGACTCTTTGCAACCATACTTGTTGTCAAATTTCGACTTGGTAACGGAGTCGTTGACGTTGAAGGCGGGGAAGGGTAGCGAGCCGTTTTTCACGCGCTCGATGAGACGCAGTACGCCGGTCGTGGTTTCCTCGCTCACGCCCTTGATGCCAGCCGCCATTTCGGGAAACTGATTGAGCACCATGTTAGTGAGGTCGCCGCCGTCGTCCAGAATCATGTTCAACGGCTGGTGCCCTTCGCCGAAAAACAGCGTCTGCTCGATGCACCAATTGAACTCGTCCTCCGTCATGCCCTTCCAGGCATATACAGCAGTGCCAGCAGCGGCGATAGCCGCCGCCGCGTGGTCCTGCGTCGAGAAAATGTTACAGGACGACCAAGTTACCTCGGCACCCAGCGCCTGCAGGGTTTCGATAAGCACAGCCGTTTGAATAGTCATGTGCAAGCAGCCGGCGATGCGAGCCCCTTTGAAGGGCTGGCTCGGGCCAAACTCTTCGCGCAGCGACATGAGGCCAGGCATTTCGGCTTCGGCCAGGCGAATCTCTTTGCGGCCCCACTCCGCGAGGCTCATGTCTTTTACTTTGTACGGAACGTAGGTTGTAGGCTTAGTCGCTACCATAATAGTCGGCAAATGAAAGGTCTTGCGTTTCAACCACAAAGATAAGACTTTGTTAGGGCGTTGGGACGCTATATCCGCCACCTATCTTTGCGGGCTATGAGGGCACATTCTTTTAGCGGCAATAAGGCAATGTGCTGGCTAGCAGCGCTCTTTTTGGTCGCGAGCCTGGGGCTGGCAGTTCGGCCAGCATTGGCGCAGCAAAGTGCGCCGGTCACTATCCAGCTCTCGCCCGAGGACGCAGCCCGCGGCCAGTACGGCGCGCAACACAATTTTTACTTCCTACCCCCCGGCAAAACCGGCGAGGAGAATTATCAGAGCGCCGGCTTTTTCGGGGCCAAGCTGCGGCCCTACCTAGCCGGCCATGCGCAAGCCTTGCAGCAGCTCGATAACTATAAGACCCAGAAGACGTTGTACCTAGCCGATAGAATCTTGCTGGTTGGGTCGGCGGTACTGTACGGCTCGCAGGTTTTCGGGCACGGCGATATTCAGTATGCCAATTCTACGCAAATTGCGGCAGGCGGCCTGTTCGTTACCAGCCTGGTGGCCACGCTCTTCATCAATCGCCACACCAACGAGTATCTCAAGCAGGCCGTGGACGACTACAACACTGCCCCGCCCGGCCGGCACGGCACCGTGTGGCCCCGCCTGCGGCCGGCGGGGGTAGGCGTGGTCGCCCAAGGTGGCCACCCGGTTTTAGGGTTGCGCTGGCGGTTATAGGGTAGTAAGCTTAAAAAGAACGTCATGCTAACGAAAGAAGCATGACGTTCTTTTTAAGCTTACTACCTCACCAGTTCACCGCTCCCGCACCAGTAAGCCGTTTTTTTCGTTAGTAACGCTACGATGGAGTTTCCCTTACCCGAGGCGGCACGGCGCTACGTGGCTGCCCACCTACACGACGACCCGGCGCATCTGGCTCTGCAAGCCCGCCGGCACCCGCACTTACCCGTCCCCGATTTGGTGCGCCAGATTCAGGCCCGCCAAAAAGCCCGCGGCAAGCTGCCCACCTGGGCCGACAACCAGGAGTTGATTTTTCCGCCCGCGCTGTCCGTCGAGCAAGCTTCTTCTGAGCGCACGGCCACCTATAAGGCCGCCCTGGTGGCCGGCGCAGCGCGCCTGGCCGACCTGACCGGCGGCTTCGGAGCCGACGCAGCGCACTTCGCCGCCGTGATAGACCAGGTAGATTATGTGGAGCGCGATGCGCACTTGGCCGAGGTAGTAAAGTATAATTTTAATCAGCTAGAAATAAGTAATATCGAGGTGCACACTGCCGACGCGGCCAGCTTTTTGAAGCGGAGTGCGGAAGCTTACGACTGGCTGTACCTGGACCCCGCCCGGCGTGACCAGCGGGGCGGCAAGATTTTCCGGCTGGCCGACTGCGAGCCCGACGTGCCGCGCTTGCTACCCCTGTTGCTGCGCCACACCCCGCGCATTTTGCTCAAAACCTCGCCTATGCTCGATATTGAGCTGGCTATTCAGGAATTGCGACACGTGCGGCGCATCTGGGTAGTGGCGGTGGAAAATGAGGTAAAGGAAGTGCTCTACGAGTTGGGCGAGGAGCCCGCCGTGGACCCTGAGCGCCTAGCCGTGAACCTGCGCCGCGATGGCAGCCAGCAGGAATTTCGCCTTAACCGTGCCCGCGAGGCGCGCGCCGTACCGCGCTACGCCGAGGCGCAACAGTATCTCTACGAGCCTAATGCCGCCATTCTGAAGGCAGGTGCGTTCAAAAGCATCGGCTCGGCTTTTGAGTTGATTAAGTTGCATCAACACAGTCATTTATATACCAGCAATGAGTTGCGGGCCGACTTTCCCGGCCGCACGTTTCGTATTCTGGCCAGCGAAAAGGCCGACGGCCCTACCCTCCGCGCCTACCTCGGACCGGAGGGCAGGGCGCACGTCACGACCCGTAATTTTCCCGAGTCGGTGGCCGATTTTCGGCGACGCACAGGAATTCGGGAAGGTGGCGATTTGTACCTGTTTGCTACTACCGACCTACGCAACCGGCCCGTAGTATTGGTGTGCGAGAAGCTATAAGCCGGCCGGGTTCGATACTTTAGCCAGCGGGCGGGGCCCTTTTTCTCCGAAATAATGAGTAGTTTTGCGGCCCGCCCGCCCGCGCCGAAACTGGCCCGGCGGGCGGTGCTTTGTTAATTCAGGTTTGTTCAGCTCGTTTCCATGCCCTATCTGTTCACTTCCGAATCGGTTTCGGAAGGCCATCCCGATAAAGTTGCCGACCAGATTTCCGATGCCATTCTCGACGACTTTCTGCGTCAGGACCCGGCCGCCAAAGTAGCCTGCGAAACGTTGGTTACCACGGGCTTAGTCGTTATTGCGGGCGAGGTAAAATCCTCCGCCTACGTCGATGTGCAAAGCGTGGCCCGCGACGTTATCCGGCGCATCGGTTACACCAAAGCCGAGTATAAGTTTGAAGCCGAGAGCTGCGGTATTCTGTCGGCCCTGCACGAGCAGTCACCCGATATCAACCAGGGGGTAGTGCGCCAGGCTCCGGAGGAGCAGGGTGCCGGTGACCAGGGCATGATGTTCGGCTACGCCACCAATGAGACGGCCAACTTCATGCCACTGGCTTTGGACTTGTCGCACAGCCTGTTGCAGGAGCTAGCCGCCATCCGCAAGGAGGGTAGGGAGATGACTTATCTGCGGCCCGATGCCAAAAGTCAGGTCACCATCCGCTATTCCGACGACCACCGGCCCGAAGCCATCGATACTATTGTTATCAGCACCCAGCACGACGACTTCGACCCGTCGGAGGAAACTATGCTGGCCCGCATCAAGCAGGATATCATCGACATCCTCATTCCGCGGGTGAAAGCCAGCCTTAGCCCCGATATGCAGGTGCTCTTTACGGCCGATGTCAAGCACCACATCAACCCGACGGGCAAGTTCGTCATCGGCGGCCCGCACGGCGACTCCGGCCTGACCGGTCGCAAAATTATCGTGGATACCTACGGCGGCAAGGGCGCGCACGGCGGCGGCGCATTCTCGGGCAAGGATTCGAGCAAAGTTGACCGCTCGGCGGCCTACGCCACCCGCCACATTGCCAAGAACTTGGTGGCTGCCGGCGTAGCAGACCAGGCGCTGGTACAGGTGGCCTACGCCATCGGCGTGGCCAAGCCTGTGGGACTTTACGTGACCACCTACGGCACCACCAAGGCGAAAAATGCTGCTGGCCAGCCTCTGACCGATGGCGAAATCGCCGATAAGGTAAATGAGCTGTTTGACCTGCGGCCCTACGCCATCGTAGAGCGCCTAGGGCTGCGCAACCCGATTTTCAGCCCTACCGCCGCCTACGGTCACATGGGCCGCCAACCCGGCACCGTGACGGTAAAAATGAAGGATGACGAAGCAAAAACTTTTGAAACTTTCACCTGGGAGAAACTAGACTACGTGGATAAAATAAAGGCTGCTTTCGGCTTGTAAATCAATGAGCTACTAGATTTTTGAGGTTACCAAAAAAACCCCAACCGCTACGTAGCGATTGGGGCTTTTTTTTGCAAAGCAGCTAATTAATGCTGAGCCATCTGCTTATCCTTGTAGCGAGTTATTTGCCGCTTCAGAGCCTCTACCGCGGCATCGGTGGCGGCTTCGAAGGAGGTGGCATCTTCCTGACTAAAGAGGGTACTGCCGGGCACCATGAGCTTAATTTCGACGGTTTTGTTGGCTACCCCGTCCTTGTTATTGAGCCGCAGAATGACTTCGCCATCAGTTACGCGGTCGTAAAAGTGTTCCAGCTTGTTGAGGCGCTGCTGAATAAAATCGAGGAGGGTTTGGTCGGCATCGAAATGCACCGATTGCATCTGCACTTTCATGGGCAAAAAAGGAAATAGGATGGAAAAAGCGAATCAGAAGCTACTACTTACGAATTTTAGCCAACTACGTAAGCTGCTGCTTGAGCTAAGCCAACTGGCTACTGCTCAGTTCATCATTCATACATTATAGCTTCTGATTCAATTATGCCCGCGGGTGGGCTTGTTCAAATACGGATTTCAAGCGGTCTACGGACAGGTGAGTGTACACTTGCGTAGCCGCCAGGCTAGCGTGACCCAGCAACTCCTTAATAGCATTGAGGTCAGCTCCCTTGCCCAGCAGGTGGGTAGCAAAGGCGTGGCGCAGTGCGTGCGGGTGCTGATGCGCCGTGGATGTCGAAACCTGACTTAGGTATTTTTTCACCGTACGGTACACCAGTTTTTCGTAGAGCGGCGCGCCCTTATCAGTACGCAGCAGTGGGCTACCCGCTGCCGCAGGGCCAAACTCAGCAGCGCGCCGGGCTTGGTATTTTTCCAGCACCAGCAGCAGCGACGGGTTTAGCGGCACTAGGCGCTGCTTGTTACCCTTGCCCGTTACGCGCACGGTTTTGGCGTTGCTGTCCAGGTCGTCGTCCATGATTCCTAATAATTCAGAGAGGCGAACACCGGTGCCGTAGAGCGTTTCGAGCACCAGCTGGTCGCGCACGCCAGTGAAGCTGTCTTCAAACTCAAACGAATTCAGCAGCCGGTTCAAAGACTCTTCGGGCACGAATTCGGGGAGCTTCTTCGCCATTTTCGGAGCCTTCACGCGCAGCATTGGGTTGGCCGCAATGCGGTGCGTGCGCAGCAAAAACTTGTAGAACGAGCGCAAGCAGGCCACCTTGCGGTTCACGGTGCGCGGGTCCAGGTCCTGGCTCATTAGGCTTACTACCCAGCCCCGGATGAGCGGATGGGTGGCCTGGGCAAGGTCGCGCTCCTCGTACTCGGCCAGCAGGTATGCCGCAAACTGCGTGAGGTCCGTTTGGTAGGAGGTAACGGTATGCGGGCTAAAGCGCTTCTCGTAGCGCAGAAAGTCCAGGAATTCATCCATAGGGCGGGGGCGAGGGCAGGTACGGATAGCGGCCGGCTTCGCAAAGTAGCCGAAAAATAATGAGTGGCCTACCCACGCGAAAAGCCCGCCCCGTTACCGAGTGGCAACGAGGCGGGCTTTCTGAAAGCCTTTTCGGAAATACTGAGGACTACGCCTCGCTTTCGGGACCGTAGGTAGCGAGTTTGTACACTGCCTTCTGCTTGAGCTTGCGCTTGGTGATGCTGGGCTTCTGGAAGAACGTGCGGCGACGCAGCTCTTTCAGCACGCCGGTGCGCTCGAATTTTTTCTTGAAGCGTTTCAGCGCACGGTCAACGGTTTCGTTGTCTTTGATTTGAACGATAATCATATCGGGGAGTGAAGAGTCTTTTCGGGGCAAACGGGCCGCAAAGATACGCCCGGACTTGACAGATTGTCAAGAGCATTACCGCTTATTTCAACAAAGCCCGCGCGATGACGAGCTTCTGAATCTCGCTCGTGCCCTCGCCAATGGTGCAGAGCTTGGCGTCGCGGTAATATTTTTCGGCGGGGTAGTCTTTGGTATAGCCGTAGCCGCCGAAGATTTGCACGCCCTCGTTGGCGGTGCGCACGGCTACTTCGGAGGCGTAGAGCTTGGCCATCGCCGATTCCAGATTCACGTTTTCGCCGCGGTCTTTCATTTCGGCGGCGCGGTAGGTAAGCAGGCTGGCGGCCTCAATCTCGGTGGCCATGTCGGCCAGCTTAAAGGAAATGCCCTGGAAGTTGCTGATGGGTTGGTTGAACTGGTGCCGCTCCTGGCTGTACTGCAGTGCCGCCTCAAAAGCTCCTTGCGCGATGCCCAGGCTCAGGGCCGCGATGCTGATGCGCCCGCCATCGAGCACCTTCAGGCTTTGCACGAAGCCATCACCCACCTTGCCAATCACGTTGCCAACGGGCACCCGGCAATCGGTAAAAATCAGCTCGGTCGTCTCGGAGGCGCGCATGCCGAGCTTGTCTTCTTTCCTACCCCCCGCGAAGCCCGGCGTGCCGCGCTCCACGATGAAGGCCGTCATGCCGTGCGAGTCGCCCACGTTACCGGTGCGGGCGATAACGACGGCCACATCGCCGCTACGGCCGTGGGTAATGAAGTTCTTCGCCCCGTTGAGAATGTAGTACTCGCCGCTGGCATCGAGCACGGCGGTGGTGCGCATGTTGCCCGCGTCGGAGCCGGTGTTGGGCTCGGTGAGGCCCCAGGCTCCCAGCCACTCGCCGCTGGCCAGGCGCGGCAGGTACTGGTGCTTCTGCTCTTCAGAAGCGTGCTGCAGGATGTGCCCGGTGCAAAGCGAGTTGTGGGCCGCCATGCTCAGGCCAATGCTACCGTCAATCTTGGACAGCTCTACGATAGCCGTCACATATTCCTGGTAGCCAAAGCCTGCGCCGCCGTACTGCGCCGGCACGAGCACGCCCATTAGGCCCAGCTCGCCGAGCTGGTGAAATAGTTCGCGCGGAAATTCCTGGGTTTCATCCCAGCGCATCATATGGGGTTTGATGTGCTGCTGGCCAAAATCGCGCACCATCTGCGCAATCATGGTCTGGTTCTCGGTGGCTAGTGTAGCTTCCATAAAAAACACTAAACTGGGTGGGGGTAGGGTAAAGAGCGTGGGAACTGGCCTGACTGGCTAGCTTCGGTAGGGTAAAGGTACGATTTTGAGGCTCGTTCGGGCGGCAATTGGTTAAGCCCATTCAGGTGCGATTTTTGAAACCCTACGGGAAATAGGTTACTTTTGAGGCATTTTTTACCTTTCGGAGACGTTAAATTGGCCCTTTGGGCCGGCCCGCCTTCGATGAATTCTCCTTCTTTTGGCTTTCCTTGCTCTGCTTTCGCCTTTTTCTCCACGGCAATTCCTACTGCTGGCGGCATTAATGCTTTGCGTGCTTTCGTCGTGCTCCACCAGCCGGTATTATCAGCAACGTACGATGTTTCAGCTGACGAAGGGAGCTGATGGAGTCATTGATACGGCAAAGCTACGGCGGCTGGTCAACCGCACCGACCGCAACTACCGCATTCACGCCAATGATATCCTGAGTGTGCAGGTTTTTACCAATAAAGGCGAGCGGCTCATCGACCCCAATGGTGAGCTGCAATTTGGCGCACCAAGTTTGGGGGTAGCCCCAATTACTACGACGCCGGCGGGGGGTAGCCTTGGTCAGCGCAACGTGGGCCAAGGCGCGGGTTCCAGCGGCGGCAATACCCAGTTTGTGGTGCAGGCCGATGGCACAGTTCGCCTACCCCTCGTAAACCGGGTAAGCGTAGCGGGCCTGACGCTGATAAAAGCCGATAGCGTACTGCAAGGGCGTTATAATGAGTATTATAAAGAAACTTTTGTTAAAACGGCCGTCGCCAACAACCGGGTCATTATTCTAGGGGCACCGGGCGGGCAGGTTGTTTCGCTGGCCAATGATAATATGAATCTACTAGAAGTGCTGGCCCTTGCCGGTGGGGCTGACGGCGGCGGGGCCAGTGGCGGCAACAGCATCGCGCGTTATGGTGGCCGAGTTAGTAATATTCGGATTATTCGGGGGGATTTAAAAAATCCGCAGGTGCAATTTATTGACCTAAGTACGCTGGAAGGAATGCGACGCGGCAATTTACAAATAGAACCGAATGACATTATTTATATTGAACCCATCAGGCGGCCGCTTCTAGATGCTTTGGCTGATGCCGGCCCAGTCTTCAGCGCGACTTCTACCCTGTTGAGTGCCATAAGCATTATTTTTACTATTATCGTTATCTCCCGACAGAAGAATTAAGTTGAGTAACGACCCCTATCTAGTATCATGATTTTATCCGCCAACGCAACATGGCACTAAGCGAAAACGCAGAGTTAGAAGAGCTAATTCGCCGGGCCACTACCGACGCGGATGTAGCCCCGCCGCCCGGCGCGGGCAGGGTGCCGGACGATGATAGCGAAGCCGGTGACAGCTTCGACTTGAGTACGCTCGTGCTGGTGGCGCGCCGCAGCCTACTGTGGGTAATTCTGCTGCTGCTGCTGGGCATTACGGCCTCCTGGCTCTATCTGCGCTACACGAAACCGATTTACGAGGCTACCTCTACGCTCAAGATAGATGAGCGCAGCGACGCGAGCGCGCTGGGCATTGGGGCACTGCCAGGTGCCAGTGCGGAAGGCAACGGAGCCTCGCAACTAGCTGGCGAGCTGGAGCTGATAAAATCGGACCTGACCTATAAGCGCCTCAAACAGGCCGTGCCCCTAGACGTAAATTATTATGCCCAAGGCACGGTACTAGAGAATGAGTTGTTTGAGGCTTGCCCCTATAAGGTTAACTATACCGTCAGCGACCCGGTTTACTACAACCATAAGTTTAATGTCGAATACCTCGACCCCCGGCATTATCACCTTAGTGTAGTAGTGGGCGCGCAGACGCTAGGCGGCGATTACGAGGTGGGGCGCGAAGTGCAACTGCCCGGCATTCACTTGCGGTTATCGTCTACCTCCACTGACAATCCGGTAACTCCCGACGCGAATTACCACTTCGTATTACTGGATGATAATACCATCAATACCTACCTGAATCGTAACCTGAAAGTCGAAGTTTTGAATCCAAGTGCGAACACGATTCAAATTTCTTTTCAGGACAATAACCGCCTGAAGGCGCAACGCATTGTGAACGCGCTCGATACCGTTTACCACGATGTGAAGCTGGCTTATAAGCAGGAAAATACCCGGAACTCCCTAGCCTATCTGGACCAGCAATTAAAGGAAAATGGGAAAAACCTGGCCCAGGCGGAGGATAACCTGCAAAGCTTTGTGGAGCGAAATAAAACCTATGACGCGAAAGGTGAGCTGAGTAGTATCACGAGTGGATTGGAAAAAATTGAGACCGACGACCTAGCGTTGCAGCAGAAGCTAGTGCTGCTGGCCGAAGTAGGCCGCCTGGCCGCGCAGGACCGCCTAACGCCCAGTGACGAAGTGACGGTGGCCCAGACGATTCCGGGCCTGACCCTGCTGGGTGACCCGGTCTTGACGCAACAGCTTAATAGCCTGAATATGCTGCAGCAAAACCTGCGGCGCGTACGGCGCTCGTACCAAGACCAGACAGAAGCCGTGCAGGGCCTGCTGGCCCAGGTCAATTTTGCGCAATCGACGTTGCAACGACAATTGCTGGATGCCCAGAAACAGCTGCGCACGCAGCTAGCCCTGCTAGCCAGCCAGCGCGCCAAGCTAGATGGGCAGCTCCAGACCCTGCCAGGCAAGGAAACGGAGCAGGAGCGCCTGAGACGGCCGCTGGGGCTATATAGCAACAGCTACCAGATGCTGCTCGAGAAAAAGGTTGATTACAACATTAAGAACGCCGGTACGACCGCCGACTTTCAGATTTTGTCGCCGGGCTATGCACCTGATGCGCCCATTTCGCCGAAACGGCTGCTGGTATACGCTATTGGCATTGCGGGTGGCCTCATCCTGGGGTTGGGCCTGATTGGCACGCGCTACCTGCTGCACAACACTATCACGAGCGTTAATGAGCTGGAACGCAATACCAAAGCGTCCGTGCTGGGCGTCATTCCGACCTACGAAAAGGAGCAGCTGAACGTATCGCGGATGGTGGTGGATAAAAACCCGAAATCGTCGGTGTCGGAGGCTATTCGCTCGATTCGAACCAACCTCGATTTTATTAGTCCTTCCAGTAAAAAACGGCTGATTTCGGTCACTTCAACGATTTCGGGCGAGGGCAAAACGTTCGTAACGGTAAATCTGGCTGGCATTATTGCCTTATCGGGGCAGCGTGTCGTCGTGCTCGACCTGGATATGCGCAAGCCCAAGGTGAACCTTGCGTTCGATGCTCCAAACGTGCGGGGCATCAGCACGATTCTCATCGACCGGCATTCGGTAGCCGAGTGCGTGCAGCACACCAGCATTGAGTCGCTGGACTTTATTTCGGCCGGCCCTACCCCCCCCAATCCATCGGAGCTGATTCTGAACCCGCGCTTCGACCAGATGCTGGAGGAGCTAAAGCGCACCTACGACGTTATTCTGATTGATACGCCGCCCGTAGGCTTGGTTACGGACGGCATCCTCATCATGCGCAAAGCCGACGTGCCGATTTACATCGTGCGGGCCAATTATTCGCGCAAAACCTTCCTCAAAAATATGAACCGGCTGATGCGCAATAACCAGTTCTCGCGCATGTCTACTATCCTCAACGATGCCAAGGCGCAGGGCGCGTATGGCTACGGGTATGGCTACGGGTATGGCTACGGCTACGGCTATGGCACGCAGCAGAGCATGGGCTACTATGAGGAGCCTACCCCCAAACCCACGCTGGGCGCGCGCATCAAAGGGCTTTTTAGTTAACTGTTTTCATGGTGGATTTCTGGAAGCAACTGTTTGGCAGTCGGCCAGCCGATGCCAGCGCGGGTCTTCCGGCTGCCCTGCCCTTCGCGGAGTTGGGGGTTGATATGCACTCGCATTTGCTGCCGGGCCTTGACGACGGGGCCGAAACCGTAGCGCACAGCCTCGACCTATTGCGCGAGTTGCGGGCGCTGGGCTTTCGCAAGCTAGTGATGACCCCCCACATCATGGGCGATTTTTATAAGAATACGCCGGCTGGCATTCGGGCGGCGCTGGCTACGCTGCGCGCAGCGGCCACCGAAGCCGGCCTGGGCGACGTGGTGCTGGAGTGCGCCGCCGAATACTACCTCGACGAGTGGCTGGGCCATAAGCTGGCCGACGGCACGGAGATGCTGACCTTCGGCGGCGAGCAGCGCTACCTGCTCTTCGAAACTTCTTACATGAACGAGGCATTTAACCTGCAAACTACCATTTTTGAGCTGCAAGCCGCGGGTTACCGCCCGGTGCTAGCCCACCCCGAGCGCTATGTGTACCTCTACGGCCGCTTTGCGGAGATAGAGAAGCTGCGCCACGAATACGGCGTGCTGCTTCAGCTCAACCTCAATTCGCTGGCAGGCTACTACTCGCCAGCCGCCCGGCAGGTAGCCGAAAAGATGATTGACGCCGGGCTGGTCGATTTTGTGGGTACCGACACCCACCACCTGCGCCACACGGCCGCGCTAGGGTCCAAGACCGTGAAATCATCGTATTTCCGCAAGCTGATGGCGCTGCCCTTGCTTAATCCTACTCTTTAGCTTTTTGGTGCTTGGTACTGGGTGCTCGGGCCGCTCAACGACTCCCGAGCACAGTACCAAGCCCCAGGCACCAGACCTTATGATTTTCCTCACCGGTGGTACGGGCCTGATTGGCTCGTTTGTGCTGCGGGGGTTGCGGGCGCGGGGATTGGCCGTGCGGGCGCTGTACCGCGGCCCTACCCCCCCCGCCGGGCCCGAAGGCGTGGAGTGGCTGGCCGGCGAGCTGGCCGATACCAGTCTGCTGGCGGCGGCCCTCACGCCCGACGTGACGCACGTGCTGCACTGCGCCGGCCTGGTATCGTACGCGCCGCAGGACGAGGACGCGCTGCTGCACGTGAACGTAGAGGGCACCGCCGCTGTAGTCGATGCCTGCCTGCGCTGCCCCGGCGTGCGGCTGGGCTACGTGTCGTCGGTGGCGGCGCTGGGGCAGCCCGCGCCAACCGAAGCCTCTGCCGGCGCGGCCCCTACCCCCCTGCTACTGGATGAAGCCGCTACCTGGGACCTGGGCGCGCGCCATTCGGCCTATGCCACCAGCAAGTACTTGGCCGAGCTGGAGGTGTGGCGCGGCGTGGCCGAAGGACTATCGGCCGTTATCGTCAACCCGGCCATCGTGCTGGGGCCAGGCGACTGGGACCGGAGCAGTACCCGGCTGTTGCGCTACGCTTACGATGAGCACCTTTTTTACACCCCCGGCCAGCTCAGCTTCGTGGATGCACGCGACGTGGCGGCCCACCTGTTGCGCCTCACCCTCGACCTGCCGCAACTGCCCGCCGCGCGCTACGTGCTCAGCGGCGGCACTTACCCCCTGGGCGAACTGCTAACCAAGCTGGCCCAGGCGCTGGGCCGCCGCCCGCCCAGCGTGGCCGTGCCTACCTGGGCCGCCGAGGTTATCTGGCGCGTGGAGCATACTCGCTCGGTGCTGACCAGGGCGCGGCCCCTCATCACCCGCGATACGGCGCGGGCCGGCCGGCAGCCAGTATTTTACGACACCCGCAAGGTGCAGCTTGCCACCGGCCTGGGCTTTCATTCGCTGGATGAAACTGTGGCCTGGCTGGCCCAAACCCTCGAAACGAACCGGATGAGCCGGCCGTAGGTTGTATCTTAGCCTGTAGCAGTGCCCCTTGCTTTACCTTGCCAGTGGGGGGTAGCAGACAAAAAAGCCGGCTTTGGGCCGTTGCTATACTTGGCATCCTATTAGCAGGAAAACAAGACGAGTTATCGTTTATAATTCGTGATACTTATGCGCATGAACGAACCATTTGACGACCCGCGAGCAGCCCAGGATACCGTGCGACGCTACGAACAGATGCTAGCGGCTGACGAAACCGCCTTTTTTGACTTAGAAGAGTTTGAAGTAATTATTGACCACTACGTAACCTCGGCCGCATTCGATAAAGCTCAGCAAGCCTGCGAGGCGGCCCTGGGCCAGTACCCTTTCTCAACCGAACTGCTCATCGACCGCGCCCAAATAGCCGCTATGCGTGGCGATTACGCCGAGGCTGAGCGCCAGATTGCCAGCGTAGCCACCCGCGACCCCGACAACGCCGATGTGGCCGTAACCCGCGGCATTATTGCCACCCAGCGCGGCGATTTTGACGAGGCCGTGCGCTTTTTTCAGAGTGCGTTGGAGCGCAACCCCGACCGCGAAGACATTCACTTTAACCTGGGCTTGGCTTACCAAAGCTGGCACAAGTTTAAGAGCGCGGCCCGGCACTATAAGCACAGCTTACGCTTGCAGCCCGACAATGAAACCACCGTGCAGGAGCTGCTCAACTGCCTCGAAACCACCGAGCGGCTGCTGGAGCACGAGGAGTTTTTTCAGCGATTCACCGACGATGACCCCTATTCGGCCACGGCCTGGTACAACCTGGGGCAGTATTACTACCGGCTCGAAAAGTGGGAGCAGGCGGCGGCCGCGTTTGACTACGCCATCGTTATTGAGGGCGATTTTTATGACGCTCACCACTGGCTGGCCGACACCTTCGTGTGCCAGCAGGACTATACCCGCGCCATCGGCGAGTTCGAACTGAGCTACCCTACCGGCGAGCCGACCGATGAGGCACTCTGTAACATTGGGGAGTGCTACGAGAAGCTGCGCGAGTGGGAAAAATCCCGCCAGTATTACCGCAAGGCGCTCGAACTCAACCCCGAGATGGACGAAGCGTGGTTTGGGCAAGGCGTGCTGCTGCAAGAACAGGAGCGGCCTTACGAGGCCCTGCACTTCTTCCGCAAAGCGGTGGAATTGTACGGCGATAGCAGCGAGTACTGGGCGGCGCTGGGAGCGGCCGAAAACCAGGTGGGCAACATCGTAAGCGCCCTCGAAGCCTACGAGAAAGCCACCGAAGTATCGCCCGACGATGCCACCGGCTGGGTGAGCTGGAGCGCCATTCTCTACGAGCAGGGCCACTACGAGGAGGCCATCGACCTGCTGCGGCACGCCGAGGAGCTGCACCCGCACGAAGCGCATTTTCACTATATGCTGTGCGCCTACCTGCTGGCCGCCGGCCGGTTGCGCGAGGCGTATCAGCAGCTCGAAACGGCCCTTACCCTCAACTTTGAGCAGCACTCGCTGCTGTTCGACTACTTCCCCGAGCTGGAAAAACAGCCCGCTTTGCAGCGGCTTATTGACCAGTTTCGCAAGTAGGGGGTAGGGCGGCGGCGCGCCGCCCGCGGTTTATGCCCTAATTTTGCACCTGCCCGCCGCTTCGGCGGGCAGGTTTTTTTTGCGCCAATTTTCGTCATTGAAGGGCCGACGCCCGATTTCCTCGCATGAACTACTCGCTTTCTCAGCTGCCCGAACGCACCCCGAAACCCCGTGAGCAGGGCTTTACCATGATGATGGATAAGGGCCTCAGCCTACGGGAGGTGGAAGACTACCTGGAGGTGGCGGCCCCCTACACCGACATTGTGAAGCTGGGCTGGGCCACGTCCTATGTAGTGCCCAACTTGCAGCGCAAGCTGGATGCCTACCGCGCGGGCGGTATCCCGGTGTACCTGGGCGGCACGCTCTTCGAGGCGTTTATCATCCGCAATCAGTTTGATGACTACCGACGGCTGCTCGACAGCTTTGGGCTGGAGTACGCGGAGGTGTCGGATGGCAGCATCGACTTGCCCCACGACCGCAAGTGCGAGTTCATTCGGGAGCTGAGCAAGTCGGTGAAGGTGCTAAGTGAGGTGGGCTCGAAGGATGCGGAGAAGATTATTCCGCCCTACAAGTGGATTTCGCAGATGCAGAGCGAGCTGGAGGCCGGGGCCATCAAGGTCATCGGCGAGGCCCGTGAGGGCGGCAACGTGGGCCTGTTTCGTAGCACGGGCGAAGTGCGCTCGGGGCTGGTAGAGGAGATTCTGACCAAGATTCCCTCCGAGCGCATCATCTGGGAAGCACCGCAGAAGGCACAGCAGGTGTGGTTTATCAAGCTGCTGGGGGCCAATGTGAACCTCGGCAACATCGCCCCCAATGAGATGGTGAGCCTCGAAACTATCCGCCTGGGTTTGCGCGGCGACACTTTCACCCACTTCCTGGATATGGACGCCGTGGACCCCATGTTCCACCCCGCTCCCAAGACTGGCAAGCCAGGCACGTCGATGCCGCGGGGGTAGGGCCAATTAGCCATCCCCCTACCCCCGGTTTCCGACCGACCGTAGAGACGCGCCCCTGCGCGTCTCTCTTCGTTGGGGGGTAGCGAGTTGGTGAGGGCCGACGACCGGCGCAGATGGGCAGAGACGCGAAGGGTCGCGTCTCTACGCTCCTTTAGCCAAAAACTTTTCGGCTTTCAGTAGGCCGGCTACGCTGATGGCGTCGGTAATAACGTCACGCATTACCAGGTCCACGGCTTGGGTGAGGGGAAGCTTCCAGAGGCGCAGGTCTTCAGTTTCTTCGGGCTCCCACTCCGTTTGGGTGAGGTCCTGGGCCAGAAAAACGAAGCCCTCTTCATCGGTCACGGAGTTGGAAGTGTGCAGGCGGGCCAGGTGGGTCCAGCGGGCGGCGAGCAGGCCAGTTTCTTCGCGCAGCTCCCGCTGGGCGGAGGCTACGGGGTCTACGCCGATGACGCCGCCGCCCATCGGAATTTCCCAGGAATATTCGTTCAGGGTGTAGCGGTACTGGCCCACGAGCCAGGTATTGCCCTGCTCGTCGAGGGGCACGATGCCGATGGCCTTATTGCGCATCGATACCACGCCGTAGATGCCGGCACCGCCTTGGGGGTTCAGCACCTGGTCTTCGCGCACACTTATCCAAGGGTTTTCGTATTTGGCTTCGGTGCTCAGGGTTTGCCAGGGATTGTGGTGGGGGTCGAAGTCGGTGGGGGGCGGCGTCATCGGGGGCTGGGGCGAGGGGTAGGGAAGGCAAAACTACGGCCGCCCGCCCCGGCCCAACCCCGCCGCGCGGGCCGCGTATGCTACTGCACGCTCCCCGGCCGTTTATTTCCCGGCCGCAGGGAGCCTTCCGCATGGCCGATAAGCCCACTAAGCCCGACGCTACCCCCCCCGCCGACGACTCCCTGCTCAACCTTAAGTTCGCCCAGGCTGAAGCCGACCTCGCCAAGAAAAACGGCGGCCTCGGGCCCACCACCAACGTGTACGTGACCGACGAAGAGGACTCCGAAATCACGCAGGGCGAAGGCCCGGTAGACAGCCAGGGCCAGCGCCGCGGCGATATTGACCCCGACCGCGAGGGTTCCAACGCCGGTAGCCACAGCTAATTGATGCCCTTGCGTACCCGCCGCTTCGCCTACCCCCGCCGCCTGGCGCAGTGCTTATTACTGGCTGGCCTGGTAGCGGGGCTGGGCAGCTGCCGGGCCAGCGGCCCCGGCAGCCCCGCCCACACCGTAGCCGGTTTTTTCGATAAGTACCACGACCAGCCGGGCTTCCATACCGTTGACTGGTCGGCTGACCTCTTGCAGCGCCTGGCCCTGGTGCGGGTGGGTAAGCTGCTGGGCGGCAACGACCTCACCAACGCCGTTACCGGCATCCGCACGGCGCGGGCCCTCACTTTCGCCCCCACCAGCAGCAGCGCCCAGGGCCTGGTGCGCGACGGCCTGAACCCAGAGGCCGAGGGCCTGCTTCGGGCTGAGCGCTACACGCCCCTGGCCGTATCGGGCGGCGGCGCTACCCCCTACCGCTACGTCATCAGGGCCAATGGCGACCGCGTGAGCGAATTGGTGGCAACCGGAGCCTTGCCCAGCGCCCTCGGTTCGTTTGTGCTGGTGCAGGTGCAGGGAAGCTTCACCCGCGCCCAGGCCGAAGCCCTGAGCAAAGTGCTGCCCGAAGTGGTGCAGCAGACGGCCGGCCGCTAACCCCCCGCCCTACCCCCCCGGCCCCGGCCTGTTAGCCACCGCCCAGCCTCATGGCTGGGCGGTGTTTTTATAGAGCGCCTGCAACCTTTGCCCGGCCCGTTTCGCTCGTAGGGGTTCCTACCCCCGCTTACCCGACGCAGCCCCGCCCGGCTTATGAAACGCTACCTCCCCATTGCTTGCCTGCTGCTCTGCGCCTTTCAGTGCGGCGTCGATTACGATGGGCCCGATGTCTATTTTGGGCCGGGCGAGAGCATCACGCGCCGCGACGCCCAGGGCCGCCCCAACGGCCCCCCGGACCCCGACGACTGGGTCTCGGATGCCACCTGGAGCGGCGAGGAAACCCACCTACTGGGCCTCCCCTACGGCGCTGGCCTGGTGCCGCTTAATGGCTCCCAGCAGCTAGCCACGGTTAGCCACACCGAAGCTTTCCCCAACCCGGCCCCCAACGGGGAGGCGACCTGGCGCATCCAGCTTAGCCTGGCCGCTCCCTGCCCCTGCCTGGTCCAGTCGGTGTACGTGAGCCGCCGCTACACCTTTATCGACCGTAGCAGCGATACCCTGCAAGCCGGCGACAGCCGGCGCGTGCCCCTGCGCACCCAGGCCCCCGGCCAGCTCTACCGCCTCTACTACCTCATCAGCAACGCCAACGGCCTCCTCTACAAAGGCCACGGCGACGTGCGCCACGCCGAGTAGCCGCCCGCACCCCGCCCCCCCAATCGCCAGGCTCCGCCTCTTCGTGGAGGAGAGGGGGCCGGGGGGTAGGGCGCACGCCCGCGCCGATAGCAAGAAAGAACCAGCAGGCGAAGCACCCGCCCGCGCCGTAAGCCCAACCGCCACCCCTACCCCGCTAACTATCAAACTTAATCCCTTGCGCCAGCGGCAACTCCGTGCCGTAATTAATGGTGTTCGTCTGCCGGCGCATGTAGACTTTCCAGGCATCGGAGCCGGACTCGCGTCCGCCGCCGGTTTCTTTCTCGCCGCCAAAAGCCCCGCCGATTTCGGCCCCGCTGGTACCAATGTTCACGTTGGCGATGCCGCAGTCGGAACCGGGGCTGGCCAGAAAGGCTTCGGCCTCGCGCATATTCAGGGTGAAGATGGCCGAGGAGAGGCCCTGCCGCACGCCATTCTGGAGGGCAATGGCGTTTTCGACCCCGCCCGAATATTTCAGGAGGTAGAGGATGGGCGCGAAGGTCTCGGCCTGCACGGTGGGGTAGTGGTTCTCAGCGGCTACCAGGGCCGGGAGCACGTAGTGGCCGCCGTGGAGCTCGGCGCTGCTCACCACCTGGCCGCCCGTCAGCACGGTGCCGCCTTCGCGCTGCACGGCTTCCAGGGCATTGGTGAAAGCCGTTACCGCATCGGCGTCGATGAGGGGGCCGACCAGGGTGCCGGCTTGCAGCGGGTGGCCCACCGGCAGCTTGGCGTAGGCGGCTAAGAGGCGTTTCGTCACCTCCTCATAGATATCGGCGTGGATGATGAGCCGGCGCGTGGTGGTGCAGCGCTGCCCGGCCGTGCCCACCGCCCCAAACACGATGGCGCGCATGGCCATGTCCAAGTCGGCCCCTGGGGCCAGGATGATGGCATTGTTGCCGCCCAGCTCCAGCAGCGCCCTACCCAGCCGCTGACCCACGGCCGCCCCCACGGCGCGGCCCATGCGGGTGCTGCCCGTGGCCGATACCAGCGGCACCCGCTCGTCGGCGCTCATGGCTTTGCCTACTTCCGGCCCGCCCAGCACGAGGTTGAAGACGCCTTCCGGCACGGCGTTCTTCGCCAGCACTTCCCGGAGCAGGTGCTGAATGGCTACCCCCGCCAACGGCGTTTTCTCCGAGGGCTTCCAGATAACGACATCCCCGCACACGGCGGCCAGCATGGCGTTCCAGCTCCACACGGCCACCGGGAAGTTAAAGGCCGAGATAACCCCCACGATGCCCAGCGGGTGATACTGCTCGTACATCCGGTGTGCGGGCCGCTCGGAGTGCATTGTCAGCCCGTGGAGCTGCCGGCTCAGGCCCACCGCGAAGTCGCAGATATCAATCATCTCCTGCACTTCGCCCAAGCCCTCCTGCAATATTTTCCCCATCTCGTAGCTCACCAGCTTGCCCAGGGCTTCCTTGTGGTGGCGCAGGGCATTGCCAATCTGCCGCACGATGTCGCCGCGCCGGGGCGCGGGCACCAGCCGCCACTGCGCAAACGCCGTTTCGGCCGTTGCCACCACCGTGTTATAGTCGGCCACCGTGGCCTCAGCCACCGCCGCAATGCGCTGCCCATCGGCCGGCGACACAATGTCCCTGGCCGCATTCTGTTTGCCGCCCCATACCTGCCCGGTGCTGAAGGCCGGGTTGGTATCGGCCACGCCGAGCTGGCGCAGCACGTCCCGGATGCCGTGGGGGTCGTGGTGGGGGTGCGGTACGGTCACGTCTTTTTTGGTCGCTTCTTCGAGGGCCTGCTTCATGAGGGTGGGGGGGTAGGGGGTAGAGGGGCAAAGGTAGGAGGACGAGCAAGGTGAACACCCGAACGCCCGTAGCGACGCGACCCTTCGCGTCTATCTGCCAGTAGCGCCAATGCGAAGACAGCAGAACGACTGTAGAGACGCGACCCTTCGCGTCTCTCTGCCAGTAGCGCCGCCGAGAGGATATCTGAACGACCGTAGAGACGCGACCCTTCGCGTCTCTCTGCCGCCCGCGCCGGTTGTCAAATAGGTTTTCCTACTGGCGCTACTGGCAGAGAGACGCGAAGGGTCGCGTCTCTACGGGCGTTCTGCTGCCCTCTCGGCGGCGCTACTGGCAGAGAGACGCGAAGGGTCGCGTCTCTACAGGCGTTCTGCTGCCTCGGCCCCTACCTTCGCCCCATGCCCCTGTCCCTTGCCGAGCTGCGCCACCGCGCCACCGCTTTCGCCCTCGAATACGCCGGTACCGCCTCCGAACGGGCCGAATCCCAATCCTTCTGGCGCGATTTTCTGGACGTGTTTGGCCAAAACCGGCGGCGCGTGGCCCAGTTTGAGGTGCCCGTGAAGAAGGCCGACGGCGCGCAGGGCTTTATCGACATGTTTATCCCCGGTAAGCTGCTGGTGGAGCAGAAAACCCTGGGCCGCGACCTGTCCAAAGCCACCGCCCAGGCCCGCGACTACTTCCCCGGCCTGCCCGACTACAAGCTGCCGCGCTACGTGCTGGTGTCTGATTTTGCCCGCTTCCGCCTCCACGACCTGGATACCGGCCTGGAAACCGGCTTTGCCCTGGCCGAGCTGCCGGAGCACCTCCACCTCTTCGGGTTCCTGAGCGGCTACCAGAGCCACGCCACCGCCCCCGACGACCCCGCCAACGCCGAAGCCGCCGAGCTGATGGCCCGCCTGCATGATGCGCTCCTGGAAGGCGGCTACCGGGGCCACGCCCTCGAAGTGCTGCTGGTGCGGCTACTCTTCTGCCTCTTTGCCGAGGATACCGCCATCCTGGAAGCCGATGAGTTCCGGGCGTTTCTCGAAAACCACACCGCGGAGGATGGCTCCGACCTCGGCCCCCGGCTCGCCCACTTCTTTGCTACCCTCGACCAGGCCCCCGACCAGCGGCCCCGCGCCCTGCCTGCGTACCTCGCCAACCTGCCCTACGTCAATGGCGCGCTCTTTCGGGAAGACTTCCGCTTCCCCGCCTTCGATGCCGCCACCCGCGCCCAGCTCATCCGCTGCACCTACTTCGACTGGAGCCGGATATCGCCGGCCGTCTTTGGCTCCTTGTTCCAGAGCATTGCCGACCCGGCGCGCCGCCGCACCCTGGGCGCGCACTACACCTCCGAACAGAATATTCTCAAGGTCATCGGGCCGTTGTTCCTCGACGACCTGCGGCAGGAGCTGGCCGCCGCCGGCTCGCGCCGTGGCCCCTTGGACGCCCTGCACCGCCGCCTGGAAACCATCCGGTTCCTGGACCCGAGCTGCGGGTGCGGCAACTTCCTGGTGGTGACCTACCGCGAATTGCGCCTGCTCGAACACCAGGTGCTGGCCCGCCTTTTTGCGCCCCAGCTCGCCACCGGCCAAACCGTGGACCTCGCCCTCTACACCCGCGTGCAGGTAGACCAGGCCCACGGCATCGAACTCGAAGAATTCGCCGCCCGCATTGCCGAAGTCGCCATGTGGCTCATGGACCACCAGCTCAACCTCCAGCTCTCGGCCACCTTCGGCAACCGCTACGTGCGCCTACCCCTGGTCCGCACCGCCCGCATCGAAATCGGCAACGCCCTGCAAGTGGATTGGGAAAGCGTGGCCCCCAAAGCCACCCTCAGCTACATCCTCGGCAACCCGCCCTTCGTGGGGTCCAAGCTCATGAGTGCCGACCAGCGCCGCGATTTGCTGGGCGTGGCTGGCGCGAAGCTGCCCGGCGCGGGCGTACTCGACTACGTGGCCGGCTGGTACTTGAAAGCCGCTCGCTTTATGCAGGGCACCGCCATCCGGGCGGCGTTCGTGAGTACCAATTCTATTACCCAGGGTGAGCAAGTCAGCATCTTGTGGGGCGAAATGCTGCATCGCTACGGGATGCGCATCCAATTCGCCCACCGAACCTTTAAGTGGAACAACGAGGCGCGCGGCACCGCCGCCGTTTTCTGCGTCATCGTGGGCTTTGGAGCGCAACCCGTGCCCGCCCGGCTATTCGACTACGCCACCCCGCGCAGCGAGCCACAGGAATTGAAGGTCAGCAATATCAACCCGTATTTAGTGGATGGGGAAAACGTGTTGGTGGCTAGCCGAAACCGGCCCCTTAGTCCGGTTCCGGCAATGGTCTCTGGCAATAAGCCAATTGACGATGGCAATTATCTATTCACCCCGGCCCGCAAAGAAGAATTCTTGCAGAAAGAGCCACAAGCCGCTCCCTATTTTAAGCGCTGGCTTGGCGGGGAAGAATTTATCAACGGCACTGAACGCTGGTGCTTGTGGCTTGGTGATATTTCGCCGGTCGAGTTAGCTAAAATGCCAGAGGCTAAGAAGCTGATTGAGGCGGTGAGAGTCTATCGAAGCAAGAGTAAGAGCGCTCCGACCCAGAAGCTAGCGTTTTTGCCTACGCGCTTTCACGTTGAGTTTATTCCTGATAAGCCTTACCTAGCCATTCCCGAAGTTTCGTCAGAGCGACGACGGTATATCCCAATCGGGTTTCTCGATACGGATGTCATTGCAAGCAATAAGCTACGGCTAATTCCAGAAGCCACACCCTTTTTATTTGGAATCCTAACGTCAACTATGCACATGGCCTGGATGAGACAGGTTTGTGGACGGCTGAAAAGCGATTACAACTACTCGGCGGGCATTGTCTACAACAATTTCCCCTTTCCCCCTACCCCCACCGCGAAGCAGCAAGCGGCGGTAGAGGCGGCGGCGGGGCGGGTGCTGGCGGCGCGGGCGCAGTTTGCGGGGGCCACGCTGGCCCTGCTCTACGACCCACTCACCATGCCGCCCGCGCTGGCGCAGGCCCACGCCCAGCTCGACCGGGCCGTGGATAGCTGCTACCGCCCCGCCGCGTTCCCCACCGAGCTGAGCCGCCTGGAGTTCCTCTTCACCCTGTATCGCCAGCTGGCCGAGCCGCTGCTGCCGGCCCCCAAAGCCGCCCGCGCCCGCCGCGTGGGGTAGGGCCGGCCGGGGCCGGGGCCACGCAAGCCGGTTTTTTGGTGGTTGCCGCCGACTATTCTTCTCCCGCCCCCGTCGCCCTTGCCGCGGTGGCCGAAGCTGATTTTGGGCCAGCAGCCGGCTTTCCCGCCGTCGCGGAATTCGTTTCCGGGGTGGCCGGAAGCCTGGCGGCCAAGGCCGCCGGGCTTCTGGCCTTGGCGGGAAAACTTTCGGCCTTCGCCGGATAGTTGGGGGCCGGGGCCACCGGTGGCTTCGGGCCGGCCCCAGCGCGAGCCGCCTACCCCCCCGCACCCGCCGCACGGCCCAAAGCTGGCTTCATAGTTGCCGTAGAGATTTCCTCACCAAATCTTCACGCCATGCGCAAGCCCAAACTCATCGAAGACTACTCCTATCTGCTGGTTGACTCCCTGTCGCCCTTTGCCCACAGCGCGGCGCGCCAAACTGCCACTAGTGCTTTCATTGCCAGCGGCGGGGTGCTCAGCCAGCCCCTCACCACCGCCGTAGATGCCCTCGATGCCAATGTGGCGGCCATCGACTACCCCACGCCCGCCCAAACCGCCAACCGCGACCTGCTCCGCCTGGCCGTTACCACCGAGCTGGGCCGCCTCGCCAAGCGCCTCAACCTCGACTACACCGGCCAGGAACCCGCCCTGCTCTCCTCGGGCCTCACCCTGATGGCCGCCGCCAGCACCGCCGCCACCAGCTCGCTCGATACGGAGATGGGCCTCATGGACTTCGACCTGCTCGACGGCACCCAGCCCGGCTGCCTGCTGCTAAAGCTGAAGCGCCCCACCGGCACCATTCAGAACCTCATCCGCTACACCATTGCCGAAGACCTGGACGAGGACCAGTGGAGCGTAGCCGTGGGCGGCGGCCGCGAGCGCCAGCTGGGCCCCTTCAAGTCGGGCACCCGCGTGTGGGTGAAAGTGGCCGCCCTGCAAGGGGCCACCACCGACCCGCAGTACGCGGGGGTGAAGACGCGCATCGTGCAGTAAGAACCCTCGTAGAGACGCGCCCCTTCGCGTCTCTCCGCCACCCGCACCGATGAGAGGGTAGCAGAACGCTTGTAGAGACGCGACCCTTCGCGTCTCTCCCCGGTAGGAGGCAACGGGAAGACTAATCTGCTAGCGGCGCGGGTGGGGGAGAGACGCGAAGGGTCGCGTCGCTACGGGCAGTTAGCCATCATCTTGGCGGCGCGGGTGGGGGAGAGACGCGAAGGGTCGCGTCGCTACAAGCGTTCGGGCATCGTCCTATTGGCGCGAGTGGCAGAGAGACGCGAAGGGTCGCGTCTCTACGGATGTTCTGTTTTTTCTTTTAATTATTTCTGATGTTGCCACCTGCTTTCGACCCTGGCTTATACCGCGAAACGCACCGCATAGCGAGTACCCGCCTGCGGGGCTACGACTACGGGCAAAGCGGTATCTACTTCATCACTATCTGTACGCAGGACCGGCAGCCGGCTTTTGGCACAATGGAAGTGCCGGGCAACGACTGGGATGCCGCTTTTGTGCGCCCTACCCCCCTGGGCCAGCGGGTGCTGGCTGGGTGGGATAGCATCCCCGTCTTCGCGCCGTTTGCCACTCCCGAGGCGTTCGTCCTCATGCCCGACCACGTACACGGCCTGCTGGTGTTTGAGAAACACGAGCCCGCCGGCCTGCCCCTGGCTTACCAAAATCAGTTTGGACCCCAGCGCGCTAATTTGGCCTCCGTGGTGCGCGGCTTCAAGAGTGGCATCACCACGTATGCCCGCCACCAGGCCCTGCCCTTCCAATGGCAAGCCCGCTACCACGACCGCATCGTGCGCTCGGCCGATGAGCTAATCCGCATTCGCCACTACATCGCCACCAACCCCAGCCGCTGGCAGCACGAGTGGGACAACGGCGAAGGCCTCTACCGCTGAAAAACGCTCCTCAGCGACAATATAACGCCCAAGTGCCCGTAGAGACGCGACCCTTCGCGTCTCTCCCCGGTAGGAGGCAATGGGGAAACCCGAATCTACTAGCGGCGCGGCTGGCAGAGAGACGCGAAGGGTCGCGTCTCTACGGGCAGTTAGCCATCATCTTGGCGGCGCGACTGGCAGAGAGACGCGAAGGGTCGCGTCTCTACGGGCGTTCAGATGCCCTTGCATTGGTGCGGCGGGCAGAGAGACGCGAAGGGTCGCGTCTCTACGGGCGTTTGGGCATAGCTTGGTTGCGCTGCCTGAAAACAAAAAGCCCCTGCCAGATACTGGCGGGGGCTTTTTTAAAACCGGACCGGCGGCTTACTCGCGGCCGATGGGGTAGTACGCCTTGCGGCCGTCCGGGTACACGCCTTCGACCAGCGCGCCGGAGTTCTCCTTAGCCTGGTCGAGGTAGGCTTGCACGTCGGCGGGCTTGCGCACCACGCTCTTATCGATGCGGGTGATGATGAAGCCATCGGCCATGCCCGTCTCCTTAAAATTGCTGCCCTTGATGCCCGTAATCTGGGCTCCGCCCTCAATGCCGAGGGAGTTTTGCAGGCGGGCATTCACGGGGCCGATTTTCGCGCCCTCGTAGCTCACGACCGCCTCGGCGGGTAGTTCGCGCACCACAGCCGTGGTGTTAGAGGCGTTGAAGAGGGTAGCATTGGCACTCAGCTTCTCGTCGTTGCGGAGGTAGCCCACCTTAATCTTATCGCCGGGGCGGAAGCGCGACACCTGCTCCTGTAATTGGGAGGCCGTGTTCACGGGCACGCCGTTGATGTCGGTGATAATGTCGCCCATACGCAGGCCCGCCACGGCAGCAGCGCTCTTATCAGTCAGCCCCTGCACGTACACGCCATTTAGGGTATTGAGTTTCTTCTCCGAAGCCAGCTTGGCATCCACCTCCTGAATGTGCACACCCAGCAGGGCGCGCTGCACTACCTTGTACTTCAGCAAGTCATCCACCACCTTGCTCACAATGGCGCTGGGCACCGCGAAAGCATAGCCCTCAAACGAGCCGGTGTGGGAGGAGATAGCCGAATTGATGCCAATAAGGTCGCCGCTGGTATTCACCAGCGCGCCCCCCGAGTTGCCGGGGTTCACCACGGCGTCCGTCTGCAAGTACGACTCGATGCCCGTGGGCTGGTCGCGGTTCAGAATCCCGATGCTACGGCCCTTGGCCGAGATAATGCCGGCCGTCACGGTCGAGTTCAGGTTGAATGGGTTGCCCACGGCCAGCACCCACTGCCCCACTTTCACCTCATCCGAGTTGCCATATTTGATGAAAGGCAGATTGTCGGCCTTCACTTTCAGTACTGCCAGGTCGGTGCTGGGGTCCGCGCCCACCAACTCAGCATCAAACTTCCGCTTATCGTCCAGCACCACCGTGATTTTCGAAGCCTTGTCAATGACGTGGTTATTGGTCACGATGTAGCCGTTGGCGGCGATGATAACGCCCGAGCCAGAGCCTTCGCCCCCGCTCTGCGGCTGCCGCTGGCCATGCAGCTGGCCCTCCAACTGGTCGCCGAAGAACTGGCGCAGGAAAGGGTCCATCTGCGCGTGCGACATCTGCTGCGGCTCGGCTTTGTATTCGGTCATTACGTGCACCACGGCGGGCGTCACGGCGGCCGCGGCGGCCACAAAGTTCAATCCTTCGGGCGCGGCATAGGCGCTACTGCGCATCGCCGAGGTATACCGGACTTGGGGGTCGGAAGCCAGCGTGGTCTGAGCCGCGTTGGCCGGCTCATTTTCCAGTAGCTTATAGCCCCCCACGGCCACGCCCCCGCCCAAAATGGCGGAGGTCAGAAGGCCGAGCATCATGTTCTTGGCTTGCATCGGGGTCTGGTTGAGAAAAAGGTGATAAGGAAAGCAAAATAACAAAAAAGCGACAAGAAAACCAACCAGCGCCGCCGCCTAGCTTACGGGGCAAGGGCCAGTATCGGTTTGCGTAACTTCAACGAGTGTAAGAGTTGAATTCGTGCCCAAAAGTTGCCCTACGACTAAGAATATCGCGGGGAAAATTTTTGCTGGAAAACCAGTGAGGCACCCTGGTCGGGTGCCTCTCCTCGGTTTAGCTTAGCGCACCTCGATGTGCTGCTTGGTCACCTTCTCGGTATCGAAGGGCAGCGTCAGGCGCAGCAGCCCGTCGGTCAGCTCGGCCGTGATGGCTTTGCCGTTCACCGTTTCGGGCAGGCGAAACGCGCGGCGGAAATCACCAAAGCGGGTCTCGACGCGGCGCAGCTGGGGGGCATTTTCGCCCTCGGTGGCCGGGGCCGGGCGACTACCGCTCACCACGAGTTGGTTGTCTTGAAAATCAATGCTCACGGCCTCTTTCGCCACGCCCGGCAGCGCCAGGTACAGCTCGTAGCCGGTGGCCGTCTCAAAAATATCGGCGGCGGGCACGAAGGCCGTGGAGGGGGTAGGCGCGGCCGGCTGGGCATCGCGCAGCAGCTCGCCCAACAGGGAGTTAAAGGCACGCGCGGGGCGCAGGGTAGGGCGGGCGTTATATACTAGCGTGGACATAGGAAGGAAGTAATCTAAAAGGTAGTAGCCACCCGCCAACACTGGCGGGGCTACCTCTCTTCCTTAAAATCTATGCCGAATCAGTTTTCAGCCAAAAAGTCACCCGCTTAATTTATCAACTATGCTATTATGGTTTTCAGATGAGAAAAATCGTCTTCACTGCCTGTTAAAGCAGATTCAGCGGCCCATTCGCACCTGACGCAATGTCCGAAATTATTAATTTTGGGTAGGGAGCTGCTGCCAGTTGGCCGTAGCGAAGGGGGTAGGAAAGGTGTAGCGCAGGTCCAGCCCCACCATTGGCGTCGTAGTATTGAGCTTACCGTTGGAAGTAGGCGCGCCGTTTTTATCGGTCTGGATGAGCGTGCGGCTGTAGTTGGCCTGCACACCAGCCCACGGCGTGATGCTGAGCTGCGGCCCGGCCTGCACCCCAACTTCACCGCGCAGACTGGTGAAGTCTACCGTGCGCTTGTCCGCATCCAGGTCAGCCTTTTGGAGGCGTAGAAACAGCGCCGGCTCAAAGCTCACGCGGGGCCGCAGGGCCAGGCCGCCCGGCTGGCTACCCAGCCGGATGAGCTTCTCCACGTCGAGGCGCAGGCGCAGTAGCGTGCGGCTATATACGCTGGTGGTGTAGAAGGGCGCGGCATTATAAGCCGGCGCACCCAGGGCGTACTCTACCCCCAGCCGCTGGCCGAACTGCACTGGCCCCAGCGCCGCCCGGTGCCGCAGCAGCAGCCCCGGCACCACCGCGCTACGGTCGAAGCCCGTTGCTGGCTCCTTGGCGTAGCGCAGGGTAACGCCCCAGCTCCAGCGCGGGTTCCAGGCGTGCTCGTAGCCGGCCGTCAGGTTGAGATAGTCGAGGCCCAGGGCGGGGTTGCGGCCAGCGAAGCTCTCCGTCTGCCGGCGGCCACCGAGGCTGAAATACACGTAGTTGTTATCGGCCAGCGGGGCGGCGATTTGCAGCTCGGGGGCCAGGGCCACCGGGCGGCGGAGGCGTTCCGTGCTTTGGGCGGCGGCAGAGCCGGCCCCGGCCAGCAGCAGCGCCAGCAGCGTAGTTTTTTGCATGAATTAAGGTCTGGTTTTGCCCGGCGAGGAGTAGCGCGAACTTTGTAGTTCGCGTCCTCGCGCCGTTAGGACTAAGGGCTAACTTACTGGTGCGGGGACGCGATTTACAAAAATCGCGCTACTCTCCATCGCGCTTTGGAAGCTGGGCTAGTAGCAGGCCCCGAAGAATCGGTTAGCGCGCCAACTCTTGCAGCGTGAGCCAGGCCATAAGCCCCGCGCCCACGCTCAGCGCCTGCTCATCCACATCGAAGATGGGCGTGTGCACGGAGGCCGCGAAGCGCCCGTCGGCGGCGCGCGTGCCCAGGCGGTAGAAGCAGGCCGGCGCGGCCTGCGAGAAGTAGGCGAAGTCCTCGGCGGCCAGCCATTGGTCCAGCTCAATCACGTTTTCGGCCCCTAGATATTCCTCTGCGGCGGCGCGCACGCGGGCCGTCACGGCGGGGTTGTTATCGAGGCAGGGGTAGCCCCGCCGAATTTCCAGCTCGCACACCGCGCCCATGCTGGCGGCCAGCCCTTCGCAGAGCTGCCGCAGGTGCTGGTGGGCCTCGTTGCGCCACGCCTCATCTAGGGTCCGAAACGTGCCCTCGATGTATACTTCGTCAGGAATAACGTTGGTGGCCCCGTTGGCGATAACCTTCCCGAAGCTCAGCACCGAGGGCAGCTTAGGGTTGGCGCGACGGCTCACAATCTGCTGCGCCGCCACGATGAGGTGGGCCGCCACCAGCACCGGGTCGAGGTTCAGCTCCGGCATAGCCCCGTGCCCGCCCTTGCCTTTTATGCGCAAGTACAGTTCATCGGTGCTAGCCATGTAGCGCCCCGGCCGCACGCCAATCTGCCCCGCTGGCAGCCGCGGAAACACGTGCTGCCCCAGAATTTCGGTGGGGGTAGGGTTTTCGAGCACGCCGTCTTTTATCATTAAGGACGCGCCACCGGGCAGCACTTCCTCGCCCGGCTGAAAGATGAGCTTGACCGTGCCTTTGAAATGCGCGCGCTGCTCCGTCAACAGCCGGGCCGCGCCCAGCAGGCAGGTCGTGTGCACGTCGTGGCCGCAGGCGTGCATCACGCCGGGCCGGGTCGATTTATAGTCCGTTTCGCTCAGCTCCTGAATGGGCAGCGCATCCATGTCGGCGCGCAGGGCCACCACCGGCCCGCCCGGCTGCCCCTCAATGAGGGCCACTACCCCCGTGCCCGCCACGGAGTAGGGTGCAAGGCCCAGCGCCACCAGCTGCCGCGTCACAAAAGCCGAAGTCTCGGTTTCCTGAAAGGAAAGCTCCGGATGGGCGTGCAGGTGCCGACGCAGGGTGGATAGCTCGGGGGCCAGGGCCGCGGCGCGGGTTTTTATGGTATCCAACATGAGGGTACTATGATAGTCGTTGTTATGCTCATCTGGCGTCCGCCTGTCGAAGCGTCTCTACTGCACCGTTGAACGGTTCGGATGAAGCGGTGGAGGTGCTTCGACAAGCGCACGACAGATGAGCATGACGTTCTTTAATTAACGGTAGGCTAGTGCTCACGGGGTCTTGTTCAGCAGCACCTGCATGGGCTCCAGCTCAGCCCGCGGCACGAACTGCCGCACCTTCTCCAGCCCGCGGGCGGCATCGAGGCGGGTGAGATAGTCGCCCACGTAGAGCCGGTACACGGGCTGCTTGAAGGTAATGTAGTCGGTTTCGTCGGGGTAGCGCGCGATAATCTGGCGACGGATGCTCATCACCTGCTCGCGCTCCAGGCCCAGGTAGGCCCGCACGCGGTAGCCGCTGGCATACTTCACGTTCTGGTTAGTGAAGGCTTGGTCCCGCAGTCGCTGCTCCACTTGAGCGTTCACCTGGTTGGTGGGGGTAGGCGCGGCTTTGGCGGGCGGGGCGGTAGGCTTAGCGGCGGGGGCGGGGGTAGGGACCGCGCCGGCCGCTGGCAGCAGCGCGAATACCGGCCGGTATCGGCTCAGGTCTTCGGTAGCGGCCCCGGCTTTACGGGTAGTATCGGCCGGGGTTTGGGCGCGGGTGGCGGGGGCCGTGGCGGCGCAGGCGGCCAGCAGCGGCAGGCTCAGCAGCAGCAGCACCGCGTTACGAAGGGGTAGCATCATCTTCCTGCAAGATAATCAGACTGTTAGAAGTACCCAGGCGGTCGGCCCCGGCCGCGAGCAAAGCCAGTGCCTGCGCCCGCGTGCGGATGCCCCCACTGGCCTTAATCCGAATGTGGGGGGGTAGGACCCGGCGCAGCAGTTCCACATCGGCCACCGACGCGCCCCGGCTGGCAAAGCCAGTACTGGTTTTCACGAAGTGCGCGCCCGCTTCGGCGCAGAGCCGGGCGGCGGCTTCCATTTCCTCTTCGGTTAATAAAGCCGTTTCGATGATAACTTTCAGCAGCGCGTCGCGTACTTCGGCCAAGTCGGTGAGGTCCTCGATTTCGGCCCGCACGGCATCATACTGCCCCGATTTCAGGGCTGATATATTCAGCACCACATCCAACTCGGTCGCGCCTTCGGCCAAGGCAATTTCCGCTTCGCGGAACTTCACCCGCGGGCTATTGTAGCCCAGTGGAAAACCAATAACCGTGCACACGGCCACGCTCGCGCCGCTTAGTTCGCGGGCGGCCAGCGGCACATAGCAGGGAGGTACGCAGGCGCTGGCGAAACCGTGAATGCGCGCCTCCTGGCAGAGCTGCACTACCTGAGCTTCAGTGCAGTCGGGGCGCAACAGGGTGTGGTCGAGAAGAGCGGCGAGGTTCATTCTGAACGTTATAGACTATATACAATTGAACGTCATGCTCCCTTCGTCAGCATGACGTTCTATTAATTCTCAATCTTTAATCTACCAGCACGCAGCGCTGGGCCAGCACGTCCTGCTCCACAGTCTTGTACTTCACGTCGCGCAGCACGCGGCCGTCCATGTACTGCACGCTCACCTTATCGTTGCGGTTGGCGATTTTCTGCGAGCGCGCCGGTTCCTGGCGGGGCGGCGGGGCCACGGCGATGCCCAGTTCGGCGGCTTGGTCCAGGTCTTCCTGGCCCGCGCCGAGGCTTACGTCCGAGATGGCTTTCTCCGCCTTGAGCTTGGGCAGCGGCTCAGATATATCATCTTCGTAGAAGAAATCGGGCTCGGCAAAGCCGGCTTCGGCGGCTACTGGCACGTCGGCCTTGAAGAGGAAGGAGCTGGTGCCGTGATTTACCTTACTCAGCATCCGTTTAAATAGCTCGAAGGCCTCGAACTTGTACACCAACAATGGGTCTTTCTGCTCATATACCGCGTTTTGGACCACTTGCTTGAGGTCGTCCATCTGGCGCAGGTGCTGGGTCCAGGCTTCGTCGATGGTCGAGAGGACCGCGCCCTTCTCCATCTGGCGCACGATGTCGAGGCCCTGGCTGGCCTGGGCTTTGCGCAGGTTGGCCACCACCTGGGTATGCTTGTGGCCATCGGTGAAGGGGATGGCAATATTTTCGTAGGGCGTATTCTGGCGCAGCAGGTCATCAATCATCGGCAAGGCGTTCTGGCCGATGTGCTCGTTCTTACTTTCGTAGTAGCCAGTGGCCTCGTCGTAGAGCTTCTGGGTCAGGCGTTCGGCGGGCAGGGCGCTGAATTCCTGGGCTGTGATGTGCGTGTCGTAGCCAAAATCCCGGATAACCGACAGCTTGAAATCCTCGAAGTCGTTGGTGACTTTGTGGCCGGCCGCCACGTCCTCGCTCACGTCATAAATCAAGTTCAAAATATCCAGCTCCAGACGCTCGCCGAAGAGGGCGTTGCGGCGGCGGCGGTATACTACCTCACGCTGCGCGTTCATCACGTCATCGTACTCCAGCAGGCGCTTGCGAGTGCCGAAATTGTTCTCTTCCACCTTCTTTTGCGCCCGCTCAATGCTGCTCGTAATCATCGAGTGCTGAATGACTTCGCCTTCCTCCATGCCCATGCGGTCCATGAGCTTGGCAATGCGCTCCGAGCCGAATAAACGCATCAGGTTGTCTTCCAGAGACACGAAAAACTGCGAGGAGCCGGGGTCGCCCTGGCGGCCGGCCCTACCCCGCAACTGGCGGTCCACGCGGCGCGATTCGTGGCGCTCAGTGCCAATAATGGCCAAGCCGCCCGAATCGCGCGAAGTTTCGCGTAGCTTGATGTCAGTGCCCCTACCCGCCATGTTGGTGGCGATGGTCACGGTGCCAGGGTAGCCGGCCCCGGCCACAATCTCGGCCTCGCGCTGGTTCTGCTTGGCATTCAGCACCTGGTGCTTAATACCCTTAAATTTCAGCATCCGGCTTACCAACTCACTGATTTCGACTGAGGTAGTACCCACCAGCACCGGCCGGCCGGCCTGCACCAGCGCCTGAATCTCGTCGGCTACGGCGTTGTATTTCTCGCGCACCGTGCGGTACACCTTGTCATGGTCGTCCTGGCGCTGAATCACGCGGTTGGTCGGAATTACCACTACATCGAGCTTGTAAATTTCCCACAGCTCGCCGGCCTCGGTTTCGGCGGTGCCGGTCATGCCGGCCAGCTTGTGGTACATGCGGAAGAAGTTCTGCAAGGTCACCGTAGCGTAGGTCTGGGTGGCATCCTCGATACGCACGCCTTCCTTGGCCTCGATGGCCTGGTGCAGCCCGTCGGAGTAGCGGCGGCCTTCCATCACGCGGCCGGTCTGCTCGTCCACAATCATCACCTTACCTTCTTGGCTCAAGATGTACTGGTCGTCTTTCTCAAACAACGTGTACGCCTTAAGCAGCTGATTGACAGTGTGCACGCGCTCCGATTTATCCTGGTAGTCGCTCATCAGTTGCTCCTTCTGCTGAAGCTTTTCTTCCGCTGTCAGCGCCTCGGCCTTCTCAATATTGGCAATCTCCACGCCGATGTCGGGCATGATGAACAGGTGCGGGTCCTCACCCTGCGCCGTTATCAGGTCAATGCCTTTTTCGGTCAGCTCAATCTGATTGTTCTTCTCATCAATGGTAAAAAACAGTGGCTTATCGGCCTCCGGCATCTGCCGCGAGTTATCTTGCAGATAGTGGTTCTCAGTTTGCTGCAAGATGACGCGCATCCCCGACTCGCTCAGGAACTTGATGAGCGGCTTGCTTTTGGGTAGGCCGCGGTAGGCGCGGAACAGGGCCAAGCCACCGTCGCCGTTCTTGCTGCCTTCCTCGGGGCCGGTTTTGCCTTCGGCAATGGCTTTGCGAGCTTGCACTAAATATCCCTGCACCAACTTTTTCTGCTCGTCCACCAAGCGCTGAATGCGGGGCTTGAGCTGCAAGAACTCGTGCACGTCGCCCTTGGGCACGGGGCCGGAGATGATGAGCGGCGTGCGCGCATCGTCAATCAGCACCGAGTCCACTTCGTCCACCATCGCGTAGTGGTGCTTGCGCTGCACCAGCTCGGCGGGGTCGCGGGCCATGTTGTCGCGCAAGTAGTCAAAGCCAAACTCGTTGTTGGTGCCGTAGGTCACGTCGGCCAAGTAGGCGTTGCGGCGGGCATCGGTGTTGGGCTGGTGCCGGTCGATACAGTCCACCGTCAGGCCGTGAAACTCAAATAGCGGCGCGTTCCACTCCGAGTCGCGCTTGGCCAGGTAGTCGTTCACTGTCACCAGGTGCACGCCCCTACCCCCCAGCGCGTTGAGGAAAGCCGGCAGCGTCGAAACCAGTGTTTTACCTTCGCCGGTCGCCATCTCAGCAATCTTGCCCTGGTGCAGCACTACCCCTCCAATCAACTGCACGTCGTAGTGCACCATATCCCAGGTAATCTCGGCCCCGGCGGCCAGCCACTTATTGCTCCAGATGGCTTGGTCGCCCTGGATGGTCACGTTCTGCTTGGTGCGGGCAATGTCGCGGTCCATATCGGTCGCGGTCACCACCAGCTGGCCGTTTTCCTTGTAGCGACGGGCCGTCTCCTTCACGATAGCGAAGGCCTGGGGTAGCACGTCGGTGAGTGCGACTTCCAGGTCTTTATTACGCTGCTTTTCGAGGGTATCAATCTGCTCAAAAATCTGCTCCTTCTTCGCTACGTCGAGTTGCGGCTGGCTCTCAATCTGCTCGTGCAGGGCAGCCAGCTTTTCATCAATGCCAGCGAGCTTGCCGTCGAGCTGCTGGCGCACTTCCTGGGTACGATGGCGCAGCTGGTCGTCGGTCAGGGCCGCCAGTTTGGCATATTCCGCGTTGATGAGGGCCACGTAGGGCACCACGTCTTTGAGGTCCTTTTCTGATTTGGAGCCAAAGAGCTTGGCGACGGTTTTGCCGAGAAAATCTAACATCGGGTAACTAAATTGACTAAAGGGGACAGCGCGAATCGAACAAATTTAAGGCCCACTGGCCAAACCGGACGATTGGCCGTAAATCATAAAACCCCGCACGCTCAAAAAGAGTGCGGGGTTTGGTAAAGCGGAAATAGTGGCAGAGGATAGTGTTCCTTATTGAAACTGTTTGTCACTGCTTCGCTTTGCTTGCAGTGACAAACAGTTTCAATAAGGAATTTACTTCGCCGGCGAGCGGCTCACCAGCTTCTCAACCAGCGCAGTGCTGCCCGAAATGGCCGGACGGGCCGGCTTAGCAGCTTCCTCCTTCTCAGTCAGGCGCTTATACAGCGTTAGGGCTTGGGCCACTACTTGGTCCATGTTGTAGTACTTATACGTGGCCAGGCGGCCCACAAAATGCACGTTGGGTGTTTCGTCAGCCAGCTTCTTGTACTTGGCATACAGCTCGGCGTTCTCCGGCATCGGGATGGGGTAGTAGGGGTCGCCCTCGGCCTGCGGGTACTCGTACACGATGGCCGTTTTGGGATGCTGCTGGCCAGTGAGAGCCTTAAACTCCGTGATGCGGGTGTAGGGATGCTCGTTGGGGAAGTTCACAACCGGCGCGGCCAGATGCTTTTCCTCGCTCAGCGTGTCGTGCTTGAACTCTAAGGAGCGGTAGGGCAGCTTGCCAAACTTAAAGTCAAAATACTCGTCCACCGGACCCGTGAAAATCATCTCCTTAAAGGGAATGAAATCCATAATCTCATGGTAGTCCGTGTTGAGCATCACCTTGATATTCGGGTGGTTGAGCATGTTCTCAAACATCCGAGTGTAGCCGTGTAGCGGCATAGCCTGGTAGGTATCGGTGAAGTAGCGGTCGTCGCGGTTGGTGCGGGTCGGCACACGGCTCGTCACCGACTTGTCCAGTTGCGAAGGGTCGAGGCCCCACTGCTTATTGGTGTAGTTCTTGAAAAATTTATTATATAATTCTCTACCCACCTTGCTCACTACTACGTCTTCCGAGGTCTTGATAACCGGCACTTCTTCAGCCACCGAGGCGAAGAATTCTTCCACCTGGAAGCTGGTCAAATTCAGGCCGTAGAGCTTGTTAATCGTATCCAGGTTGATGGGCATCGGCACCAGCTGGCCATCCACGGAGGCGAGCACGCGGTGCTCATAAGGACGCCACTCGGTGAAGTTACCCAGGTAGTCGAATACGTCTTTAGAGTTGGTATGGAAGATGTGCGGGCCGTACTTGTGAATCAGAATACCAGCCTCATTATAATGGTCATAGGCATTCCCCCCGATATGCGTGCGCTTATCAATAATGAGCACCTTTTTGTTGCTGCGGGTGGCTAGCCGCTCGGCCAGCACGCTACCGGCGAAGCCAGCCCCGACGATGAGATAGTCAAACATGGGAGAAAAATTTAGGAGATGTGGAAATAGGAGACTGCGAATAGTTGGGTGGGACGGAAGCAGATGTAATAGTAGATTGAATCAGTTGCTTGGCATTCAGCCGCTTCTGCATCAGATTCACCATTTTTTGCCAGGTCAGGTCCCAGGAAATGGTCGCCAGGTAGGCATCGGTGCGGGTGCGCCAGTCGGCATCCTTCCCCTGCTCCAGGGCGCGGGTGATGGCCTGCCCAAACTCGGCGGGCTCGTCGGCAATCTGCACCAAATTCAGCTCGCCATAGGGCCGCACCACATCGCGGATGCTGGTGCTCACAACGGGCCGGCCGGCGGCCAGATACTCAGGAGTTTTAGTAGGAGAAATAAATTCGGTGCTCTCATTGCGGGCGAAAAGAAGAGTCGCCACGTCCCAGCCGCGCAGGTATGCAGGTAGTTCCTGGTAATCTTTACCACCCAGGTAGTGGATGTTGGCGGGGTGGGGCAACGAAGCGGGGTCAATCTTTACCACTGGTCCGATAATGACAAATTGCCACGCAGGATGGTTCGCCGCCAGTTGGCCCAGCAGGTCGATGTCGAGGCGCTCGTCCACTACCCCGAAGAAGCCGATGCGCGGGTGCGCAATGCCGGCTTGGTCGGCGGGCTCCACGGTGCGCGGGTCGCGGGCCTGGCCAAAGTGCGCTTTGTCGATGCTGCTGGGGAAAGCATGGGCATCTTTATGCTGTTCGCGCTTGGCTTCGTAGAGGCGCTGGCCGCCCGTAAAAACGAGGTCGGCTTTGGCAAATAGCTCCTGCTCGCGCTGGCGCAGCTCGGGCGGAGCAAACTTGAATTGCGCCAGCTCATCCATGCAGTCGTACACGGTAAGCACGGGCTGGAAGAGCCGCGACTTACCCAGCGCCATTGGGGTATAGTACCAGAAGATATAATTGGCAAGCCCGATTTCGGTAAAAAACCGACTCAACACCCCAAACTGGGCCTGGTCGGCGGCGGCTTCGTCGGCACGCAGGTGCTGGGGCAGGTGTACCACAAGCACTTTCACGCCCTGCTGGCGCTCCTTCACTTCGAGGTGCGGCTCCACAAAGTCGTCGTTGTGATAAAAGGCGTCTTCTACGTAAAAGACCCGGCCGTGCTGGGCAAAGCGCGTGAGCAGATGCTGGGGTCGCTGCCACACGAAATCCCAATGTAGGTGCGCAAAGCATACCAGGTCCGGCAGGGAATAAGCAAGGGGTTTTGAATCGGCCTGGTCCGCGGCCGGGGCGGTGGCGGCCACACGTAGAGGTGCCTCCGCCGGAGTAGAAAACGGCATGAAATAAAGACAGGAAAGGGCTTTGGGAGCGTAGCGCAGCCGGGTAAAAACGTCCGGTTGGTAGCTCTTGCGCACTTCTACGAAAGACCGCTGTCAAAGGATATGGCTGGGCTTAGAATAAGGCCTCGGCGAGCCGGTTCCTGTCAGTTTTCCAGGATAAATTGCATTTCTACCGCATTTTGCCACCCCAGGGCTGTGTTTTCGCGTAACCACTCGCGCCGTAGGCCAATACGCCGAAAACCTGCTTTTTTGAAAAGCCTGATACTCGCCTGATTATTAGCCGCTACGGTGCAGTATACCTGGTGCAGGCGCAGCGCCAGCCGGGCGTAGGGCAGCAGCTGGGCCAGCGCCGCCTGGGCGTAGCCGTGCCGCCGTGCCCGGCGTAACACCGTAATCCCTACTCCCGCTCGCTGGTGCAGGGCGGAGTAGTCGAACAAGTCGAGCGTACCCACGGCCTGGCCATCCTGCAAGCTGATAATCAGGCGTATCTGGCCTACCTCAGCCAGGCTAGCGTCCGCGTGGCGCAGGTATTCGCGCAGCGCGTGGCGCGAAACTGGAGCTGGCAGCACATCGGACGCCGCCCAAAGCTCAGGGTCGTTTTCGAGCTGAAATAAAAATTCCAAATCGTCGGGCTCCAGGGCGCGCAGAATAACCTGGGAATTTTGGCTCCTGGCTTCGGCTTGCGAGTTATGGGGTAGCGCTTCGCGGCTGATTGGCATGATATAGAGCAATACGGCGAACCTCCATAATCAGAAACCAGAAGCTAAAGAAAACTAAGGATTAGAAACCTGAAATCTCTCCGCCAAATACGCGCACTGCCGGCCCGCTCAGCCACACATTGGTGAAGCCGCCATCGGGGCGCGGCTCGAACGCTACTTCGAGCAGGCCGCCGGGGGTGCTTAGGGTTACTGGGGAGGCGGCCCCGCGGCCCGCGGCGGCGAGCGCGACGGCCGTGACGCCGGTGCCGCAGCTTAGGGTTTCGTTTTCTACCCCCCGTTCGTAAGTGCGCACGGGCCAGGGCTGGGCGAGGTCGGCGGGCACCTCCACAAAGTTGACGTTGGTGCCGGCCGGGTCGTAGGCTTGGTCGTATCGAATGTCGTGGCCCTGGCTATACACGTCGAACTCGGCTAGCGAAGGATGTTCCTCTGCATCCAGAAAGTGGATGTGGTGGGGCGAACCAGTGTGCAGAAATACATCGTGCTCCCCTACCCCCCCCGGCTGGGCCGGGGCCACGTCAATCATGCGCAGGCGCACCGTGCCGTCGGCTTCCACACGGGCATCATGCGGACCATCCACAGCCAGGAAATGGGCTTTATTTTCAATGATATTCAAGTACTTAGCAAACGCTACCAGGCAGCGCCCGCCATTGCCGCACATGCTACTGGGGTAGCCATCGGCGTTGAAATACACCATCTCGAAGTCATAGCCTGCCCGCTCGCGCAGCAGCATCAGGCCATCGGCCCCGATGCCAAAGTGGCGGTGGCACAGCGCGGCAATGCGCGGCTGGTCGGTTTCGGCGAAGAGCCGGGCGCGGTCGTCGAGGATAATAAAGTCATTGCCGGTGCCTTGGTATTTATGAAAAGTCATGGGGAGGGGTAGCGCGGAGGTAGCCGCCCCACGAAGTTACCGGTACGGACGGTGGCGGTGCTGCAACCGCCGCTCCCAGCGCTTGCGCCGGGGCGAGGAGATACTGCCGCGCAAGTACTTCTCCATGACCAAAGCGGCGCAGGGCGCGGCGGCGGTGGCCCCGAAGCCCGCGTTTTCGAGGTACACGGCAATGGCGATGCGAGGGTGGTCAGCGGGGGCGAAACCTACGAACGTAGCATGGTCGTCGCCCTCGTCGTTCTGCACGGTGCCGGTTTTGCCGGCCACGGCAATGCCCACGTCGGCCAGGCTGGAGGCTTCGGCGGTGCCGCCACGGTGCATCACGGCCAGCATGCCGGGTAGCAGAGCCGCAAAGTTGGCGCTATCAACCAGCGTGTAGTGCCGGACCTTGAAGCGCGGCAGCGGCTGGCCGGTGTTGCCGATGCTGCGCACAAAATGGGGCGTCATATACCAACCTTTATTGGCGATAATGGCTACCATATTAGCCATTTGCAAACCTGTCAGGTTAATCTCGCCCTGCCCGATACTCAGCGAATAAATGGAGCGAAACGTCCAGTTGCGGGTGCGGCGCACCTTGTCGTAGTAGGCGGGGGTAGGCAAAAAGCCGGGGCTTTCGCGGGGCAGGTCCACGCCCAGCAGCGTATCGAGGCCAAACGACTTGGCCAGACGGCGCCAGGCGGCCAGGTTGGCGTGGCGGGCCACCACGGTATCGGTGGCTAAGCTATCGGGCACGCGGTTGATAACCGCGCGCAGCACCTGGTAGAAGTACGGGTTGCAGCTGTACTGCAAGGCCATCGTCAGGTTGCGGGCCTCGCGGTGATAGTGCACGCAGGTGATGAGCGACTGGTCGCAGGCAAAGCCCGTGCCGGAGGTAATAGCCCCGAGCTGCAAGGCAATGGCGGCGTTCACGAGCTTGAACACCGAACCGGGCGGGTTGGCCAGCATGGCGGGGCGGTTGAGCAGGGGCATATCCTCGTCTTCCAGCAGCTCGCGGCGGGTGCCCGTCCGGTCGGGGTCGGTGAGCAGGGCGGGCGCGTAGGCGGGGGCCGATACCGAGCACAAGATTTCGCCGGTGCGCGGGTCGAGGGCCACCAGGTAGCCTTTGCGGCCGCCCAGCAGGCTTTCGGCGTAGGCTTGCAGCTTGCTGTCGAGGCTGAGATGCAGGTCCTGGCCCTGCTGAAAGGCGGTATCGGCGGCCCAGCTGCCGTGGCGGCGGCCTTGCGCATCGAGCAGCGGGTGCAGGTAGCCCCGGTGGCCGGTGAGGATGCCATTATAGTAGCTCTCCAGGCCGCCGGTGCGCAGCCGGTAGAAGCGGCCGCGCTGGTAGCGCCGGGCTTGATTTAAAAAGCCCTGGGCGCTGGCCGGGGTATAGCCCAGCACGGCGGCGGCCGTGCGGCCGGTGTAGGTGATGAGCTGGGTGCGCTGGGAGAGGCTTAGCTGGGGCCACTCATCCAGGTAGCGGCGCACGCGCCCGGCCTCGGCGGGGGTAAGCACCAGCTCCACGGGACCGCGCGGGCGCGCCCCGGCGTAGGGCAGGGTGGCAGCTATCCGGCGCTCCAGGGTGCTATCGGACCAGCCCAGCAAGTAGTTGAGCTGCACGGCGCTGGCCGAATCGAGGCCGGGGCGCGGGAACAGCGTGAGCAGGTCCACCGGCCGGGTAGCCACCAGCACCGAGTCGTGGCGGTCGAGTAGCCGGCCGCGGTGCGTGGGGGCGGGCGTCACTATCCGCTGCTGGGTGTAGGCTTCGGCGGCGGGGGGCGAGGAAGTATCAGGAGAAGAGCAGGCTAGCATTCCTACCCCCCCCAAAAAGAGCAGTAACGCTAGGTAAGCAGATTTTCGGGAATTAAAATCAGGCATCATGTAAAGCTAGCGCTTGGCTGCCCGGTGCGCCCACGCCACTCGCCGAACCGCGTGCCTGGCCTTGCCAATCGCCCTCGCAACGCGGTGAAGCCAGCTACCCAGCCCGCAAAATATTGAGAAACAAGCCCTAGCGCCGGGCCGCCCGGCGGTAGCGCAGCCGAGCGGCCCAGCGCTGGCGGGCGGGGCAGTAACTTTCGCGGACCGCCCGCCAGCGCTCCGCCGTTGGTTCGTTCTACTTCTTCCTCTTCCCATGCACTTTGCCAAACCTTTCGCCGCCGCGCTGCTACTGGCCACCAGCCTGCCCGCCGCCGCCCAAAGCCGCCAGGAAACGCTGCTCAATACCAACTGGAAATTCACCAAGGGCGAGCAGACCGACGGGACTAAGCCCGAGCTAAACGATGCTAAGTGGCAGACGGTGCGCATTCCGCACGACTGGGCCATCACGGGGCCGTTTGATGGCCGCAACGACTTGCAAGCGGTTAAAATTGAGCAGAATAACGAGAAGGAAGCGACGCTGAAAGCGGGCCGCACGGGCGGGCTGCCCTTTGTAGGAATAGGCTGGTACCGGCGGCCGCTGACTGTGCCGGCGCTGGGTAAAAACGGCCACGCCGTGCTGCTTTTTGATGGCGCGATGAGCAACGCCCGCGTGTACATCAATGGCAAGGAAGCCATCTTCTGGCCCTACGGCTACAACTCGTTCTCGGTCGATGTCACGCCCTACCTGCGCGCCAGCGGCCCCAACACGCTGGCCGTACGCCTGGAGAATTTCCCCGAAGCCTCGCGCTGGTACCCAGGCGCGGGCCTGTATCGCAACGTGCACCTCATCACCACCAAGGGCGCGCACGTGCCGGTGTGGGGCACCTACCTTACTACCCCCACGATTACGGCCGGCGCGGCCACCGTGAAGCTGCGCACCCAGGTAGCCGCGCCGGCCGGCACCACCGGCCTGAAGCTGCAAACCGAGCTGCGCGATGCCGCCGGCCGCGTGGTGGCCACCGCCACTACCCCCGTCGCGGGGGCTGAAGTGACGCAAACCTTCGAGGTAAAAGCGCCCAAGCTGTGGTCGCCCGAAACGCCCACGCTCTACACCGCCGCCTCGAAGCTGCTGGCCGGCGCGGCGGTGCAGGATGTGTACACCACGCCGTTTGGCATTCGCTCCTTCAAGTTTGAGAAGGGCACCGGCTTTTCGCTCAATGGGCAGCCGCGCAAGTTCAAGGGCGTGTGCAACCACCACGACCTGGGGCCGCTGGGCACGGCCGTGAACGTGGCCGCGCTGCGCCACCAGCTCGTGCTGCTCAAGGACGCGGGCTGCGATGCCATTCGGACTTCGCACAACATGCCTGCGCCCGAGCTGATGACGCTCTGCGACGAAATGGGCTTTCTGGTGATGGTGGAGTCGTTTGACGAGTGGAAGTCACCCAAGGTGAAGAACGGCTACAGCCAGTATTTCGACCAGTGGGTAGAGAAGGACCTGGTGAACATGATACGCCGCGACCGCAACCACCCGTCGGCCATTATGTGGAGCATCGGCAACGAGGTGCCCGACCAGAGCACGCCCGAAGGCCCGGCCATTGCCAAGCGCCTGCAGGACATTGTGCACCGCGAAGACCCTACCCGCCCCGTAACGATGGGCATGGACCGCTTCGACGACGACTTCAAGTATGGCATCGCGGCGGTGCTCGACGTGCCGGGCTTCAACTACAAGCCCCTGCGCTACGCCGAGGCGCTGGCCAAGCTGCCGCAGGGCTTTTTGCTGGGCACCGAAACGGCCTCCACGGTCAGCTCGCGCGGGGTGTATAAGTTTCCGGTGGTGCTGGCCAAGGACCAGAAATACCCCGACCACCAGTCGTCGTCCTACGACCAGGAAGCCTGCAACTGGTCGCAGATTCCCGATATTGAGTTTACGGCTCAGGATGACCTGCCGGCCGTGGCCGGCGAGTTCGTGTGGACGGGCTCCGACTACCTCGGCGAGCCTACCCCCTATGATGAGGCGTGGCCCTCACACAGCTCGCTATTTGGATTGTTTGACCTGGCCAGCCAGCCCAAGGACCGCTACTACCTCTACCGCGCCCGCTGGAACCCCACACAGCCCACGCTGCACCTGCTGCCGCACTGGACCTGGCCCGGCCGCGAAGGCCAGGTCACGCCCGTATTCTGCTACACCAATTCGCCCTCGGCCGAGCTGTTTGTGAATGGCAAAAGCCAGGGCCGCCAGACCAAAACCACCACCGCCGACCCCCAAACCCGCTACCGCCTGGAGTGGCGCGACGTGGTGTACCAGCCCGGCACCATCAAAGTAGTGGCCTACGATGCCCAGGGCAAGGAAGCCGGCACCGAGGAAGTGCGCACGGCCGGCGCGCCGCACCACATCCGCCTCGTGGCCGACCACAGTAAGCTGGCCGCCGACGGCGAAGACCTCGCCTACGTCACGGCCCGCGTGGAGGACGCGCAGGGCAACCTCTGCCCCGATGCCACCCAGCAGTTGCGCTTCGCCGTGAGCGGGGCGGGCCGCTTCCGCGCCATCGCCAACGGCGACCCTACCTGCCTGGAGCCTTTCCAGGAGCCGCGAATGCACGCCTTTCGGGGGCAGCTTGTGGCCATTGTGCAGGCCGGCGAAACGGCGGGCACAGTGCAGGTGCAGGCGACTGCTGACGGCTTGCAGGCGGATACCATTAGCTTGCAAACGGCCAAGAAATAAGCCGTTAGAACTCAGGCTATCGCCAAAAAAAGCTATGCCAAAACCCGCTTGGCGGGTTTTGGCATAGCTTTTTTAGAAGTTAATAATCAGTTGACTAACGCGTTACCGGCTCATTAGCATTATTATAGTTGCGGCGGGGCATGTTGCCGCTCATCTCCTCCTGGTCGAAGTACGACTGCACGGGCTGGCCGTTGAGAAAGGTGAGCAGGTCGCGGTTGAGGCGGTCTTTGGAGGTGATGTTCAGGCCGTGGGGCTCGCCGTCATAGGCTACAAGCTGGGCACCGGGCACCAGCTTAGCGGCCGCTTGGGCCCCCGTGGCGGGTGGCACAATGGCATCGGAGCCGCCGTAGATGAAGAGGGTAGGCACTTTAATAGCGCCCATATCCTGGCGGAAGTCGGTTTCGCCAAACGCCTTCACGCACTGCGAGGTAGCGCGGGGCGAAGCTGGGAAGGCCAGCATGGCAAATGAGTCAAGTACCCCTTGGCTCACGGGGTGCGATAGTACACCCTGGCCGTAGAAGTTCTTGGAAAAATCTTGCAAAAAGCCGAAACGGTCTTTGCCTAGGTTCTCAATCATATCGTCGAACACGGACTTATCCACGCCCGAGGGGTTATTATCGGTTTTGAGCATGAAGGGCACTATGGCGCTCACGAACACCACTTTGCTCACGCGCGCGCCCTGGTGGCGGCTCATGTAGCGGGCCACTTCGCCGCCGCCCATCGAGAAGCCCACCAGGGTCACGTTTTGCAGGTCGAGGTGGTCGAGCACGGCCTTCAGGTCGTCGGCCAGGGTGTCGTAGTCGTAGCCATCCCAGGGCCTGGACGACTGGCCGAAGCCACGGCGGTCGTAGGCAATGGCGCGCACGCCGTGCAGCGGCAGCTCGGCCAGCTGATATTCCCAGGAAGCCCCGCTCAGCGGCCAGCCGTGAATCAGCACCACCGGGTCGCCCTGGCCATAATCGACGTAATTTAAAACAATAGCGTTGCCGTGGGCATCCTGCCCAACTTTAATAAGATTCATAAAACGTAAGCTAAAAGAAGTAAGAAAGGAAGCAACCGCGTGGTGCGAGCCACCCGTGCTGCTCTTTTTTACGCAAACCCCAAGGGAAGGGTGAACGAAAGCCGAATTTTACACGAACGGGCCCAACTTAGTGTTTTTCAAGAATAATAGCGAAGTACTTTCCGGCAGTATCGCTAGCTGACCCGACGCTGCTTGCGTCGTTTCACCCGTCTTTTGCTTCATGAAATATGCTGCCTATGCGCTGGCCGGCCTACTGAGCCTGGCCGCCTGCAACACCCCCGTCAGCCAGACCACCACCACTACTACCCCCCCGGCCCCTACCCCCCCGCTGGCGGCCGAAGTCCCGGTGGCCAGCTCGCCGGGCAGCAGCTACGGCTTGTTTCGGGGCCAACTGCCTGGTCAGGCCGACAGTGTAATGCTGCACCTGATAACCGCCCGGCAGCCGCACTACGATAACCGCGGGCTCACCATTTTGGGCAGCTACTACGGCCCCGATGGCCACCCCTATCCGCTGGGCAGCGGTGCCGGCTCCAGCCCGGCCGATAGCATCGTCTTGCACGACTACACCCCGGAGCACGGCCCTACCCCCGGCGGCGAAGGCCCCATCTGGCGGCTGCGGCGGCAAGCCGATGGCAGCCTGGCTGGCACCGTGGGTGGCCGCGCCACGCGCCTGCGCCCAGTGGCCGCGCCGGCGGGCAGCCTCAGTTTCGTAGTGCGCTGCTTTGCCGACTCGCTGGCGGCCTTGCCGCAGCAGGCGCGCTCGCCGCAGGCTCGCTTTTTTTTGCAAGCCCTAGAGCCGGTGGGCGGGCCGGCGGCCGTGCGCCAGGCTTTGCAGGCCGGCATCGGGCGCGAGCTGCGCGGTGACACGCTCGGCACCCTACCCCCCCTGGCCCTGCCCGCTCTGTTTGCGCAGCAGCGCGCGGCTTTTTTCAACGATTATCGCGCGGATGCGGCCGACGTGAAGGCTCCCACCGACACGGCCGACCTGGGCTCTTTCCGCGCCAGCCTGAACTATGAGCAGCAGGCCCAGACCTACGTGCTGTATCAGCAGCAGAGCCTGCTGAGCCTGGCGTTTTTCAGCTACGTCTACACGGGCGGGGCGCACGGCTCCAACGGCACCACGGCCGCCAGCTATGACCTGCGCACCGGCCGCCGCCTGCGCTACGCCAATATTTTTCGGCCCGAAGCCGCCCGGCAGCTGCCCGCACTGCTGGCCCAGGCCGTGCGCCCGCTGGTGGGCCTGGCCCCCGGCGCGCCGCTCGAAGAGCGGTTATTCGTGAAGAAAATGCCCGTCACGCACAACGTATTTCTAACTGCGGGGGGGGTAGGGTTCATTTATCAGCCCTACGAAATAGCTTCGTATGCCCAGGGCGAGGTGTGGGTATTCTTGCCACTGCGCCAGGTGCGGGCGCTGCTGCGCGAGGGCCTGCCGCTGCCCGCTGGGGCGGGCATGGCTGCGCGCTAGCGCCGGGCACGGGGGTAGTACGGCGTAGCTTGCGCGCCGGGGGCCGGCCGTGCACCAGTGCCCTACCCCCACTCCTGCGCATGACCTCCGACACGCCGCACCTAGCCGAAGCATTTCGCCTCTTCGACGCCGCCAACAGCGCCGACCCCACCCTCGAACCCGGCGACGACGGCCAGCCCGTGCCCAAAGAGCTACTATATGCCCAGCGCATGAGCGCCTGCCTGGCCCGCGTGGCCCCCGCCGCACCCGAGGCCGTGCGGCTGGCCGCCCGCTGCCAGCACCTTGAGCGCTGGCAGATTCCGCGGGCCGACTTTCCGATGACACGTCCCGGCTACCACCAGTGGCGCAACACGCTCAAGCAGTTTCACGCCGAGCGGGCGGGTCAGCTACTAACCCAGGCCGGCTACCCGCCCGTCGGAATAGAGCGGGTGCAGCAACTGGTGCAGAAGCTGAACCTGAAGAGCGACCCCGACGTGCAGCTGCTGGAAGACGTTATCTGCCTGGTGTTTCTGGAGCATTATTTCCTGCCCTTCGCCGCCCAGCACCCTGAGGAGAAGGTTATTGAAATCGTGCAGAAAACCTGGCCCAAAATGACCGAACGCGGCCACACGCTGGCTTTGCAGCTGCCCTTCTCGCCCGAGGCGCTGGCGCTGGTGACGAAGGCGCTGGAGCGGTAAGGCGGGGGTGAGTAAAAGAACGTCATGCAGACCGCAGGGAAGCATGACGTTCTTTTACTCACCACTCACCACCTCGCCCTACCCCCACCACGTCGCCAATGAAGATGATGGCGGGGTAGGTGATGCCGGCGGCGGCGACCAGGGCGGGCAGGTCGCGTACGGGGCCGGCCACCATTTTGCGGTGGGGTAGGGAGGCGTGCATGACTACGGCGGCGGGCGTGTCGCCGCGGCCTTTCTGGCAGTAGGTGTCGGCTATCTGGGTTATCTTCTTCATGCCCATGTAGATAACGACGGTCGAGTTGCTTTGCATGGCCAGGCGCAGGTCGGCCGAGAGCGAGCCGTCTTTTTTAGTGCCCGTAAGCACCCAGAAGCCCTCGCTCACCACGCGATGCGTGAGCGGAATATCTTCAAAGCCAACGGCTTGCATACTCGAAATGCCCGGCACGTAGTGCGCCGCGATGCCGTGGCTGCGCGCAAACAGCATTTCCTCGAAGCCTCGACCGAAAATGAACGGGTCGCCGCCTTTTAGGCGCACGATGCGGCCGCCGGCCAGGGCTTTTTCGCGGATTAGCTCGTGGATGACTTCCTGGGGCGTGTACTCGCCGTAGGGTTTTTTGCCCACGTAAATGCACTCGCAGGCGGTCGGGGCCAGGGCCAGCAGCTCCTGGTTGGCGAGGTTATCGTAGAGCACAACGTCGGCCGTTTGTAGAATGCGATATGCCTGTCGCGTCAGCAGCTCCGGGTCGCCGGGACCGGCCCCTACCACATACAGCTCGGGCGTAGCGAAAGGGTGGGCCATTAAAGATGAAGGGTAAGGCAGGGAGATAGCGGCCAGCCGCTAATAGAGCTCAGCCAATAAAGGCGCACTAAGCAGCTAACGGATAAAGTAAAAATAAATTGACCTTCAAATTTAAGGTGATTTTAGAAAAATTATCATTAATTTTCTTTAACTACCATTAGGTTTTAGGGTCTGATTCACATAAGTTTGTCAAATAAGCGCAATTATACCCCAAAATAAAAGGTCATTTTTGTAAATTTTAGAAATTACAAAAGCTTCTCTCCCTACCCCCTTCCCACCCGCCGCCTTCGCCATTTCCCTTCGTACCTTACCTAACTGGTTAGTATGGCACCGCAGCACACTCCCACCGTTGTCGTTATCGGCAATGGCATGGTTGGCTATAAATTTTGCGAGAAACTACTCGCTAAATCGCCTCATTTTAAGCTGGTTGTATTCGGTGAAGAGCCCCGCGTGGCTTACGACCGGGTGCACCTGAGCGAATATTTTGGGGGCAAAACCGCCGACGACCTCCTGATGGCACCCCATCAGTGGTACCTGGATAATAACATCACGGTGAACCTAGGCGACGCGGTGCATGATATTGACCGCGCCGGCCGGGTGGTGCACGCCCGCAGCGGCCTCGCGCAGCCCTACGACTACCTGGTGCTGGCCACCGGCTCGTCGGCCTTTGTGCCCGACATTCCGGGCGTGGAGAAGGCGGGCGTGATGGTGTACCGCACCATTGAGGACCTGGAGGAAATAAAAGCGGCGGCCGCCACCGCCCGCGTTGGTGCCGTGATGGGCGGCGGCCTGCTGGGCCTGGAAGCCGCCAAGGCCCTGCTCGACCTGGGCGTGGCCGAAACGCACGTCATCGAATTTGCTCCGCGCCTGATGCCCCGGCAGGTAGACGCGGCCGGCAGCGCCATGCTGCAACGCAAGCTGGAGGCGCTGGGCCTGCACATTCACCTCAGCAAGGCCACGTCGCACATCGGCGGCGAGGGCCGGATTGACGCGCTGCACTTCGGCGACGGCTCCATTCTGGAGGTCGATATGCTGGTGATTTCGGCCGGCATCCGGCCCCGCGACGAGCTGGCCCGGCTGGCTGGCCTGGAGGTGGGCCTGCGCGGCGGCATCGTGGTGAACGACACCATGCAAACCAGCGACCCGCGCGTTTTTGCCATCGGGGAGTGCGCGCTGCACGCCGGCATGATTTACGGCCTCGTGGCCCCCGGCTACGACATGGCCGAGGTGGTAGCCAGCCAGCTCACGCAGGGCGCACGGGCCTTCACGGGCTTCGATATGAGCAGCAAGCTCAAGTTGATTGGGGTGGATGTGGCCAGCTTCGGCGACCCGTTTATTGCGGAGCCGCACAGCCGCAGCATTGTGTTTGAGGACGCCCACAGCGGCGTGTATAAGCGCATTAACCTCAGCCCCGACGGCAAGCAGCTGCTGGGCGGCGTGCTCATTGGCGATGCCGACGCCTATAGTATGCTGCTGCAAACGGCCGTCAACAAGCTGGCCCTACCCCCTCACCCCGAGGACCTTATCCTGGGGGCGCGGGGCGGCGCGGACGAAGGCGGCGCGGGCGTGCTGAACCTGCCCGACGAGGCGCTGGTGTGCTCGTGCGAGGCCGTGACCAAGGGGGCCATCTGCGCCGCCGTGACCGAGCTGGGCGTGACCACGGTGGAGGGCATGAAGCAGTGCAACAAGGCCGGCACGGGCTGCGGCGGCTGCCTACCCCTGGTAAAAGACCTCCTCAACGGCACGCTCACGGCGCAGGGTGCCTACATCAAAAACGTGCTGTGCGAGCACTTCGACTACTCGCGCCAGGAGCTGTTTGACCTGCTGAAAATCAACAACCTGCGCACTTATGACGCGGCCCTTGACCACTTCGGCCAGGGCGACGGCTGCGAGGTGTGTAAGCCGGCGGTAGGTAGTATTCTGGCCGGCTTGTGGAATGACTTGATTGTCAGGCAGCATACCATTCAGGATACGAATGACCGCTACCTGGCCAACATCCAGAAGGGGGGTAGCTACTCGGTGGTGCCGCGCATTGCGGGCGGCGAGGTATCGCCCGAGCAGCTGATGGTGATTGGGCGCGTGGCGCAGAAATACGGCCTTTATACCAAGATTACGGGCGGCCAGCGCATTGATATGTTTGGGGCGCACGTGAGCGATTTGCCCGACATCTGGGAGGAGCTAATCAATGCCGGCTTCGAGAGCGGGCACGCCTATGGCAAGAGCCTGCGCACCGTGAAAAGCTGCGTGGGCAGCACCTGGTGCCGCTACGGCCTGCACGACAGCGTGTCGCTGGCCATCGAAGTGGAGAACCGCTACAAGGGCATTCGCTCGCCCCACAAGCTCAAGGGCGGCGTGAGCGGCTGCGTGCGCGAGTGCGCCGAGGCGCAGGCCAAGGACTTCGGCATCATCGCCACCGAAAAGGGCTGGAACCTCTACGTGTGCGGCAACGGCGGCTCGAAGCCCCAGCACGCCCAGCTGCTGGCCACCGATATTGACAAGGAAACGCTGGTGCAGTACCTCGACCGCTTCCTGATGTTTTACATCAAAACCGCCGACCCGCTGGCCCGCACCGCCGTGTGGCTCAATAAGATGGAGGGCGGCCTGGCCTACCTCAAAAACGTCGTCATCAACGACAGCCTCGGCATCGCGGCCGACCTGGAAGCCGAAATGGCGCTGCTCATCAAGCACTACCACTGCGAGTGGCGCGAGGTGGTAGAAAACCCCGAATTGCGCAAGCAGTTCACCCACTTCGTGAACGCGCCTACGGTGAAAGACCCCAGCGTCGCTTTTGCCGAAATGCGCGGGCAGAAGAAGGTGGTAGCCTGGTAGGCTCCCGCGGGGGGGCACCTCACCCCCTAACCCCCTCTCCAAAAAAGAGGGGGGACTAGATTTAGCTCTAGCATTCTCAAAACTAGCTTATTGAAGTTAAAACTAGAGCTAGTTCCCCCTCTCTTTTGGAGAGGGGGCTATGCCCCAAAGGGGTCTCGTGAGGTGCCCCGCGCAGAACAAACTAAAACTCAACTAACCAACACTATCATGGAAACCCTGACCGAAGTAACCTGGCTGCCCGTGTGCAAAACCACCGACGTACCCGCCGACGGCGGGGCCTGCGTGCTGGTGGAGGGCGAGCAGGTGGCCATCTTCCACTTTGCCCGGCGCGGCGAGTGGTACGCCACCCAAAACCTGTGCCCCCACAAGCAGCAGATGGCCCTGGCCCGCGGCCTGCTCGGCAGCACCGGCGCGGCCTGCGAGCCCAAGGTGGCCTGCCCGTTTCACAAGCGCACGTTTTCGCTGCTGACGGGCGAATGCCTGAACGGCGACGAGTGCGCCATTCAGACCTACCCTATTAAGGTAGAGGGTACTAACGTGTTTATCGGCTGGTCCTGAGTGTAGCGCGGACTCTGCGAGTCCGCGCGTTGCGCCGTTGTTCAATTGCCTCCACGCGCGGACTCACAGAGTCCACGCTACCCCCTTTTAACCAAACCAACCACTTCATGGACGCGACCCTGACCCCGACTGACCAACAGCCGCTGCGCCGGCTCCATATCCTGGCCGCGGCCGGCGTGCAGATGCGCACGTTTCACCTCACGTGGCTCACGTTTTTCTGCTGCTTTTTTGGGTGGTTCGGCATTGCGCCGCTCATGCCGCTGGTGCGCGAGCAGCTGCATTTGGATAAGGGGCAGGTGGGCAATATTGTCATTGCCTCGGTGTCGGCTACCATTATAGCCCGGATGCTGATGGGTAAGCTTTGCGACACCATTGGGCCGCGCCTGGCTTATACCTGGCTGCTGGTAATCGGCTCTATTCCGGTGATGCTCATTGGGTTGAGCAACAGCTACGAGAGCTTTCTGCTGTTTCGGCTGGCCATTGGCATCATTGGGGCGTCGTTCGTGATTACGCAGTTTCACACGTCCATGATGTTTGCGCCCAACGTGGTGGGCACCGCCAACGCGGTGGCCGGCGGCTGGGGCAACCTCGGCGCGGGCGTCGCCAATATGCTGATGCCGCTGCTAGCGGCGGGCTTCGTGGCCCTGGGCTTCACCACCAAAGCCGACTCGTGGCGCTACGCGATGGTGGTGCCGGGCGTGGTGCTGCTGCTGATGGCCGTGCTCTACTACCGCTACACCCAGGACACGCCCCGCGGCAACTACGCCGACATTCACCGCGACGCCACTACCAAGCCCAAAGGCACTTTCGGGCTGGCCATGCGCGACCACCGCACCTGGCTGCTGGCCCTGGCCTACGGTGCCTGCTTCGGCATCGAAATCACGGTGGATAACGTGGCGGCCGTGTATTTCGTGGACCACTTTGGGGCTACGCTCGTGGCGGCGGGCTTCCTGGCGGGCACCTTCGGCTTCATGAATATTTTTGCCCGCGCCCTGGGCGGCATCGTGAGCGACCGCACCGGCCGCGCCTACGGTATGCAGGGCAAGTGGCTGCTGCTAAGTGCTATGCTGGTGCTCGAAGGCCTGGGCATCGCCTTCTTCTCCCTGGCCCCGAGCCTGGGGCTGGCCATCGCGGCCATGCTGCTGTTCGCGCTTTTCCTGAAAATGGCCAATGGCTGCACCTACTCCATCGTGCCCTTCGTGAACCGCCAGGCCATCGGCAGCGTGAGCGGCATTGTGGGCGCGGGCGGCAACCTGGGCGCGATGCTGGTCGGCTTTTTATTTAAGTCCAAGGAAATCAGCTACAGTACGGCCTTTCTCTACATCGGCGGCGGCGTGGCCGTGGTGGGCGCGCTGGTGCTGCTGGTGCGCCTGGTGGCCAGGGAGGTGGGTAGGGAGGCCGCGCCGGAAGTAGCCGTGGCGCTGGCGTAGTTGCGCCCTACCCCCCTGTCTCCCTCTGGGTCACCTCACCCCCTAGCCCCCTCTCCAAAAGAGAGGGGGGACTAGCTATAGTTCTAAAAATAGAATTACTAGCTACTAAGACTAAAAACTAGTCCCCCCTCTTTTTTGGAGAGGGGGCTAGGGGGTGAGGTGCTCCGGAGGGCGACAGGAGGAGAGAGATAGAATCAAAAAGTTGAAAAGCACTCGTTGACTATGCCCATCAAAGCCCCCGCCCTGCCCTCCATTTGCTGCTACTGCGGGGTAGGCTGCGGGGTATTGATTGAGCCGCTGAAAAACGGCGACGTGGCCGTGACGGGCAACCCCGCCTACCCCGTCAATCGGGGCGCGCTGTGCAGCAAGGGCTTAAACCTGCAATACACCGTGAACGACCGCTCGGACCGGCTGCTGTACCCGCAGATGCGCTATAGCAAAAGCCGGCCCTTGCAGCGCGTGAGCTGGGACGAGGCGCTGGCGCGCACGGCCGCGGTTTTCAAGACCTTTATCGCGCAGTACGGCCCCAATTCGGTGGCATTCTACGCCTCGGGGCAGTACCTCACGGAGGAATATTACGTGCTCAATAAGCTCATGAAGGGCTTTATCGGCAGCAACAACCTCGACACCAACTCGCGCCTGTGCATGAGCAGCGCGGTGGTGGGCTACAAAATGGCCCTGGGCGAAGACAGCGTGCCGGTGTGCTACGACGACATCGAGCTGGCCGACTGCCTGCTGGTGGCCGGGGCCAACCCCGCCTGGTGTCACCCCATTTTGTGGCGGCGCGTGGAGGCCCACAAAGCTGCTAATCCGGAGACGAAAATCATCGTCATCGACCCGCGCGCCACCGACTCGACCGCGCTGGCCGACCTGCATTTGCAGCTCATTCCCGGCACCGACGTGGTGCTGAACCAGGCCCTGGCCCGCGCCTTGATAGAGAATGGCGACGTGGACCTGGCTTTCATCGAGCAGCACGCCGAGGGCTTTGAGGCCTACCAGGCCATTGTGTTTGAACGCAGTCTGGCCGAGTCGGCGCAAGTGTGTGGGGTAGGGGAGGCGGATATCCGGCTGGCGGCGAGCTACATCGGGAGCGCCAAGGCATTTTTGTCGATGTGGACGATGGGGCTTAACCAGAGCGCCGTGGGCGTGGACAAGAACCTGAGCCTGCTCAACCTGCACCTCCTCACGGGGCAGATTGGGCGGCCGGGCGCGGGGCCGCTCTCGCTCACCGGCCAGCCCAATGCCATGGGCGGGCGCGAGGTGGGCGGCCTCTCCAACCTCCTACCTGCCCACCGCAACCTGGCCAACCCGGCGCACCGCGTCGAGGTGCAGCAGTTCTGGGGCAGCGGGCCGCTGGCGGCTACCCCCGGTTTCACGGCCACCGAAATGTTTGAGGCGCTGGAAGATGGCCGCCTCAAAGCCATCTGGATACTGTGTACCAATCCGCTGACCAGCCTGCCCAACGCCCGCCAGGCCGAAGCCGCGCTGGCCAAGGCCAAATTCGTGGTGGTGCAGGAAGTGAGCAATCAGCCCACTACCCTCGCCTACGCCGACGTCATTTTGCCAGCCGCCGCCTGGGCCGAAAAAGAGGGCACTATGACCAATTCGGAGCGCCGCATCAGCCACCTGGCCAAGGTGGTGGACGCGCCCGGCGAGGCCCTGCCCGATGCCGAAATCATCTGCCGCTTTGCGCGGGAGATGGGTTTTCGCGGCTTCGACTTCCCTACCCCCTCCGCCATCTACGACGAGCACGCCCGCCTCACGGCCGGCACCACGCTGGATATTTCGGGGCTGACTTACGGCATTTTGCAGGAGCGCGGCTCGGTGCAGTGGCCCTACCGGGCGGGCCGAGCCGAGCCCGGCACGGCGCGCCTTTTCACTGACCAGCAGTTCTATACGCCGTCGCGGCGGGCGGTTATTCACCCCGTCACGGCGGCCTTCCGCAGCGAGGCGCCCGATGAGGACTTCCCGTTCATTCTCACCACCGGCCGCATCCGCGACCAGTGGCACACGATGACCAAAACGGGCCGCGTGAGCAAGCTCAAGCAGCACATTCCGCAGGCTTTTCTGGAAATCCACCCGCAGGATGCCGCCGCCCTGGGCGTGGCCGAGGGCGACCTCGTGGCCGTGACCTCGCGCCGGGGCGACGTGCGCGTGGCGGCGCGGCTCTCGGAGGGCATCCGGCCGGGCGTGGTGCTGCTGCCCATGCACTGGGGCCGCGGCCTGGGCTCCGATTTGAACCGGGCTAATAACCTGACCTCGGGCACTTTGGACCCGATTTCCAAGGAGCCGGACTTCAAGTTTTGCGCGGTTCAGGTAGTGAAGTACCGCAAGCCCCGGCAGCGCATCGTGGTCATCGGGGCGGGCGCGGGCGCGTTCGGCTTCGTGAAGTCGTACCGCGAGCTGAACCAGGACGACGACATCACCATTTTCAGCAAGGAAGACCTGCCGTTTTACAACCGCGTGCTGCTACCCGACTACATCAGCGGCCACCACGACTGGGCGCAGCTGGTGAAAATGCCGGACCACGAGGAGCCCGCCTACCGCATCGACCTGCGGCGCGGCGTGAGCGTGGAAACCATTGACCGGGACGCGAAATACGTGCTCGACTCGCGTGGCGAACGCACTGAATACGATGTGCTTATCATGGCCACCGGCAGCCGGGCGGCGGTGCCGCGCGGCGTGCCCGCGCTGCCGGGCATTTTCTCGATGCGCAGCCGCCCCGATGCCGATAATTTCAAAAGTCACCTGCCCGAAAACCCGCACGTGGTGGTAGTGGGCGGTGGCTTGCTGGGGCTCGAAATGGCCGCTTCGCTGCGGGAAATAGGGGCCAGAATCACGATTATCCAGCGCACATCGCGGTTTATGGACCGCCAGCTCGACGCGCTGGGCAGCCAGCTGCTGCAGGAAGAAATGGCCGACCAGGGCTGCGACCTCTACTTCAACGACGAGGTGGAGCTGTACTACGGCCGCTCGCGCCTGACGGGGGTAGGGCTACGCAGCGGCCGCCGCATCGACTGCGACGCCCTGCTTCTGGCCGTGGGCACGGTGCCCAACCTGGAGCTGGCCCGCGCCTGCGGCCTGGCCTGCCAGCGGGGGGTAGTGGTCGATGCGCACCTGCAAACCAGCGACCCGAGCGTGTTCGCGCTGGGCGAAATCGCGGAGTTTGCCGGCGTGCTCTACGGCATTACGGCCGCTGCCGAGCAGCAGGCGGCCGTGCTGGCCCGCTACCTCAGCGGCGACGTGGGCAGCCAGTACGGGGGTAGCACGTTTATGAATATCATCAAGATTCACGGCTTTGACCTATGCAGCATCGGCCTGCCCGAGCGGCCTAATGCAAATGATTATGAAGAGATTGTTTTCATCGACAAGGCCCAGCGCTACTACAAGAAGTGCCTCATTCACCAAGACCGGCTGGTGGGCGCCATCCTCATCGGCGACAAGGGCGAGTTTCAGGAATTCCGCGACTTAATTGCCAACAAAACCGAGCTGAGCGACAAGCGCCTGCACTTGCTGCGCAGCGGCCGCCCGGCCGCGCCGGTGCTGGGCAGGCTGGTGTGCAGCTGCAACAACGTGGGCCTCGGCAACCTGCGCCAGGCCATCGCCGCCGGCTGCGACTCGCTCCCGGAACTGTGCGCCCGCACCGGCGCGGGCACCGGCTGCGGCTCGTGCCGGCCGGAAGTACAGCGGATTTTGGAGGCGGCGGTGGCGCAGGAAGTGGAGAGTTGAGACGCTTGTCATTACCGCGCTTCGCTCGCAATAACAAGCGTCTTTCATACAAGCCTTAAATTACTCAGTGCCATTGTTCTCCACCGTCAAGATAAACCTGCCCGGCGGCATCGTGCCGGCCGGCGAGCTGCTGCTACTGCTGGAAGCGGCCGAGCGGGCCGAGGTCGAGTACGTGCAGTTTGGCCACCGCCAGCAGCTGTTGTTTTCGGTGGCGACCGGGCAGCGGCGCGGACTGCTGCACGCGCTGGGCAAGGCCGGTATTTTGGCCGAAGTGGATGCCGACGCGCATCCCAACCTCGTCAGCTCCTACGTGGTGGAGGAGGTATTTCACACCTCGGCATGGCTGCGCGAAGGCGTTTACAGGGACTTGCTGGATTTGTTTGACTACCGTCCGCGGCTGAAAATCAACCTCATAGACCGCCACCAGACGTTCGTGCCGTTCTTCACCGGCAACCTCAACTTCATCACGTCTGACATTCCCAACTACTGGTATTTGTCGGTGCGCTGGCCGCAAACCAATGCGCGCTACGACTGGCCCACGCTGGTATATTCGGAGGATATTCCGGCCCTGAGCAGCGCCGTGGAGCGGGTAATTTTAGCCAATAAAGCGCCGCTGACGGGCCAGCCGGCCGCCGATGGCGCGCTGCTGCACAGCCTGGCCAGCGCCGGCCAGCGCTTCGTGACGCAGCCCGTGCCTACCCCCCTCGCGCTGCCCGAGTTCACGCTGCCCTACTACGAGGGCTTCAACCGCTACGGCAGCAAGCTGTGGCTGGGTATTTACCGGCGCGACGAGCAGTTTGCGGTGGCCTTTTTGAAGGATATCTGCCAGGTATGCCTGCGCACGCGCGTCGGTCAGCTGTGCGTTACGCCCTGGAAATCAATTCTTATCAAAGGCATTGAGCTGACCGACCGCCCGCCCTGGGATGCCGTGTTGCGCCGCCACCGCATCAACGTGCGCCACGCCGCCAACGAGCTAAACTGGCAGGTGGAAGACCGCTGCGCCCCCGGCCTGGCCCTGAAGCACGAGCTGGTACGCCATTTTAATGAGGAAGATATTCGCACCTACCAACTCTGCTTCGTCATCAAAACCAAGCCCCAAACCGGGCTTTTCGGCTCCATCGTGGTGCGCCGCCACTTCGACAGCCTCACCCAGACCGGCCTGCACGCCGAGCAGTACGAGCTGCTGCACACCCACGACTTTAACCCTAACAGCAAGGACTTTATCAGCTTTCGCAAAAAGGTGAGCCGCGAAAACCTGCCCTGGTACCTCGCGCAGCTCTGCGACCAGTTTTACGAGCAGCAGGCCCTACCCCCCCTGGCGCCGCCCGAGCCGCCGCCTACCCCCGCCGCCGCGCCCGACCAGCCGCCGCTGCACCAGTGCCCCCGCTGCTTCACGGTGTATGACGAGGCCGATGGCGACCCGGCCCAGGGCATCGCGCCGGGGACGCCTTGGGGGGCGCTGGCCGGCTACGCCTGCCCCACCTGCGAGGCCCCGAAGGAGGAATTTGCGGCCGTGCCGACGCCCAATAGCCAGTGGCTGGCGGCCCAGCCGCAGCCGTAGCCACGCGCCCGCGTGCGGCCCTACCTTCGCGCCATGCCCGACCAAAACCCGCTTTTCCCAGCCTTTCTCAAGCTCTCTACCCTGCGCGTGCTGCTGGTGGGCGGCGGCAACGTGGGCCTCGAAAAGCTCACCGCCATTCTGCGCAGCAGCCCCGAAACGGCCGTTACCATCGTCAGCCTCACGTTTTTGAACGAACTACGCGAGGTAGCGGCCCGGCACCCGCGCCTGACGCTGGTGCAGCGCGGCTGGCTCGAAAGCGACCTCGACGCGGCCGACATCGTGTTTGCCGCCACTGACAACCCGCTGCTGCACCGCCGCATCAAGGCGGCCGCGCGCCAGCGCCGCCTGCTCGTGAACGTGGCCGACACGCCCGATTTGTGCGATTTCTACCTTTCCTCGGTGGTGCAGAAGGGCCAGCTCAAAATCGCCATTTCCACCAATGGCAAGTCGCCCACCGTGGCCAAGCGCGTGCGCGCCATGCTGGAGGAAGCCCTGCCCGAGGAACTGAACCAAGTGCTTCAGCAGATGACCGTTATCCGCGGCAAGGTGGCCGGTGACTTTGCCGCCAAGGTAAAATCGCTGAACGCCGTGACGGCCGAGCTGGCGGGGGGTAGGGCCTTCGAATCGCCGGCCACCCAGCGCTGGCGGCGAGTAGCCACCGGCTCGCTGCTGGCCGTGGGCGCGCTGCTGGCGGCGCGCCTGCTACGCCGGCCGGAATAGACTGGCAGCCATCACTTAACTCCACATTCCATGCCCGATTCCGCTTTCGACTTTGACCTGATTGTGCTGGGCGCGGGCTCGGCGGGCTTAGGCCTGGCCTTGTTCATGGCGAAAGCCAACATGCGGGTACTGCTAATTGACCGCACGGCAGCCGACGTGGGCGGCGACTGCCTCAACCACGGCTGCGTGCCGAGTAAGGCGCTCATTCATGCGGCGCGGCAGGTGCACCGGGCGCGGCAGGCCACGCAATTTGGGCTGGAAGTGAGCGGCACGGCCGATATGGGCCGGGTGATGGACTACGTGCGGGAGCGGCAGGAAATTATTCGCCGCCACGAAAACCCCGACTACCTGCGTGGCCTGGGCGTAACGGTCGAAATTGGGGAGGCCTGCTTTGTGGGGCCGCAGGCGGTGGAAGTGAACGGCCGGGTGCACCGGGGCCGCCACCTCGTGTTGGCCACTGGCTCGCGGCCCCAACAGCTGGCTGTACCGGGCGCGGAACTGGTACGCCTCTACGACAACCGCGGCATCTGGGACCTGCGCCAACTGCCGGCGCGCCTGCTGGTGGTGGGCGGCGGCCCCAACGGCGTGGAACTGGCCCAGGCTATGCAGCGCCTCGGCGCGCAAGTGACGCTGGTGCACTCGGCCAAGCAGATTTTAGAGAAGGAAGACCCCAGCATCAGCGCCGTACTGCTGAACCGGCTACGTGACGAAGGTATTGACTTTCAATTAGAAGTCAAAATAATCGCCTTTTCGGATGCGAATACGGCACGGGTGCGGCACGCCGACGGCCGCGAAACCACCGTCGGATTCGACGCAGCCTACGTGGCCATTGGGCGTGAAGTAGGGTTCGACGGCTTGCAGCTCGAAAAGGCGGGGGTAGGGCTGGACGCGCACGGCCACCTGGTGCTCGGCGAGCATTTGCAGACGACGAACCCGGCCATCTTCGCGGCCGGCGACGCGGCCAACTCGCTCAAATTCAGCCACGGGGCCGAGCTGCACATGCGGCTGCTACTGTTCAATTTCTTCTCGCCCATTAAGAAAAAGCTCGACTACGACCACTTTTCCTGGGTCACCTTCACCGACCCCGAGGTAGCGCACTTTGGCCTCGACGCGGCCGAGCTGGACCGGCGCGGCACGGCCTACGAGCGCTGGGAAACTGATTTTGCCGACGACGACCGCGCCGTGGTGGACGACTACCGCTACGGCCGGCTGCTGCTGTTTGTGGAAAAAAACTGGCTACCCGGTACCAAGCGCCGCCTGCTGGGCGGAGCCATGCTGGCACCCGGCGCGGGCGAGCTGGTGCAGGAATTAATCCTGGCCAACAGCGCCGGGCTGGGCGTAGAGGCGCTTTTCGACAAAATTTATCCCTATCCCACCGCCGCCCGCATCAACCAGGCGCTGGTGGTAAGCAAGCAGGATATTTCGCCGCTGGCCCAGGCCGCGCTGGCGTTGGCCTACAAGTGGTAAAGAAGCGTAGGGCAAGCTTTAGCTTACCTTTTTGGGGAAGGCGCAGGCTTGCAAACGCACTGTTAATCAGCCGGCAAGTTAATTTACCCTACCCTCCTTTTACGAGCGCTTTATACACCTGCCGCAGCCGCGCCTGCGGCACGCCTAGCCGGTAGAGCAGCACGATGAGGGCGAAGATGCCTTGCAGCCGGAACACGCCGTTGGCCAGGTACCGGCGGGCTGAGGTGACGACCGCGCGCGGCAGCAGCCAAAATGGGGCAGCCCGCTGAAGGCGCTCCACGATTTCCTGGTCTTCCATCACCAGCAGCGCCTCGCGGTAGCCGCCAACCTGCTCAAACAAGGCTTTGCGCACGAATAAACTCTGGTCGCCGAACCGGAACCAGGTGAGCGGAAAACGGGTCAGCCAGGCGCTGAGCCGCAGAAACCAGTGCGGGTGGTCGAAGGCCAGGCGGTAGCAGCCGCTACCGGCCCCGGCGGCCACCGCCCGCCAAATGTCCTCGCTAAAGCCGGGCGGGGGGTAGGAGTCGGCGTGCAGAAAGTAGAGCACCGGGCCGCTAGCGTCCGCCGCACCTTGGTTGAGCTGCGCGGCGCGGCCCTGGCGGGGGCAGGCCAGCACCCGCGCGCCCGCCGCAGCGGCCAAGGCGGCAGTGGCATCGGTGCTGCCGCCATCGGCCACGATAAGCTCCAGCTCTAGGGGCGTAGCGAACGCCTCGGCGCGCAGGCGGGCCAGCAGCGGCCCAATGGCGGCGGCTTCGTTGAAGGTCGGGATAATGATGCTCAGCGCAGGAACGGAGGCAGCGGGCATGGGTGGCGGTGGGCCCTACCCCCCACCGGGGAGCCAGCTGGTGCTGAGCCGGGCCGCCACGAAACTAGGAGCCCGCCGTTGGTTTAGCGGCGCGCGGCTAGAATTTGGCCACGGCCAGCCGGTTGTAGTGGTCCAGGAGCTGAGCCACTTCGGCGGGCTGGTCGTAGCGCAAGTGGTGGCTGGCAGCGAAAGCTTGCACGTCATTGGCGCGGCTGCCGCAGAGGCGCAGCACGGCCGCTTCGCTCAGCTCTAAAGGGCGCAACGGCTCGGTACCGGTGGCACCGGGGCCGGCCACCAGCATAGGGCCGCCGCTGGCCACCTGCGTAAGCCAGCCCAACAGCAGCGGCCCGGCATCGGTGGCGGTTAGCACTTCCACAGCTTCGGGGCGCGGGCTCTGGTGGCTTTCCTGCACTAGGCGGGTGCGGTAGCGGCGCACGGCCGGGGCCCCGGCGGGCGGCACGTCGTCTTCGGTGCCCAGGTCGAAGCCGCGCAGGGCGGCCAGCGGCCAGTAGTGGGTGCTGTCGGCCTCCAGCGAGTCTTGCGCCTGCACCACGCGCTGGCCAATGTGGTAGCGCAGGCCCGGCACCAGCACCCGCCGCCCGCCGAGCAGACGCAGGTAGCCGACCTGGTAAGTTCCGTTGCTCAAAAATTCGCCCGCGTGCAGGCTCAATTCGGCGCGCTGCTGGCGGGCGGCGGCGGGCGTGTTGGCGGCGCGGTAGAGGGCCGCCTCGGTGGCGGCGTGGCTACCCTGGGCCCAGGCGGCCGGGGCCAGGCCCACGGCCAGCAAGGGCAAAAGTATTGCTTTCACTAGCAGACAGGATTTATGAAAACAGCCTTCGCAAATATCAAGCCAGCAAGCAGTTACCACGCCCTCTATTAGCTTGAACAGTACCCCGCAAGCGCTTTCCTGTCAGGCCATTGCGGCACGTCCCTACCCCCCGCTCGCACGGCGGCCTAGCGGTTGCGGCCATACTGCTCGTGGCTGCTCACCCAGTCGCTGCTACTGATGGCCGCGCCCAGGCTCAGCTCGCCGGCCAGCACCACGCCGGCCACTATTTCGGCAAACTTATACACCGTGCCCCGGCCCACGCAGCCCAGCATGCGCAGGCACTCATTCTGGGTGGCCAGGCCAGTGCCGCCGCCGTGGGTGGCCACGATGAGCGAGGGAATCGTGATATTGATGTACAAATCGCCGTCCTTGGTCACCTCCGAGTAGAGCACACCGGCCGAAGACTCGCTCACGTTGGCCACGTCCTGGCCAGTAGCGATGAAGAGCGCCGTGATGCCATTGGCCGAATGCGCGCCGTTGTTGTTGGCTCCGCTCAGGAAGGCCCCCACGTTGCTCACCTGCCCGTGGTAGGCCAGCTGCTCGGGCGTCACGCGCATACGTTGCAGCAGCACGTCGCGCTTTATCACGGCCTCGGCCACCACGCGCTTGCCGCGGGTCCGCATCACGTTTATCTGGCTGGCTTTCTTGTCGGTAGCAAAATTTGATTCGAGGTAAAAATTCTGCACGGGCGCGCCTTGGTAGTTATTCAGAATCCAGGAGCAGGCCGCAAAGGTGGCTCTACCCACCATGTTCTGGCCGGCCGCGTCGCCGGTCGAGAAATTGAAGCGCAAGTAGGCAAATTTATTACTCAAATAAGTATCTATGTATTGCAGCTTAGCCACGCGCGAGGTGCTTTCGGCCTCGGGCCGGATGAGTTCGAGGCTCTCGGCCACCCAGCGGCCGAAGTCGCGCGCGCCGCGCGCATCCTCAAACACGAACACCGGGGCGCGCTGCATCGCGTCGCCGATAACGGTGCACTTGACGCCCCCGCACAGGTTGAGCACCTGCATGCCGCGGTTGTAGCTGGCCACCAGCGTGCCTTCAGTAGTAGCCATCGGAATCAGAAACTCACCCTGCGCGTGCTCGCCGTTCACCAGCAGCGGGCCGGCCAGGCCCACCGGCACCTGCGCTACCCCCACAAAATGCTCGCAGTTGCCCTGCAAGGTGTGCGGGTCGAATGAATATTTTTTCAGGTGCTGAAATTCCTGCCCCGCGAACTGCTCGGCAAACTGCTGCCGGGCCTCGATAGCCGGGGCAGCGTAGTCGTCTTCCTCCGAGCGCGGAATGCGCACCCGGCTGTCCTGGCTCACAATGGCATCTTCGACCTCCACGCACAGCTCGCCAAAAGCATCCGTGTTGAACTCGACGCGCAGCTGATGCATTCCCGCGGCCAGCGCCGCCGTGCGGAGCACGAACGTAATGGTACGGCCCACCGGTAATTCAACTGCTTGGCCATCAGGGCTTAATCCGGTACCAGCGCGTTGCTCGCCGCCACCCAGGTCGAGCTGAATGTGGGTGGCCGGCACCACCACGTCCCCAACCGTAACTTGCCGCAGGCCCGTGAGCCGGGCCGTGTCGAGCCGGTTTTTAATGCTGAACGCTACCCCCTGGCCATCGGGCAGGTTGTGCAGGCTGCCCCGGTTATAGAGTAGTTTCAGGAGCAGGGGGCTAGGCGTAAAAACCATGAGTGGGGCAGGGAAAAGGCAGGATAAAGCAGCCCGGCAATAACCAGCGCGGGCCATTGAGGGCCAAAAGATAAACGTTGGCCACCCAATCCGCCGTATAATTCAAACTTAGCCGCTCATAATCCAGTTATAGGCCGCAAGCTTGGTGCGTTCTATTTTTTCACGCCTGCCCAAGCGCTCCGGCCGTATCTTTGCCCATTCATCCGAATCTAAGGGCGGCCGGGAGCTACTCCGCCTTCATTCCCTCTATGGCATCTTTATCTGATTATCCGCGCTTTACTCTCGGCCAGGAACTGACGGCCGAGCAGCGGGCTTTTTTCTCTAAGCACGGATTTCTGCATTTTCGACCCTTTGCTACCCCCGACCAAGTGCAGGCTTACCTCCAGGCAACGCAGGCCATCCAGGCCGATTGGCTGGCCCACGGCATTGAGAAGGTAAACGGCGTTCCTATCAAGTACGGCAAAGATGTGGATGGCCAAGCCATCGTGCAGCGCTTTGCCTTCGCTTCGCAGCACAGCCCCGTGTTGCACGAGCTGCTGCAAGACCCGCGCTTTGAAGCCCTGTTTCCGCTGCTCGAAACGCCGGGCGGCCGCGTTGGCATAAACGAGCGCGACGGCCTGGTCGTCAATCACTATGTAAACGTCGAAGGCTCGGAGTTCAGCCAGATGGGCTGGCACACCGACTCGCTACGCGACGTATTTTATGGCAAGCGCATTCGGCCTATGCTCAATGTGGGCCTGCACCTCGACGGCACCAAGGCCACCAACGGCGGCCTGCGCGTGATACCCGGCACCCACCGCCAGGGCCTGGGCAAGATGCTGTTTCGCAAGAAGTACTACAAGGACGTGTTTTACGACCCCAACGAAGTGGCCGTCGAAACCGAGCCCGGCGACCTAACCGTGCACGATGGTCGCATGTGGCACCGCGTGGCACAATCGCCGCTGGTAGGAGCCGAGTCGCGCCGACGCGTCATGTACGTGCCCATCATCGGGGGCAAGTACCAGCCCAAGAGCAGCGAAAGCCCTACCCCCTTCTACCTACGTTTCCTGCACTTAGTGAAATGAGCTACGCCCTGGTAACAGGAGCGTTGCGCGGTATTGGCTACGAGCTGGCTTTGGGGCTGGCCCATCGTGGCTACGACTTATTGCTGGTGGCGCGCTCCGAAGACCAGCTCTAGGCGCTAGCCCAAGTGGCGCGCACGCGCTACTAGCGACAGGCCCAAGTGCTGGCCATAGACCTGACCCAGCCCACCGCCGCCGCCGAGGTAGCCGCCTGGGCTGCGCAGCAGGCTCCGGCCGGCTTGGCTGTACTCGTCAACACAATGCGAGCTACGGCTTGTGGGGTCGTTTCGAGCAGCTAGGCCTGGCCGAGCAGCTCCATATTGCAGCTCAACCTCACCCTACCTGTGCAGCTGACCCACACGCTGCTGCCGCAACTGCACCGCGCTCCCCAAGCCTACATTCTGAACGTAGCCAGTATGGCCGCCTATCAGGCGGTGCCTTCACTTGCGCTATACGCAGCCAGTAAGATATTCGTACTCAGTTTCAGCCGGGGGCTGCGCTACGAGCTGAAAGACAGCGCCATCAGCGTGACCTGCCTGAGCCCCGGCGCTACTGCCACTGACTTCAGCAGCCGTGCCGGCATGGGCTCCGAGCTCCAAGCCGTGGCTAATAAGGTATCCATGACAGCGGCTGAGGTAGCCGAGGCCGGCCTGCAAGCTTTGTTCGCCGGTAAAGCCGAGCTAATCCCCGGCCTGCTCAATAAAGTGTCGGCCGGCCTCAGCAGCGTGGTACCCAAGCCAGTGGTGGAAAAAATAGCGGCTGGCATTTACGAGAAGTATTTATAGTTGGCTCGCAGCTAGAGACTCCTCGTCTGATTGACCATATTTGCCTTTAGCAAAGTCTACCATACTCCAAGCTGAGCGTGGCTTTTTTACGTCCCAGCCATTCTGACTTATAGTTTAGCTTAACTCAGGTAGGGCGACGACGGCAAAAGTAATAGAATTTTCGCAAATGACATAATTTTACACGTTGGTTTATCTTGTTAAAAATCAGTAGTTTATAAATATTTTTAGAAAGTAAGTGTCCACTCACCTAAAAATGGTGAGCTAACACTTACCGCGTTTTGTTTTTTTGTTGTAATATTGTTCTCGTTATCAGCTAGCGAGGCCACCCAGCTAGCTGTTGACTTCCCACTTACCACTCTGTATTGCCCAGCCGTCGTCCCACCCCGGCGGGTATTCTTACCAAATTCTAGTTGTTGCCCGGCCGTTGTCCCACCCCGGCGGGTATCGTTTCCACTCTCCAGTTCTGCCAGTCGTCGTCCCACCCCGCCTGGTTTCATCATCCACTCTGTTTCTGCCAGTCGTCGTCCCACCCCGCCTGGTTCCGTATTTCTACCCCGCCTCGGCCTGGTAGAATCTGAAGTTTTTCAACCGGCCGATTTGGTAATTCCAAATCGGCCGGTTTCTTTTTAAATAGCCCTGACTGCTGCCTATAGCCGAGGCAGAAAGGAGACGGGCCCCACGCCGTACCGCGCTTATGCCCGAACTTTGTGCCTCACCCTTGCCTGCGGGGGCCGCTGGCCGGCCCCTACCCCACCCCTACCATGATGCTTACCCGCCGCCAACACATTGCCAATGTGGCGCTGCAACTCTTCGGGGATAAAGGATTTGAGAATACCTCCACCCAGCAGATTGCCAAGGCCGCCAGCGTTTCGGAAGCGCTTATCTTCAAGCACTTTGGCTCTAAAGACCAGCTTCTCGACTTTGTGGTAAAGACTGGCTACCAGCGCATTATAGAACACAATCGCGGGGGCCTGCTGGAAGCCGACCCGCTCACCTTTATCCACAGCGTTATTGACCTGCCCTACAAGCTGGTGCTGGAAGAGCCCGCGTTCTGGAAGCTTCAGTATCGCCTGGCCGACAGCGACATGGCGCAGCAGCAGCACGAGCGCTTTATGCGGCCGGTGCCGGCGCGGTTGCAAGTCGCGTTTGAGCAGCTCGGCTACCCCGAGCCCGACAAGGAAACGCGCTTACTACTGCTGCTGATTGAGGCGCTCTGGAAGATTGAGGCTAGTAAGACTGACGAGCACGTGCGCGAAATGCTCGACTTTATCAAGCGCAAGTACGAAGTGCAGCGCTAGCGCAGGGGTAGGGGGTGTGCTCTACGCGCAGGGCCTCAACATTGGGCGCAATGGCGAGTTTGTGGCCGGCGAGGAGCGCGTGTTCTTCATGCGCACCGAATTTGCGGTCACTTTTGAGGAGGCAGCCCTGCTGGCGGCGCGGCACGCGGCCCTACCCCCGCGGCTAACGTCAGGCTGACTGACAACCGCATCGAAAACATTATGCTGCTCGTGACCAAGGAGCACCACTGCTGAGCGAACTGCTGGTGTGCTACGTTTTTGGCGAGCTCAATACTACCATTCAGGCTGTCATCAGCAGCTACGAGGTACTGGGCGAGCTAATGAGCAAGTTTAGGATTCTCTTTCACTCCTACCCGCCGCACGAGGGCCGTAGCTGGGCCGCGCACGAGGCCGAGGGGCTGGCGCTGCTGGCTAATGCGCCTAACCTAGTGGTGCTGGCTCGCGCCCTGCGATTAGTGCTGGATGAGCAGGTTTTCGTACACCGTAATAGGACGATAATCTTCGACTAAAAGCGGGGGGTATGTAAGGCAGGAGAGCCAGCAAAATGCCTCAAAAATGGTGTTTTGATGATTTTTCACCAAGGACATTGCGCAGCGGCTACGCGCATTCGACCTGCTCTTGCAGCGCTACCCCGAGTGGCACGGACAGGTGAGCCTGATAATGCTGGTGGGCCCTCGCGCGACTAGGTGCTGCAGCACGCTATGCTGCAGGAGGGTAGGCGGCAAACCAATGTTTCAACTTTATAAGCTGAAAGACAGAATTTTGGACAAAATTTTTCCTTAAACTAAGCCGTAACAGGTTGCTCTGACAATAGTACTCTGGCAGTTAGGCTGACCCACTGGTTTTGGGTGGGCGGAGCGCGTGGCAGCCGCAGAGTGGGCGCGTCCGTACTACTGCCTTCTATGCACCCAACTGCTGCCCGCGCCCGCCCCAATCTTACTCAAGGCCCCATTCTGCAGTCGCTGCTGCGGCTGGCTTGGCCCATCGTTTTCGGCAACGTGCTGCAAACCGGCTACCAGCTGGTCGATGCCTTTTGGGTGGGCAAGCTGGGCGCGAAGGCCGTGGCGGCGGTGGCTGTGAGCTTCCCAGTCAATTTCCTGCTCATCGCGCTGGGGTCGGGTTTTTCGGTGGCCGGCTCGGTGCTGGTGGCCCAGAACTTTGGGGCGCGCCACCCGAAGATGGTCAACCACGTGGCGGCGCAGGCGCTGGTACTCGAAATCGGGCTGGCGGCAGTGCTCACGGTGGGCGCGCACCTGGCCTCCCCCCACATCCTGCACCTGATGGGCGCGGGCCCCGATATTTTTGAGCAGGCCAACCAGTTTCAGCAGGTGCTGTTTTGGGGCCTCACGTTCAATTTTGGCTTCCTCATGTTTCAGGCTCTCATGCGGGGGGTAGGCGAAGTCAAAATTCCGCTCTACATCAACTTAGCCACGTTGGCGCTCAACTTCGGGCTCGACCCATTTTTTATCTACGGCTGGGGGCCTATCCCGCAGCTAGGCGTGGCCGGCACGGCCGTGGCCACGCTCTGCACCCAGGTAATCAGCGTGATAGCGGGCCTGGTGGTATTACTACGCGGGCGCTCGGGCATTCAGCTCAGCTACAAAGGCTACCGGCCCGACTGGACATTGATGAAGCGCATTTTCCGGCTGGGCGCGCCGTCGTCGGTCGATTTGTCGGCGCGGGCGCTGGGGCTGTCGGTGCTCACCACGCTGGCCGCCGGCTTTGGCACCGAGGTGCTGGCCACGTACGGTATCGGCTCGCGCATTATCGCGCTGGCCATTATTCCGGCGCTGGGCATCTCGCTGGCTTGCTCCACGCTGGTGGCTCAGAACGTGGGCGCGCGCAACCTGCCCCGCGCCCTGCGCACGGCCAACTACGCGCTGGGCGTCAGCTTTAGCACGCTGCTGGTGCTGGGCGGGCTCATTTGGGTAGCGGCCCGGCCGCTGGTGGGCTTCTTCCTGAAAGGCGACGCGGTAGTGAGCGAGCAGGCGGTCGAGTTCGTGCGCATCGCCTCGCTCAGCCTGTGCTTCACGGGCGTGCAGCAAACGGTGTCGGGTGCGTTCCGGGGGGTAGGGAACACGCTTTCGGCAATGGTGCTGACTATCACCGGCATCTGGGTATTTCAGTTTCCGGCGGCGTGGTACCTGTCGCGGCACACGGCGCTGGGCTTCCGGGGCATCTGGTGGTCGTTTGTGGTGGCCAACGTGCTCATCTCGGTCATTGCCGGGCTATGGTTCTGGCGAGGCAACTGGCACGGCCAGGACCTGGCCGACCCCCTGGAGCCGCAGGTAGCCGCCGCCACTTCGCAGGAAGAAAAAGCAAGTTAAGGCGCAGGCACCACGGCGCTTGCTGCCCGGCACCAGTCCGAATCAGTCAGCTAGCTCCCGTTGCTGCCCAACGTATGCGGGCTGCTCCGTCGCGAGCCGCGCAATGCATCCCCCGGCCCAGTAGGCCAGCCAGGTAAAGAGCGGGGCCGCCAGCACATCATACGTATAATGCACGCGCTGCACCAGCACCAGCACCCCCACGAGCACGGCGGCCAGGGCCAGGCCGCCCCGCCACCAACGGCCGCGCACGGCCATTGCCAGCAGCGCTACCGTGGCGGTGTGCCCCGAAAAAAATAGGTCCTTCGTGATGGCCGCGCCGGCAGCAGTATGAAAAACTTTGGCCGTGAAGGGGTCGGGCATAGGCAGCATGTCGAGGGGTGGCACCAAGGGCAGCAGCCAGATGGTAGCCATGCGCAGCAGCAGCAGCAGCAGCAGTGCCCACATGCCCCGCAAAAACAGCGCAGGATGCCGCGTGAGCCACCCTACCCCTACCACCACGCTGCCATACATGAGCACGAATACCGCCGTAGCCACGTCGTGACGGGGTAGCAGCGCCAGTAGCGGGTCGGGCAGCACGGAGCCGGGCCGCGCCTGAATAGCCAGGAAAAAATGCGGTATCACAGGCACCAGCACCCCAAACATAAGCCCCAGTAGCAGCAGCCAGCTGTGGCGAAACGCCGGCCGGGCCCACCCTAGCCGCCAGGCTTCAAGCGGGGCCAGGGCCGGGCATTCGGCCGGAGCCACTGGTGAGATATAATCAAAAGGCAACACGCGCATAACCACTACTCCACAAAAGCCAGACCAGGCTGGTTCTACAAAAGTAAGCCCAACCTCGCAGTCGGCGTAGGCAAACCGGGCGAGCCGAAGAAAAAGCGGGGGGTAGGAGCCAACGCGCCCGCCAGGGAGTACCTTGGCAGCTATGAAACTCACTGCTACCCTCTTACTGGCGAGTGCCGGCCTGGTTTTGGCTACCCCCGCCGCCCGCGCCCAGCACGCCGCCCTCGATGCCCGCATTGCCCAATTGGCCGCCGCCGAGCAGGCTAAAGTAGTGGCCTGGCGGCGCGACATTCACGAGCACCCCGAGCTGGGCAACGAAGAAACCCGTACCGCGCAGCTCATCGCTACCCAGCTCAAAAGCCTGGGCCTGGAGGTGCAAACCGGCGTGGCCCGCACCGGCGTGGTGGGCATCCTGAGGGGTGGCAAGCCCGGCCGCGTGGTGGCCCTGCGCGCCGACATGGATGGCCTACCCCTCACCGAAACCACCGGCCTGGCCTTCGCCAGCACCGTCAAAACTACCTACCTGGGCCAGCCCGTGGGCGTGATGCACGCCTGCGGCCACGACACCCACGTGGCCATGCTACTGGGCGCGGCCGAGGTACTGAGCCACGTGCGCAAGGACCTTCCCGGTACCGTCAAGTTCATCTTCCAGCCCGCTGAAGAGGGGTCGCTGCCCGGCGTAGTGGGCGGGGCCAAGCTCATGGTGCAGGAAGGTGTGCTGGATAAGCCCAAAGTAGATGCCATTTTCGGACTCCACATCTGGGCTTCGGCCCCAGTGGGGCAGCTCTGGTACCGGCCCAGGGGCGAAATGGCCAGCTCCGACCGCTTCACGGTGAAGGTGATGGGTAGGGGCGCGCACGGGGCCAAGCCCTGGGGGAGCATCGACCCGGTGGTGACGGCCGCCGAAATCATCACGGCGCTGCAAACCATCGTGAGCCGCCAAATTGACCTCACCCAGGATGCCGCCGTGGTGACGGTAGGCACCGTGCAGGCCGGTGTGCGCTACAATATTATCCCGCCCGATGCCACACTCAGCGGCACTATTCGGGCGTTCAGCCCCAAAACCCAGGAGCAAATTTGGGCGGCCATCAGGCGCACGGCCGACGGCATTGCCGCCGCCAACGGCGCTACGGCCGAGGTGACCATTGAGCCCTACGTACCCCTTACTTTCAATGACCCCGCCCTCACGGCCCGCATGCTGCCGACCCTGCAAGAAACCGCCGGCCCGGCCAACGTAGTCGAAATTAAGGCCGTGACCGGGGCCGAGGACTTTGCCTGCTACCAGGAAAAAGTACCCGGCCTGTTCTTCTTCCTGGGCGGCATGACGCCCGGTACCGACCCCGCCACCGTGGCCGACCACCACACCGCCGGCTTCAAAGTCGATGAAAGCGCCTTTCCGCTGGGCGTAAAAACCCTGGCCACACTGGCGGTGGATTATTTGATGGGCAAGTAAGGAGCGTAGGGTAAGCTAAAGCTTATCCTACGCTCTCCTAGTCATTATGAACGAGCACTTTACCAGCACCCTTCTTGAAGCTGAACTCCGCCTTGAGCGTGACGGTGGCGAAGCCGTCGGGCTGGCCGGGGTTGCCGCGCTGGCTCACGTCGTCGAGCAAGTCAGTGGTAGTGAAGTAGTAGAGCGCTTCGGCGGTGAAGGCCAGATAGGGCGAGGCGCGCAGCGTGAGACCGCCTCCCACGGGCAGGGCCAGGGCCGCGGCGGGGTAGCTGTTACCCGGCTCGGGGGGTAGGGCGGCATCGAAGCGGCTCAGGCTGGGCTTGTAGAGCAAGGCCGCCCCGCCGCCGCTCACAAATACGAGCAGTGGCATTTCCTTGTGGGAAGGGCCGATGAGCATCTGCTTGTCACCGATAATATTGTAGCGTAGCAGAGCCGTGAGCACCCCGGCATCATCGGTGAAGCGGTAGCCCCGCGAGGGGTAGTAGTCCTTGGCCGCGAGGTGCAGGTAGCTCAGGTCCAGAGCGAAGGTCAGGTGCGGGCTCAGCTCGCGGGCCAGGCCCAGGTTGAGGCCCATTTTAAGGGTATTGTCGCTGAGACGGTTGGTTAGGTCACCATTGTAATACGCCAAGTTCACGCCCGCATTCACGCGCACTGGCGGCCGGTAATAGGGTTGGTTGCTGGCCGTGAAGTAGCGGCGGGGCGGATGGTAGCCGGGCGGGCGGGCAGCGGCCGCGCTCAGGCTGAGGCTCAGCAAGGTGCTTAGTAGAAGTAGGCGCATGGAAAAATAAGAATAGCGACAAGGCGTTGGCACAAAGAAACGCAGGCGGCGCTCCCCATACGGCGCGGCCCCTCCTATCGTTGGCCGGCTGCGGCTGCGGCGGCCGGGGCAGTATCTTGCGGCCCTTATCTGGCTTGCGTTCATGACCCTCTCTTTTTCCCTGCCCTACCGCACCACCTACGGCCAGCGCCTGGTGCTGGCGGGCTCCTTGCCCGCCCTGGGCAGCTGGCAACTGGCCCAGGCCCTGCCCCTGCACTACGACGAGGCCACCACCCGCTGGAGTGCCTCCCTGGACCTCCCCGCCGACGCGCCCGTCGCGCTTTCCTATAAGTACGTGCTGCTGCTGGACGGCGGCGGCGTGGTGTGGGAGTGGGGCGACAACCGCCCCCTGGCCCTACCCCCCGACACCCGCCAGCTAGCTGTGCGCGACTACTGGCGCGCCCCAACCGAGGCCGACAATGAGCTGTTCACGGCCGCTTTTACCGAAGCGCTGTTTCGGCGGCCGGCCCCTACCCCCCCCGCCAAGCCCAGCGTTCAGCCTGCGAAGGCCGACCCCGCGGCGGCGCTTGTGCGCTTTCAGCTGGCCGCCCCGCGCGTGGCCTCGGCGCAGCAAGTATGCGTGCTGGGCTCGGACCCCGCCCTGGGCAATTGGGATAATACCCGGCCGCTGCTGCTGTCCGATGTCGCCTACCCTACCTGGCAGGCCGAGCTGGCGTTGCAAAGCCCCGCCGCCGAGCTACGCTATAAGTACGGCCTCTGGGATGCCGCCCGGCAGGCGGTGGTGGAGCTGGAAGTGGGCGATGACCGGGTGCTGCCCGCCGGCACCGCCGCGCCCGGCACCCTCACCGCGCTCCACGACGAGGGCTTCGGCTACGCGGCCGGACCCTGGCGCGGGGCCGGCGTGGCCCTACCCGTGTTTTCGCTGCGCAGCGAAAAAGGCCTGGGCGTGGGCGAGTTCGCCGATTTACCGCTGCTCATGGACTGGGCCGCGCAAACGGGCCTGAACCTGGTCCAGATTCTCCCCATCAACGACACCACGGCCACCCATACCTGGGTGGACTCCTACCCCTACGCCGCCATCTCGGTCTTCGCCCTGCACCCGCTTTACCTGCACCTGGACGGCATCGCGGAGCTGAAGGGCAAGGCCCAGCGCACCGAGCTGGCGCGGCTGCGCGAAGAGCTGAACGCCAAGGACTTCATGGACTACGAGGCCGTAATGAACGCTAAGTGGCAGTTTCTCAAGCTGCTCTACCAGCAGGAAAAGAAGAAATTCCTAGCCGACCCCGAGTTCCAAAAATTCAAGGCCGAGCAGGCGGCCTGGCTGGTGCCCTACGCGGCGTTTTCAGGCCTACGCGAGCGCTTCGGCACGGCCGACTTTCACCAGTGGCCCGCGGAGTTTCACACCCCGCGCCACCTGGCCCGGCTCACGGCCGAGAGCGCCCCCGACTTTGACGAGTTCGGGCTGCATTTCTTCACCCAGTTTCACCTCGACAAGCAATTGCGGGCGGCCGTGAACTACGGCCGCCGCCGGGGGGTAGTGCTCAAGGGCGACCTGCCCATCGGCATCTACCGCTACTCGGTCGATGCCTGGACCCAGCCGGAGCTGTTTCATCTCGACCAGCAGGCCGGGGCTCCGCCCGACGACTTTTCCACCACTGGCCAGAACTGGCGCTTCCCCACCTACAACTGGGAGCGCATGGCCCGCGACGACTACCAGTGGTGGCGCGCGCGCCTGGGCCACCTAGCTCGTTACTTCGATGCGTTGCGCATCGACCATATTCTGGGCTTTTTTCGCATCTGGGAAATGCCCGAAAGCTCGGTACAGGGCCTGCTGGGGCATTTTTCGCCGGCCCTACCCCTGCACCGCGACGAGGTGCAGCGCCGCCTGGGCTGGTTTGACTACGGCCGCCTCTGCGCGCCCTACATCCGCTGGCACCTGCTGGAGCGCACCTTCGGCAACGAGGCTCAGGCCGTGTTCGATGAATTTATGACGGCCGACCAGTACGAGGCCATTCAACTCAAACCGGCCGTGGCTACGCAACGGCAAATTGAGGCATACATCAACCTTAAAAGCGCGGCCGAGCCCGCGCGCGCCGACTTCCTGCGGCGCGTGGAGCCGGGCCTCTACCACTTCGTGAACGAGGTGCTGTTTGTGCCAGCCAGCCAGCCCGATTACTACCACCCGCGCATCACGCTGAGCAAAACCGCCAGCTTTGCCGAGTTGGCCGACGACGAGAGCCGCCGCCGACTCTACGACGATATTTACGTCGATTATTTTTACCACCGCCACGAGGAGTTCTGGCGCGAGCAGGGGCTCATCAAGCTGCCCGCCGTGCGCTACGCCACCAACATGCTCATCTGCGGTGAAGACCTGGGCATGGTGCCCGCCTCGGTGCCCGGCGTGATGCGCCAGCTCGGCATTCTAGGCCTGAACATTCAGCGAATGCCCAGTAGCCCCGCCGTAGAGTTTGGTCACCCCGCCGATGCGCCCTACCTCTCGGTCGTCACCACCGGCAGCCATGACATGCCCGTGCTACGCGCCTGGTGGGAGCAGGACCACGTGCGCAGCCAGCGCTTTTTTGAAACCACGCTGGGCCACTGGCGGCAGCTCGCCCCCTACTACTGCGAGCCCTGGGTAGTGCGCGAGGTGCTGGCCCAGCACCTGCAATCACCGGCCATGTGGGCCATCTTCCCCCTGCAAGACCTGCTGGGTATGGATACCCACCTGCGCCGCCCCAACCCCCACGACGAGTACATCAACGACCCCGGCAACCCCCAGAACTTCTGGAAATACCGCCTGCATCTACCTCTGGAAGAGCTACTCGAAGCGACTGGCTTCAACGAGCCTTTGCGCGAGCTAGTGCAGACCAGCGGGCGCGGGTTATTGAGTTAAGAGAGCAGGGTTGAAACAGAACATCATGCTGACCCTGTCAGAGCATCTCTATCGCATCGTTGGACGAAACCCAATAATGCGAGCGAGATGCTTCGACAGGGTCAGCATGACGTTCTCTTCTAACTATTTATTCCCTGTTCCTAATTTCCCAGCGACATCTGGTGCAGATAAGCCCGCACCTTGGGGGTAGCCTCTAGCTCGCGGAACTGCCGTAGCTGTCCCGGCGAGAGTAGCCGGCCGGCTACCTGCTGTAATTGCTCGCGCTCAGCGGGTAGCGCGGCGGCTACGTCGGCGGCTGGGTGATTAGCGGCCAGCACGGCCAGGTAGTTGATTTCCTGGTCCAGATAGGCTTGCAATGCGCTACGCTGTTCGGCGGTAAGGTCGAGGCGCGTGTGGCAAGCCCGCACAAACTGCTCGGCGGCGGCCGGAGCACTTAGCACGGTGGCGGGGGGGGTAGGAAGGGTGGCGGCTACTACCGGCGCGGCGGCCACTAACAAGCCGCTTAGCAGCCAGGGAGAAAAGAAAGAGCGCATCGGCTTGGGGAAATGAGGTGGGTAAGGCTAGTGCCAGCGGCCCCGCTACTGGCGGGCAGCAGCCAGCTCGGCTTGAGCTATCTGTTAGCTATCCGCTTTGAAGTGAGTCAGGTAAGCAGTTGCCTACCACGCTCCCTACCTCTCGGATAGCTCGCTAAAGTTAAGCGTTGAACATCATCATTACCAGCGATAAGTTCTATTTTTTCTTGAAAAATGAATTTACTTGATTCAGACCATATCACATAGCATTTCTTATTTCGGTAATTTTCATATGCATTTTCCTTTTATAAATATAAATTTTTCATGTTTTTTGAATCTAATAAAATAATTTTAAGAAGGCAGGATTGTCTTTTATTTTTCTAAAGTACAAGTAGCAAATTAGTGAAATTGCTCAAAAAACTCTTAAATGAGCTTTTTAAAAAAAATAAGACAAAATATTTTCAAAACCTTACGTGTATTGGCAAATTATCTTATTTCAAGTCAATACAAAGTACATTTGCTGTGTGTATGAGCATTTAGCAGATAATTCGTCGCAGACTTTTTCTTGTCTTAATCATTAAAAGTCGGCTCTACATTTATTTTAAATCAATTAAAACAATATTAAGTTTTTTATGATAAGAAGCAGACGGTAAATTTTATTCCAGAAAATTATAAAAAAAGTTATATAATTTAAATTCATGTTGTAACTATTCTCAGCATGCATTTTTGTTAAAATCATAAGAATTAGCGTTTAAATAGACGCTATTTGACAATTTTTTTTATTTGTCTGGTAAATCCTGCAATACCCCTTACTTCGTAAAGTACATTTCATGTCTACGCATAGTAGTAGCCATACTTGGACTAGCAAAAGCATTTGCCGGTCGAAATAACGGTTAGCCTGCCGGATACTACAGATAATTTCACTTGCTTTTATGATGCCTAAAAGAAGCAGGGTTTTCCCCTTAACTTCTTCTCCCTCAACTTCATTTTTCTTATTACTCCCCGTCCAACGTTTGTTTTCACCTTTATGAAACCAATCATACGCTTACTCACCCTTTTGCTTGCTTGCGCGGCCTTCGGGCCGCCACGCACTGCACTGGCCCAAACGTGTACTACGACCACCAGCACGCTTGACTACTCCGCGGCACCCAACGGCGACCGAACGGCCACTACCGAAACAGTTGGGGGAGCTACTACCGTTACTACTAGTGCTTACAGCACCACGGTAGCCGGGGGCAGGGCCAATACTTTCTCGGTAGGCACTGACCCCAACATCTACCAGAAGTCGCTGGTGTGGCAGCAAAATACCCAAAATAACGGGACGGCGACGGGTGCAGCCAAGGTAACGTATACTTTCAGCCGGCCCGTCTCTAACCTGACCATCATCGTAAACGATATCGACCAAAGCACCGTGGGCGGGGCCAACTTCACCGACCGGATGACTTTCGACGGGTACGTGAACGCGACGGATACCAACCCGATTGATTTGAAGAATACAGACGTAACGGCGGCTAGCCCTTACAACGCTTTTGTGGGCACTGGCTCAACCCTGCCAACGGGCGTTGTGGGCAAAAAAAATGCTTTTACGGGTACGTCTCCCGCCAATTCAATAAAGGCCAGCAACGTCACGGTAAGGTTTCCACAACCCGTTACCAAGTTGGTGCTGAGCTATGAAAACGTCCTAGCCTACGCGGCTGGCACGGACCGCACGCAAACCGTTGGCATTATCAGCATGAGTCTTTGCCGGCTAGCCCCGGTAGCTAACAACGTAACCAACTCGGCTACCATCCCGACCAACGCCGGGCAGGTTAATATTGATAACCTGAGCAGCACCGTGGACGGCACGGTGAAGAACTACACCGTGACGGCTATCCCGCCTGCCGCACAGGGTGTGCTTTATTACAACTCGACGGGCAGCACCTACGCGGCCGTAACCAACGGCCGGACCCTAACGCCGGCCCAGGCCGCCAGCCTGCGCTTCGCCCCAGCCGCTGGAGCCACGGGCACCAATACCACGTTCAGCTACACCATAACGGACGACGCTAACCTGACCTCGGCCGCTGCTGCCACTTTCACCATTCCGCTGCAAGCCGTGACACCCTGCGTGGCCACGGCCACGTTGGACTTCTCAACTACGGGAGCTACCGGCGAAGATTGGAAAAACCACGCGGTGCTCAGCGTTCCGGCGGGCTCGTCGGTTACACAGATTAGCAGCGGCGGTTATACTGTTGATGCGGCTTCGGCGGCCAACTCTACGCTATTAATCGGTGTGCAAACCACGGGCAATACTATCAAGTGGAGTAATAACTACGCCAACGGCAGCCCTAAAACTTCTTCAGTCACCTTCACCTTCACCCGCCCCGTGGCCAACTTCACGGTACGGGTTGAAGACATTGATGCAGGTACCAACTATCTTGACCAAGTAGTATTTACAGGTAAGAACGGCGCAGCCAGCGTTACACCGTCCCTGAGTCCGGTGGACCCCAACCAGATTTACTTCACCACCAGCGGTAACACGGCCACGGGTATCGCGGGCCAACCTAACAATGGCACGCGCGACGGCGCATCGGTTATAGCGTACTTCCCTTCGCCCATTACCACTCTAACCCTAACGTATAACAACGCAGCGGCCGGTGCCACTTCCGCAAACCAAGCAGTCGGCATCGACCTGCTGAACTTCTGCCGGATAGCTCCGGTAGCTGACCCCGTAGCCAGCAGCGTATCAAACGCCGCGAGCCAGGCTTACGTCAATGACCTCAGTTCGACGGTAGATGGCACGGTGCAGTCGTACTCGTTCACGTCGGTACCGACGGCGGCCCAGGGCACGTTATTCATCGGAAACACGGCGGTTACGACCGGCACCGTGATAACGGCCGCGCAGGCCAGCCAGCTGACGTTTACGCCCGCGGCAGGTTCTACCGGCACGTTCAGCTTGAACTACACGGTAAAGGACGATGCCGGCCAGGTCAGCAGCCCGGCTACTTATGCCATCACGGTAAACGCCAGTGGAGCGATGGGCACACCAGCCGCCTGCGCCAATCCTGGCCGCGACGGCTCGCCTACGGGCCTCACGACGAACCCGAACACCTACTACCCCAGCACGGCCACTCAAACGGTGGCGGCCGGGGCTACTTCCATTGCAGTAGGCGCAGCCACGGGCACGACCAACATTGCCGCCGGCGACCTGCTACTGATTATTCAAATGCAGGGGGCTGACATCGATGCCACTAATACCGATAGCTACGGCGACGGGGTAGCTGGCGGCGGGGCCAACGGTAACCTGAACAATGCCAACTTCACGGCCGGCACCTATGAGTATGTAGTGGCCAACAGTGCTATCACGGCTACGGCCGGGGGCACCATCACACTGGCTACTACCCTTAAAAATGGCTATGTAAACGCGGCGGCTACCACCACGGCCGGTCAGCGCCGCTTCCAAGTGGTGCGGGTGCCCCAGTTTGGTAACCTGACCCTGGGCGGCAACATTACCCCCACGGCCTGGAACGGCAGCGTGGGCGGTATTATCGCTATCGATGTGGCCAAGCAAACCAACCTGGCCGGCTTCACCATCAACGCCAGCGGCGCGGGCTTCCGCGGCGGTGGGGGCCGGAAGCTGTCCGGTAATACCACGGCCACCGGCACCGACTACCGCTTTTTTTCCGGCGCGGATAACCAGGTGACGAGTGCCCACGGCTCGAAAGGCGAAGGCACCGCTGGCACTCCGAAGTATATCAACATCTTAAACAGCGCTGGTACCGACGACTTTAACACGGGCTCGGACTACCCTAACGGTAGCAATGGCCGCGGAGCCCCCGGTAACGCCGGCGGCGGCGGCACCGACAACCTGGGCAGTACCAACAACGCGGAGAACTCCGGCGGGGCTGGCGGGGCCAACGGCGGCCGCGGCGGCCGCGGCGGCAACACCTGGAATACCAACCTGGCCATCGGCGGCGAGCCGGGCGCGGCCTTCGCGGTGGCCAGCAGCAGCCGGCTGGTGCTGGGCGGCGGCGGCGGCGCGGGCTCAACCAACGACGGCTCAGGCACGCCCAACAACGGCTTTGCCAGCAGCGGCGCGACCGGCGGCGGCCTGGTGATGCTGCGCACGGGCACCGTGAGCGGCACGGGCACCATCCTGGCCAATGGCCTTAACGCCAACAACACCGTGGTCAACGACGGCAGCGGTGGCGGCGGGGCCGGCGGCTCCATCCTACTGACGGCCACCACCCCGGCCGGCCTGGCTAACCTGACCCTCACCGCCAACGGCGGTACCGGGGGCACTAATACGGGCGGCGGCGTACCCCACGGCCCCGGCGGCGGCGGCGGCGGCGGCGTCATCCTGACGAATGGCTCGGTAGCTACGGCTTCAGCGGCGGCGGGCGCGACTGCCGGCACCACCAACGGCGGTACTTCTTTCGGTGCGAACCCCGGCCTGACGGGCAACACTAATAACCAAATTAACAACGGCGTGGCCAATAGCGTGAGCGGGGCCAGCTGCCCGGCCGATGTGACGACCACCATCACCGGCCCGACTACGTTGAGTGCTGGCCAGCCCGCGGGCTCCTACCCCAACTATACGGCCACGTTCACCAATAACGGTACGGGCACGGCCAGCAACGTAACGCAGACTGTGACGCTACCCGCCGGCGCGACCGTGACGGCTGCTAACCTGCCGGCCGGCGCGACCTTCACAACCACGGGCACCGGCGCTACGGCCGTCACGACCGTCAACTTCGGCACGGCGGCTTCGTTGGCTAACGGGGCCAGCAATACGTTCTCGTTCGGCTTTACGGCTCCGGCCACGGCCGGCTCCTACCCCCTGACTGCCAACGTAGCCACGGATGCCAACCAAGGCGCTAACGCGGCCGCGGATGCCGCTACGCTCACCATTCAGGTGAACAATGCCTCAGCCAACTGTGCGAAATCGTACTATGACAACACGAACTCCTACGGCGGCCTGTCGGCAGACTACTACCGGGGTGATTACAATAATAACCTGAACTACTTCAATACCCAGACGAAAACGTCGGACAGTGGCATAAACCAGGTTATCGACTTTACCCGGAACGGTGGGACTGGCAACGGAATTGGCACGTTCCCCATTACGACGGCGACCCTACCTACGCCTACTAGCCTGTTCAGCGCCCGCTACCGGGGTAATATCACCATCACCACGGCGGGTAGCTACACGTTCAGCTCCAACATCGACGACCGCCTGCAGGTCTGGATTGATGGCAATGCCATCCCGGCCACGGGGGCACCTCAGACCACTACTTTCACCCCAACCCTAGGGAACGCGATTATAAACGTGCCCAGCTACACCAACGGTACCACCACGAGCGCGGCCATTCCCTTGTCGGTGGGCCAGCACAACATCCTGATATTTTACGGAGCGGGCGGTGGCCAGGACAACGTCAACCTGAAATATTCGGGCCCTGGCATTACGGGCACCGTGGTCATTCCGAACTCGGTACTCTGCGCCGGTCCATCGAACGTGCCGCCGGTGGCGGTGAGCAACACCAACGCGGCCACTATCCCCAACAACGCGGGCCCGACGACACTGAATCCCTCGCTGGCCGGCACCGACCAGGACGGCACGGTGACCAGCTACATGGTGAACCTGCCCAGCGCTACCCAGGGCGTGCTCTACGTGGGGGCGCAGGTGCTCAACACCACCAACTTCCCCGGCCTGGTCATTACCGCCGCCCAGGCCGCGCAGCTCAAGTTTGCCCCTACCCCCGGTTTCGTGGGCAACGCTGCGTTCACCTTCTCGGCCATCGATAACACGGGCCAGTACTCCAACGACGTGGCTACCTACACCATCCCGGTGTCGGCGGCCGCCGATGTGACCACGGCCCTGACCGGCCCCGCCACGGTAGTGCTGGGCCAGCCCACGGGCACCTACACGGCAACGTTTACCAACGAAGGTCCTTCGGCGGCTTCGGCCGTAACCCGCAAAGTGACGTTGCCCGCCGGTGTTACCAACGTGGTACTACCCGCCGGCGCTACGCTCTCGGGCAGCACCATCGACTTCGGCAACGCCACTACGCTGGCCAGCGGGGCCAGCAACTCGTTTAACTTCAGCTTCACCCCGGCCACGACGGCCACGGGCACCCTGGCTATTATGAGCAACGTGACTACGACGACTTCGCAGGGCGTTAACACCGCCCCCGATGCCTCAACCCTCACGACGACGGTAGCCCCGGTAGCCGACGTAGCTACGACCCTAACGGCCAACACGACCCCGGTAGCAGCCGGCACCCCGGCCACGGCTACCAACCCGGCCAAGTTTAATGTGACCTTCACCAACAATGGCCCGGCAACGGCCGATGGCGTAACGGGCACGGTGCAGCTACCCGCCGGACTCACGGGGGTAATCATCTCGTTCCCCAACGGAGCGAATGGCGTGAGTGGCTCGTACAATTCCACGACGGGGGTAGTGACCTACACGGGTGCTACTTCTATCCCGAGCGGCGGTTCTATTACTTCCGGTATTGCCTTCGATGCGCCGGTGAACGGCCCGGTAGCGGCTACCTCGCTCATCTCGACGACGACTAACGAAGGGGGTAAGACGGCCAACAACACGAAGAGCGCGACCATCGCCATCTCCCCGACTTTCGACCTGACGACGACCATCAGCGGCCCGGCTTCGGCCGTGCCCGGCGACCTGGTAACGCTGGCCGTGACGACGACCAACAACGGCCCGAGCCCTTCGCCCAACGCAGTGCAAACCGTGTTGCTGCCCCAGGGCCTGACCAACGTGTACGTGAGCAACGGCGGGGTCTATAACGGAACCTCGACAGCTCAGAATATCACCGTGAACGGCGTAACGTATACCAACGTGCAGCCCGGCCAGGTGGTGTTCCCTACCGTCGGCAGCCTGCCCAGCGGCCAGACCGTAGCTAATTCGGTGAGCTTCTCGCAGCCAGGCGCGGCGTACTCACCCGCGGCCGTGGTATCTACCACGAGCTTTGAAGCGAACACGGCCAACAACACGGCCTACCTCAACGGGGCTACCAGCAGCACGCCCGTAGCGGTGCTGACACCAGCGCCTGCCTCAGGCACGGCCAATGCCTACACGACAATCACCTCTTCGGTAGCCTCGACCACGATAGGCAGCCCTGTAACGCTGACCGTAGTAACGGGCAACAACGGCCCCAACGCGGCTACCGGTGTGACCCAGACGGTGCAGCTGCTACCCGGCCTCACGGGGGTAACCATCTCCAACAGTGGCACCTACAACAGTACCACGGGCATCGTAACCTTCTCGACCCTGACCACGCAGGCCAGCGGCACGAGCGTGAGTAATACCATCACCTTCAACGCCCCGGCCAGCACCGGCAACAACGGCCAGCTACTGGCAATGGCTGCCGTAGCTACGACCAACATTGACCCCGTACCGGCCGATAACGTGGCTTCGGTAGGTATCACGCTGGCGCAAACGGCTGACCTGGCCTCTACGGTGACGGGTCCGGCTTTGGCCCAGGCCGGCCAGCCGGTTACCTACACGGCGCGCTTTGTCAACAACGGCCCGATGGTGGCTACCAATGTGGTAGAGACCGTGCAACTGCCAACCGGCCTGGTGGCCAACGCCGTGACCATCACGGATGGTATTGGCAACCCGGTGACCAACGCGACCTATAACCCAACGACCGGCTTGGTAACCTTCGCGACCATCGCAACGGACCTGAACGGAGCTGCACAGGTCTACAACCTGACCTTCGCCGCTCCGGCGCAGAACCTGTCGGTGCGCAGCAACGTGACCTCGGCTACTGCTGACGCAGCCCCGGCTAATAACAGCACTACGGCCCTCACGACCATCACGGGCACCGCCGACCTGGCCACGACCGTAGCCGGCCCGGCTACCGCCGTGGTGGGCAGCGCGGTTACCTACTCCGTAACGACGACCAACAATGGCCCCGCAACCGCGACCAACGCTGTGACGACTTTGCAACTGGCAACTGGCTTCACCAACGCTACCCTCCAGGTAGGTGGCCAGACTGGTACGCTGAGCAGCAATACTATCACTTATGGTAGTGGTGCTACCGCCTCCACCTACAATACCACGACTGGCCTGGTAACCTTCCCGACCGTGGCCGCGCAGGCCAGCGGCGCGACGACGACCAACTACGTAACCTTCGTGATGCCAAACGCGACCGGTGGCCAGACCACCGGGGTAGCCTCGGTATCGTCGGCCACTACCGACCCAGCTTCGGGCAACAACACGGCTAGCGTTGCCACGAGCGTGGCGCCCACGACGACGACCTCAGCTGACATCACGGCAGCCGTAACGGCTACGGCCACCTCGGCCGCACCGGGCGCAACCATCGCCTTCACGGCGACCTACGGTAACAACGGGACTGACCCGGCCGTGAACGTGATGCCGACCTTGCAGCTGGCTCCGGGCCTCACAACCGCTACCATCACGGTGGCCGGGCAGGCGGGCACGCTCAGCAATGGGCTTATCACCTTCCCCAACGGCGCGGTCTACAACGTGCAGTCGGGCTTGGTTACCTTCTCGACCATCGCCAGCCAGGCGAGCGGCGCGGCTGGTAACGTGAGCTATGCTGTGAACGTAACGGCCCCGGCCAACGGCACGGTAACGGCCGTGGCCGCCACGACCTCTAACACCAGCGAGCCCAATACAGCGGCGGCCCAGGCCAACGACGTAGCGAGCACGAGCGTGACGGTTACCCCGTCGTTTGATGAGGTAACGAGCCTGAGCGGCCCGGCTTCGGCCCCCGTGGGCAGCCCGGTGACCTACACCGTAAACACGACCAACAATGGCCCCTCCCTCACGACTGGCATCACGACCCAGACGGTCACGCTGCCGACCGGCGTCACGGCCACTAATATCAGCAACAGCGGTATGCAGTCGGGTAACACCATTACCTGGACTATTCCGGCCGGCCAGGCCGCCGGGACCAACGGGGCGGTAGCCAATACTTTCACCATCACGCAGCCCACGGGCGGCGCGACGCTGACGGCCAACGTGACCTCGCCCGGCGAGAGCAACACGGGTAATAACTCGGCCACGGCTACTACCACGGTTACTAACCTGGCTCCGCTGGCCTACGCCGTGGTGAACAGGCTGCAAGGTCCGCAATCAAGCGACGCGGGCGGCCTGCCTAATGGCCTGCTCATCTCGCCGCTCGCCGCTTCGGACCCCGAGAACAGTTTCGCTACCTCCAAGTATACCATCGCTGCTGCGCCTGATGCGTCGCAGGGTGTGCTGTATTATAATAATGGTGGCACCTACGCAGCCGTAGCCAGCGGACAGACGCTGACCGACGCGCAGGCTCAGACGCTGAAGTTCAAAGCGGCGACCGGCTACGTTGGCAACGCTTCCTTCACCTACCTGACCACCGACGCGGCGGGTAATATGTCGCCCACTGTGAACTATACCATCCCGGTGGAAACGGATACTGAAGCGGCAACCTACACGGTACTGGCCCCCAAGGCTAGCGCTTACACGACCGGCGACGTGCTGGCCTACACCACGGACGTGAACGGCGCGGTGAACAATGCGGGTACGGCTTCGGTCTACCAGGCCAACGGCACGCTGCAACCCGGCGCTAACAACGGGGTTGCCAGCGCGGTGCTCGCTGCCACTGGCCCTACCAGCAACCCTGGCAACACGCTGCCAGCTGGCGTTTCGCTAAATCCGACTACCGGTCAGATTTACGTGAGTGATGTGAGTGCTACTGGTTTGATGAATAATCCGACCGCCCACACCTACAGCGTCAATGTCACGACTATTGATGCCAACGGCGGCCTCACCCTGCAGACGGTGACCTTCACTATCAAGCCCAACCCGCTACCAGTAGTGCTGACGGCCTTCACGGCCCAGGCCGTGCAGAACCGCGACGCGCTGCTGAGCTGGAACACGGCCTCGGAAGTGAACAGCGCCTCGTTTGACATTGAGCGCAGCCTCGACGGCACGGCCTACGCCAAAATCGGCGAGGTAGCCGCCCAGGGCACCACCACCACAGCCCACGCCTATACCTACACCGACGCAAGTATCGCTGCCCGCGCCCAGGGCCCGGTGTACTATCGCCTGCGCCAGGTAGACCTCAACGGGGCCACCAGCTACTCGCCGGTGCGCACCGTGAGCTTCACCAAGGTGACGACCATCGCCCTGAGCCTATACCCCAACCCGGCCCAGCACGCCACGACCCTCGACGTGAGCGCACTGCCTACTACGGGTAGCTACCAGGTACTGGTGCTCGATGCCACCGGCCGCTCGGTACGGTCGCTGACCATCGGCGGCGGCCAGCTCCAGCCTATGAACCTGGATGACCTGGCCAGCGGCACCTATCAGGTGCTGGTAACTGGCTCTCTGGCCGATGGCTCGGTGCTACGCCAGGTGCTGCGCCTCATCAAAGAGTAATACTACCTCCGCTTTAGCAGCTAAATTCTAAACGGCCTTACTCTAGAAGAGTAAGGCCGTTTTACGTTATCAGTCAATAATTTATCAAAATAATTATACTTCATGAATAATTTCATAATTGTTCACTTCGCGAATATTGGTCAGTAAACCAGTGAGTGAGGCAAAAAATTAAAGCGCTTTTTAATTAGATAACATCAAAAGGGTGTACATAATAAATTTCAGTTGTAGGTTTGAGCTTACGTTCTGCACTACTACCTAACAATCTAATAACCAGCATCTTTTTTATTATGAAAAAATTCTTATTTTATCTTCTTTTATTACCTTTACTAGGAATATCAGTGCGAAGTTGGGCACAAAACCTGTTGACTAATCCTGGTTTCGAATCGGGTAACTCTGGCTTTATCACCAGTGGCTACACGTATGTAGCAGTTAATGATGCAGGAGCCGGCGACTATACAGTAGGGAAAAGTACTAAACTATTTAACCCAAACTTTCAAAATAATTACGTGGACCACACCAGCGGGTTCGGTAACATGCTGATGGTAAACGCGGCCTCGCCGGCCTCGGCTACAGCCATTTGCTGGCAGCAAACCGTGACGGGCCTGCAAGCCAACCAATCATATACTTTCTCGTTCTGGCTGCTAAACAACTTCTACGTGAGCCCGGCCAGCATCCAGGTGTCGGCCAGCGGCAGCAGCGCCAGCACGGGTGGCAATTTTGCTGATGTCGGTGCGCCGTTCAGCAATACGAGCGGCACCACCACCGGCAGCACTTCGGTGTGGCAACAGTTTAGCCTGACCCTGACGACCGGGTCGGCCAGCACTCAGCTAACCATCCGGCTGCGTGACCTGGTTGGGGCTTCAAACGGCGACGACTTCAGCCTCGACGACCTGGCTCTGATAGTGCAGCCGGGTACTGGCATCCGGGGTACCGTGTTTGAGGATACCAACTATGGAGGCGGAGCCGGCCGGCCTTACGCCACGGCTGCTAGCTCGGCTGCAGCCAGCGGCCAAACGGCCGCCGTGGGCCGCCCCGGCGCTACTGTGGAGTTGTATACCAGTACAAGTGTACTGGCGGGCACCACTACGACCGACGCAAGCGGCCAATATAGCTTTCCAACTGCGGCGGCCGGCTCTTACACAGTGCGCGTCGTCAACGGCACCGTTACCTCAGCCCGGGCGGGCGCAGTAGCAGGCCTGCTACCCGTGCAAACCTTTCGCACCACTAACGGCAGCGCCGATGGTAACCGGGTAGGCGGCGAATACCCGGGCGGTACCGACGGGAGCCCTAATAGCAACATCAATCTGACTTTTACCGGCCAGAATAATAACGGTGATAATACGGCCTTCGTTGATAACGTGGAAGTGCTGCAAGGTGGCGCACCGCTGAGCACGAACCCTATTGCCAACCCTGGTTTTGAGAATGGTACGATAACCGGCGGCTTTCAGTATACCCCCACTGGTGCCGGTATCGGGTGGACATTTAATGCGGGGTCGGGTATTCAAAGTAATAACAGTGCCTTTACCCCACCTAATACAAGCAGCGGTGTGCGGGCAGCTTTGCTACAAAATGTTGCCTCAATGAGTCAAGGCTTCAATCTACCGGCTGGTACTTACACCGTCCGCTTTCAGGCCGCTAAGCGTAGCTCCGGAGGAGTACAGACGCTGTCTGTTACAGTTAATGGCACCAATGTTTTAGCTAACCTGCAAACGACCAACGCTAGCTACGCCACCTACCAGACCGCTGCCTTCACGGTGGGCAGTGGCCTAAGCAGCATCGGGGCCCAAAGTATAGCCCCAATAACGGTGAGCAGCACCGGCATAACGGGCGTAGACTTCGGCTTTAACTTTGACTTAATAGTAAATGCCAACGATGCCGGGCAGGGCTCGCTTCGACAGTTTATCACCAATGCCAATGCTTTGGGAGGCGAGGCGACACTAGCTCAGAGTGGTAACTACGTCAACCAAGTAGTGGGCGCTAATCCCATTAAGGTATCGCTGCCCGCCGGGGTAGAAACCAGCATTTTTATGGTGTCTGACGGCAAGGTTCACCCCGGCCTACTTGCCAACAATGGCTCGGCTACGGGTGGCCCGGCCAGCCTGCTGAGTGGGGGCACGAGCACCACGCAGGTAGCGGCCATCAGCGCCAGCTCAGCCCTGCCCACTATAACCGGGCCGGCCACGGCCGTGAACGGTTGGACGCAGACCGCTAACATCGGTAATACGAACGATGTGACACTAGGCACGGGCGGGTCGGTCGGGACGGCTGGGACTATCCTACCCCAGCTTAACGGGCCGGAGGTACAGCTAGCTGGTACGGGGGCCATCAACGTAGGCTTGAACCTGACGGCGACCGGCGACCGGGTATTGGGCCTAGCCATCTATGGCTTTGGCACCGCAGGCGACAGCGACAACGACGCCAACATCCGCAGCGCAGCCAACCAAGTAAGCTTGCAGGGTAACGTAGTGGGCAGCGCGGCCAGCAGCTTCGCGCTGCCGCCGACAGTATCGAATGCCGACGGTATCCGGGCAGTAACGGGCACGGGCCTAAGTCTTACTAACAACTTGATTGGCTTCAACATCGGAAAAGGAGTCACTACGAATAGCGCCGTGACGGGAGCTATCCTTACGGCCAACGAGTTTCGCAGTAATGCTGCGGGTTCCAGCGCTTGGGCCGGACTTAGCTTACGTGGCAGCACCTCCACTATCAGCAGCAACCTATTTAGCAACAACGCGGGTGCGGGTATCGATGCCTTCCCATCGGCGGGTGGCAATATTTGGAGCGGTAATACCGTGGCCGCCAATGGCAAGGGTACTAGCGCTTCGGCTCCCAACACGACGCCCGGTATCCGCATTTACGGGGTGGGCGACCAGGTAACTCAGAACCTGATTTATGATAATTACGGCGCGGGTATCTTGGTTGACCAAGCTGCTACTAAAGTGGTTATCAGCCAAAACTCCATTTACAATAACGGCGCGCTACCAGCTGCTAACGGCCAGGCCGCCAGCGGCCAGCTTGGCATTGACCTGGAGCAAAACGGTGATAACAATACCGCCGGTACCGGCCCCTACGTCACGCTGAATAGCACGGCCACGACCGGGGCAAACAGCCTTATCAACTACCCTATCCTACAATCGGCCCGGCTCAACGGTACCACGCTGGTAGTGGCGGGCCTGGCGGCGGTGGGCGTCACGGTGGAGTTATTTATCGCTTCCCCTAATAACGTCGCTAACCCCAACGCGGGTAACAACTTCGGGCAGGGCAATTCTTACCTCGGCGGCCAGGTGATTGCCAGCAGTGGAGGCACGGGCAGCTACGGGCCACCAATCATAAATGGCTTTCCGCAGGGTTCGGGTACCAATGTAAATTCTTTTACTATTAGCATTCCGCTGGCCGGTCTCACGGCGGCGCAGCGCTCGGCCCTGTCGGCCAGTGGCGCACTCCTAACCAGCACAGCCACGCTGACCAGCACTGGCACTTCAGAGTTCTCGGGCAACGCACCAGTAGTTAGTGGCCCTACGGCGTTCAACGTGACCAATGTCAACGTGGCCGCTAACTCGGCCGCGGCGGCCCTCAACCCCGGCCTGACCGTGCCGCAGGCAGCCAGCGACCCTAACAACAGCATTGTTTCGTTTACGGTATTTCCAGCCACCGGCGGCACGCTGCTCTACAACGGGGCCGCTATTCCGGCGGGCGGGCAACTAATTCCGATAGCCAATACCAATAAATTGACCTTCCAGCCCACAAACGGCTCGACGGTATCGGGCGTGTTCAGCTTCTACGCAACCAACGCGGCCGGCGGCACTGCGGGGACTAGTAACACGGCCACTTATACCATCCCAGTTACCAACAGCAACAATGCTTACGTAGCTAATGACGACGGCCTCGACGTGCCGAAAAATACGGCGACGAACGGTAACGTGCTCCTCAATGATACCCAGCCGGCCAACGCGACGACTAATTTCACGGTTACACAGGTAGGAACCGGCCCCAGCCACGGCACGGTTACGCTCAACGCAGATGGCTCCTATACCTATACCCCCAGCACGAATTATTTAGGTTCCGACAGCTTTCAGTATCAGGTGTGCCAGAGCGGCGTGTGTTCCAACACGGCCACGGTAACAATTAACGTGTATGACCCAGCACTGGTATGCAACATCGCTACGGGCCCGGACCTCTTGCAAAACCCTGGCTTTGAGCAGGGCAATACGGTCTTTACATCGGCTTATAATTACGTATCGCCGGCCGCTAACAGCAGTGCGGGTAATGGGGGCCTGATACCCGAAACCACTTACGCGGTAGATGTCAACGCCAACACTTACCACCCCAGCTTCGCCGGCAAGGGCCGGGGCGGCAGCGGTAATTTCATGATAGTGAATGGCGCGGCCAACCAGAGCAAGGTGTACGCGCAGACCGTAACCGTAGTGGCTAACCGATACTATTCTTACTCGGGCTACGCGCAGTCGGTCAACCCCCAAAGCCCGGCCATTCTGGGCTTCGTTATCAACAATAAGTCAACTTCCGCATCGGCTACCCTTCCCACTACTACTGGCACCTACGTGCAGTTTTCGGGTGTCTGGTATTCGGGTAGCAGCACCTCTGCCACCTTCGAGGTGCGCGACATTAACCGGGCCGCGGGCGGTAATGACTTTGGGCTAGATGACTTATACTTTGGCACGTGTAGTGTAAACCTGATGGCGGCCAATATTACTAATTCGCCCGGTATTCCGGCGCTGGCCCCGGCCACCAGCATCGCCCCTCTAAATGCTACCGTAACCGGCACAGGGGCAGCAGTGGCCTCGTTCACTATCCAGACGCTACCGACCTCTGGTACGTTGCGGGTAGGCGGACCTAATGGCCAAGTGGTGACGGCGGGCCAGGTAATCCCTTATAACCAGCGGGGAGCCCTGTATTATACTGCGGCCAATGGCTTTGCGGGCAATGCAACCTTTACCTACACGGCTACCGATACGGAGAATGCTGGCTCGGGCAACATCGCTACCTATACCATCCCGGTTAGCTCAGTTCCATTGCCGGTGGTGCTGGCTACCTTCACGGCCAAGGCGGCCGGCACCACTGCCCAGTTAGCCTGGACCACTGCCTCCGAGGTGGGCAATGCGTACTTTGCCATTGAGCGCAGCAGTACCGGCCAAGCCGCCAACTTCGTGGCTATTGATAAGGTAGCCGGCTACGGTACTACTACTACGGCCCACGCCTACGCCTTCATCGACCGCAATGCCGCTGCTATTGGGGCACTAGTATACTACCGCTTGCATCAGGTTGATGCCGACGGTACCAGCAGCTATTCGCCCGTGCGGGCAGTATCATTCGCGCCGGCTGGCAGCCAGCGCTTGACTCTCTACCCCAATCCTACGGTCGGCGCGCGTACCAGCCTCGACCTCAGCTCGCTACCCGCCACGGCTATCTACCAAGTGCGCCTGCTCGATGCTACGGGCCGCAGCACCCGCCAGTGGACGTTGGCCGGTGGCCAATCCCAGCCACTGGACGTGGCCGACTTAGCCACCGGCACCTATCTGGTGCTGGTGAGCGGTAGCTACGCCGATGGTAGCGTGCTGCGTCAGGTGCTGCACCTCACGAAGGAATAGGTTTTGTAAATGCAAAAAAGCCTTCCCGCCAGTTGGCGGGAAGGCTTTTTTATGTCTGGTCATCACCCCTTGCCGTCGGTAGTCCGTACTTTACGCTTTCGCTGAGCCTTATTCTATATGTCTGATGTAGCGCCCAAACTTACTCACCTTAACGATGCCGGCCAGCCAGCGATGGTCAACGTGGGCCCTAAAGCCGTGACAGCGCGCCTGGCCCGCGCCCGCGCCAGGGTGCGCCTCGGGGCCGATATTCTGGCCCTGGTGCAGGCTGGCGACCTACCTTCCCGTAAGGGCCCGGTGTTTCAAACAGCTATTATCGCGGGCGTGATGGCTGCCAAGCGCACGGCCGACCTCATCCCCCTTTGCCACCCGCTGGGGCTCGACGACTGCCAAGTACACATCACCGTCCTACCCCCCGATTCGCTTCTCATCGAGTGTACGGCCCGCGTTACGGGCAAAACCGGCATCGAGATGGAAGCCCTTACCGGGGCCTCGGTGGCCGCCCTCACAGTGTACGATATGTGCAAGGCGATGTCGCACCATATCGTGATTGAGGAAATTCGATTGTTGGAAAAAACCGGCGGCAAAGCGGACTTTTTGGTAAGTGAGTAAGTGGGTAAAGGAACGGCCATGCTGACGAAGGAAGCATGGCCGTTCCTTTACCCACTTACTCACTTACCGCTATGGGTGCGCCGAGACCCAGACGGTGCCGTCTTCGTACTCCTCTTTTTTCCAGATGGGGACGACTTCCTTTAGCGTGTCGATGATGAACTGGCAGGCGGCGAATGAGTCGGCGCGGTGGGGCGTGGATACGGCCACGACTACGGCCACGTCGCCGATTTCGAGGGTACCGTGGCGGTGCGTCACGGCTACACGGCGCAGCATGGGCCACTGCGCCTGGGCCATTTCGGCCACGCGGGCGAGCTGGTGGAGCGCCATTGGGGGGTAGGCTTCGTAGTGCAGGCGCACCACGCGGCGGCCCTCACTGCGGTTGCGCACCGTGCCGATGAAGGCATTGACGGCCCCGGCTTCTGCCGACTCGGCAGCGTGCAGCACAGCCGCTACGTCGATGGCTTGGTCGGTGAGGGCGATGTGGTGGTTGGCGTTCATAGCAAAAAAATCAGCCCTACCCCCCGCTCACGGGCGGAATAAGCGCAATATCGTCGCGCTCGTGCAGCATCAGGTCTTCGGCGGCGTACTCGTTGTTTACAGCCACGGCCAGGCTGCGCAGGTCGGCCAACGGGGGATAGGTGGCGCGCAGTTCGGCCAGCAGCCCGGCAGCCGACTGCCCCGGCGGCACGGTCAACGACAAGGACGACTGCCCCACGATTTCGCGGGCAATGCCAAAGAGAGAAACAGTCAAGTTCATTTAAAATTTATTAGTCAAAACTTTACAAAAAGAACGTCATGCTGAGCTTGCCGAAGCATCTCTACCGCACTATTTAGGCCGTTCAATGAAGCGGCAGAGATGCTTCGGCAAGCTCAGCATGACGTTCTTTTTATTCTAATTGGACAAGAAATAAGCTCACCCGCCAATGGTGGCCATGCTCTCAAAATTGAGCTGATGCGTGGGGCGCTGGCGCTCGGCCTCGAAGCCATTGGCGGCGCGGTGGTAGAAGGCCTGGCTGAGGGCTTCGGCAATACCCTCATCAGTGGTGCCGCCGCGCAACAGGGCACGTAGGTCGAGGCCGCCTTGGTCGTAGAGGCAGGTTTTGAGGCCGCCTTCGGCAGTGAGGCGCAGGCGATTGCAGGTGCCGCAAAAGGTGCGCGAATACGCCGCAATGATGCCCACCCGGCCCCGGTGCCCGGCCACCGTGTACTCATCGGCGGTAGCCCCGGCGGCAGTATGGGCGGGTACGAGCGGCCCCAAGTGCGCCTCCAGGTGCTGCCGGATGCGGCGGTGGTGCCAGGGTAGCGACTCTGGCGTAGCTACGTGGCTACCGCCATTGAAGGGCATTTCCTCGATGAAGCGCACTTCTACGGGTAGGTCGCGGGTTAGCTCGGCCAGCGGCACCAGGTCCTGAATGTTGCGTTCGTTCATCACTACGGCATTGATTTTCACTTGGATACCGGCCTCGAGCAGCGCGTGAAAGGTGCGCAGCACGGCCGGCAGCTCGTCGCGCCGGGTTATCTCAAAAAACCGCTGGCGGTCCAGCGTATCGAGGCTGAGGTTCACGGCCTTCACGCCCAGTCGGGCCAGCGTGGGCACGTAGGGGGCGGTAAGCACACCGTTGGTAGTCAGGCTAATATCGTCGAGGCCGGGCAGGGCGGCCAGGCGCTCCATAAAGGGCACTAGGTCGCGGCGCACGAAGGGCTCGCCGCCGGTTAGGCGCACCTTGTGCACGCCCAAGCCAGTCATTATTTCGACCAGGCGCAGCATTTCTTCGTAGCTAAGCACTTCGCTCTTAGGTAAGTACTTTATCCCCTCTTCGGGCATACAGTAGAAGCAGCGCAGGTTGCAGCGGTCCGTTACGGCTAGGCGCAGGTATTCCAGCGGCCGGCCGTGGGCGTCGTGCAAGGTAGTGATGGGGGTAGCGAGCAAACTCATGCGGACCTTAAAGATAATCGACCAAGCCGGAACCTAGTGTACCCGTAACACCCGCCCGGTGTTTTCATTCCCTCTGCTTTTCTATACGCTGTATTCAATGAAATACAGCGTTTCGTGCATCCCAAGCTGGCCTCGGTTACCATTCCTCTAGGCCGCCGCTCAGCATTTGCACGTTTTTGTACCCTAGGCTTTGCAGCAGCGCCACAGCCTGGGCGCTGCGCACGCCGCTTTGGCAATACACCACCACCGGGCGGGTGCGCGGCACCTCGGCGGCACGGGCGGCCAGCTCGGGCAGGGGTAGTAGCACGGCCCCCGGCAGGTGGCGCCGCTGAAACTCCAGCGGCCCACGCACATCGAGCAGAAAGGGAAGTGTAGGCAAAGCTAACTGCTGCTGTAACCCACTGGCTCTGATGCTAATGGCGGCTACTTCGGGGGCGCAACTCGCGTCGAAGTAGTCGGCCGGGTCGGCCGTATCGAGGTTGATGGCGCTCCGCACTGGGTCGCGCTTGAAGCGCAGGGTGCGGCTCTGGAAGCTGAGCGTATCGAGCATCCAGAGGCGGCCGCTGAGCACGTCGCCCAGGCCCAGCACCACTTTCAAGGTTTCGGTAGCCTGCACCGTGCCGATGAGGCCGGGCAGCACGTTGAGCACGCCGGTGGTGTTGCAGTCGGGCGCTTCGGCCGCGCCGGGGGGGGTAGGGAAGAGGCAGCGGTACGTGGGTCCGCCTTCGTAATTAAACACCGATACTTGGCCCTCAAACTTGTAAATGGCCCCCGACACTAGCGGCCGGCCCAGGCTCACGCAGGCATCGTTGAGCAGGTAGCGGGTCGGGAAATTATCGGAGCCGTCCACTACCACATCGTAAGCGGCCACCAACTCGCGCACATTGGCCGGGCTCACGCGCAGTGAGTGCAACTCATACGTATTCAAGTTATTGAGGCGACGCAGGGCACGGGCGGCGGCCGCTACTTTGGGCTGGCCCACGTCTTCGGGGCCGTAGAGAATCTGGCGGGGCAGGTTGGTCAGCTCCACCTGGTCGGCATCGGCAAGGCCGAGGGTGCCTACCCCCGCCGCGGCCAGATACTGCAGGATGGGGCAGCCCAGGCCGCCCGCGCCCACCACTAGCACCCGCGCCTGGCGCAACCGCGCCTGCCCGGCCTCGCCGATTTCGGCCAGCTGCAGGTGGCGGCGGTAGCGCTGGCGCTCGGCCGGAGAGAAAGTAATCATAAAAAAATATAGCGCGGACTCTGTGAGTCCGCCCGTTGCTCGGGTAAACCGGCTGGTCGCTCATCGGTTTCGGGCGGCGCAACGCGCGGACTCGCAGCGTCCGCGCTATAGCCCGTAGCTCACCGTGAGATAATAGAGTCCGCCCACGCTGGGACCGCCCAAATATGTCACGTAGTACTTATTGAGCACGTTGCTGGCCCCCAGCTTCAGGCGCACCTGCGCCTCAGGTATGTAGTAGCTCAGCTGCGCGTCGAGGCTGCTGAAGGCCGGCACGCTGCCATTCACCAGAAAAGTCTGGGAATAGTAGCTGACCTGGTGCCGGAAATTCAGGCCAAAGCCGACGTTTTTATAAGCGTTTTCATTGGCAAAGCTCAGGTTATACATCCACTGGGGGGTGTTGAAGCCGTCTTCGAGACCGTCGCCGTTTTCGGTGCGGTCGAGGCGGGTGTAGGTGGCGTTGGCGCCGGCCAGGTAGCCACCGGCCAGGTTGTAGCGCAGGCCGGCCGAGCCCCCGTAGTTATACACCTGGCTCTGCGAGTTGGTCCAGAGGCGGTAGCGGGCCTGGCCCGTGGTGGTGCCGCCGGCCGGGATGGAGGTGGTATTCAGCGCGGTAGCTATGGTATTGAGGTCGGTGCCGGTGGCCAGCACCGCGCCGGAGGTAGTTTGGGGCACGTAGGCTTCTACCTGAGCAATGAAGTCGCGGTAGGAATTGTAATAGAAATCGACATCAACCAGCAGCCGGCCCTGCGGCCCTACCGCCGCTTTGTAGCCCATTTCGAGCGAGCGGATGTACTCGGGGCGCAGGTAGGTGTAGGGGTTTTTTACCAATAGGTTTTGGTTGGCGGCCACGGCCTGGGCCCGCGTTTGGGCGGGCGTGCCGTTGATGCCAGCCGTCACGGCCGCGTTGAAACGGTCGATGCTGCTGCGCAAATAGCTGTTCTCAAACACGCCGTTCGACATGACGCGCAGCCCGCCCACGCGCTTCACCTGGCCGCTGTTCACGTTGGAAAAACCTTCGAACAAGCTCGGAAACCGGTAGCCGCTCTGGTAGCTGAGGCGGAAGTTCTGGCGCTGGGTAGGCGAATAAACCGCCGTGAAGCGCGGGTTGAATTTCACGTTGAAGTAGTCGTTTTTATCCACCCGCAGCGTGGCCGTGAGGCGCAGCCGCTCTTGCAGCAGCCGCCCACCCGCCTGCACAAAGCCCCCGGTTTTGGAGTACAGCAGGTCGCTGGTGAGCGGGTCTTTGCCGGGGTTGGGGTTGATGAAGTAGTTGCCATCGGGCACCACGATGTAGGTGCGGTGGTCGGCACCAGCCAGCAGGTCGAGGTTGGCGGGTAGCGCCCTACCCCCCCGCCGCAGGGCCTCGGCCACGTTCACCTGCGCTTCGGCGTGGGCGAGGTTGGCCCGCACGCGCAGGGCGGCCCCCACATCCCAGTTGTTAATATCCTGGAGCTGACTCAGTCGCTGGTTGAAGGCCTCGGTACCCGGTTGCAGGCGGCCGGCGTCGGCGGCACCGCGGGCCGTGCGCAGGGCGTCGGCCACGCCCGCGCCACCTTTGGTGGCGGCGTTCCAGGCAGTGGTGTAGTCGCTATACCACTGGGTATCGGGCTTGTAGCTACGGTCGATGTTCTCGCCCATCGAGCGCAGGTTGTAGCTTTTACCGGTGTTTTCCTGGGTGAGGTAGGCGCGGGCCTGCACCACGGGCGACGTAAACGTGAGCGCGTGCTGCTGCAACAGGTAGTCTTGCAGCCGGAAGCGGTTCGAGCGCTGATACACGTTGTCGAAACTCGCCACGCGGTAGGTGTAGGCCAGCTCCGTGCCCGGCCGGAAGCGGTAGTGCAGCGCCACATCGGCCTTGAGCGTGCGCACGTTGTAGTCCACCAGGTCGCGCTCGTCGTAGCCGGTGCGGGCCACCGAGTAGCTTTTGCCGCCCAGCGTAATATTCTTGCGGTCCGACGACTCGTTGCCGTAGCGGCTCACCTGGTCCTGGGCCGGGTTGTCGGCCCCAAACAGGCCCACGGTCGCGTTGCCGGTGGGGTTGATGTCGGTCTGGTCGTTGGCTATCCAGTCGTAGGCGCGCAGGTAGGTGCCGTTGATTTTAAACGCCAGCTTATCCGGCACCAGCACTTTTGCGTAGCGCACGCTGGTTTCCGAATAAGTGTGCACCGGCGAACCGCCGTCGCCAAACGTCTTCACGTTGGGGTCGTTGAGGTGATTAACTCCCGTTTGCTGGCGCAGGCTCAGGCCCTGCGAGTTAAAAGGGTTTTTGGTGGTAAAATTGGCCAGGCCGTTGATGGCGTTCAGGCCGTAGAGCGCGGCGGCGGTGCCGGGCACCAGCTCCACGTTGCTGATATCGAGGTCGCTCGGCCCCAGCACGTTGCCAATGGGCCCGCCGATGTGCGGCGCCTGGTTGTCCACGCCATCCACGAGCTGCGCAAAGCGCACGTTGGTCGTATTAGTGAAGCCCCGCGCATTTATCACCTTAAAGCCGATGCTGGGCGTAATCACCTGCACGCCCTTCAGGTTCTCGATAGCGTCGAAAAACGATGGGGCCGGCGACAGCCGAATAGCGCGGGCGTTGAGCTTTTCCACCGTCACCGGCGACTGCAAAAAACTCTCCTCCACCCGCGAAGCCGACACCACCACCTCGTTCAGGTCGGTGCGCAGCGTATCGAGGGGGGTAGGGCGGCGGGGCAGCTTCGGGGTTTGGGCGGCCAGCGGCTGGGCCAGCGCCAGGGCCGACGCACACGCCACCGAGCCGCGCAATATGCGTAGCTTTTTCTTCATATAAGAATTTTATATAGTTTAACCAGAACGTCATGCTGAGCGAAGCGAAGCATCTCGCTCGCATCGTTGAACGATTGGAATTACTGCTGCGAGCGAGATGCTTCGCTTCGCTCAGCATGACGTTCTTTCCAATTTGAGATGTCTTGCTTATTGCACCTTCACCACCTTCAGGCCGGTGAGCTGACGCACCCAGCGGGCGGGCTTTTTCTCCAGGGGCACGATGAGCTGGTAGGGCCCGTCGTGGGGGGGTAGGGGCTGGCCGTCGCGGCTGCTGGCCAGCAGAATGGTCTGGGGCGAGAAATCGGCGTCGATTTCGGGTAGCGCGAACACGGCCTGGTAGCCATCGGCGGCGGTGGCGAGCACGGCCTCGGCCAGCACCGGGCCGTGGATGGCCTTGCCGGCCGGCGCGCCGGCCAGGTATAGCACATCGGCCAGGGCTACGCCGCGGTACACGTGCTTTTTGCCGTCCTTGTCGGTGGTGGTCTGCTCGCGGGGGGGTAGGGCGGCCAGGTCGGCGGCCGTGAGGGTGCGGGGCGTCGTCACCAGCCCATCGAGGCGTAGCGTAGCGGGCGTAGTGCCCGGCTGCGTCAAGGCCGGTGCTTGGGCGTAAACCCTTGGCATAGTGAGACCAGCGAGAGTCAGGGCCAAGCCAAGCGCAAATCGCGGCCGGCTATTGGCAAAAGAAAGTAGCATGTTCGAAATAACAAGGTGCGCTATGTTCGGGCAAATATAACGCTGGGTTTAGCAGAATGCTTATCTGCTTTTCATCCTGTTTTTTTATAAGTACAATCGCACTGTTACTGATACAGTCGAGCTGTCTCATCAGCCAGGAACTGCGCAAAGCGCGCCTGCATGGCCCGAAACTCGGCTACGGCCGCCGCGCCGGCCTCGGTAAGGGTGGCCCCGCCGCCGTGCGCGCCGCCCGCGTGCGCGCCCACCAGCGGTTGCCGGGCCTGGGTATTCATGGAACTCACTAGGTCCCAGGCTTTTTTGTACGACATGCCCATTGCCTTAGCTGCCTGCGAGATGGAGCCGGTGGCCTGAATGTGCTCCAATAATTCGAGCCGGCCGATGCCCAGGAAGCGGTCGGCGGGGCCTTCTACCCAGAGGCGGCCGTTGGCGCGAAAGGCTTGGTTTTCAGCAAAAAGCTCGTGCATGGCAAACAGGAAAGCCAGCGCTACTTAGTTGGGCGCTGCTTCTCAAAAATAAGGGTCCCGCCAGAAAAGGCAGCTTCGTTAGGCGCAAATGGGTAAGCTCAACCTTAACTTTTGCGCCGCCAGTTGCTTTAACTACGCAATGTTCGGGCTAGCCAGGCCTTCTTTATTATAGGTAATCTATGGACCATGATGTCCTCATAATCGGGGCGGGCAGCGCCGGCCTCAGCGCGGCCCTGACCCTGGGGCGCTGCCGCCGCCGCGTGCTGCTGGCCGATGGTGGCGCGCCGCGCAACGCGCCCTCGGGCGGCGTGCATGGCTTTTTGACCCGCGACGGCGTGCGCCCCGCCGAGCTGCTGCGGCTGGGCCACGCGCAGCTGGCCCCTTACCCCACCGTTAGTGTTCAGGAACTAAAAATCACGGGGTTAGACAAGATAGCCGACGGCTTTCGGGCGGCGGGCACTACCAGCCAGGGCCACGCCTGGGTGGGCACGGCCCGCCGGGTGCTGCTGGCCACGGGCGTCGAGGACCTGCTGCCGCCCCTACCCGGCTTTCGCGAGCTGTGGGGCACGGGCGTGCTGCATTGCCCCTACTGCCACGGCTATGAGGTGCGCGACCAGCCGCTGGCCGTGTACGGCCGCGGCAAAGCGGCCGTGGGCCTGGCCCTGCTGCTTACCAATTGGAGCCAAGATATTGTGGTGGTGACCGATGGCCCCGGCCACCTCACCGCCTACGGCCGGCAGCGCCTGCGCCAGCACCGCATCGGCCTGCATGAGGAGCCGGTGGCGGGCCTGGTGGGCGGCGCGGCCACGGGGTTGCGCTGCATCGAGTTTACCGATGGCACTTATCTGGAGCGCAAAGCCCTGTTTCTGCACCCGCCGCAGGAGCAACGCAGCCCGTTGGCCGCCAGCTTGGGGGCGCGCCTGAATGGCAAGGGCGCGGTATGGGTTGATAAAAACTCGCAAACCAGCGTGCCGGGTCTCTACGCGGCCGGCGACACCACGCCCGGCCAGCAACAGGCTTTGATTGCCGCTGCCGAAGGTAATAAGGCCGCCATTTGCCTGAACGAGGCGCTGACGAAGGAGCAGGTAAGCTTACCCTACACTGCGGCTTAGCCAGGCGTGGGCGGTGGCTTCGTCGGTGAAGGTGGCGATTTCGCAGTCAGTATCGGTGGCCGAGACGATGGCCGTCACGGTTTGCTGGGCGCGTAGCGGCGAGATGAGAAAGGCTAGGCGCACGGCTTCGGGGTAGCGGCCGCGCAAGGCGGGCGCAAACACGCTGCTGAACCAGGTGTTGACAACGGGCTCGGTGAGGTCCTCGCGGCGGCGTAGGTCGAGCAGCCAGCGGCCGCAGGCGACGGTATCGGCGGCGGCCAGCACGGCTTCGTAGCCGGCGCGCAGTTCGGCGGGGGTCACTTCGCGCTGCCACCGGGCAATGAGGGCGGGCAGGTCGGGGCGGTGCAGCAAATCCAGGCCAAAGGAAGTCATGAGCGCGATAAGCTCGACAAAAGCGGGCTTGCACGCAAGATAAGCCACTTTTCCTTACCCCTCAAGCCTACCTTTGCCCGCCTTGGCGGTTCCTGTTTTTTCCGCGTCATTTTATTGCCCATGCCTGCTAGCGTACCTCCCGCTGCCAAACACGACCCCTACGCCGCCCTGCGCGTGCCCGATTTCCGGCGCTACGTCACGGCCCGCGCGCTGTTTTCCATTGCCACCCAAATTCAGGGGGTAGTGGTGAGCTGGCAGATTTTCAAGCTCACCAACGACCCGCTGGCCCTGGGCCTCATCGGGCTGGCCGAGGCTATTCCGAGCATCACCGTCTCGCTCTACGCCGGGCACGTAGCCGACTCGGTGCGCCGCAAGCGCATTGTGGTGCCGGCTGTAGTAGTGCTGGTGCTGTGCGCCATCACGCTGTGGTGGCTGGCGCACCCCTTGCAGCAGGCGCTGCTGCTGAGCGGCCGCCTGCACGTGGAGGCCGTGAACGCCACCATTGTGTGGCCGCTCTATTTGGTTATTTTCGTGAGCGGCATCGCGCGGGGCTTTATGGGGCCGGCGCTATTTTCCTTCATGCCGCAGCTGCTGCCCGAGCGCGGCCTGCTGCCCAATGCCATTACCTGGAGCTCTACCACCTGGCAGGCGTCGGCGGTGGTGGGGCCGGCCATCGGCGGCCTGCTGCTGCACCGCAGCATCGAGTTTGCCTACGGGGTCGATATGGTGATGGAGGCGCTGGCGCTGGGCTTTTTCATCAGCATCGCGGGGCGCGCGCTACCCCCCATCGTGGGCCAGCGCTTGAAACTGAGCGAGAGCATTTTAAGTGGGGTAAAATTCATTTTCAGCAACCAGCTCGTGCTGGCCGCGCTGTCGCTGGATATGTTCGCCGTGCTCTTTGGCGGGGCGGTGGCGCTGCTGCCCTTCTTTGCCGGCAACATCCTGCACGGCGGCCCCGATGCCTTCGGCTACCTGCGCGCCGCGCCGGCCGTGGGCTCGGTTATGATGGCCGTGTGGCTCACGTTTTCGCCCCTCAAAAAGGGCGCGGGGCGCAAGCTACTGTGGGCCGTAGCGGGCTTCGGCCTGGCCACCATCGCCTTCGCGCTGTCCAAAAACCTCTATCTCTCGCTGTTTTTGCTGTTCCTAACGGGCGTGTTCGACTCCGTGTCCGTCATCGTGCGCTCCACGCTGGTGCACACCTACACGCCCGAATACATGAAGGGTAGGGTGTCGGCGGTGAATAATATCTTCATCGGCTCCAGCAACGAAATTGGCAGCTTCGAGAGCGGGGCCACCGCCAAGCTCATGGGCACCGTGCCGAGCGTAGTTTTTGGCGGCATCATGACGCTGGTCGTGGTCGCCTTCACCGCCTGGCGCGCCGACCAGCTCCGCAACCTGGAAGCCGGCGCGGAGAAGTAGGGTGCGGGGCTTGCCCCCGCCCGGCATTCGCACCATCACAACGATTCCGTTCAATGCTGGGCAGAGGCAAGCCCCGCACCCTACGCCACCGCCACCCGGCCCGGCTTGCGCTGAGGCTTTTTACGGGTGCGGCGCAGCCATAACAACACGCCCGTGACCGGAAACGTGAGGCTGGCCAGCGTGACCATCAGCGCCAGCGCCTTGGTCCAGACACCCCCAATTTCGCCGGTGTGCAGCAGCTTAGCCAGCCGGCGCAATTGCGCGCCGGCCGCCTGGCGGCTGTATAGATGCTGACCCAATACCGCGCCCGTAGCGCGGTTCACAAACAGCGTATCGAGGCTATTGTGGCGCAGCGGCAGCAAGCTGGGCGCGCTCACGGCCATTGCCACAGTTGAGTCTTTGGGCACGCTCACGCGCCAGAATTCAGCCGTGCGGTAGGTAGCTTGACCGGCGCGCAGGGCCGCGTCGTAGGCCACGGTGCGGCCCGGCGCGCCGGCCGCCGAGCGGGGGGTAGGGAGCCCAATAGTCGGCCGCGAATTGGTGAGCCAAAACAGACTTTCCGTCGCCCAGCGGTACGACATAATGACGCCCGTAAGCGCCAGCCCGAATAAGAACAGGGAGCAGTAAAAACCCATCACCACGTGCAAATCGTGGGTAATGCGCTTACCGCTACCCCCCCACTTCACGCGCAGGCGGCCCGTGAGCAGAGCCCGCGTTCTGGGCCACCACAGCACCAGGCCCGTCGCCGTAATAACGAGCATAAACAGGACCGAGAGGCCCGTAAGGGCTTTGCCCACTTCGCCAGCCAGCAGGCGGCGGTGCAGGTCTTCAGCCACCTTGAAGACGGGTAGCTGCTTTTCCGTTTGCAAGGTCATTAGCTGGCCGGTGTAGGGGTTGAGGTAGGCCGTGCTGCCACGCTCGGGGCGGCCTTTGCCGCGCTCGCCCCGGCCCGGCTGCGGCTCCCTACCCCCTCTCTCGCCGCGAGGCAGACCAGCGGGGCGGGCCTTACCCTCGCGATAACTTAGCTCCACGGTGCGCGCCGGGTCAGCATATACCTGAAAGCCAAGTACCTTGGCTTTGGGATGGGCCTGCTGAAACTGGCTGGCCAGCTCGGCTAGCGGCAACCGATTCCAACCGGCCGGCACCTCCACCTGGTAGCGTTCAGCGTACAGCGCGTGGGTAATTTCTTCTTCAAAAACCAGCACCGTGCCCGTCAGGCATTGCACGAAAAAAACCAGCCCCGCCGCCAAGGCCAGGTATAAATGAATGCGACGGAAAAAAACCTTCATGGCGCTAAGAATGAATTTCACGCAATTTAGAAAGATTTTAAATAACGAAGGCCGTTTCAATCGACCAGCGCCTATTCGCAGCGGATGTAGGGTCGTAATTTAACGAAGTCGGCTTCCTTCAAAATCTTGATTTGCCGCAGGTCGTCGGGCGTTTTGAAGGGTCCGTGCTGCTGGCGAAACGCCACGATGAGCCGCGCCAGCGGCTTGCCTACCAAGGGCTGCGGCCACAGCTCATCAAACGTGGCGGAGTTGACGAGCACCGGCCGGGGCGCAAAACCGGGTGCCACGAACGTGTATTTGCGCAGGCTGTCCACGAGGTCGGGCGCGTCGCGCAGCATAAAAAAATCGGCCAATTGGCCTTCGCCCACGTAGCCACCTAGCTGGGCGCGGTATTTCACCAGCCCTTTAGCCCGGCCCCGGCCGATGCCCTTTATCTGCATCAGCTGGGTGGTATCGGCCAGGTTGAGGTCGAAGGGCTGCACGTGGGCCGGCTTACGGGCTACTTTCTCAAAGTCCCTACCCCCCTCGCCGGCCCCGAAGCGGCCGCCCGCCGCGTAGCCCGCGCCGCCGCGCGCCGGCAGCGCCTCGGGCAGCTGCATGAACGGCGCGAGCCGCTGGTACACCGAGTCGGGCAGGCCGTAGATGCGCTGCACCTGGCTTTTGGCCCGGAAACCACCCGCCTTTTGCCCGTAGTTGACAATGCGGCCGGCCACGAAGTGCGGCACGCCGCGCGCCTCCCAGCCTACGGCCGTGAGGGCGTTGGGGTCGAACGGGGCTAGGTGCACCTGCGGCACGGCGGGGTAGCGGCTGCCGCCGCTGGGGCCGCCGCGGCGGTTGGGGTAGCGCGCGGCGTAGGCGCGGGCGCTGGCCGCGCGCCCCGAGTCGAGGCGGGCCACCAGGTCCAGGCTCCAGGCATCGAGCTGGCGCTGGTCGGCGGCGGGCAGGTAGGCGGGGTCGGTGGGGCGCAGCAGGGGGGGTAGGACGGCGGCCGCTAACGCCACTAGCAGGAGTAGTACAAAGCCCCGCGTTTCAGCCCTCGAAAACCCGAAATAACGCCGCAGCCAGCGCCAAAAAGGGGAGCGTTTAATGGTGAGCGGAAAATGAAGTAGAAAGAAGTAGCCGCAATACTACTCCAGTCTTTACTAATTTTCTTGTTTTAATTTTTACTTACCGCAACGCGCTGGCCGGCTGGTAAAGCTTGGCGAGCTGGTCGGCGGCGTAGTCTACCTCGTCGGCCGTGGTGAGACGGCTCAAGGAAAGGCGCACGGTGGGCCGGTCGGGGTCGGCCCCGAGGGCCTCCAACACGTGCGAGCCGAGCTGCGCGCCGCTGGTGCAGGCTGAGCCACCCGAAGCCGCTACCTTATTGATATCCAGGCTAAAAAGCAACATCTCGCTGATGCTGGAGGGGGGTAGACTCACGCTGAGCACGGTGTAGAGGCTCTGGTCGGCCTCAGCCGAGAGGCCATTGAAGCGCACGTCGTCGATGCTAGCCATGAGGCGGCCAATGAGGCGGTCCTTGAGGCCCTGCACGTGCTGGCGATGAGCGGCCATATCATGGTAGGCGATTTCCAGCGCTTTGGCCAGGCCCACGATGCCGTACACGTTCTCGGTGCCCGAGCGCACACCGCGTTCCTGCGCGCCGCCGTGCAGGAGCGAATCCACTGCTACGCCGCCGCGTCGGTACAAAAACCCTACCCCCTTGGGCCCGTGAAACTTATGCGCCGAGCCCACCAGAAAGTGGTTTTGCAGTTGCTGCACGTCGTGGGGGTAGTGGCCCATCGTCTGCACCGTATCGGTGTGAAAAACGGCATCGTACCGGGCGCAGATTTCGCCGATAGTCTTGATATCGTTGAGGTTACCCAGTTCGTTGTTGCCGTGCATCAAGCTCACGAACGTGCGCGGCTGCGTGGCCAACAGGTCTTCCAGGTGCGCCAGGTCGAGGCGGCCCTGAGCGTCGTGGCGCAGGTAGCTCAGCTTGGTTTCGCCGCTTTTAGCCAGCACTTGCAGCGGGTGCAGCACGGCGTGGTGCTCCAAGGGCGAGGTGATGGCGTGCGCCAATCTCAGTGAGCGCACGCTACCGAAGATGGCATAATTGTCCGCCTCCGTACCGCCCGAGGTAAACGTGATTTCACTTGGCGCAGCATTAATAAGCTGCGCCACCGACTTGCGCGCCTGTTCGATGCCCGCTCGCACCTGCCGGCCCGGCCCGTGCAGCGAGCTGGGGTTGCCGTAGTGCTGCGCCAGGTAAGGCAGCATGGCATCCAGTACGGCAGGGTCGAGGGGGGTAGTGGCGGCGTTATCGAGGTAGGCGTACATAAATATAGCGTAAGCTTTAGCTTGCCGTTTGGATTAAGCAAAGGGGCTGCGAAAGCAATAACCCTTCTACTCCCACAAAAATTAACGGGCCGCTGATTTAATGTTTGTGAAGTAAGCTCGGCTTTAACATCTGGCAAGCAAAAGCTTATCCTACGTGCTATTTCGTCGAAATAATCTCCTTAATATCGGCAATGATTTTCTGGGCCAGGTGGTCGGCGGTTGCGTTGGAATCCGACTCGGCGTAGATGCGGATAATGGGCTCGGTGTTGGACTTGCGCAGGTGCACCCACTCCTTGTCGAACTCGATTTTGACGCCATCAATCGTGTTGACGGGCTGCTTGGCGTAGCGCTTTTCCATCTCTACCAGCACCAGGTCGGTATCAATTTCCGGGGTCAGCTCGATTTTATTCTTCGAGATGAAATAGCTGGGGTAGGAGCTGCGCAGGCGGCTCATGGTGAGGCCCGATTTCGCCAAGTGCGTCAGAAACAGCGCAATGCCCACCAGCGCGTCGCGGCCGTAGTGTAGCTCGGGGTAGATGATGCCGCCGTTGCCCTCGCCGCCGATAACGGCCTGGGTTTCCTTCATTTTCGTCACCACGTTCACCTCGCCTACGGCCGCGGCGGTGTAAGTGCCGCCGTGCTTCTCGGTCACGTCGCGCAGGGCGCGGGTGCTGCTGAGGTTGCTCACGGTGTTGCCGCCACCGAGCTGGCCCAGCACGTAGTCGGCCACGGCCACCAAGGTGTATTCTTCGCCAAACATCTCGCCGTTTTCGCTCACCAGCGCCAGGCGGTCCACGTCGGGGTCCACCACGATGCCGAGGTCAAAGCCGCCTTTTTCGAGCACTTTAGCGATGTCGCGCAGGTGCTCGGGCAGCGGCTCGGGGTTGTGGGCGAAGTCGCCGGTGGGCTCACAGTGAATTTTTTCGATGGTTTCAACGCCTAACGCGGCCAGCAGTTGCGGCACCGCGAAGCCACCGCAGCTATTCACGGCATCCACCACCACGCGAAATTTTTTGGCTTTAATAGCTGCCGCGTCTACTAGGGGTAGGGCCAGAATGGCGGCAATGTGCTCGGCCAGAAAGGTGTCGTCGGTCGTGTACTTGCCCAGCTTGGTTACCGGCGCAAATTCCACGCTGTCGCTTTCGGCCAGGGCTAGCACCTGCTCGCCGGCCGCGGCTGACAAAAACTCACCCTTCGCGTCGAGCAGCTTAAGGGCATTCCACTGCTTGGGGTTGTGCGAGGCGGTGAGGATGATGCCACCCGCCGCCTGCCGGGCGGGCACAGCCATCTCCACAGTAGGCGTGGTGCTCAGGCCCAGGTCCAGCACGTCGAAGCCCAGCCCTTGCAGGGTCGCGGCCACTAAGCGGCTCACCATTTCACCCGAAAGGCGGGCATCGCGGCCAATAATAATGAGCTTGCCAGCGGCTGGCTGCGTGGCAGCCCACGTGCCGTAGGCCGCCGCGTACTTCACCACGTCGAGGGGGGTAAGCCCCTGCCCGGCGGGGCCACCAATGGTGCCCCGAATGCCGGAAATAGATTTTATGAGGGTCACAGGATATTTCTTTAGCTTTGCAAAAGTAGGCTATTCACCCGGTCGGCGGCCCGTTTTTGGGCCGTTGGCGCGGGCGGTAGGGTAGCTGGCTTTGCCCTATCGGCATGCCTTTTCCTTCCTGGCCCTACCCCTACCCCCCGCCGGTGCCCTTATTCGGCCGCGGCTTTTTTCCACGCTTCAGCTTACTTAATTTATGGAAAACCCCTTGCTTGCCCCTGACCGCCGCCCGGCCCAGCTCGAAGCCTTCGGGCGGCTGCTCGACGTGCTCGACCGCCTGCGCCAGGAGTGCCCCTGGGATAAAAAGCAAACCCTCGACAGCCTGCGCCACCTCACTATTGAGGAGACCTACGAGCTGAGCGACGCCATCCTGCGCCACGACCTGCCCGACCTGAAGAAGGAACTGGGCGACGTGCTGCTGCACCTCATCTTTTACGCCCGCATTGCCGCCGAGCAGGGTGCGTTCGACATCGCTGATGTACTCAACGCGCAGTGCGAGAAGCTCATATACCGCCACCCGCACATCTACGGCGATGTGCGCGCCGACGACGAGGCCGCCGTAAAGCGTAATTGGGAGCAGCTCAAGCTGAAGGAAAAAGGCAATACCGGCGGCGTGCTGGGCGGCGTGCCCACTTCCCTACCCGCCCTGGTGAAGGCTATGCGCATTCAAGAAAAAGCGCGCGGCGCGGGCTTCGACTGGGACGACCCGGCCCAGGTCTGGCTCAAGGTACAGGAAGAATTAGCCGAGTTCGGAGCCGAGTACGGCCACGGCCAGCTACCCGCCGACGTGGCCCAGGCCGCCCGCGCCACCCAGGAATTTGGCGACTTATTATTCTCGCTGGTCAACTTCGCGCGCTTCGCGGGCATCAATCCGGAAGAAGCTTTGGAGCGCACTAACCGAAAATTTATTAGTCGCTTTCAATACCTGGAAGCCGCCGCCAGTCAAGCTGGCCAAGCCCTGCCTGACCTTACGCTCGCCCAGATGGATGCGTATTGGAACGAGGCCAAGCGCACCGAAATTCCTCGCGCTTAACCTCCTGATTTGTCGGCCCTGGCAGCTTAGCACAGCGGGGCCGCCCTCCCCCCCCGCTCAACCTGAGCATGCCCTTGCATTTGCTGTTCCCGAATAATCCAGGCGGCGAATTCACTACCCCCACGGGGCAGGTCGGTGTCTCAGCCAAGCCGCAGTCCTTCAAAAAAAAATTCTACTAAGTCTGGATTTTACTGGCTTCGGCGTAGATTCGGCCCCGAAACAACCGTTTGCGTTCGTCTGGCCGGTTATCGCTTAATTTGCCGACCCTTTGGTATAGCCTTCTTTTTTTACCCCTCAACCAACCCCCCACCTCCTACACTTACTGGACTCATGGAACAGAAAAATGCTGTAAACCCAGGCGCTCGGCCCGCTGCGCCGGCCCCAAAGGCCGCACCCGCCAAGAGCAGCGGTGGTGCCTCGCTGTTTTCGGTCATCGTCATCGTTCTCGCTTTTATCGCTAGCGTTATCATTTTCAAGTTTGTACTTGGTGACCCGAGCCACTTCTTAGGCGGCAACCCCGAAAACAACCCGAAGCCTGGTGACTACCTGGGCATTGTGTATAAAGGGGGCGTTATCGTGCCGATACTGATGACGATGCTGCTCTGCGTAATCGTATTCTCTATCGAGCGCGCCCTCACCATTGCTAAGGCTAAAGGCGATAAAAGCATCGAAGAATTCGTGCGCGGCGTGCGTCAGAAGCTGAATTCTAACGACATCACCGGGGCCATCGCCATCTGCGACCAGCAGAAGGGCTCGGTAGCCAACGTAGTGCGTGCCGGCCTGAAGAAATACCAGGAAATGGGCCGCGAAACCAACATGAACACCGACCAGCGCGTGCTGGCCATCCAGAAGGAAATCGAGGAAAGCACTGCCCTAGAGCTACCCATGCTCGAAAAGAACCTGGTTATCATCTCCACGCTGGCCTCTATTGCCACGCTGGTAGGTCTGCTGGGCACGGTATTCGGCATGATTAAGGCGTTCTCGGCACTGGCCCAGGCCGGCAACCCCGACGCTACGGCCTTGGCCACGGGTATCTCGGAAGCTCTTATCAACACGGCCCTTGGTATCGGTACGTCGGCCTTGGCCATTGTGGCCTACAACTTCTTCACTAGCAAGATTGACGAGCTGACTTATAGCATTGATGAGGCTGGCTTCAGCATCATCCAGACCTTCGCCGCACAGCACGGTAACGCGCGCCAGGTATAATAGCGCAAGCACTGGCTTGAAAAGAGGGGCGGAGGCGTTTCGCCGTCCCCGCCCCAATTTTTTTTCACTGGTACGTGTGCAATTGGTAGCCGGTCGGCATCAGACTTAGTGAGCGGCTCCCAACGCCGGGCTTTCGGGCCCGTGGCCCGCTGAGTTTTCATCCTTTCCCTACCCCCTCGCCCATGACCAGCCCAGTCATTTTAACTTCCCCCGGCAATGCCTAAAGTAAAACCGCATCGCACCTCGCCGTCGCTCGATATGACGCCGATGGTGGACCTGGCGTTTCTGCTGGTAACATTCTTTATGTTGACCACGCAGTTTCGCCCCGACGAAGCGGTAGTCGTAGACCCACCGTCTTCGACTTCCGACTTACGCGCCCCCGAAAGCGACATCCTGACGCTGACCATTGACTCCAAAAAGCGTGTCTTCTTCGGCTACGACAAGGCTCCCATACTGCAAGAGGCCCTGAAAGCCGTAGGTGCCAAGTATGGCGTGACCTTTACTCCAGCTCAATCCAAGCAGTTTTCGCTGCTCCCCAACTTTGGGGTGCCGATTACGCAACTTGGCAGCTACCTCGACAAGGATACGGAACAGCGCAAGGCGCTGAACCCGACCCTAGCAGGTATTCCCTACGACTCGCTCAATAATCAGATGATGGATTGGGTGATAGAGGCTCGCAAAGCCAACGCCAAGCTGTTCCAGAAGCCTACTTTTCTGGTTATCAAGGGCGACGGTGATGCGGACGTGAAAACAGTGCAAACTGTTATCAAAGACTTGCAGGAAAAGGATATTAACCGCTTCAACCTGCTTACGAGCCTGGAAATGAAGCCTTCCTACATCGAAAAATAGTTTGAACTCATGGCTGAAATCCAACAAAAAGGCGGCGACTCCGGGAAGGGAGGCAAGAAACGGGCGAAAAAAATGTCGACTAAAATCGACATGACGCCGATGGTTGACTTGGCCTTCCTGCTCCTGACGTTCTTCATGCTCACGACCACCTTCGCCAAGCCCAATGTGATGCAGCTCACGATGCCGGTGAAGGATAAGAACCTTAAGGACGATGAACAAACTAAAATCAAGGCCTCGCAGGCCATGACGGTTATTCTGGCTCCCGACAACAAAGTATTCTACTTTTTCGGCCTGAACGAGCCCAACGACAAGAGCGTGTCCGTGCCCGAAATTAAGGTTACGGACTTCTCAGCTAACGGTATCCGCAAGGTGCTGCTGGAGCGCCAGCGCCAGCAGCCCGAGCCCATCATTCTGATTGAGCCTTACTCTGTGGACGGTAAGGATGCCAAGTACAAGAATATGGTAGATATCCTGGATGAGATGAACATCACCAATCAGAAGAAGTACGCGCTGATTGACATCCCGAAGAAAGACGTGGAACTCATTAAAAAACAGAACCTGCTATGATGGACAATGCGCAGCTGGCTAATGCCAGCCTGAATGACATCGTATTCGAGGGACGGAACAAGGAGTATGGCGCGTTTCAGTTGCGCCGTACTTACGGGCGCAATGTGTCGCGGGCCCTTATCATCGGCACGATACTGCTGACGGTGCTGGTTTTTATCCCGGCCGTAGCAAAGTTCTTCGAAGACCGTAAGCCCAAAGAGGTGCTCAATCTGAAGGAGAATGTGCTGATGGATGCGCCGCCCTTGGACGAGACCAAGCCCCCGCCCCCACCCCCGCCCCCCGAAGCGCCCCCACCCCCGCCCCCCAAGCTGACGACGGTAAAATTCACGCCGCCGGTAATCAAGAAGGACGAGGAAGTAAAGAAGGAGGAAGTACCTGACCAGGAGGAGCTGAAGGACAAGACGGTAGCTACCGTGACCGTAAAAGGTAACACGGATGCCCCCGACTTGAGTGCTCTGAGTGGTGAGGGAAATAAGGCGGTAGAGGAGGTGGTAGAAAACAAGGTTTACACCTATGTGGAGCAAATGCCGGCTCTGCCTGGCGGTGGCGGCATGGGTGCTATTGTGGCAGCCATCCAAAAAAACTTCCGCTACCCGGCGGTAGACCTGCGCAACCAGGTAGAAGGCCGAGTATTCGCGAGCTTTACGGTAGATGAAAACGGCGACGTATCGGACGTGAAAATCGTGAAGGGCCTCACTGGCACGGTAGACGCCGAAACCATCCGCTCTATCAAGGCGCTGCCTAAGTTTATTCCGGGCAAGCAGAATGGCCGGGCAGTGAAAGTATCGTTTACGGTACCAGTAACGCTGAAAATTCAGTAAGTCACAGAAGTTGATGAAAGCCCCGACTGCCCTGGCAGTTGGGGCTTTTTGCGTTGGTAGGTTTTTATTTTTTAGAGAAAATACGAAAACTGCATGTGGAAAAAATGGGGCGGTAGCATCAATCGGATAGCTGGCTGCCCCCAGCGCCTACCCCCTTCATTTTCCCCATTCCTTCTATGTCGCTGCTCTCCGCTTTTCTGACTGACAACCTCGATGAAATCGTCTTCGAGGGCCGTAACCAGGCCTACGGCGCCTACCGGCTACGGCAAGATTACCAGCACAACCTGGCTTCGGCCGGGGGCATTACTATGGGCTGCTGCCTGCTTTTGCTACTGAGCTGGGCCGCTTGGCGGCACTTGGCTCCAGCAGTGGTACCGATGGTAGCAACTACGCGTACAATAGACCCCTTTCTGGTTGAGGTCAAGCCAGTAGTTATTGAAAAACCTAAGCTAGCCATAACGGCTCCGCCTGCTGCCCGCCGCACGGCGACGCATCCGGCTCCCGTCATGCCCACCGAAGTGGCCAAAGACGATACGCCGCAGCCGCGCCCTACCCCCCCCACCTCAACCCAAGTAGTGGATGGCCCCGTGGGGCCGGCTACGCTCGGGCCGGCTACCCCCACCGACTTGGGCGAGCTGACTAATACGCCCGGCGGTGCGGCAGGTGGCACGGGAACCCCGGCGGCCACCAACGAGCCATTTATCGTTGTAGAGAAGATGCCGGAATTTGCGGGCGGGCAGGCGGCGCTATTGCGCTACTTGCGCGACCACCTGCGCTACCCCGGCGCGGCGCTGGCGGCCGGTGTGGGCGGGCGCGTATTTATGAGCTTCGTGGTGGGTAGCGACGGCAAAATATCGGAGGTGACTATCTTAAAGGGTCTGGGCTACGGACTTGATGAGGAGGCTCTGCGCGTGGTACGTCAGATGCCCGCCTGGACGCCCGGCTATCAAAGCCAGCACCCAGTGGCGGTGCGATTCACCCTGCCAATTACCTTTCAATATCAGTAAAAGGGGTAGGGATAGTAGAAAACTCAGATTTTATGCCCTTTTTTGCAGGCTGAATCCCGGCCCGCGCCGGGTTCCGAACAAATTGGGGGCCGGGGCGGGTTACGGTATTCTATCAGCTTTTCTTTTTTATGCCTGTTCCTACCACCAAAGACCGGCTTGCTACCACTAAAAATCGGCTCGGTTCACCCACCGTATCGGTTGGGCGAATCTTCGCGTTAGTGCGGGCGGTACTACCCATTGGGCTGGGCGTTTTGCTTTGGCTGACTCCCGCTAAGCCGGGCGCGCTGCTCCAGCTCAGCCCGACCATCCGGCTGGGGCTGGCCATTATTTTCGTGCTCTACGGTGCGCTGCGCCTCTTCCGTACTATCCGCACTCAGTTTAGTAAGCCTACCCCCGATGACGTTGACTAACCTTATTTTCCGACCGAGCCAAGCGGTGCTGCTTGTGCTGAGCTTAGCAACCGGCGTGCTAACCAGCTGCCATCCCAACCGCGGGGCCGGCACCAGCGAAGAATCTACTGACACGCCCACCAGTGGACATGTCGGCATTAGCGTAGACGAAACCTTCGCCCCGGTACTGGAATCGCAGGTCGATACGTTTCAGAAGCTTTATGTCGATGCCCACCTCAAGGTTACGTACCAGCCCGAAGACAACGTATTTTTGGATTTGCTCAACGATAAGGTGAAGGTCGTTGTCGCGTCGCGCGAGCTGAACGCCGGCGAGAAAAAGGAGCTGGATAAGCAGAATATGCTGCCTCGCGCCACCAAAGTCGGCATCGATGGTCTAGCCATTATTCTGCACCCCTCTAATCCCGACTCGCTGCTGACGGTGGCACAGCTACGCGGCATCTTCTCGGGCCAGACCACCAACTGGAGCCAACTCAGCGGCCAGAAAAAGCTAGGGGCCATCAATGTGGTGTTTGATGCCAACCGCAGCAGCACCAGCCGCTTCCTGCGCGACACGCTGCTGCACGGCGCGGCGCTGAGTCCGAAAGCCTTCGCGGCGCAATCAAACCCAAAGCTGCTCGACTATGTGGCTACCCACCCCGCAGCCATTGGGGTAGTGGGCGTGAACTGGATTTCGGATTTTGACGACCCTACCGTGCGCGACTACCGGCGGCGCATTCGGGTGGCGAGTATCACGGCCCGCCCTAATCCCAAGCCCAGCGATTATATTCAGCCTTTTCAGGTATACCTGGCCCCGATGACGCCGCAGTTGCTGCGCGACAACCCCGAGCTGCAGCAATACCCGCTGCGGCGCGATATCTACGCTATTAGCCGCGAGGCGCGGGCGGGGCTGGGGTCGGGCTTCGTTTCGTTCGTGGCGGGGCAGAAGGGGCAGCTTATCTTTCAGAAATCGGGGCTGATGCCGGCCAATATGCAGGCCCGCATCGTGACCACTAATAAGCGCCAGTGAACTACCAGGGCCCGACCCGCGTAGTATACCCACGTTACTTTCACCAAAACCTTACCCTTTTTCCCCTTCCGTATGCCTTTTAAGCCTTGGAAACCGCTGCTGCTGACCGCCCTCGCCGTAGGGGCCGGCGCTACGGCCGCCACCGCCCAAAACGTAGCTTCCGCCCAAAAAGCCATTGAGCTGGGTCGCTATAATGAGGCCCGTGCCGACTTGCGCGGTAATACTAGCCCCGAAGCCAATTTTGAGCTGGGCCGCATTTACCAGAAGCGCGACATTGCCGATTCGGCCAGCTACTACTTCAATAAGGCCGCCGGTCCTACCCCCTTTGGGATGATAGCTGAGGGCCGGGCACTGCTCGCTAAAGGCAGTAACGCCGAAGCCGACGCCAAGTTTGACGCCGCCGCCAAAGCCACCAAGAATAAGGATGCCAAGGTGCTGACCATGATTGCGCAGGCCTACGGTGAGTCGGATGTGAAGGACATTACCCGCGCCCTGACCTACGAGAAAGCTGCTGAAGCTGCCAACAAAGGCAAGGACAACCCGGAGTTGATGATTGCCCGTGGCGACATCTACCTGCACTCGGACCAGGGCGGCGGCGAAGCCATGAGCAGCTTTGACCGCGCTACCGCTGCTGATGCCAATAACGCCGAAGCCTACTATAAAAAGGGTGTGCTGAACGTGCGCAGCCGCAACGGAGCCGGCGCGAAGGAAAACCTGGACAAGGCTATTGCGCTCAACCCCAACTATGCGCCGGCTTATAAAGAGCTGGCGGAGATGTATTACTCAGCTGGCCAGTATCCGAAGGCCCTAGAGACTTTTCAGCAGTACCAGACTAAAGCAGAGAAGTCGTCTGACACCGATGCGGAATACGCCTCGTTCTTGTACCTGACTAAGAAGTACCCCGAGTCGTTAGCGGAAATCAACAAGGTACTGGTAGTGGAGCCTAACAACCTGACGATGAATCGCCTAAAGGCTTACACCCTGTACGAAACCAGCGATTATGCTGGCGCTACTACGGCAATGGACCAGTACATGAAAATAGCGCCAGCCGATAAGATTATCCCGGAAGACTATTCATACCAGGCCAAGATTTTACTGAAGTCGGGCCGGAGCGACGAAGCCCTTTCGGTGCTACAAAAGGCTATTTCGCTAACTGCCGACCCGGATAAGAAGGCCGACCTGCAAAATGACCTTGCTACTGCCTACATGGCGAAGAAGGATTATCCGGCGGCTATCAAAATCTACACCGATAAGTTGAAGACGCCGCAAGGCGACCTCACCGACCAATTTCGCTTAGCTAGTGCCTATAATAACAATAAGCAGTACGTGAAGGCCGATAGCGTATACGGCATCATCACCACGGCCAAGCCTACTTACGCGCCGGCTTGGCAGGCTCGGGCCCAGGCCAATTTCTACCAGGATACCGATTCAAAGCAAGGACTGGCTAAGCCTTATTACGAAAAATATATCGAGATAGCCAGTACCGACCCCGAGAAGTATAAGAGCGGTTTGGTTGAGGCAAATAACTACCTAGGGTACTACAACCTGCAAAAGGGTGATAAGCCCACTGCCTCAACGTACTACGAGAAAGTGCTAGCTATCGACCCGACCAACAAGGACGCTACCAACGCGATGAAAATCATCAAAGGTGTACCAGCTCGTAAAGCGACGCCGATTCGCAAGAAATAATGGATTGACTTTCTACAAAGAGGCCCTGCACAGCTTATGCGGGGCCTCTTTCTGCGTTTAGGGGGTAGAGATGCTAGTGGCTCTCGGCCCAGGTTTCCCATTTGGCCAGCGCAGCGGCAAAATCGGCGGGCAGCTCGACTTCAAAGTACTGGTGCGCGCCCGTGGAGGGGTGGGTGAAGCCCAGTGAGCGGGCGTGCAGCGCTTGGCGGGACAGCAGCGCGAAGCAGTTCTCCACAAAAGCCTTGTACGTCCCCGTAGCCTGCCCCGCCCGGATGCGGTCACCCCCATAGGTAGCGTCGCTAAACAGCGGGTGGCCTATATGCTGCATGTGGACCCTAATCTGGTGGGTGCGTCCGGTTTCGAGGCGGCATTCCAGTAGGGTAACGGGGCCATAGCGGCGCAACACGCGGTAGTGCGTCACGGCGGCCTTGCCCTGTTCGCCGTCAGGGTACACCGCCTGCACCTTGCGGTCGCGCAGGCTGCGGCCGATGTGCCCGCGCACGGTACCTTCGTTTTCTTCAAACGCGCCCCACACCAGCGCCAGGTAGCTACGCTCGATGGTATGGTAAAAAAACTGCTGCGAGAGGTGCGTCATAGCCCAGTCCGTCTTACCCACTACCAGCAGGCCAGACGTATCCTTATCGATGCGGTGCACCAGGCCGGGCCGAATCTCGCCGTTACGACCAGTAGGTAGGTTTTCGAGGTGATAGGCGAGGCCGTTGACCAGCGTTCCTTCCCAGTGCCCGTAGGCGGGATGCACTACCAGCCCGGCGGGCTTGTTCACCAGCAGCAGGTCGGCATCCTCGTAGCAAATATCCAGAGGCATTTCCTGCGGAATAACCTTACCCGTGCGCGGCGGCTCGGGCAGCGTGATGGTAATCACATCGGCGGGCCGCACCCGGTAGTTAGGCTTGGTCACGCGGCCGTTCACCTGCACTGCCTCGGCCCGAATGGCATCCTGAATCTTGGTACGCGAGGCGTTAGCCAGCCGGTTGAGCAGAAATTTATCGAGGCGTAACAATTCCTGGCCGCGGTCGGCCACGATGCGATGATGCTCATACAGCTCATCGCCCCCGTCGGTATCGTCCGGCTCCAACTCAGGGTCGGCGGGGGGGTAGGGGGAAGGAGGCAGCATAGCGGAAGAGATTAACAACGCAAAAAAGCCGGAACCTGGGGCTCCGGCTTCTTCAAATTTAAGAGGGGTAGGCGCTTACTTGCGCTTCTTCTGCGGGGCAGCGGGCACCGTAGAGGTAGTTCTTGGCGCTTGGGTGAGCGGCGCAGCCGGTGCGTTGGCGGTCGGCGTGATACCCATTTTCTTCAAAATGATATCAGATACGTCGCCGTCCTTAGGGCCGTGCAGCAGCACTGGGTTGCTACCCGAGTCCGAATTCAGGATGTAGGTATAGCCGTTGTCCGTGGCTACGGCATCAATAGTCTTTTGAATCTTATCCAGCACCGGGCGCAGCAATCCTTGCTGCTTTTGCTGCATCGACTGCTGAGCGCTCTGGCTAAACTCCTGGATACTCTGACCTAGCGTTTGCAGTTCCTTTTCTTTATCAGCCTTGATGACGGGAGTCATCGTCGAAGCGCCCTTCTGGTAGGCTTCCAGCTTGGTTTGGTATTCGCCCTGCTTGCTCTTTACCTGGGCTTCCAGCTGCGTGCCATAAGCTTTCAGGTCCGATTCAATCTGCTTACTTTCGGGCATCTGGCTCAGCACGTATTCCACGCTAGTATAGCCAATTTTAAGGGGAGCCTGGGCCTGGGCGCTCGGAGCGAAAAATGAACCGGCGATTAGCAATGCGGTGGCGAAGGTCAGGTGAAGTTTTTTCACGCGTTTTACGGAGGGAGTCAAGGTTTTGAAAAATTCTGAGTGCAAAGTTAACTATACTAAGGCGTTCGGCCCGGCTTGGCTTTTGTGGCCTTGTCCACTGGCGCTTTAACATCATCGCCCGCGCCCGAATCCGTTTCGAAGGCTGGGTCGGTGCTGGCGGTAGGCGTCTTAGGCGGCATCACCGTTTTCACTGGGCCTTTCGGGCCGGGTTGGTTGCGGGTAGGGCTACCTAGGCCCAGTTCTTCGAGCACAAACTCCGTGTAGTCGTGCGTAGGATTAGCGTAGAGCATGGTCAGGTCGCCGTTGCGGTCAAACATGAAGTCCAATTTACGGAGTTTCACAACTTTCTCCACGGCATCAAAAATCTTGTCCTGCGCGGGCTTGTTCAACTCCACGCGCTTCTTGAAAAGCTGACCCTCGTAACCAAACTGCTTGCTTTCGTAAGCTTTTATTTCCTGCTCTTTTTTGAGAATTTCTTCCTGACGACTCTTTTTCATGGCCTCGGTCAGCACCACTTCCTCCGCTTGGTAGTTACGATAAAGCTTATCGAGGTCTTTTTTCTGGACTTCAATCTCTTTCTGCCAGGTTTCGGTCAGCTTGCTTAGCTCCGTCTGGGCTTGGGCGTATTCCGGCATCTTGCTCATAATGAACTCGGTGTCGATGTAGCCGAATTTCTGCGCCCTGGCCGGGACGAAAGCCCCCAGCAACAGCAGTGCCAGCAGATAACGAGCAACGTGGGTGGTCATAGAAAGAAGCAGATGGGCCGCCGAAACCAGCCTCGGCGGTAGCGGGCACAACGCATCGGCTCAGCTAGTTAGTATCAGCCGCCAGGCAGGGGCAGGCTTTTTGCAAACCGCCCAAGCTAGCTAAAACGTTCAGCTGTCGGCCAGGCACTAGCGAATCTGCTGGCCGATAATGAAGTGGAAGTGGTTGAAATCCTGCGCTGTAGTAGTGCCAGGCGGTGGCACCACCGTATCGAAGGCCCGACCGTAGTCGAAGCCCAGCAGGCCGAATGCTGACATAAAAATGCGCGCCCCGAAGCCCGCCGAGCGATACAGCTTGTAAGGGCTATACTGGCTGTACGTACCCACCGCGTTGCCAGCTTCCGCGAAGCTTAGGATATAGACCGTAGCGGCCGGGTTGAGGCTGACGGGGTAGCGAATTTCGGCCACGTACTTGTTGTAGGCAATGCCGCCGCTCTGGTTGGCTTGCGCCGTAGGGATGGCGTAAGCCCCGTTGGGGTCATCATAGCCGCGTAGGCCGATGTAATCGGTGCCCACCAGAAACGAGCCGCCACCACCGTAGCCCAGGCCCGCACCCCCCATCTTAAAGCGCTCGAACGGTCCTGGGTCACGGTTCTTATTATACGTGCCGATGTAGCCGAAGTGCGCGCGGGTGTTCAGTACCAACTTGCCTACGAGAGGCGTAAACCATGAAGCATCGAACATCCACTTGTGAAACTCGACCCACTCATTGGCGTCAGGATGCGCCCCCTTAAATACTGAGTAGGGCGGCGTCAGGCTCACGCTCAGGCTCAGCGACGAGCCCCGCCGGGTATAGGTCGGGTTGTCGATACTATTGCGAGCCAGCGTGGTATTAAACGTGACGTTATTGGCCGTACCAGTGCTGAAGCCCGGAAACACATTGTAATTTTTTAGATTATACTGGCTGTACGAGAGCGAGTTACTGAGCGAGAAGTAATCGTCGGGCACCCGCAGCTGGCGGCCCAGGCCCACCGTGATGCTATTTGTTTTGAGCGACTGGTTATTGCTAGCATCAAACCGGCTGCCGTAACGCACGATGCTCCGATTCAGGCTCACCGACAGCGACTGCGGCTTGCGCCCGCCCAGCCAAGGCTCCGTGAAGCTGAATGAGTACGCTTGGTATTGAAAACCATTGGCCTGTACGTTCAGGGCCAGGCGCTGGCCATCGCCGGCCGGCACGGGCGTCCAGTTGTGAATGTCGCTGGCTTTACGCAGCGAGAAGTTATTGAATACCAGGCCCACCGTGCCGATAAAGCCCGCGTAGCCACCCCAGCCGCCCGAGAGCGTAATCTGGTCCGAAGGCTTCTCCACCACCGTGTAGTTGATATCTACGGTGCCATCGGCTTGGTTAGGCACGGGGTTAATTCCAATTTTTTCGGGGTCGAAGTAGCCCAGCGTCGCAATCTCGCGCTGCGAGCGGATGAGCAGTTCGCGGTTAAACTTGTCGCCGGGTAGCGTGCGTAGCGTGCGGCGCAGCACGTGGTCCGAGGTCTTGGTATTGCCCGCGATGTTGATGTCCTTTACGCGCGCCTGCACGCCCTCCGAAATGCGCATCTCGATGTCAATCGAGTCGCCTTCGACTTTGGTTTCTACCGGGTCGATGTTGAAGAACAGGTAACCATCGTTCATGTATAGCGAGGTAACATCTTGGCCAGTAGGATTATAGCTCAGGCGCTTATCTAAAATCTCCTTACTGTATGGCGTACCCGGCTTAATACCCAGCACCGAAGACAGCGTTTTGCTATCGTAGAGGTAGTTACCATTCCAGGTGATATGGCGGAAATAATATTTTAGCCCTTCGTCTACTTTCAACTTCACAATCAACCCTTTATCATCGCGCTCAATCGTGTCCGATACTATCGTTGCGTCGCGGTAGCCCTGATTGTTATAAAACTCGACCAGCTTCCTCTTATCATCCTCAAAATCAGAGCGCTGGAACTTACCAGGAGTCAGGAATTTATACGGCTTACGAGCCTTCGTTTTCTTGAACTGCTTGGCCAGCTTCCCATCCGAGAAGGCTTTATTACCTTCAAAATCAATGTCGTGGACGCGTACTTTCTGGCCCTTGTCCACGTCAATCTTCAACGCTACGCTGTTGGAAAGCGCCGAGTCGGCTACCTGGCGAATAGTCACCTTGGTGTCCAGAAAACCCTTGTTAGTGTAGAACTTACGCACCTGCGTGCGGGTATTGGCCAGCAACGCGTCGGTCACCACTTTGCCGCGGATGAGCTTGATTTTCTTATCGATATCGTCGGCCTGCCCTTTGGGAATGCCCTCAAAGGTGAACTTGGAGAGGCGCGGCCGCTCGCGCACGTTGAAGTCCAGAAAAATCTTGTTGCCCTCAGTGCGCGCGACCCCCACCGAAATATCAGCCAGGATACCTTGCGTCCAGATTTTGCGGATGGCCTTGGCAATATCATCGCCCGGCACATTTATCATGTCTCCAATTCGCAAACCCGACAAGCCAATTAGCGTATTGGGGTCCAGGGAGCGGGCTCCACTCACCGTTATACCACCCAACTCGTACTTATGCGGCTCGTCGGTTTCGGGAGGGGTAGCCGCTTCTTGCGCGTGAGCCGGCCGGGCTACCAGCGCGGCCAGCAGCAGTAGCAGGGTAAATAGATGGCTAGAGCGTAGGTATTTACGCATTATCAACGGGAATAACATCAGGATATCGTCAGCTGCTCGCTGGTTTTGCCAAAGCGACGCTCCCGGCCCTGGTAGGCTAATAGAGCATCACGAAAGTGGCTGCGCCGGAAATCGGGCCACAGCACGGGAGTAATATAAAGTTCGGTATAAGCCAGCTGCCAAAGCAGAAAGTTGCTGATGCGCTGCTCGCCGCTGGTCCGAATCAGCAGTTCGGGGTCGGGGATACCGGCGGTTGCCAGGTAGGTAGGTAAGGTAGCTTCGGTGATATCACCCGGCTGGAGCCGCCCGGCCGCTACGTCGGCCGCTAGGCGACGGGCAGCCTGCGTTAGGTCCCAGCGGCCGCTGTAGCTTAGGGCCAGCACCAGCGTCATGCGAGTGCCGCCCTTAGTCAGCTCAGTGGCCTCGGCCAGCTCGCGTTGGCAGTTAGCCGGCAGACTGGTCGTTTCGCCAATGGCTTGCAGGCGTACGCTATTTTTCAGCAACGTACTGGTCTCCTGGCGAATAGTGTGCACAAGTAGTTGCATGAGCGCCATTACCTCCAAGGCCGGGCGGTTCCAGTTTTCGGTCGAGAAAGCGTAAAGTGTGAGGTAGTGCACCCCTAGTTCAGCGGCTTCCTCCACCGTGTCGCGCACCGCCGTAATCGCACTTTGGTGCCCAAACACGCGCAGGCCGCCCCGCTGCTTTGCCCAGCGCCCGTTACCATCCATGATAACGGCCACGTGGGCAGGAATATTAGAGAGGTCAATTGCGGACCGTTCGGCCATTGTTGCGGTTTGCGTATAAGAGCCCGCAAGTTACGCAAAGGGTTGCAGTCCTACCTCACCCATATTTTTTGTCGCCCGCCCGTACCTTCTACCTCATCCAAGCATCGCTTTGATAATCAGCCACTCACCATCCTCCATGAGCATCGCCAGGCTATTACTTTAACAGTCTTTTATTGTGCTTATAAGGCAGCGGGCACAGGATTTTGTAAAAGGTGTACGACAGGCTGACGCCCGAATAGTAGTACCAATCCTGGTCGTGGCTGTTAACTAGTAGTGGCGTCTGGTCGCCAGTATGGTCAAGCTGGTCCGTAAACGTCTTGCGCACGCCCATCTCCAGGCCTACGTTGAAGTGCTCGGTAAGCGCTACTTTGAGGCCCGCGCCGGCCGGAATGGCAATACCTACTTTGCCACCCTGCCGGTTGAAGTCGGCCTGCAACGCCGCATTGTCGGTGCGTACTGTCGTATTAACGTAGTAGAGCGCTACCCCACCAAATAAGTAAGGCGAGAAGTGCATTCGGTGTTGGTCGGCCCGCTGGTGATAGTCCAGAAAATTGTACTCCGCCACGCCGGACACTTCCACTACCCCCCCCGAAAGACGTAGTTGCCGGTAACTTTGGAGCGGCGGCACACCACCGTTCACGCCCTCCACATTGGCATCGGCGGCGCGTAAAAATCCGGCCGTAAAGCCCACCCGCGCAGTGATGGGCGCGGAAATATCCTGCCGGTAAAATACTGTGAGGGCTGGGCGGCTGTTTTGCCACTGCAACTGTGGCGATATCTCGCCCTTGTAGTTCGTAGCCCCTACCCCAATACCGATTTCGCTGGTATGCTGCGCCAGGGCCGGGGTAGCCCAAAAAAAGGCACTCCCCGCCAGCCCAAGGGCGACGGGGAGAGTGGAAGAAAACCGGAAAACGGCCATGCGGCAAACTGTAAGTAAAACGTCCAGCCAGCCGGCAAAAGCTTAGCGGAACTTAGGGTTCTTAATTTTCGGATTCAGAATATAGTTGAGCGAGAAGCCGGTAACGGTGTACCAGTCCGTCTTGCCCTGCCCACGCTTGGCACCGGGGAGGAAGCCCCCCGCTACCCCAGTCGAGGTATTGGTGATGCCACCCGGCGCGTTACCACCGCCATAACCGCCAAAATATTGTGCAGGAGCCGTTGCGTTAGATAAATTAGCATAATTACCGCTCACATCATCCAGGTAGCCGGTGAAGGTTTTGCGGAAACCAACTTCAAACGACGCATCTAGCTGCCGGTTGATGCGGTAGCGCACGCCGGCCCCGAAGGGAATGGAAAACTGAAATTTGCTGTAATCCTTACCCTCCGTTTTGAGGGACTGCAAATCTACATAGTTTCCGTTCTGGTCCTTGCCCTGTGGGCTGTGGTGGAAGCCCGCTACCCCAACGAATAGGAAAGGAACAAAGTCTGGGCGCTTAAGGTAGTTGTTGCGGTTCTCGATGAGGTCTACTACCATCACGGCGGAAGCTTCATAGATATCGTTGCGGAAGTTCATATTCCGCGTGTAGCGGTAGCGGGCGTTAGCGTCGTCCCGGTTCGCGTTCGTATTGTCATCGGCCGTAATGCGGCCGTAGGCAACGGCGAAACGGCCCGAAACGCGCGGAAAGAAGCGATGTGTGATGTTCACTCCAATATTGGGGCGGGTATCACCGGCGTGAAACGACGCGAAATTGGTCGCTGGGTTCAAGTCACCGAAGTAGTTCATCGCGTTCAGGCTCACTCCGATAGAAGTGTATTGCTTACGCTTACTGAACTGCTGGGCATCCGCTCGTTGCGCCGAACCTAATAGCGCGAGCCCCGCGAGCAGGGCGGTAGAATAGGTGAAAATCTTAGTCATAAGGCGCTGGGTAGAGAATTATCAAGCTGATGGACTGAAAACCTAACGGGACGTGGCTCGCAGTGAATACAAAAGTAAGGGTCAGAGGGAACTAAAAAAATTTATGGGACGCATTTGTCCAATTTCCGGCTCTATTTCAATTGTAGCGTAGTAGCCGGATTGCGGCGGTCGAGGCCCCAATTAAGCTTGTTACGCAGCGTGCTCAAAAAATTGACGTGATTAAGCTTAACGAGGCGGGCGTTGAAGTTCTCGCGGCGGACGGCAATCTGCACGCTGGCCTCGACGGGCATGGAGCGCGAGTCGAGGGCGAGCAGATAGTTGGTGGCCCGGCCTTCTATCTCGAATGAAATGATACTTTGGTCAGATACGATGAGCGGGCGAACGTTCAAATTGTGGGGGCATACGGGAGCAATGATAAAATTGTTGGTTTGCGGCAGCATCACCGGGCCGCCGCAGCTCAGCGAGTAGCCCGTTGAGCCGGTGGGCGTTGACACCACGAGCCCATCGGCCCAGTAAGAATTTAAGTACTCGCCATTGATATAGGTATGCACAACAATCATGGAGGAAGTATCGCGCTTCAGAATACTAAATTCGTTCAGCGCGAAATTCAGCTGCCCAAATACGTCGGGGTCGGTATCGAGGCGGAGCAGGCTGCGGTCTTCCAAGGTGAAATGGCCGCGAAACAACGCTTCGATGGCCTGCGGAATATAGTCGGGGTTAATGGGTGCTAGGAAGCCCAGCCGCCCGGTGTTAATGCCAAGAATAGGAATTTGCAAAGCTCCAACGTAGGTAACTGTGTCGAGTAGCGTACCATCGCCGCCGATGCTGAGCACAAATTGTGTGCCGCGCAACGAGTCGCCGCGCCGAAAGGTGTGGGTGCCAGGGGGTAGGCGCAGGCGAGAGGAAATAAATTCGTGAAACGACTCGACCACCAAAATCTCGGTTTGGCGGGCCGCTAGCTCATCAAATAGGCCCTGAATGAAGGGAGTAGCCGCGGGGTCGAAGGGCTTGCCCAAGATGGCAATTTTCATACTAAAAAAGATAATTGCCCGGCGCTTAAATGGGAAAGGTGGAGCGAAAGAAGAAGCCCAGATTGGGATATACGGTGAGGGTACGAATTAATTCCAGGCAAAATACCCGGTCATAATACGTCACAAAATGCACGCCGGCCCCCACGGAGGCTTGCAGCTGGCCCGGCAGCTGGTTACTGGGGCGCGCGGGCAGGCCCACGCCACCGCCGGTAAGGCCCGCATCAGCGAAGGCGTTGAGGTAGATGGCTAGGGGTAGGGTGTTAATTTTGGGGTTGTTGACGAACGGGATGCGCAGCGGGGGCGGGGCCCAGGCGCGCCAGCTCAGGCCCTGCTGCACCACGCCGTAGCTGCGGCCCTCCACAATGTAGAAGTCGTAGCCCCGCACCAAGGCATCGTAGCCCAGCGAACGGGCATCGACTTCGGCCAGACGGGCGGCGAAAAGCCGGGTTTGGGCGGCCAGGCCCAGGGCGTAGTAAAACTGGTGCCCCAGGCTGAGGTAGCGTGAATAGCGTCCGCGCAGCGTGGCGTAGGCGGGTGAGCGGTCGGGGCTGCCCACAAACTGCCGAAACGTAAGCCCCCCCGACATAAACTGCCCCGTGAGGGGGTAGGCGAAGGTATTGCGCTGGTTATTAGTAGTAATGAAACTAGCCTCCAGGTACTGGCGCTGCTGGAAGCCCAGCAAGTAATCAGGGTTGAGGCCCAGGATGAGCGGGCTCACCTGCTCGCGGTGGTACGACACATCGAACGCCGACGACAGCTGCACGGTGTGGCGCAGCCGCAGCCCGCCCGTGAGGTAAAAGCGCTGGATGGGAAAAGCATCTTCTTCCGCGCTGGGTAAGCTCAGACGGCGGTCGCCAATGATGTTATAGTCCAGGTTGCGGCTTTGGTAGTACGAGATGCCCAGCCCCAGCCCTACCCGGCGGCGGCGGCCAAAGCCCGGCGCTTCATAAAATAGCTCGTACTTACGATTGAAGCCCAGCTGAATATTGGCCGTGAGCTGCTCGGCCCGGCCCCGGAAGTTGGTATCTACCAGGTGCAAGCCGTAATCGATGCGGTGCCAGCGGTCGGGGCGGGTGCGCCACACGTTGAAGTCTTCGCTCAACGACAGGATGGGGGTAGGCAGAATGTACCAGCGCTCCTGCACGCTGAAGAGCACCGTGAGCTGGCCCGTGCCGCCGCAGCTGGCCTGCGCCAGCACCGCGTGAAAAAGCTGAAGATTAAACAGGCGGCGGCGATTAACTTCGAGACGGGCCGGCAGGTCGGCCACCGTCAACGAGTCACCTTCATGGAAGTTCAGCTCGGCGCGCAGGGTGCGCTCGCGGGTGCGGTTGTTGCCCACGAACAGAATGGCTACTATGCGCACCCGCCGCATGGGGCACGCGCCCACCCGCACCAGCGTATCGGTGGGAGCCACCACGGGAGCAAGCGGCGGCGGATGGCGCTCCTGGCTCAGCTCGCGCAGGCTATCGGGCGGAGGGGAGGGTAGGGGCGTTTGGGCCACCGCCGGGTGCAGGCCCAGCAGCAGCCAACCTAAGAATACGTTTACTAAGCCTAAAAAATAAACCGGGCCGCGGTGCTTCACCCCGTAAAGCTACACGTTGAGGTAGCGCAACAGCCCATCGAAGCGCTCCTGCTCGCCCTCCTCGGCTGGGGCCTCGCCACTGAACTGCGCCGATACTACGTAGCCAAACCGCTCCAGCGTAGCCGTGATGCGGGCCAAATTATCGGTATTGAGGCGCAGGGTGAGGCGGATGCGGTAGGGGTCGTGCTCATCGGCGCTTACGTGGGCCGAGAGAATCTTGGCGTTGTTTTCCTCCACGTAGCGGCTGATTTGCGAGAGCGAATAGTCGCGCTCCGCCATCGTCAGCACCAGGATACTACCCTGCCCGGCCACGCCCGGCACCGGCCCGAAGGCCGCCAGCGCGTCGCTCACCGTCACGACCCCAGCGTACTCGTGGCGCTCGTCGAGCACGGGCACGAGCTGGATTTTTTGCTCAATAGCCAGTTCCATCACCCGAAAAAAATGCTGGTCGTGCTGCACGTGCGCATCGGCGTAGCCCAGGGGCAGCTCGGCCAGCTGGGTATCGGGGTTTTCGTAGTCGGCCAGGTCGTGCTCCGTGATGAGGCCGCGGTAGTGGCGGCCGGCCAGCACTGGCAGCTGGCCCACGTGAAATTCCTCGAGCCAACGCGCGGCTTTGGCCGTGGTGTCGGTGCTCTTGAGGGGCGGAATCATCTGGTTGAGCAGGTCTTCGGCGAGGAGAGCGGGCATAACGGCACAATCTAAAAGGCAGGCAACGAACAACTTGCCGGCCGGCCACGGGGCCGGCATCAGCGAAACTTACGCAACACGGGTGTTTTTATTCTGAATAATACGGCGAATACTTACGGCTTACCCAGCTTCCGCTCCCCCGGCAGGGGTAGGACTCCCAACGCCCCGGAAAGGTTGCCAACGTGACGCAAAAACCACGCCGGACCCTACCCCCTGCCATTAAGCCATAGCACTCGCCGCTGGCCCGCGCAGAAACCGGCTCAGGTCGCGGTTGAATGCGGCGGGGCGCTCCATCATGGGCGCGTGGCCGCAGTGGTCCAGAAAGCGCAGCTCGGCGTGCGGCAGCAATCGGGCAAAGTCGTGGGCCACCGGCGGGGGCGTAATCGTGTCGTTCAGGCCCCACACCAGCAGCACGGGCACCCGGATGCGGTGCAGCTCGCCGGCCAGGTTGTGGTGCTGCGCCGAGCGGGCAATACTAATCATGCGCAGGCACTTGGCATTGGAGTTGGTGACGGCAAACACCTCATCCACCAGCTCCTGGGTAGCGATGGCGGGGTCGTAAAACGTGTAGCCTACCCGCTCGCGCACAAAATCGTAATTGCCCCGCTTCGGAAACGAGCCGCCCATGCCGTCCTCAAATAACCCGCTGCTGCCCGTGAGCACCAGCCGGCTCACGCGCTCGGGGTGGTTCAACGTATAAACCAATGCGATGTGGCCGCCCAGCGAGTTGCCAAGCAGCGTGAGCATGGGCGGTAGGGCCAGCGCCTCCACGAAGCGCTCGACGTAGGCGGCCAGCCCCGGCACGGTGGCTTGCAGCAGTGGCGCGTCGTACACGGGCAGCACCGGAATAATCACCCGGTGGTCGGGCGCGAACTCGGCCACTACTTTCTCCCAGTTGCTGAGCGCGCCAAACAGCCCGTGCAGCAGCAGCAGCACCGGGCCCCGGCCCTCGTCCACGTACTCAAATCCGTGCTGCTGCTGGCGGCGAAGCTCCATAACTTTTTGGGTCTCTAGTTTTCAGTTTAAATCGTCTGGCATTGCCGCGCTTCGCTCGTAATGCCAGACGGCTTAATCTAGTAACTAGGCAATGTTACAACAGCGTAGCCAATTGGCGAGCCAGCGCAGGCCGTGGGTGGTGAGCAGGGCTTCGGGGTGAAACTGCACGCCGTAGAGCGGCAGCGTGGCGTGGCGCAGGGCCATTAGCTCGCGGTGCGCATCGGCCGACACGGCCAGCGGCCATAGCACGGCGGGCAACGTACTGGCATCCAGCACCAGCGAGTGGTAGCGCGTCACGGCCTGGCGGCGGGGTAGGCCGGCCAGCCAGGAGTCCGTACCCAGCAGCTCGATATCGGCCACTTTACCATGCATAGGCCGGGCCGCCCGCCGCAGCGTAGCCCCAAAAAACTCACCCAGCGCCTGCTGGCCCAGGCACACGCCCAGCATAGGCAGGCGCTGGTGATACTCCGCAATGACGGCCAGCAGCTGCCCGGCCGCGGCCGGCGTGCCGGGCCCCGGCGACAGCACGATGCCCGCAAACTCCAGCGCCCGCAGCTCGGCCAGGGGCACGTCGTTGCGGCGCACCAGCACCTCAGCCCCCAACTGACGCAGGTAGTCGGCCAGCGTATAGGTAAAGGAATCGAAGCTATCGAGGAGGAGAATTTTCATGTAACAGTTCGTTAAGCTTGCGCAAAATTGTTCGCTATTGCGAGCCAGCCCAACGACCTGTTGCATGTTAATTGCTAACTGACATCACATGGCCGCTTTCAGCCTGGTCATTAATCCTTTGGCGAAAGGCAGCACGTAGCTGACTAGGTGCAGGGCCAGGGGGGTAGCCTTCTGCACCCAGGGTAGCACTACAGAGCCGGCGGTGAGGCGCGGCGCCAGCAGCGGCACGCCAGCCAGCGCGGTGCCGTAGAGCAGCAGGCTCAGGCCCAGCAGCCACTTGAGGCCGCCGGCCGCCGCGCCCAGCAGGTTGTCGAGCACGCCGAGGGGGGTAAGGTGCACGGCTTTCTTCACCAAGCTGCCCAGCAGGTACACGCCCCACATGATAGCGGCCAGCACCAGCAAAAACGCCACCAGCGGCAGCAGCCCAAACAGCTCGCCCAAGTACGAGCGCACTATTGGCACGGCCGCGCTCAGCAAGCTCAGCCCGCCCACCACGCCCAGCACGAAGGCCAGCAGCGACACCACTTCTAGTACCAGCCCGCGCCGGTAACCCCGCACCGTGCCCACGGCCAGGGGTAGGAGCAGCAAGAGGTCGAGCGCGGTCATTAGTGGTTGAAGGAAAAGGTATGGGGTAAGCTGTAGCTTGCCGCGTGGCTGCCGCCTACTATCCGGCAAGCCAAAGCTTACCCGACACGCTAAAAATCAGTATTATTGAGCAGCAGGCTTACGGCATCGGAGATGCGCTTGCCATCGGCCTTACCGCTCAACTCGCGGGCGGCTACCCCCATCACCTTGCCCAGGTCCGACGGGCCTCTGGCCCCGGTGCGCTGAATGATGCCGACGAGCTTTTCGACCAATTCGCCTTCGGTAAGCTGCTGGGGCAAAAACTCTTCGATGACAGCCAGTTCGGCCAGCTCAGTTTCCTCGAGGTCAGAGCGAAACTGCTCCTTGTAGGTAGCGGCCGAATCGCGGCGCTGCTTGGCAGCCTTGATGAGCAGCTTCTGCTCTTGGTCGGCGCTGAGGCCGGTGGCGCTGGCTCCTTCGGCGGTTTCGGCCAGCAAAATCTGCGACTTGATGCTGCGCAGGGCGGTTAGGCGCACTTTGTCTTTGGCCAGCATGGCTTGCTTGATGCCGGCGTCGATGGTTTCTTTGAGAGGCATAGGAAAAGAGAGAAGAAAAGGATTAGACCAACTGCGCTAAACCCGACCGCCAGCCGGGTAGTTGTACACCCGAAAAGTTGTTGCGACGGGCCAGCAACTGCCCGGCAAAGGTACCCCGTGCGGCCAGCCCGCCCGTGCGGCCCCCAAAATCCGTGAAATCCGCCTAAAATCCGTTTGAATCTGTGGTCAAGCTAAGCGTCAACATCAACAAAATCGCTACCCTACGCAATGCCCGCGGCCTGCACGCCCGGCCCGATTTGCTGCAAGCCGCCCGCTACATCGAGCGCTTTGGGGCTGAGGGCATCACGGTGCACCCGCGCCCCGACGAGCGCCACATTCGCTACGATGATGTGCGCAATCTGAAGAGCGTTGTTACGACTGAGCTGAACGTGGAGGGCAACCCTACCCCCGATTTTGTGGCCCTGTGCCGCGAAGTGCGCCCTGAGCAGGTGACGCTGGTGCCCGATGCGCCCGACGCTATCACTTCCAATGCCGGATGGGACGTGGTGAGCCACCAAGGCTTTCTGCGCGACGTGGTGGCCGAATTGCAGAGCTACGGCGCCCGCGTCAGCATCTTTCTCGACCCCAACCCGGCGCTGATTGATGCTGCCGCCCGCACTGGCACTGACCGCATCGAGCTCTACACAGAGGCCTACGCCCGCTACTACCCCACCGACCGCACCGCGGCCGTGCTGCCCTACCGCGACACCGCCCGCGCCGCCGTAGCCGCCGGCCTGGGCCTGAACGCCGGCCACGATTTAGACCTCGAAAACCTCGCCTACTTTGCTCAGGAATTACCCGGCTTGCAGGAAGTTAGTATCGGCCACGCGCTGGTAGCCGATGCGCTGTATTTAGGCCTAGAAAATACCGTGCAGCTATATAAGCGGCAGCTTAGGTTTTGAGCCGTCAGCTTTTCTAGCTCGATACCAAGACCTCAAACTGCCTAGGGTCGGCCAGCGGGTCGGCGGGCTGCGTAGGTAGGGGTAAGGGTGAATACAGGGCGCAGAGCGTGTTGCCGACCTGCACTAGCTGGCCGAGCAAAGTGGGCGGCAGGCCGTCGAGGAGCCCGGCCAGCACTTCCCAGCGCGGCTGGCCGGGCTGGCGGCTGGCATCGTGCCACACCACAGTGGTGGCGGGGCCTGCCAAGTGCGCAAACACGCGGGCCGTATCACGGCGCACGGCCTCGTAGCGGTGGTCGCCGTCAATGAAAATGAGGTCGAACGGCCCGGCGTCGGCTCGGAGCGCGGCCAGGTCGAAGGTAGCGGAGTTGCCGTGCAGATGCGTCACGTTGGGCAGCGGGCGCGAAAAGTGACCATGCAAGCTGATGTAGCGCTCAGACAAGTGCAGAGCGCGCATCTCGGCGGCGCTCAGGTTGAGGGTATGCACGGCGGCGGCTTCGGCGGCCACGTTGGCCGCGCTTTCGCCGCGCCAGGTGCCAATTTCGAAGTAGCGGCAGCCGGGAGTTTGCCGGGCCAAGGCCCGCAAGAGTAATAAATCGGTGGGTAGCGAGCCACCATCGCCGAAGGCAAACGGCGCGACGGTGCGGCTGGCGGCCGGCGCGCTAGCCGGCACGAAGTGCGCGAACGGCACCAGCGGCAGGCCGGCCCCGCCCAGGCCGGGCCAGCGGGCGGCGTGGGCCAGGGCGCGGGCGCGCCAGGCGGGCACGTCGGCGGCCAGCACTTCGGTGAGCAGGGCGGGCGTGCGGGCCAGCGCGGCCAGCGCGCGCAGGGCAGTAATGAGGCGGTTGCGGGGCACTAAGGGGGTAGGGCTAAAGAAACGCAAGATATTGCCCGAACCACGGCGCACCGACCTGCTAAAGGTGATGCTTGGGTGTGGGGCACCCCTTGCCTGCCGTTACCTGCACCGTAACTTGCGCATTCATTTTTTTCTTCTGCTAGTGCGTTTACGTTTTTATTCGGCTTGGCGCGGGGCGCTGGGCCTCGGGCTACTGGCCAGCCTGGGCCTTGCGGCCTGCAACCGGTCGGGCCAAGGAGAATCTACTGGCAGCCAGGCTGATACTCTTACTGCCAACAAGCCTACCCCCGTTGATACCGTGAAGCTCAAGCGCCTAGCGTTGCAGCGCGACTCGCTGCGGGCCGACAGCATCGCTCGTAAAACGGGGCAGTTGCCGGGAGCCATTCTGCCGGGGCACCGCATCGTAGCGTTCTATGGCAACATTCGCTCGAAGGGCATGGGTATTCTGGGCCGCGAGCCCAAGGCTCAGATGTTTCGCAAGTTTGATAAAGTAATCGCTGAGTGGCAGGCCGCCGACCCCTCACTACCCGTGATGCCGGCTATTCACAGCGTCACCATCACGGCGCAGGGCGCGGCGGGTTCCGATGGCAAATACCGCCTCATGAACTCTAAAAGCACGATTGAGGAAACCCGCAGCTGGGCCAGAGAGCATAATGCCCTGCTGTTTATGGACGTGCAGGTAGGCCTCAGCGACCTGGAGCACGAGCTACCCAAGCTGGCCGAGTATATGAAGGACCCGACCATTCACCTTGGCATTGACCCCGAGTTTGCGATGGCAACCAAAAAGGCGCGCCCCGGCAAGAAAATCGGCACCTACGATGCCAAGGACGTGAACTACGCCATCAATTTTCTGGCCCGCATCGTGAGCGAGAATCACCTGCCGCCCAAGATTCTGATGGTCCACCGCTTCACCCAAGGGATGCTCACCAACTACAAAAATATCAAGCTCGACCCGCGCGTGCAGGTCGTGATGGACATGGACGGCTGGGGTGACCCTACCCTCAAAAAGGACTCCTATAAAGCCTACGTGGAGAAGCAGCCCGTACAGTACACCGGCTTCAAGCTCTTCTATGAGTACGACATCAAGCCCAAAGGCTCGCACCTAATGACCCCCAAAGAGGTGCTGTCTGAGCTAAACCCCAAGCCGCTCTACATTCAGTATCAGTAGGACAGTAAATGAGTAGGTGAGTAAAGTGGGGGTAGGCTTTATTTGCGCCTTACCCCTACTTTACTCACCTACTCATTTACTTTCTTACCGCTAGTGGGCGGCGTTCATGTCCACTTTGCCGGCAATTTTAGTGCGTTTCACAAAGAGGATGAGCGGTACGCATATCAGGAAGAAGATACCTAGCGCGTTGAAAATCTGCGAGTAGGTAATCAGCGATACCTGCTTCATGAGGGTGCCTTCGAGAGCCGCGTAGGCTTGCTGCCGGGCCTGCTCGGCGGGGAAGCCCTGGGCCATGAAGTTCTGCGTGAAGGCTTGGATGCGCTGCACGGTCTGCGTGTTATAGAGCGAGATGTTGGGCAGCAGCGCCACGCGGTTGTAGTCAATGCTACGTTCCAGATAAGTGCCCACGATGGCTACTCCAAACGAGCCGCCGAGCTGGCGAATCATGCCGGTGAGGCCGGCGGCCTGGCCGGCATCCTTGCCCTGCAAGCCCGCCAGGCTCATAATCGTGATGGGCAGGAAGATGAGACCCAGCCCAACACCACGCACGATGAGCGGCCAGAAGAAGTCGCCTTCGCCAGCCGTGGGCGAAATGCGCGCGCCCATCCAAAAGGTGAAGAAGAAGAAGATAATAAAGCCCATCGGCAACAATATTTTAATGGGCACGCCCGCGCCTACCAGCCGCCCGATAACCGGCATCATGAAGCCGGCCATCAGCGCGCCCGGCAGCAAAATCAGGCCCGTTTGCTCGGCCGTGAAGCCCAGAATGCGCTGGGTGAAAATCGGGAACACAAACACTGAAGCGAAGAGCCCGAAGCCTAGCACAAAGGAAAGAAACGCGCCTACCGCTAGGTTGCGGCTTTTGGTAATGACGCGCAAATCCACAATAGGCTGGCTCGCCGTCAGTTCGCGGATAACGAACCCGATAATGCCAACAACCGACAGCGTGGTGAATAGAACAATGATTTTGTCGTCAAACCAGTCGTTGGTTTCGCCCTGCTCCAGCACGTATTGCAGCGAGCCCACGCCCATTATTAGCAGGCCGATGCCCGTCCAGTCAATCTGGCCCAACGGCCGCTTCACGGCATTTTTGATGCGTTCAGGGTCGCGAATGAACAGGATGGTGAAGATGGCCGCCATAATACCTACCGGCACGTTGACGTAGAAAATCCAGGGCCAGTCGTAGTTATCCACAATGAAGCCGCCCAGCGTAGGGCCGATGGTGGGCCCGATAATTACGCCCATGCCAAACAGCGCCTGCCCCAGCGCCAGCTGCCGCGGCGGAAAGGTATCTATCAGAATAGACTGTGAGGTAGCCATCAGGGCTCCGCCCCCAACGCCCTGAATAAAGCGGAACGCGACCAGTTCCCAGAGGTTGGTGCTTTGCCCGCAGGCCATTGAGGAGAGGGTGAAGAGGATGACCGAAAACAGGAAGTAGTTCTTGCGCCCGAACTGCTCGCCCAAAAAGCCGGTCATCGGAATCACAATCACGTTGGCAATGGCATAACTAGCCACTACCCAGCTCACTTCTTGCTGCGTGGCCGAGAGGTTGCCCATCATCTGGGTCAGGGCTACGTTCACAATGCTGGTATCAATCAGCTCCAGCAAACAGCACAGGACCACCGTGACAACGATAATCCATTTTCTAAATCCGGTTTCCATCGGTGATTTAGTGAAATAGTGATTTAGTGAAGTAGTTTAACAGTGCGCCTGCAGGATGAAAGCGCGCCGCGAAACCAGTTTAATAAGTAGGTCGCGAAAATTATCTTGCATTAATAAAAGAACGTCATGCTGAGCTTGCTGAAGCATCTCATTCGCAGCACTAAATCAATCGTTTAACGATGCGAGCGAGATGCACCGGCAAGCTCAGCATGACGTTTCAATAAGTTAAACTAATTCCTGGTAGGCAGTAATATTGAAACAATAAATTGGTAACTGAGCAAAACGGTGATCTAGCAGGTTAGTGCTAAATCACCGTTTTGCTATTTCACCGAAACGATGGCGTTGACGCTCATGCCGGTGCGCAGGGGATGCTCGGGGTCTTCCTTATTTAGCACGATTTTGACGGGCACGCGCTGAGTCACCTTCACAAAATTACCAGTCGAATTGTCAGGGGGTAGGAGCGCGAAGCGCGCACCGGTTGCCGCCGACAGCGACTCGATGTGACCCTCAAAATCCTCGTTGGGGTAGGCGTCTATTTCCAGCTTGGCCGTCTGGCCCACCTTCATGTTTTCGAGCTGAGTTTCCTTGAAGTTGGCGATAACCCAGGTTTTGCCGCTACTCACCAGGCCCATTAATTGCTGGCCGGGCGATACTACCTGGCCGGGCTGCACGTTTTTCTTGCTCACGTAGCCGTTGGCTGGGGCCAGCAGGGTCGTGTAGCTGAGCTGGAGATTGGTGTTGTCGAGGTCAGACTGGCGCTGCTTTACCACGGCTTGGGCCACTACTATCTGCTGCTGAGCGGCGGTTACCTGCTCGCGAGCCACCGTTACCATGTCGTTGGCGGTGCTGCGCTGGGCGTTAGTAGCGCTCAAGTTAGCCTGCACGGCGTCGTAATCGCTCTGCGGAATGATGTCATCCTTGCGCAGCTTCACGCTGCGGGCCAGGTCCTGCCGGAGCTTGACGCGGTTGGCCTCGCTCACGCCGATGGTGGTTTGGGCAGTGCGCACGTTGGCCTGAGCCGTGCCTACCTGAGCGCGGGCGGCCGTTACCTGGGCCTGGGCAGCTAGCAGGGCGGCATGGGCAGCATTGACGCGCTGCTGGTAGTCCGACTTATCGATGGTGACGAGCGTATCGCCCTTTTTCACCGTCTGGTTGTCCGTCACGAACACCTTCAGCACCGGGCCCGACACGCGGGGTATTATTGGGTACACATCGCCCTCTACCTGGGCATCGTCGGTGCTTTCGTGAACTTTGGCAAATTCGTAGCGGCGGAAGCCATAGAAAGCGGCGGCTAGCAGCACCAGGGCTATTATGATAAGTACCAGCGGGTTGCGCTTCTTAGCGGGTTCGAGCGGCTCGGCCACGGCGGTCGGAGGGGCGTCTTGGAGAGTGGAGTCAGTAGCCATTTTTTTAAAAGCTGATAGCTTTTGGTAAAGAGAAATAAAAGACGAATTGTTGGAGAAATACCTACAAAGCGAAAAGCTTACACTTATCAGCTTATTAAAAAGCTATTCGCGCACGAGCAGCGTGGGGCAGGGCGCGGTCCGCACGACCACTTCGGCCGTGTTACCCATTAGGAAGCGGCTGAGGCCAGTCTGGCCGTGGGCTCCAATCACGATGATATCGGCGTGCTGGCGGCGGGCTTCGGCAATGATGGCCGGCCCGGCCTCACCGTGCAGTGTGTGCACGAACACCCGGCTGGCTCCGGCCGCCTCGGCGGCGGCGCGGTGCGCATACAACTCAGCCTCCACGCCGGCCAGGGCCGGGGTGGCCGGCTCCTGCACGTAGAGCAGGCGCAGCTCGGCTCCGGTGCCCACGGCCAGCGCCGCGGCATACGCTACCAGCGCTCCCGAAGCGGCCGAAAAATCCAGCGGACACAAGATGGTCGAGAGGGTCATTATAGTAACTGAGTAGGTGCGTAAATGAGTAAGTTTAAAAGCGAGAATACGACGAGCAAAGCGGCATTTTTAAATCAGCGCACCTTACTCAGTTACTCACCTACTCAGTTACTATCATTGCCAAATCTGCTCGCCGGTGGCGCGGCGCAACTGATACTGGCCCAAAGTGTAGTTGTAGATAGCCTGGGCGCGGGCCAGGCGGGCCAGGGAAAGTTGGGTTTCCGCATCGAGCACGTCCAGGTTCTGGCCTACGCCATAGCGGTAGCGGCCCTCGGCGCGGGTGAGGGCGTCGGTGGCCTGGGCTACCTGCTGCTCGGCATTGTCGTAGCGGGCCTGGCTGAACTGCATGTTATTAACGGCTTGGCGAACATCGGACCGAATCTGTTCCTGCGTGTCGGCCGTGCGGGCCTGGGCGGCGCGGTAGTTGGCGGCGGCCTCCACGCGCTGCTTGCGGTTGCGGTTACCGTCGTAGATGGGCACCGACAACTGAGCCTGCGCCAAGGTATTGAACCGAATGTCATTTATCGTCCCGGTAGGCAGAATATAGCCGTTCTTACCCCCCACCTGCGCGCCCACGCCCAAGCTAGGCATGTTGCTGCGAGTAATGAGCTTGGCTTGCAGTTCGGCAGTATTTTCAGCATCCTTGCTGAGCTTCACCTCGGGCCTGTTTTCGGCGGCTTTAGCCAGCTCGGCGGTTAGGTCTACGGGTTGCGGCTCATAGGTGAGGCGACCTTTTACCGGTACGTCGGTCTGTTGCGGCTTGTGTAGCAGCCGCGCCAGCTGCACCTGCTGGTTGAGGAGCTGGTTTTGTAGGTCGAGCTTGGTACTCTGGGCTTGAGTGATACGCACGTCAGTAGTCGTCACATCGAACTTCGTGCTGACGCCCGCCTCTACCCGCTTCTCCATCTCGTTGCGGTGCACTTGCAGCGAAGCTATCTGCTGGTCCTGCACCTGAATGCTGGCCCGCATAAAGAGAATATTATAATACGTCTGCGCTGCATTAAACGCCAGGTCGCGGCGCGCCACAATAACGTTGTCCTGGGCCGTCTGCACCTGCGAGCGCGACAAGTCAGTACTGGCACCGCGCTTGCCGAAATCCAGCAGCTCATACTGCGCCGTGATGTGAGCATCAAAGAGGTTGCTGGGTGCAAATCTTAGTTCCGGCCCGCCTCCAAGGGCTAGGTGCGACACCGGCGTGAGGTTCGTATAAGCTGCCGAGCCCGTAATCAGGGGTAGGAAGCCAGCCTGCGTCTGGGTCAGGCGACTGGAAGCGGCGTTAGCCAGCTCGGTAAGGTTAGCCACGCCCGGATTAGCGTCGAGCACCGCTTGCACTGTGCCACCGAGGCTAAGCGAATCGCTAAGCAACCCAATGGGCTGGTTGGCAGCGGGTAAGCCGGGCTGAGCCTGGGCCAGCGCGGGCCGGGCCAGCAAGCTGCCCGCAAGCGTCAGCCCCGCGAAGCTAGCCAGTTGATATCTAGAGAACATAAGCCAAGTGGCGTAGGAGTGTGCCGCCTGCTTACCGAAAGTTGTGCCAGTAGGTTATAGTGGAGTTTACTATTTATAACTCCTTCATTCACGGTTTTTTATAAATTAATACCACTTCTCGTTTCCAAAAAACCAAAGTTTAAAAAACAGGGTTTCCTGATATAACAGGAATACCTGAAACATTATGGCTACTTTCGGGTCTCATGCAACATAAGCCTACCCTCCATGCCTACTTCCGGCCAAGACGAAACTCTACTCCTACACCTCAATGAGGCCATCGCTACGTTGCGCGACAAAGAGGTGCTGTTCCAGGTTATCACCAATAAACTCCGGCTCATTTTTCCCTTCGACTTAATCGGCATTAATGTTTTTGATAAAGGCCTGCTTAACAGACGCTTGTTCTTTAAAAATTACTTAATCACTATTCCCGAGCCGATTCCTGATTTCACCGCGGATTTCACGCCCATTGCTGGCTCACCCATTGAGCAGCTACTCGTCAATCCGCGAGTGCAATATATCACCCTAGATGAGTATGCCCGTGATTATCCTGATTTTGAAGCGCTTAATCAACTGCGCCAGCAGGGTATTCAATACCTGACGCTGGCCCCGCTCTGGCTCAACGGGCACCTCACGGGCTACCTGATGCTGGCCGCCGCCCGTCCACCTGCTTTCACCCCGGCCGATGAAACACTGCTGGAAAAAATAGCCTCGCTGGTCGCCATTGCCGTCCGCAACTCGCTTGATTTTGAGGAGATTGCCCGGCGCGAACAGCAGCGCACGCTTCAGCTTAATATTACGAATGCCCTTCTCAGTATTAAGCAGCGCGAGCCGCTGTTCCGGGCCATTGCCGAGGAGCTAGGGCAGGTAGTAACCTTCTATTACTTTGGTATTCGGGTGCAGCGAGCCGGGGCGCGAGGCACCTACGAGAGTTTCGCGGAGTTTACCCGGCCTCACGAAGACCTGCGCGCCCCGCTGCTGGCCCTCGACCCTAACCGCTTCAATAACAACAACAACGAACTAGCGCAGCTCTACAACCAGGTAGCGGACCTGCTGCAAACGCCCGGTCTGTACGCGGGCGACGACTTTCGGGCACTGGCCACGCGCTACCCGGCCATGCGCTACATCTACGAAACGCACCAGGTGCGGGCCCTGCTCATCGTGCCCATCTGGCAGCGGCCCGATGGGGCGGCGGTACTCATGCTGGCCTCGCCCACGCCGGCCGGCTTCGGCCCCAACGACCTAGGTACCGTGCAGGCGCTAGTGCCGCAGATTACGCTAGCCCTCGAAAACCTGTTTGCCTTCGAGCAGATAGAGGAGCTAAAGGCGCAGGTAGAGCAGGAGCGCACCTATTTAATTGATGAAATCAACACCGACCGGCCCACCGACGGTCTTATCGGCAACAGCCCGGCCTTACAGCTGCTGCGGCAGCGTATCGCGCAGGTAGCTGGCACCGATGCCACGGTGCTTATCACCGGCGAAACCGGTACTGGCAAAGAGGTAGTAGCGCGAGCTCTGCACCAGGCGTCGCCCCGCCACAGCCGGGCGCTGGTCAAACTCAATTGCGCCGCCCTACCTGCGCAGCTGATTGAGAGCGAACTATTTGGGCACGAAAAGGGCGCGTTTACCGGGGCCGTGGAACGGCGCATCGGCAAGTTTGAGCTGGCCGATGGCGGCACTATTTTCCTGGATGAGGTGGGTGAGCTACCCCTCGACCTGCAAGCCAAGCTGCTGCGCGTGCTGCAAGAAAAGGAGTTTGAGCGCCTGGGCGGCAACCGCGTGCTCACCACCGATGCCCGCGTGCTGGCCGCCACCAACCGCGTGCTCGAAGACGAGGTGCGCGCCGGCCGCTTCCGCGCCGACCTCTACTACCGCCTCAACGTGTTTCCGATGCATTTGGCCCCGCTGCGCGAGCGGCCCGAGGATATTGCGCCCTTGGTGCAGCACTACCTGGCTACTCTTAGCAAGCGGCTGGCGCGGCCGCCGCGCCCCATTCGCCCCGCCGACCTGGCCGCCCTGCACGCCTACCCCTGGCCCGGCAACATCCGCGAGCTGGAGCACGTGCTGGAGCAGGCCATCATCGTGAGCCAGGGTGCATGGCTGGAATTCGGCGGCTTTGCGGCGGGCCCGCCGCTGCTGGCCCTACCCCCCGGCCCCACCCCAGCGCTGGCCGAGGTGGCCTCTACCCCCCCCACCCCGGCCGATGGGGTGCCCCTCAAAACGCTGCGCGAGCAGGAGCGCGACCATATTCTGGCCGCGCTACGCCACACCGGCGGCCGCGTAAGCGGCGCGCAGGGTGCGGCCACCATCCTGGATATTAACCCTAAAACCCTGGAGGCTCGCATGAAGAAGCTCGGCATCCGGCGCACGGTGGTAGCGGGGTAGGGCGGCGGGAAGCGGCCAAGCGAATGCAACTTTTTTAGCCGTTGGAGCCTTATTTTTGCGAATTATTTTAGCAAAAAATGGCCAAGGCAAGAACGGTTTTTTTCTGTCAGAACTGTGGGGCACAGTCAGCGAAGTGGATTGGGCGCTGCCCCTCGTGCGGCGAGTGGAATACCTACGTGGAGGAAGTGGTGCAGAAGGAGACTGCCGCTACCACCACCGGGCAGTGGAAGCCCGCTAGTACCGTGCCCGGCGGCAATTTGGCTAAGGCCGCCAAGTCGCGCCCACTGGCCGACATCAGGCACGAGGAAGAGCCGCGCATCATTACACCCGACGGCGAGCTGAACCGGGTGTTGGGCGGCGGGCTGGTGCCGGGCTCCATTGTGCTCATCGGCGGCGAGCCAGGCATTGGCAAGAGCACACTCATGCTCCAGATTGCCTTGATGATGAAGAAGCTACGTATTCTTTACGTGAGCGGCGAGGAGAGTGAGGCGCAGATAAAAATGCGCGCCGAGCGTTTGGCCGACGGCCAGCACCCCGGTTGCTACATCTTAACAGAGACGAACACCCAGAATATTTTCCGCCAAATAGACCAGGTAGAGCCCAACCTGCTCGTCATCGACTCCATCCAGACCATGCACTCGACGCTGGTGGAGAGCGGCGCAGGCTCGGTGAGCCAAGTGCGCGAGTGCACCGCCGAGTTTCTAAAATACGCCAAGGAAACCGGCACGCCGGTACTGCTCATCGGCCACATTACGAAGGACGGCAGCATTGCCGGCCCTAAAATATTGGAGCACATGGTAGATACGGTATTGCAGTTTGAGGGCGACCGCCACCTGAGCTACCGCATTCTGCGCACCACCAAAAACCGCTTCGGTAGCACTTCCGAACTAGGTATTTACGAAATGCAGGGCAGCGGACTACGCCAGGTCAGCAACCCGTCCGAAATATTGCTTTCGCAGCGCGCCGAGAGCCTGAGCGGCATGGCCATTGGGGCCACGCTGGAAGGCAACCGGCCCTTATTAGTAGAAGTGCAGGCCCTGGTGACGCCTGCCACCTACGGCACGCCGCAGCGCAGCAGCACTGGCTTCGACGCCAAGCGCCTGCAAATGCTGCTGGCGGTGCTTGAAAAGCGCGCTGGCCTGCGCCTGGGCCAGCACGACGTATTTCTGAACATCGCCGGTGGCCTGCGGCTCGATGACCCGGCCCTCGATGCGGCCGTGTGCGCGGCGGTAGTATCTAGTTTGAACGATTTGCCGATTCCGGGCGACGTGTGCCTGGCCGCTGAAGTAGGCCTGAGCGGGGAGATGCGCGCCGTGCCCCGCCTCGACCAGCGCCTGGCCGAAGCCGAAAAATTGGGCTTCCGCGAGATGTACGTCTCCCAATTCAACGGTAAAAACCTGGCCGACCAGGGCCGCGCCGGGCTGCGCATACAAGCCGTGAGCCGGCTCGACGAAGTGCTGCAAGGCTTATTCAGCTGAGAGGGGTAAGGAAGGCAACGACAAAAGATAAAGCCCAGATAATAGGATTATCCGGGCTTTATCTTTGGCTGAAATCATATTTTTCGAGACTATTCTTTTTTGCTTTGGTAATGCACCAAAGTAGTGACAAGCGTACCCTATCTTCGGTACAATAATTGACTTTTACCGATAAAGTAGATAAGTAAGCACGTTAAGTTTTTAGGTTAATTACGCTTACTGGATTTAGCTGTTCCTTGTCCTACCTGATATGAAATTAAATTTTACTTATATATTAACTTGCTGGTTAAGTTGCGCTGGGGCGCTAACCACCCAGGCCCAAACCGCCGCCAGCCAATCAGCAGGGTTTGCCGTCCTGACAGGCCGAGTCAGCAGCCCAACCTCCGATACGGTAGCGGTATCAATTCACGACAGCCCATTCGACTCCAATGAGCGAATTAGCTACGCCCGGATTAATGAAAAGGGCGAGTTTCGGCTTAAGGTGCCCGTAAACGGCTCAACCAAAGCGGACCTTGTATACGGCGATGCTGTAGCCGACTTGTTTCTGGACCCCGGCACCGACATGGATGTGCGCTTTAAGGCCGACGACTTGCCGGGCACCGTCAGATTCAAGCCGAACGACGTGCCGACTGGCTTCGCTTCGCGCTTGCGCAACAGTAGCAACCTGACCGATGAGCAGCGCCACCGCTTGCAGATGGCCAACGCCAACTCGTACTTAACTGAATTTGACGAGCAATTTGTGTCAAACGATGGTTTTCAGGTACTTCCCGACAACATTCAGCTTTACGAAGCGCCGTTTGTGTCATTTCTGGACTACCGTATTAAGCATGAGCGTAACTTTTTGGAAGACCGGGCGGCTAAGCAGTCTTTCACTATCGATTTTTATAACTATGCCAAGGCTGATATTACCTATTCTAATGCAAATGACCGCCTGACATTTCCTGATTTGCGAGAGCAAGTAGTAAGCACCGAAGGTCGCATGGCAATGACGACCGGATATTACGATTTCCTGCGCGACCCTAGCTTACTGAACGACCAGTCGGCCATCGGTAACGAGCAGTTTCAGGAATTTTTGCTTAATTACGTGCACCACATGGCTGCGCAACAGAAGCACCTGCGCACCGACCCCGACTTCTATCCCTTCTGCTACGCGCTGGCCAGCAAGCGCCTCAATGGCACCATGAAGCTGCTGACGCTGGGCCGCATTCTTCAGGAGTCGTTTCGCTTTGGGCACGTGCGGCAGTCGGCAGCCATGCTGGCCGACTACCGCACCCTTGATTTGCATAAGCACTTTCTGCCCGCGCTCGAAACTGACTTCGGTAAGCATCAGGCGCTCGCTATCGGGTCGCAGGCCCCCGACTTCCGGCTGGTATCCGCCACCGGCGATTCGGTGCGGCTGAGCAGCTTCCAAGGCAAACTGGTGTACCTGAACTTCTGGAAATCGACCAACGGCCTGTGCCTGCGTGACCTAGCCTACGCCCAAGACTTGGTGAAGCGTTTCGAGGGCAAAAATATCGTGTTTGTAAACGTAGCGCTCGACGAGCTGGAAGTGCCTTGGCGGCAACTCGTTACCATTAAGAAGCTACCCGGCGTGCAGGTGCGCGCCGTGGGCGGCCTGCGCTCGGAGGTGGCCAAAGCCTACGGCTTATCGGAAGTGCCTACTTATATGCTGCTGGGTGAAGACGGCACCATTCTCAACCCCAAGCCCAAGCGCCTGAGCAGCCGCGCCGCTGTGGACGAGATAAACCAGTCTTTTGGCAAGGCCGGCATTTACAGCGCGGCCGTGGCGCAACTCCCTACCCCTGCCAGCGCGGCCAAGTAGACTAGCTGGCCAGGCCCGCGCAAGCCCGGCGCGGTTTCCGCACGGATTTACTTAGGTAGAAGTGCCGGGTTAAAATGCCGATTCAACGTATTTTAACCCGGCACTTCTACCTTTTAACTCTGCTAGTGCGCGGGGCGCTGCCTACCTTCATGCTATGCGCTCTACCCTCCGCGATGGTTTTTCTCTGCTCCGCAAAGCCACGCCCGGCCGCCTGCTCAATGCTTTTCAGGTAGTTACTTCCTATATTATCAGCCGGGCCACGGGCCAGGCCCGCGCGTGGGGCCTGCCCGTGGCGCTGGCTTTTGAACCCACTACCAGCTGCAATCTGCGCTGCCCCGAGTGCCCCAGCGGCCTACGCTCCTTTACCCGGCCCACCGGGATGCTCCCCGCCGAGCTGTTTAAGCAGACAATGGACGAACTGGCCAGCCGGCTCTGGTATCTCATTTTTTACTTCCAAGGCGAGCCTTACCTGCACCCGCAATTTCTGGACTTGGTGGAATACGCCAGCAAAAAGGGCCTCTACACCGCCACCAGCACCAACGCTCACTTCCTAACCGACGACAACGCCCGCCGCACGGTAGAAAGCGGTCTGGACCGCCTTATCATCTCCCTCGATGGCACCACCCAGGAAGTGTACCAGCAGTACCGCATCGGCGGCAAGCTGGAAAAGGTACTGGCCGGCACCCGCAACGTAGTAAAATGGCGCAAAAAGCTGAAAAGCAGCACCCCGCGCATTATTTTCCAATTCTTGGTAGTGCGGCCCAACGAGCACCAAATCGAGGATGCCAAAGCGCTGGCCCAGGCGATGGGGGTAGACGATGTGTGGTTTAAAACCGCCCAGATTTACGACTACCAGCAGGGCTCGCCACTCATTCCAACCATCGATTACTACTCACGCTACGCGAACAACGGCAACGGCACGTTCAGTCTCAAGAATAAGCTGGTGAACGGCTGCTGGAAAATGTGGCACTCGTGCGTCATCACTTGGGACGGCAAAGTGGTGCCCTGCTGCTTCGACAAAGATGCTGAGTACCGCCTCGGCGACCGGCAACATGAGAGTTTCCGCGCCCTCTGGCACGGCTCCAAGTACCACAGCTTCCGCCAGGCTCTGCTCCAAGGCCGCGACCAGATTGAGATGTGCCGCAATTGCACCGAAGGCACTAAAGTGTGGGGCTAAATCACAGACTCAAAAGGATTTAACGGATTACGCAGATATGTCGCTACGCTCCTTTCCTACGTGGTTTAGAACGCACAAGTAGGGTACTACCTACTTGCGTTTACGTAGGAAAGGAGCGCAGCGACGTATTTGCGTAATCCGTTAAATCCTTTTGAGTCTGTGGTCTATTTAGTGCCTTTCACCAGGTTCTTACCCAGCGACTCTACTTTCAGAATAAACTGGTCCACGTCCTCGTTAGCATACACCCCATAGGCGGAAGAAATAGTGCCTTTAGCCCCGTCGCTGGTTTCGATGGCGTAAAGAATGGCGGAATCATCAGGGTTACTTTCACCCTCGAAACGGAAATAGTCTACAATGGTCGTCTCCTCGGGGGTGTAGGCGGGAACATTGTCGTTGTCGTCCATTGTAGTCAGGCGGCCATCCTTCACCGTGAAATCGTTGGTGTAGCCCTGGCTGTTGAGCTTTTTCTCGACGGTAACGAGCGAGGTCATTTCTTCTTTGTCCTGCATGGTGTTGGGGGCTGAGTGAGGGGTAGGGGCCTAACGCAGGCCGCCCCGGCTATACGGAGCCGGGGCAGTCAGGGGTTAATCAAAACTACAGTTTTTAAGCGCCGCCATTAGCGGCTGACTGTGCGCGCCTCAATAGTGCGTTGCATGGCCTCTACGTCAAAGGCTGCACCGCACGCGCCGCCGCAGCCTTTGGCGCAGCCGGCCTGCCCCTTGGCGGCGAATGTTTGGTACACGCGCCGGCCCAAATAATAAAGCGCGGCGGCGAACAAGGCAATGACTATGAGCAGTTGCGTCTCCATGATATCAAGAAAACTGAGCGGCCGTCAGAAAAGTTTAGGCGAGGCAACCGGCGCTCAGGCGGCTACCACTGAAAGCCCTCACCCCAGTGCTGCTTCAGCACGGCCTGCATCTCGTCGTGCACTAAGCCATTGGTAGCCAGCGCTTCGCGGTTGAATACCGGGTCGCCATCGGCCAGCCACTGCGTGACCCTACCCCCCGCCTCGCGCACGAGCAAGACACCGGCGGCCACATCGTAGGAATTGATGTTGAACTCAAAGTAGCTGTCGAAGCGTCCGCAGGCCACGTAGGCCAGGTCGGTGGCCGCCGAGCCCCAGCGGCGCAGGCCCCTGGAGTTCTGCATAAACTCGGTGAGGATGCGCAGGTAGGCATCAAGATGGGTGAACTTGTAGAAGGGCAAGCCGGTGGCGATGAGCGTATTATCCATCTTGTCGGCGGTGCTCACGCGGATGGGCTGCTCATTCAAAAACGCGCCGTGGCCCTGCGCGGCGCGGAAGCACTCGTCGCGGCTCACCTCATATACCACGCCTAGCACTGGCTCGTTGCCGCGCGCCAGGGCCACGCTCACTGCGAAGCAGGGTAGGCCGTGGATGAAATTAGTGGTGCCGTCGAGCGGGTCAATTATCCAGCGGTACTCGGTCTGGCTGGCTTCGGTGTTGGCCACGGTGCCTTCCTCCGTTACGAAGCCGGCCGTGGGTAGCAGCTGTTGCAGGCCCGCCACCAGCATTTTCTCCGACTCCTTATCCACATAAGAAACCATATCGTGCAGGCCCTTGCTTTCAATTTTAGAGGCATCAAAATCCGTCACTTGCTGGCGGATAAACTGACCCGCCTGGCGGCAGAGCGCGGCCACAGCGTGCGAGAGGGGTAGGAGGTCGGGGGTCATAAGAAAGTAGCGCAGACTCTGTAATCCACGCTTAGATTGAGACATTAATGATTCAGTACGCGAGCGCGCAGCATCCAGCCTACTACGGCCACTATCCCCAGCACCGCCAGCAGCTGCGCGGCGCGCCCGATAAGCTCGCCGAAGCGGGCGTAAAACGTCACCTCGTTGTTCAGGTGCACGGTGCCGCGGCTGGCGGTGGCAATCCAGGCGGGCACCTGCTGATAGATTTCACCCTTCTGGTTGATGAAGCCGGTGAAGCCGGTATTGGCCGCGCGGGCCAAGTCGCGGCGGGTTTCGATGCAGCGCAGGCTGCCGTAGCGCAACAGCTGCCGGTAGCCCGGCGAGTCGTGCCACCAGGCATCGTTGGTAAAGAGAGCCAGCAGCGTGGCCCCGTTGGGGATGTATTCGCTCACAAAATCCCCGTAAATAGACTCGTAGCAAATGATGGGGGCGATGCGCAGGGCCGGCGCGTTGGCCGGCGCGGCAAATACGGTGCGCTCGGTCTGACTACCATAGGAACCTACGTAGCCGCCCAAGTCGATGTGCGAAACGAGGGCGGTGAGTACGGGGGGCACATTCTCGACCCCCGGCACCAGCCGCGACTTGTGGTAGAAGGCAATGGGGGCCGTGGCGGAGGCGAAGTAGGCACCCGCGTTGAAGGTGTCGTAGTAGCCCAGGTCGTCGCGGTAGCGGGCCGTAGCGCTGGCCGCCTCTTTATTCGGGTATGAGCCGACGGTTGTGATGCCCGTGAGCAGCGCCACGCCGGGGTGCTGCCCCAGCCACACGCGGATACGCTGGATTTTGGGGTCCCGTTCCACCGTGTTTTCCCAGATGGCCTCTTCTAGGGCGGTTTCGGGCCAGATTATCAGCCGGGTGGCGGGCGTCAGGTGTTGCTCCGACAATTGCAGAAAACGGGTGAGCTGCTCGTTAGGGGAGATGAACTTAGTGCCGCCCTCAAACTTCTCCACGTAGGGGTCGAAGTTAGGCTGCACTACCACTACCTCGGCGGTAGAGCCTTTTTCCTGGTAGTTGCGCCCAATAGTAGTGGAAACGATAATAGGCAGCCAAATAGCCGCCATCGGTACGCCCCAGCGCCAGCGGCGGGGACCATTTAGCGCCCAAAAAGGCACGCCCTGCGGCCCCCACCCAGCCCAGAATACGAGTAAATTCACTACCCACACCCACACCGAGCCGCCCAAAAAGCCGGTGTATTCGTACCACTGCACCCACTGCGGGGCGGCCGCAAAGCCGTTGCCCAGCGTGAGCCAGGGCCAGGTGAGGTCCCAGTGCAGGTGCAGCTGCTCGAAGGCAATCCAGTAGATGGGCAGCGAGAGGTAGCCCAGGCGATTGCCAAACCGCTTCTTGGTCTGCCGGAAGGCCATGAGCGGCAGGCACATGAGTAGGGCATTGAGCACCACGGCCGCGATGCCGCCGCCCAGCGTACTGAAGCTTACCCACCAAGTAGTGAGCGCGTTCCAGACCAGCAGCAGCCAGTAGGTGCAGGCAAATACGCGGCCCTTGCGCGCCTCGGTCAGCGTGAGCTGCCGCTCCATCAGCAGGTAGGGCACCCAGCCAATGAAGAGCAGCAGCGCCGGCGCGGCCGACGGGTAGGGCGGCCAGCCACCGCACAGCAGCAGGGCGCTGAGGCTACCCAGTACCAGCGGGCGCTGCCAGAAGCTAGGCGGTGGGGTCATTGTCGGCATCACCATCGTCGTCGGCATCGGCGGGGTCATCGGCATCTTCGTCGTGGGCGGCGTATTTGCTGCGCTCAATTCGCTCATATTCAGCACCTTTTACTACCAGTACAATTTCGCCTTTAATGGCCGGGCGGGCGGCTAGCGTGGCGGCTAGCTCGCCGAGCGAGGCAGTAAGGGTTTCTTCAAACAGCTTGGTCAATTCGCGGCTGACGCTAGCTGGCCGGTCGGCCCCAAACACCTCGGCCAGCTGCGTGAGCGTCTTCACAATGCGGTGCGGCGACTCGTAGAAAATGAGCGTCCGCATTTCGCGGGCCAACTCTTGCAGGCGGGTCTGGCGGCCTTTTTTCACCGGCAAAAAGCCTTCGAAGGCGAACCGCTCGGCCCCGAAACCTGACTTTAGTAAGGCCGGCACCAGGGCCGTGGGGCCGGGTAGGCACTCCACGCGCAGGCCCTGGGCCAGGCACTCGCGCACCAGCAAAAAGCCGGGGTCGGAGATACCGGGCGTGCCGGCGTCGCTCACCAGGGCCATGCGCTCGCCTTTGGCCAGGCGCTCCAGCAGGCGGGGCACTACCTGGTGCTCATTGTGTAAGTGGTAGGCTTGCAGGGGCTTTTTTATTTCTAAATGCTGCATGAGCCGGCCGCTGGTGCGGGTGTCCTCGCACAGCACTACATCCACCTCGCGCAGTGTGCGAATGGCCCGCAGCGTAATGTCTTCGAGGTTGCCGATGGGGGTAGGCACGAGGGTAAGAGCAGCGGCTTCGGGCATGGGCGCAAAGGTAGGAAGGAGCGCAGGGTAAGCTTTAGCTTGCCAGAACAGGAAAATTGGCGTAGTGTGGCAGGATAAAACGGCAAGCTAAAGCTTACCCTGCGCTCCTTCCAAAAACCCAAACGCCCAAACCTGAGTACACCCCTTTACCATTTGCTTAGCTAATCTGACCATGCCAGTTGACCCAAACAACCGCCCCATCCGCGTTATCAACGACGATACGACCGAGGAAGAATTTGCCGCCGGCCTGCGTATTCCGAATGCTGACCCACCCAAAAATGAGGAAGCGCGCGGTGGCTTTGGCAACCGCGATGGCAAGCAGGGCTTTGGCACTACCAGCGGCGATGGTGAAACCTCGCTGGCAATGAACTCGGACGCGGCCAGTACCTACCAGCCCGGCGACAATATGCGTACTGCCGAGCAGGGAGCCAATCAGCGTCCTGACCAAGACCTACCCAGCCCCGACGATGAGCGCGACGAAAATGGCCATCGCCCCCAGCGCGGTCCCGTAGATGAACTCGAAGCCGACGACCTGCGCAAAGGCTCCGACGAGATGGAGGATGCCGAATCGCACGTGGGCATGGGCCAAATGGCCCCCAAGCCCCTACCCCCCATCACTGGCACCGATACCAACGCTGAACTAACCGACCCCGATGCTAAAGATTCAGCTATCGACCAAGGGTTTTAATTGCAACAGAAAGCAGGAGGCACGGCAACTCGTGTCTTCTACTTTCCGATTTATACTTTCCACCTCCTATTTCCTTTTCCAATGGCAGACCACAAATCAAGCAAGCAGGGCGAATCGCACCAGGGCGGCCCTAACGTAGCCAAGCAAGCCGCTGGCACTGGCGAAGACCATGACGCGGAGCGCGATGAAAAAACGGAAAAGCAATTGCAGCAAGATGCGCAAGACGCTCCCGTAACGCACCCCAACCGCCATTAGTCCTGGCTGCAGGCATTTTCCCACCTAGTGTAATAGCCTTCTACTTATGTCAACCCACCACACGGAGCAGAATAAGCAGTCGCAGACCAGCAAGAATGAAGCTGGCATGCCCGAGCACACCAAGGCCGACGTCCTACCCGTCGACGACCTTGATGAGGCCACCGAAACTCGCCTCGAAGACGAAGCCCAGGATGCTGGCGTGCAGCACCCCAATCGTGGCCACAACAAGCCCGACAACGGCAAAGGCAGCTACGCCTGAGCACCAGCCGGCTTACTTACAAAACGCAAAGCCTCGGCCACTGGTCGGGGCTTTGCGTTTTTACAAGCTGTTGACAAAAAACATATTATCTCCATTAATCGCCTCGATATGCGTCGCTTCGCCGCCACCGACCTGCACGGCTGCCTGCGCACCTTCCGCCACCTGGTAGAAGAAGAGTTGCATCTGCGCCCCGCCGACCACCTCTACCTGCTGGGCGACTACGTGAACAAGGGTCCCGATAGCGCCGGCGTGCTCGATTACCTAATGCAGCTGCAAGCTGCTGGCTACCAGGTGCACTGCCTGCGTGGCAACCACGAGCACGAGCTACTGGCCACCATCCACGGCGAGCCCAATGCCAACGGCATGTGGAAGCTGGCAGCCGAGCGGCAATTGACGCTGACCAGCTTTGGGGTGGCGCGGGCTGCTGCTATTCCGGGCCGGTACGTGGCCTGGCTCAATGCCCTACCCCTCCAGCTGGAACTACCCGACTTTGTGCTCGTACACGCCGGCTTCAACTTCGCCCTACCCCCCGCCGAGATGCGCGAAGACATGCAGAGCATGCTTTACAGCAAAGAGTTTACCTATGACCCCGCGCGGCTGGCGGGCAAGCGCCTGCTACATGGCCACGTGCCTACCCCCGTGGCCGAGGTGCAAGCCACCGTAGCCGCCAAAGCCGGGGCTATCGACCTAGACACCGGCTGCGCGTTCCGGCTCAACCCCGAGTTGCGCCACTTGGCCGCGCTCAACTTGGACAGCTGGAAACTGCACTTGGTGGAGAACCGCGAAGAGCCCTACCCCATCGCCGTGCGGTAAACTTTGGCTTGCCGGAGTAGCGGGTTAGAGTAAGCTTTAGCTTACCGGACGTGAATTGTTCGTGCTAAAACGGCAAGCTGAAGATTACTGCACATTCTGCTACCCGGCAAGCTAAAGCTTACCCTACACTCCGTCGTACTTTTGGGGTATGCAAGCCACTGCCCCTACCCTCGCCCCGACCGCCGACTATGATACGGCCGTTTTCGACCTCATTGCGCAGGAGCGCCAGCGCCAGACCCACGGCCTGGAGCTGATTGCTTCCGAGAACTACGTTTCGGACCAGGTAATGGCGGCGCAGGGCTCAGTACTCACCAATAAATACGCCGAGGGCCTGCCCGGCAAGCGCTACTATGGCGGCTGCGAGGTGGTGGACCAGGTAGAGCAGCTGGCCATTGACCGGGCCAAAGAGCTATTCGGCGCGGCCTGGGTGAACGTACAGCCCCACTCCGGCGCGCAGGCCAACGCGGCCGTGATGCTGGCCTGCCTCAACCCCGGCGACAAAATTCTGGGTTTCGACCTCAGCCACGGTGGGCACCTCACGCACGGCTCACCGGTCAATTTTTCGGGTAAGCTTTACCAGCCGTCTTTTTACGGGGTAGAGAAGGAAACCGGCCTCATCGATTGGAATAAGGTGATTGACACAGCCCGCCGCGAACGCCCCAAAATGATTATCTGCGGGGCCTCGGCCTACTCGCGCGACTGGAACTACGCTGCCCTGCGCCGCGCCGCCGATGAGGTAGGCGCGCTGCTGCTGGCCGATATTTCGCACCCCAGTGGCCTCATTGCCAAAGGCTTGCTCAATTCGCCGTTTGAGCATTGCCATATCGTGACCACCACGACCCACAAGACGCTGCGCGGCCCGCGCGGTGGCCTCATCCTGCTAGGGCAGGACTTCGACAACCCGTTTGGCCTGAAGACGCCGAAGGGCGAAATCCGCCCCATGTCGGCCCTGCTCGACTCAGGCGTATTTCCGGGCACGCAGGGCGGGCCGCTCGAGCACGTCATTGCGGCCAAGGCCGTGGCCTTCGGCGAGGCGCTGGGCGAGGGCTATACGCGCTACATTCATCAGGTAAAGGAAAACGCGCAGGCGCTGGCCAGCGAGTTCAGCAACCGCGGCTACGACATTATCTCGGGTGGTACTAACAACCACTTGATGCTCATTGACCTGCGCTCGAAGGGCCTGACCGGCAAACTGGCCGAGAACACCCTGGTGCAGGCCGACATTACCATCAACAAGAACATGGTGCCCTTCGATGATAAGTCGCCTTTCGTGACCAGCGGCATCCGCATTGGCTCGGCCGCCGTAACTACCCGCGGCTTGGTCGAAGCCGACATGGTGCGCATCGTGGAGCTGATTGACGAGGCCCTTACCCACCACGCCGACACCAGCCGCATTGCGGGCGTGCGCCACCAAGTTAACGAGTGGATGCAAGCCTACCCCCTATTTCAGGCGTAATGGGAATAGCTTGAGCAAGGAGAGCCATGACGTTCTGACCACTTGAACGAAATTGCTTTCATTACTTCTTACTCCTGTTACGCTCATTACTTCCATTACTCATTTCCCCCTTGGCTTCCCCCACTCAGAAATTTCAACAGAACCGCGCCGCCGCTGAGGGCGAGGCGGAGATGTCTTTTATTGACCACCTGGAAGCGTTGCGCTGGCACATTATCCGGGCGGCAATTGCCGTGGTGGTCTTTTCGCTGTGCGCGTTTTTTGCCAAAAGATTTCTGTTTCACGACCTGATTTTGGGGCCGTCGCGCTCCGATTTCTGGACCTATCAGACGTTCTGCAAAATCGGGCATTTCTTCGGCTCCACCGACCCGTGCGAGAACCAGGTCAATTTTATTATCCAGAACCGCGAGATGAGCGGGCAGTTGACGATGCACATCAGCACCTCGTTCGTAGTGGGCATCTGCCTGGCCTTTCCCTACCTGTTTTGGGAGATTTGGCGCTTCGTGAAGCCCGGCCTCTACCCCCACGAGCGGGCCAACTCGAAGGGCGCGGTGTTTTTCGTGTCCATCTTGTTTATTCTGGGCTTGCTGTTTGGCTATTACATCGCCGCGCCGATGAGTATCAACTTCCTGGCCTCGTACACGGTAGACCCTACCATCCAGAACCAGATTGACTTGCAGAGCTACCTGAGCACGCTCACAACCATGACGCTCTCGTGCGCCTTCGTGTTTGAGCTGCCCATGATAGTATTTTTCCTGGCGAAAGCCGGCCTCGTCACGCCCGAGCTGATGACGGTGTACCGCAAACACGCCATCGTAGTCATCCTCATTATCGCGGCCATCATCACCCCGCCCGATATTTCGGCCCAGATTATCGTTACTATCCCTATTCTGCTGCTCTACGAACTGAGTATCCACATTGCCCGCGTGGTGCGCCGCAACAGCGCCGCCAAGCTCAATGCCGAGCTGCTGATACCGGGCGCGGAGTAGTCCTTGTATTCGTTAGTACGAGCGAAGCGCGGCAAGCGCACCCGAATGACTCGTTCGGGCGCGCTTGCCGCGCTTCGCTCGTACTAAGAGGCTGTTTTTATTTCACCGCTTGGTATACTCCCGGCACGCCGGGCACTGGCTCATAGCGGCCAAACACGCCGGGTAATAGGTAGCGCAGGCGGGGCAGCAGCCCTCTTTGGTCCAGGATATAGGCGGGCGGGCGCGGGCCCAGGCTGCGCGCTACCCGCACCACGGCCGCGTATTCGGTGAGGTGGCCGAAATCGGCTTGGGCCAGGGGCCAGTCGAGGTAGGGCCGGGCGGCGGGGTGGTCGAGGTAGATGCGGCGGTCGGGGCCCAGCACCAGTACCGACCGGCCGGCCGTGAGGCGGTGGTAAGTGGTGTTAGGCTGCGGGGCAAAGGCGCTTTCGGGGGGTAGGCGCAGTAAGCCTGGTAGGCCCGGCACCAGCACCCGGTAGCGCAGCCCTACTACCAGGCCCAGCACGACCAAGAATAATAACTCAGGCACCCAGCCGGCCCGGCCTGGCAGCCGCTGCCACAAAAACAAGCTGAAATACGCCAGCGGCGGCAGCACCAGCACCAGCGAACCAGGAGCCAGCCCCCGCCCTACTACCAGCACCGCCGCCGCTACTACCAGCCACACCAGCATCAATTGCCGGAAATTTACTTGAAAAACCAAGCCCAGTGCCGTACTGGCCGCCCGCGCCAGCGCTAGCGCCAACAGGACCCCTACCCCCGCCAGCAGGGGCCAGGCCACGGTGGGCGGCAGGCCGTCGGTGGCGGCCACGGCCGGGCGCAGGCCCCGCGCCAGGTTCATCCAGGCAAAGTTATCCAGGGCTCCGACGTACAAGAATACCGTGGCTATCAGCGCGTAGGGCGACAAAAACCCGCACACCAGCAGCAAGGAGCTACGAAACGCATTGGCCGCGAACACGAGCACCGCGAACAGCCCTACCCCCACGAATAGGCCCAGCGGCAGGTAGCAGAGCGCCGCCAGCCCAATCACGAATCCGGCCCGAAACAGCCGGCGGTTGTCGTAGCCCTCCCGCGAGGTGGGCAGCAACGTGCTGATGGAGAACACAATAAAGGTGTGGCCCATGAGCAGCGGCGACAGCCCATCGAGGTCGGCACTCACGCTGCCCACCACCAGGTAGGTGAGGGCCGCCAGGTAGCCGCGCTCGGGGTGCACGCCGGCACGGTTGAGCACTTGGTTGAAGCGCAGTGCCTGCACCAGCAGCAGGGCCAGCGCCGCCACCCGGTACAGCAGCACCGGGCGGCCCCAGGCCAGCTGGAGCAGGCCGGCGGCGGCGGCGGCCAGCGGCCCGGTGCCGTCGTAGAGGTCGCGGTAGGGCCAGGCCCCCGCCCCTACCCCCTCGCCCAGCAGTAGCAGGCGCAGCTCGGCAGCCGACACGGGCAGGCCCAGCCACAGCAGCGGCAGCCGCAGAGCCAGCACCAGTCCCAGCAGCAGTAGGACCTGGGCGGGTAGGGAGCTTTTGAAAAAACGCAGCAAATTTTTGGTGCTTGGTACTTAGTGCTTGGTGCTTGGGCTAATTTGCTCGTGACCTTGCCAGGGCAAAGGTCGTTGGACAAGGATAAATAGCTACCTAATTCAGGCACCAAGCACCAGAACCCTACCTTTGCTATTTACTATGGAAAGCAAACGACAACAAAAAATGGCCAGCCTGCTTCAGCAGGAGCTGGCCCAGGTGCTGCAGCGCGACCTGCCGCACCTGTTTGGCGGTGGGCTGGTGCCGAGCATCAGCACCGTGAAGGTGACGCCTGACCTGGCCGTGGCGCGCGTGTACCTGAGCCTGCTCATCGGCAACGACGCGCCCGCGCGCCTCGACGCCATTGAGGAGCACACCAAGGAAATCCGCTACGCCCTAGGCAAGCGCATTGGCAAGCAGGCGCGGGTGGTGCCGGAGCTGACGTTTTACCACGACGACAGCGCCGCCTACGCCGCCCACATGGACCAGGTGCTCAGCAAGCTCGATATTCCGGCGGCTGCGCCCGAGCCGGACGGCGACGACGACGACGCGGCCCTACCCCGCCCCCGGCTCTTCAACCCCTCAGCCGACGAATAGCACGGGGCTGGCGACCTGCTCAATTACTCACTGTTCCTTGTTGATTTCCTTTGCATTACGACCCTATTAAGCGCAGCCTGGGCAATGTTTTTAATCGCTCGCCGTGGCTGCGGCGCTTGTTTTATCACCTGCTCGATTTGCTGCTGCTGCGCACCTGGCACGTGCACCGCGAACTGCGCCAATGGGCCCGCACCCATACCCGCCAGCCCCTCGACATTCTGGATGCCGGCGCAGGCTACGGCCAATACAGCTATTGGCTCAGCGGCCTGAGTAAGCTCTGGCGCATTCTGGCCGTGGACGTGAAGGAGGAGCAGGTGGCCGATTCCAACCGGTTTTTCCAGGCCATCGGCCGGCCGCAGGTGCAGTTCGCAGTGCAGGACCTGGTGCTGTATCAGGAGCCCAATTCTTTCGACCTGGCCCTGGCCGTGGATGTAATGGAGCACATTCTGGAAGACGTGGAGGTGTTTCGCAATATCCACGCCTCGCTCCGGGATGGCGGGATGCTGCTCATCTCGACCCCCAGCGACCAGGGCGGCTCCGATGTGCACGACGACTCCGAATCGAGCTTCATTGAGGAGCATGTGCGCGATGGCTATAACATACACGAGATGCAACAGAAGCTGCGCACCGCGGGCTTCGAGCGCATTGAGGCCCGTTATAGTTACGGCGAGCCGGGCCAGATTTCGTGGCGGCTCAGCATGAAATATCCAATTTTGCTGTTGGGCAAGTCACGCTGGTTTTTCGTGCTACTGCCCTTTTACTATGCGGTAGTATTCCCTTTCTGCTTGCTGCTGAATTGGCTGGACGTGCGCACGACCCACGATTCGGGGACGGGGCTGATTGTCAAAGCCTGGAAGTAGCCAGCCGCGTCAGCGGCGTATCTGCGAAATCCGTTAAATCAGTTTGAATCTGCGGTGAATGTACCCTTTCTCATTGCCCGGCGCTATTTCCTTTCCAAGAAAAAGCGCAACATCATTACCATCATCTCTAACATCTCGATGGTGGGCGTGGCGGTGGGCACGGCGGCGCTCATCATCGTGCTCTCGGTATTCAACGGGCTGGAAGACTTGGTGCGCTCGCTCTACGGCAAATCGGACCCGAGCTTGGTCATCGCGGCCCGCGAGGGCAAGTCATTTCCCGTTGATACCCTGCTGCTTACTAAGGTGCAGAACACGCCGGGGGTAGCCCTCGTGACGGAAGTAATCGAAGACAACGCCCTGCTGCAATACCACGACCGCCAGATGGTGGTGAAGATGCGCGGGCTGTCGGAAAATTATTTCGGGCAGATTCCGATTGACTCGAACCTGGTGGCCGGCGACCACCGCCTGCGCCGCGGCGAGCGCGAATATGCCCTTATCGGCGAGGGCGTGCAGGTCGAACTGGGTATTACCCTCGACAACCGCCTCTCGCCCCTGCGCTTGCTCTACCCCCGTCAGGAGCCAGGCCGAAAAACGCTCAGCATCAACCCCGATAAAGCCTTCAACGAAGAGACCATCCTGGCCGGCGGCGTCTTCCAGATTGAGCAGCACCTCGACGACAGCTACCTATTTGTGCCCCTGAGCTTTGCGCAACGGCTGCTGGGCTACGGCCACCGGCGCACGGCGCTCTACGTGCGCGTTGGCGACAGCTTCCGGCTGGCCAGCGTCCGCGATGCCCTGCGTGAGCGTCTGGGCCAGCGGTTCACGGTGCTCGACTCCGACGAGCAGCACGTGAGCCTACTCAAAGCCATCAAGATTGAGAAGCTGTTCGTATTCATCACCTTTGCTTTCATTCTACTTATCGCCTCGCTCAACATCTTTTTTTCGCTTTCGATGCTGGTTATTGACAAGCGCAAGGATATCGCCGTGCTACAGGCGATGGGGGCCACTGAGCAGACCGTGAGACAGTCGTTTCTACTGGTGGGGGCCATTGTGGCGCTGGTGGGTGCCGTGGTGGGGCTGGTGCTGGGGGTAGGCATTTGCTGGGCGCAGCAAACATTTCACGTCGTGAGCATGGGCATGGCCACGAGTGTCGTGGACTCGTACCCGGTGAAGATGCAAGCCAGCGACATTTTCTTTATTTCGCTGGCCATTATTTCGATAACGCTGGCCGTATCCATTCGCCCGGCGCTGAACGCAGGCCGGATGCAGATTCGCGAAAATTTGTAAGTTGGTGATTGAGTGACTGAGTGAATATGAGGCAATTGTCAGTGCAAGCGAAGTAACTGCAATTCCTACTCAGTCACTCAATCACTTAATTGCTCAATCATAAATTTTCTTTACCTTCTTACCCGAAATTCGTAGCTAACTTGCGCGCTCTCGTGCTCAGCTATGAATGTTTCTACTACGCTACCTTTCCAGCTTGTCTACTCGTTGTTCGCGCACGAGTACCTGGGCCACCTCTTTACGGCACACGTGGTGCAGCTGGGCCCGCGCGGGCAGCTCACCTTGCAGCACCAAACGGTTTCGGCCAAAAACGCGCCGGAATTTGCCGACGGGCTGGAGCGTGACGACTACGAGCTAATCAAGCTTTGCGACGAACTGCAGCAAGACGCAGTTATTAAGGAATTCTGGCCCCGTAAAATCACACCGGCCGAGTTTTTCCTAAAAATCTATAATCCTGACAAGGGCGATAAGCCCATGCAGGAGGCCGTAGGGCGCTACGTGCAGCAGCGCCTGGGCCGGCTACTGGCGGGCCTGCAAGGCAAGCACGTTTTCATTATGGGGCGCGATGGGGAGCCCACCTGGCGCGAGTTGAAGCTGGCCCCTACCCCCGCCTCAGTGCTGTTTCACTTCCGGCGCAACGACGAGGGCACGCACTATTTCCCAACTATTCAGTACCAGACTCAGAAGCTTGATTTTCAATTTAAGAATGCCGTACTGGTGTGCCAGCAGCCGGCCTGGCTGCTGGTGGACGACGTGCTCTACTGCTTCCGCCACGACGTGGACGGCCGCAAGCTGCAACCCTTTCTGAATAAGAAGTTTATCGTGGTGCCGCGGGCCGTGGAGAAGAGCTATTTTCAGAAGTTCGTGGCCCCGCTCATGGAGTCGTTCGACGTGCACGCCCGTGGCTTCGATATTCGCACTGAGCGCTACCTGGCCCGGCCGCAGCTCACGTTTTCGGACATGCCGCCCGGCCTGGCGGCAGGCGCGCCGGTGGTACCCGTGCGCCCGCCCGGCCCGCCCCGGCGCGGCCGCGTGCCGCTGCCCAAGCCGGTCGTAATTCCGGGCGCGGGTACCGACGAAGCACCGTTATTTTTCTCGCTCACCTTCCGCTATGGGGCCTACGACCTACCCCTTACCCCCCCGCGCCCCATGAGCGTACAGCTGGAGGAAGACGCTGACTCCTACATCTTTCGCCGCCTGCTGCGCTCAGCCAAGGAAGAAAACGAGCGCGCCGATGAGCTGCGCGAGCATGGCCTATCCCTCGATGCCGACGGCCACGCCACCTTGCCCAAAGCGGAGGCGTTTCGCTGGCTGCACGACCATGCGCCGGCCCTGGCCGCCCACGGCTTTCAGGTGCAGGGCGCGGCCTCGGCCAGCCAGGATTACTTCATTGGGCCGGTGCGGGTGGACGTGGGCATTGAGGAGCGTGGCGACTGGTTCGACGTGCGCGGCACGGTCTGGTTTGGCGAGTATGCGGTGCCGTTTATCCGGCTGCGACCCTACATCTTGCAGCGCCGCCGCGAGTATCGCCTGCCCAACGGCCAGGTCGCCTTCATCCCCGATGAGTGGTTTACGGACTACCTCGAGCTGTTCGCATTTGCCGAAGAAACCGAGGACCAGCCGCTATCGCTGCGCCGCCACCACTTATCGCTGGTCACTGATTTAGAGGCCGATAACCTAGCAACCGTGACCCTCACGCGCCGCCTCGAAAAGCTGCGCGACTTTGCCACCGTGGAGGAGCGGCCCCTACCCGTCGGCTTTCGGGGTACGCTGCGGCCCTACCAGCACGCGGGCTACAACTGGCTGCGTTTCGTGCAGGACTATCACCTCGGCGGCTGCCTGGCCGACGATATGGGTTTGGGCAAAAGCGTCCAAACGCTGGTTATGCTGCTGGAGCGCCAGGAAAGCGGCGCGGCAAAGGGCGCGGCCTCGCTCTTAGTATTACCTACTTCGCTGGTTCACAACTGGATAAACGAAGCACGTAAGTTTACGCCCGGCCTGCGGCTGCTGACTTATACTGGCACCTACCGCGACAAGAGCGTGGCGCAGTTTGCCGACTACGACATCGTGCTGACCAGCTACGGCATCGTGCGGTTGGATACCGAATTACTGGCCAGCTATCAGTTTGATTACGTCATACTTGACGAGTCGCAGGCCATCAAAAACCCCAGCTCGACCACCGCGCAGGCGGTGCGGCAGCTGCGGGCGCGGCACCGGCTCATCCTAACCGGCACGCCGGTCGAGAACTCCACGATGGACTTGTGGTCGCAGATGTCGTTCATCAATCCCGGCTTGCTGGGCACGCAGGCGTTTTTTCGGAAGGAATTCGTGAAGCCCATCGAGAAAAACCAGGACGAGAGCCGCACCCGCAAGCTGCACGCGCTCATCAAGCCCTTCGTATTGCGTCGTCACAAAGCGCAGGTAGCCAGCGAACTACCCGAGAAAACGATTCACCTCAGCTACTGCCCGCTCACCGACGAGCAGCAGCAGTTTTACGAGGAAACCAAGAGTTTCTACCGCAATAAAATAATGGAAACGCTGGACGGGCACGCCCCTACCCCCGCCGGCGGCACGCAGCTGATGCTATTGCAGGGCCTCACGCGCCTGCGCCAGATTGCCAACCACCCGCGCCTGGCCGATGCCGCCTACACCGGCGAATCGGGCAAGCTGCGCGAGGTGCTGCGGATGCTGCGCAGCGTGGTGGCCGAAGGCCACAAGGTCCTTGTTTTCAGCCAATTCGTGCAGCACCTGAGCCTGGTGCGCGCCGGCCTCGATGAGCGCCAGCTCGCCTACGCCTACCTCGACGGCCACACCCGCGACCGCCAGGCCGAGGTAGACCGCTTCCAGCAGGACCCCGATTTGCAGATTTTCCTCATTAGCCTCAAAGCCGGGGGGGTAGGACTCAACCTCACGGCCGCCGACTACGTGTTCATCCTGGACCCCTGGTGGAACCCGGCCGTGGAGGCCCAGGCTATCGACCGTGCCCACCGCATCGGCCAGCAGCGCCCGGTGTTCGTGTACAAGTTCATCAGCCAGGGCACGGTAGAGGAGAAAATTCTGGCCTTGCAAAAGCGTAAGCTACAGCTGGTAAGCGACTTGATAACCAATGACGAGGCCGTGATAAAGTCGCTGACGCGGGCCGATATTGAGGAATTGCTGGGGTAGGGCGCAGGGCGCGTGCGGAGATTAAGCCACGTATTCTCCGCAACTCTTGCGGAGAATACGTTTTCTGTTTTTCCGTAAATCACTTTGCCAACATCCGCCCGGCTTTGGCATTCTACCTTCGTGCGCCCTACCCCCCCCCTCCCATGCTCACCTCCCTTCGCATCCAGAACTTCCGCAGCATCCGCGACGCCTCGGTGAAGCTGGGGCAGGTAAATCTGTTTATCGGGCCGAATAATTCGGGGAAGTCGAATTATCTGAAGGGGGTTGAATTAATAGCAGGATTATTATCGAACAGTAATAAGGCCCCTCACGCGGGGCGAGATAACCTACCTAAGGAATTGCAGCATAGACCCTACGATTCCCCTGCGACAATGGCTTTTACTACAGTTGCGGACTTAACAGATGGCAAGCATACTGCTGTACTAACATGGTTAACTGATGATGTTATACAACAGAGAATTTTAATTCAAAAAAATTCCATCAAAATTCCACTTGATTCTAATCTAGGAATTATTAATGGAGAGTTTCAGTCTACTCCCCGCGAACTATATTCCATGACCAAGAATACTTTAATTTACAATACTAACCCTGAACGACTAAAAACCAGTAGTAATCTTCGTAGCATTAGTATCTTATCCCCAGATGGCGCTGACTTAGTTTTATTCTTATTCCACCTGGACCAAAATCATAAGCCGCATTTTAATCGCCTTGTAGATGACTTAAAGAATTGCGTGCAAGATATAGTTGCTATAACTACTCCTGCTGACCCAGATGAACCTGGCAAATTAAAGCTCAAATTTTTCGACCAAAAAGGCACTGCTTACTGGGCCGAGGAAGTCTCAGAAGGCGTTCTTTACTTCCTAGCTCTTCTTTGCATCGTCCACCAACCGGACCCGCCGAAGCTGTTGCTACTGGAAGAACCCGAAAAAGGAATTCACCCGCGCCGCATTAAGGAGGTAATGGATTTCATTTTTGAATTGGCTCGGTTACGCGACATTCAAATTATTCTTACCTCACACAGTCCCTACGTAGTAGACCATTTCGCCGATATTCCCGAGTGCATTTCAGTATTTGACCGGGAGAATGGTGAGACGGTAATTCACAATGCGGCTGACATTATTGCCGAAACCAATGCTAAGTTGGAAGCTGCTGGACAAGAGGCAATTCATTATACTGATGCGTTAGGAGAATACTGGGTATCTGGTTTTCTGGGTGGTGTGCCTGAAGTACTTGGTGCGTAAGGTAATGCGAGTACTTCAGTACGGTTTTTTCGGGGAAGACATTGCCCAACGGGAATTTCTGGCAGCTTATCTGCAATGCTATGAAACACCTGATGGCAGTACTTTATTTGATTCGGTAGCTTACTTCGGCAAGCAATTTGGTCCGATGAATAATAAGGTAGTGGACCGTCGTTGCGCTGATGCTTGCCGCGAGGCATTTGTACTTGGCTACCCAATAGTAGATTGGTTATTCATCGGGCGCGACGTTGATTCCTTTGAGTTCGCTTATCACGAAAAACGAGCAGCGGAACTCAGAGCTAAAATTCCGGTCCAATGGCATAACCGCACGGTGCTTATGTTACCGATGCAGTGCGCTGAGCATTGGCTTTTATACCTAGCTCAGTATCCTAGTAATGAACCTCTTGAGCGTAAGCCGAATAGCCAGGCAAAAGATGCGGTGTATGCCGACGCAGCTAAGACGAAGGAGACTATCAGAAAAGAGCTTCTCGCGACGCTTACTGTAGCGCGCGTTAATTGGATGGCTGAAGTATCGGTTAGTTTCCGGGCCTTTCATGAGCAGGTACAGCAATTTCTGACTAGACTGCCAGTAGAATAGATTCCCGCGCATATCCCCTTCCCGCCAAAAGCCGTTACTTGCGCTTTGAAGTGCCACACTCGTGGCCGGCTCAACCTACTGGCGTATGCGCACCCACCTCACGGCGGCTTTTCTGGCTTTTACTACCATCGGCGGCGCATTGCTCAGCAGCTGCGGCGAAGTGGATGACACTACAGGAACTTCTACCCCCCCGGCCACTGCGGCAAAGCCCGCGCCGGCCGCGCCTGATGCGTCGGCGCCGCTGCCGGCCAGGGTTTTTCTGGAATTATCGGGCGGAATGCGGGGCTTTATGCCGCAGAATACCACGGCCACTGAGCCCACGGCATTTCAGCAGCGCGTGGGGCAACTGGCGTCGCGCACCAACAGCAGCCCGGCAGTGGGCGAGGCGCAGTTCTGGCTGTCACTAAATAAAGCGCCGCAGAAAACCACCTACGCGCACTTCCGCGAGATTGTGCAGGGCGATACGCACGAGGCGGCGCTGGGCACCGAGCTGCCCGCCATGCTCGAAAATATCCTGGCCCTACCCGGCGCGGCCGACCAGGTGAACGTGATTGTCTCGGACTTCATATTTGGCCCTAAAAACCAGGCGACCAGCGCTTTGATGAACGTCAGCATTACTGATGCGCTGGCACCCGTCACCAAGAAAGGGCTGGCCGTGGCCGTGCTGGGCGAGACTTCGCGCTTCTACGGCAACTTCTTTCCGGCCGTGAAAACGCCGCATAAGCAGGTGGCGATGAAGGGCGAAACCCTACCCTACTATATCTGGGTTATCGGGCCGGCGGCGGCCGTGGGGCGCTACCTCAACGAGGTGCTGCCGCCTACCCCAGCCACCACGCAGCAGGCGTATTTCGGGCTGAGTTTCCCGCACGTGCCCTACGCGGCGGTGCTCACGCAGGTGCCGGCGGGCAGCCCGCTCGCGCCGGGCGGCAATGGGTCCATTTCATATGATGGCAAGGGCGTAAGTACGAATCTGGACGTTGACGGCGTTAAAGACGGCGTGGACTTTACCGTAGCTCTCGACCTGCGCCAATTGCCCGCCGCCTGGCGCGAGCCCGCCTTTTTGGCGAGCAGCTTGCAGGCGCAGGTACCGGGCGGCAGTGTGAAGCTGCTGCCGAATTCCGTTAAAACGACTGTCGGCGTGCCGCAATTAGCTGCTTATACCCACACCTTGCGCCTGCACCTCAGCGACTTCCCCAAGGGCGGCGGCCAACTGCGGCTGAGCCTGCCCGCGCCGGGCGTGCCGGCCTGGGTGGCCCAGCGCAGCACCCAGAACGACAACCAGCCCGGCCCAGTGCCGCACACCTACCGCCTCAGCGAGATTATGAGCGGCGTGCGCGAAGCCTTCCCGGCGGCCCTACCCCCCGTTTTCATCGCCACCTTCACCCTCGCCCAAGACTAGCCTTTCCTTATGCAGCAATTCTTTAACAGCCTCTACACCATTGGTACTAGCCTGTTTTACGACCGGAAATCGCCGATGTACGGGCTTTATAAGGCCGAGATTTTCAACACCGCCGGCTTCTACACGCTGCTCACGGCGCTGGCGCTGGTGGTAGTGTTTTACTACGTGTTCAACCACGCGGTGCCGGCCCTCACGCATCAAGGTTTGTACAAGCCCACGCACTGGCTGCTGACGCTGCTATTGGTGGCCGGCCTGGGGGCGTTGCTGGCTTACCGCGTGAGCATGGGCCAGGGCGCGGTGCGCGACCCGTACATGCGTTACTTCATCATTACCAACACGTTGGTAGCACCACTGTGGTATATTTTATTTTCAGTGATTCTGAAATGGGGCTCTAATCATGCCCGGCGCACGCCGTTTTAGACTGAAATTACGCAGAGGCCGTCTGTCATTGCTTCGCAGGCTCGCAATGACAGACGATTTACACAAATTATATCTCCCTCATCCTTTATACTAAACCCGTTTTGGCTCGACTTTTCATATTTGCCGTGGGCGGCACCGGGGCGCGAGTGCTGCGCTCGCTCACTATGCTGCTGGCCGCCGGGATGCGCCTGCCCGACTGCGACCAGGTTATCCCCGTGCTGGTGGACCCCGACACCCAGAACGGCGACGTGACCCGCACCGTGGACCTGCTCAAGCGCTACAAACGCATCCACGACGCGCTGCATCAGGATGGCCAACTCGCTAAGAATGAGGGCTTTTTTGGGCAGGATTTGACTACCTTGGCGCAGCTCAATACCTCGGGGGTAGAGGGATTACGCGACTCGTTCGTGTACGATTTTGGCGGCATTAATCAGTCGTTCAAGGACTTCATGCACTACAACGAGGCCAGCGTGGAGACGCGGGGGCTGCTCGATTTGCTGTTCACGCCCGACAGCCTCAACGCCAGCCTCGACCTGGGTTTTCGGGGCTCGCCCAACGTGGGCAGCGTGGTGCTCAACTCGTTGGTGCAGGCCAAGGAAATGCGTTACCTGGCCCAGAGCCTGAACCCCGACGACCGGGTATTTTTCATCAGCAGCATTTTTGGGGGTACGGGCGCGGCGGGCTTCCCGCTGCTGGTCAAGAACCTGCGTGACCCCGGCGTGGATTTGCCGCAACCCTCGGTGCGGGCTGCCGTGCCGGCCGGCGCGCTGGTGCTACTACCCTACTTCAAATTGCAGCAGCCTTCGGCTGAAGAAAAGCAAAACGGGCAGGATTTTATTGACTCCAATACCTTCATTACCAAGACGAAAACGGCGCTCAGCTACTACGCCGAGCACCTCGATGGGCTGGAGGCGCTTTACTACCTTGGCGACCAGGCGGGCCAGCCGCTACCCAACCATCCCGGCCGCGCCGAGCAGCGCAACCAGGCACATTTGGTGGAGGTGCTGGGCGCGCTGGCCATCCAGCATTTCCTGGGCCAGCCGACCAGCCAGCTCGACCGCGGCAGCCCAGCCTACCACGAGTTTGGCCTGAAAAGCGACGCGCCGACGGTGGACTTTGGGCAGTTCTCGCCGGCTCTGCGCCGCGAGGTGGCCCGGCCGATGATTCAGTTTCACTACTTCGCCCGGTATTTTAAACAGCATTTGCTGGAAGAAAAAAGCGCCCCGCTCTACAAGGGTGGCAAGCTGGGCCAGCACCTGCCCGCCAGCACCGGCCCACTGGCCGACCTCACTGATTTCTTCACCGAATACGAAAGCTGGCTGCGCGAGCTGGGCGTGAACGAGCGCCGCTTCGACGCCCTGCACCCCGACGAAACCGACTTCAATAAAATGGTGGCGGATAAGCCGATAAGCACCAGCTTCTTCAATAAAGGACTGAATGACGACGTGCTGCGCGCCGAGTTGAACAACGCGGTGGGCAAGACGAATCTGGACAACCCCGATGCAGCGCGGGCGCTGCGCTGGCTGGTCGAGGCGTTTAATACGGCTACCGAGAAGGTAGTGGAAAACAAGCTGCAATACTCGTAGCCCCGTTCACCTCACCCCCCGGCCCCCTCTCCCGTGGAGAGGGCGAGCCTGACGATTATTTACGTTTGCGCCGCCGTGGCTCCCCCTCTCCGCAGGAGAGGGGGCCGGGGGGTGAGGTAAGCCGGTCGGGCCGAAACCCAACTCGCAAAAAGCTATCAGCTAAGGGCCGCTCAAAGCCCTCCGCTACCAGCCAAAAGCTAACAAAACCAACATGGCTAAAATCCTGCGCCTGCACCGAACCGGCTCCAGCACCCACGAGGGTTGGGGTCGCACCGGCAAAATCGGCAAAAATGAAATTGACGGCCCCAGCGGCATCCAGGACCCCGAGGGGGGTAGGGCCGAGCGCGTGGCCGTGGCGATTCCGTCGCCCTTCGCCCGCCTGCATCTGGTGGAAACAGCGCTGGCTTACGTGGGCAGCCACCCCGGCCAGGCTGATTCGGTACATCACCGGCTGGTGGGGCAGTTTTGGGACTTGTGGGAGCTGGTGTTCAACTACTTCCAGCGGCGGCAGCCGGGGCAGCGGCTGAGCGTGCGCACCTGGAATAAAATCAACGAGCTGGCGCGGCTGGAGGCTAATCCAGCCACTAAGCCGCTGGCCCAAGCGCTGGCCTTATACCTGAACGACAAGCGTTTCGCCGCTATTACCGACCTCAACCTGCTGTATTTTCCGGGGGCTACCGCGCAGGATGCGCCGCAGCTGCTGGGCGGCACTTCGCCGCTCACGGTGTTTTTTTCGGCGCCGGCGGTGCGGGCGCTGCCGGTGCAGCGGCCCGAGGGCGGCGGCCACTATTTCGACGGGCGCTACGTGGCGTTGAGCCAGCGTGAGCAGGCGTTTCAGGATTTTATCTATCAGCAGTTTGTGGCCGATGCGGCGCTGGCGCGGCTGGCCCCGGCCGTGCGCGATGCGCTGGACCCTAATATCTTGACCAAGTGGGGCTTGGATGGCAATGCCCGGCTGGCCGACTACCCCTACCTCACTGACCAGGCCGGCAACCCGGTAGCGGTGGCCGGCGTGGCCGTGCGCGTGCGGCCCGATGAGGGCGTGGTGCGCAGCTCCGATTTTACCATTCGGCCCGACCGCGTGCCGGGTCCCGGCTGGCCGCTCCCTACCCCCCTGCCGCTGGTGCTACGCCCCGGCCTGCAAGCGCCGGGCAAGTTTTATTATAATAATTCGCTGCTCGGCGAGAGCGGCGGCAAGGTGCCGGCCGCCGATGCCCGCGCCCTGCCCGACCGCACGCTGCCGGGCCCTGAGCTGGCGTATCCCTACCTCACCCTCAACGACTTATTGGAAGAAACGCTGCTCACCGTGCCCTACGAGGTAGACGGCAGCCGCTTCGTGACCGGGCAGCTCAAAATAGCGCCCGGCTACCGGCCCACCTGCTGGCCGCTACTGCCGGTGAAGCCCTTGTATTTTGATTATTTTACGGCGGAGGAATTGGCTACGCAGCTCACGCTGGAGCTGGACCCGGCCTGCGTGCGGGTGCGCCTGCGCGTGCCGGTAGCGGGCGGCTTCACCGTTGATTATGAGCGCGCTTACTACCCCAACCCGCGCACCGAGGGCCTGGGCCGGCTGCTGGTGACCAACGTCGGGTTAGCGGTATTTCCCTTCGTCAAAATCACGGATGCGCCGACGCTCAATGACTTCTACAAAGTCATGCTGGTGGATGCCAACAACATTGACCCCAGCCTGGTGAACAAGCCGGTGGAGCTGCAATTTGGAGTGCAGGGGCGGCTGCTGTCGGCCACCGGCACCGAGCAGAGCGCCACCGCCTACCGCCGTACGGCCAAAACCAGCACCGACGAGGGCAGCACCTACTACGAAATCAAGGGCACGCCCTTCGATTACGCGCTGGTGACGAGCCCCGCGCCGGCCGCCGGGCAGGCGCTGGTGGTACCCAGGTGGCGCGAGGTGCGCCAGGGCACCAAGGAATTTCGCTTCGCCATCGACTTTGGCACCACGAACACCCACGTGGCCTACCACGATGGGCCGAGCCAGCCACCGCAGCCGTTCAGCTTCGGGCCGGATGATTCGGCGGTAGCGCTTCTCAAGAAATCGTCGGAAGAAACTGATTATCAGGCTTACGAGCAGTTGTATCGTGGCGTGGAGGAAGACCCGGCGCACGGCATCCAGCTGCGGCGCTGGCAGCGCTACCAGCAGCGCGAGTTCGTGCCGGCCTTCGTGGGCGCGGGCGGCTCGCCCTACCAGTTTCCCATTCGCACGGCGACCAGCGAGGCGGCAACCTTTTCCATTGAACCGCCGCGGTTGCTGGCCAATGTGAACGTGGGCTTCGGCATTAATACAGAAGAGGAAACCAACGACTCGTACCACACCAACCTGAAATGGGGCGAAAACAACGAGGCGGCCCGCCACCGGGTGCGGGTATTTTTCCGCGAGATGTTGCTGTTGTTCAAGTATAAAGCGGCGCTGCACGGCGGCAACGTGGGCGCGACGCAGGTGGTGTGGTTCGCGCCGCTCAGCTTCTCGGCGTTCAGCCGCGACTTATACCAGCGCGAGTGGGACACGCTGTTTAAGGAGATTTTCCACACGCAGCGCGGCACGACTTACCTGCCGGAATCGTCGGCCCCGTACTTTTTCCTGACCAGGCGCGGCCTCGTGACGCCCGGCCCCGGCGAGAACGCGGCCTTTATTGATATTGGTGGCGGCACCTCTGATGTACTGTTTTATTCGGACCAAACTGATAATCCCGGTGGGGCGCGGCGGCACCATCCGGCGTTCAGCACCTCGTTTCGCTTTGCGGGCAATGAGCTGTGGGGCGACGGCGCGGCCGACGTGCGCGGCACCAAGGACAACGGGCTGGTGCGCTTCGGTCTCGACAGCATTCGGGCGCATCCCCTACCCCACACCAAGGCCGCCGAGCTGGCCGTGAAGTGCCTGGCCGTGGTGGAAGCTAATCCCACTTTCGGCTCGGAAGAAGTTGCCAGTCTACTCTTTAATTACGAGCGCGAGTTCCAGTTTGGCGAGCGGCTGCTGCTGGCGCAGCATCTGCGGGTGCTGTTTTACCTGCATTTTGGGGCCATCGTGTACCATTTGGGGCAGGTGACGGCCGCGCGCGGGCTGGCCGCGCCGCGCTACCTGTGCTTCACGGGGCGCGGCAGCTTGTATCTGCGCCTGCTATGCCCCAGCAACTTACGGCCGCTGGAGCAGGTGGCCAGCCTCATCCTGAGCAAGGTGATGGGCACGCCCGCGCCGGCCAATTTCAAAATCGTGCTGGCCGACGACCCCAAGCAAACTACCGCCAACGGCGGCGTGCTGGCCACCGGCCTCGACGCCGAAAGCACCGCCGAGGTGCCGCCCATTGTGCAGCCCATCGGCACGGGCGCGACTGATGCGGCCGAGAACCGCCCGCTCTACCCCGCCGATATTACGGAGGACGTCAAAAACGCCGTTATCGCCAACGTAGAGCAGTGCCTGAAACTCTTGCTCACCGACCCCGACCTCACGGCCGCCATGCTCAACCTGGGCATCAAAAACCCGCCCGGCCTGGTGCTGCGCGAGCTGACCGCCGCCCTGGCCGACTCGTTCAACCTGGGCCGGCAGCGCTACGCCAACACGCTGCCGGCCGGCGAGCCAATTCCCGAAACGCTGTTTTTCCTACCCCTCAAGCACGCGCTGTATGTGCTCTCGCAGGTGCTGCACGGGTCGGCTACTTAACCCATGATGAAGCGAATCAGCTATCGGACAACACGTTGGATATTAGGCGTGGGGTTATTGGGCCTGAGCCACCTCGGCGCGGCGCAAACCGCGCCTACCCCCGACGACAGCATTAAGGGCCGGCTGTGGACGGCCACGGCCGAGCGCATCTGGGCCGATGCCAAACCGAAGCAAAAGCAGCCCGCGCCCTGGCCCACGGTGCAGGCGTTTAAGAAATGGCTGGCCGCCAATCCGGCTGACAAGTCGGAGCTGGGACTGCTGCGCGCCGATGTGGTCAATAGCTTCGGCGCGGGCACCAGGGCTACCCCCGTCGAGGTTGCCCGAGCTATTATAAGCCAGCTTACGCAGCGCCAGCAGAGCGGGCAGGGCCGCCTGGCCCGCGTGAAGGCATCGCTATTGGGCGCGGACCTTGCGCCGCTGACGCAGGCCAGTGGTGGGGCCGCGCCCGCGCCCGCCGCGCCCAGGCCCACCACTGGCACGACTACCGTTACGGCGGTGCCGGGGGCCGGGGGTATAACGGTCTTGCCCGCTAATCCTGACTCCATTACCAACCAGCCGATTAGGACCCCTGACCCGGCTTCTACTTTCATTTCTACGCCGGTCACGCCAACTTATTTCGGGCTGACGCCTTTGCAGGCCGCTATTGTACTGCTGATACTAGGCGGGCTGGCCGGCCTGGCATTCGGCCAGAATATGCGCCGCCCTGGCCGCGGGCGGCGGCGCTCATACGCCGGCCCTACCCCCCCTGCCGAACCCGCTACCTCACCCGCCATGAACTCCCCGGAATATCGCAAGCTGCACCAGCAGAACCTGAATTTGAAAGCTGATTTGCGCCAGCTAAAAAAACAACTAGCCGATTTACAAGTACGCCTGCCGGGCGCGCCGCCTACCCCCCCGCCCGCCGTCGAAGCCGCGCCAGCCGCCGAGCTGACAGTGGAGGAGTTGGTGGGCGCGTCGGCTCCTACCCCCCCTTCGGCCACGCGCTACGGCCCGGTGCAGGAAACGCCCTTCGTGGAAGAGCGCAAGCTCGTGAACGCGCCCCTGCCCCAGCTCGCGCTGATGCTGACCGTGAACCCGCGCCAGCCCGACCAGGCCACCTTCACCCTCAACCCGCAGGTGGACCAGGTCCGCCTCATCGGCGACGGCCTCACGCGGCTACAAAAATTCTTCGACTACGACCCGCCGCTGGGCGGCCGCATCACGGCGGTAGCGGCCGTGCGGCCGGGCCGGCTACAACGTCAAGACTCCGGCTGGCAAGTGGTGGAGCGGGCGCGGCTGAGTATTAGCTAAGGAGAATTGCAAACCCACCTGTTCCGCCCGTCATTGCGAACGTAGCGCGGCAATCGCCCTAGGACGACACCCGAACGATTTCGTTCTGGAGCGATTGCCGCGCTACGCTCGCAATGACGGGCGGGGCCACTTCCAAGGATTTTACTCTAGCTTGCGCGCTATGGCCGCTATTCAAGTCGTTGAAATTATCCTCATTCTGGGGCTGATTTTCTGGCAGATTTCTGTTTTCATCCTCAATCGGCGGCTCATTCAGCGGGTGCAGTTCATGTACCCCGAAGGAGGCCAGCTGGGCGTGCAGGCTGTGGACGCCGCGACCGGCCGGCCGGCTGCCAACGGCGCGGGCACCCACACCTACGACGCCCTGACGGTGGGCCGCGCCAGCCCCGAATTCAGCGGCCTCATCAAGGACACCAACGATTATTTGTGGGCCAACAAGGGTGCAGCGGCCGATTTCAACACCCTGCGCGACATCTCGGAGCGCGAGGCCGACCTGCTCGACCAGGAGATTGACGCGCAGATTTCGACCCCGCTGTACCTGGGCCTGCTGGGCACTTTTCTGGGCGCCATTTTGGGATTGATTGCCTTGGTCAATCCGTTTGGCGACGCGCCCACGGCGGCGGGCGGCGCGTCGTTCAACAACGCCGACGTGACGCACTTTCTGGGCGGCATTCTCATCGCGATGAGCGGCAGCTTTACCGGCCTGCTGCTCACGCTGGCCAGCAACCAGCTGCTGAAATCGGCCCGCGCCACTCGCGACCGCCTCAAAAACGGCTATTACAATTTCCTGCAAAAGGCGCTCCTACCCCGCCTCAACTCGGACATGCAGGCCAGCATGAGCAATTTAAAGTCCGTGCTGGACACCTTTAATAATGACTTCTTCTCGAAGATTCAGGCTGACTTTTTCTCGAAAATCGCGGAGTTTACGCCGCTCATCAGCAGCATCACGGAGAATGTCAGCGTGCAGAAAAACTTCCTCGAAAAGCTGCAGCAGATTGGCTACACCGAGCTGGCGAATGCCACCATCAAGGTTTTTGATAGGGTAGATGAGAGCGCGGCTTCCTTCGAGAAATTTCTGGGCTACCAGCAGGCCCTGAACGTGGCCGTGAGCGAGGGTGCCAGCACGGCGCGCACCATTACGGCGCTACTCGACCGCCTCGGCAGCCTCGAAAAAGCCCTCGACCAGGTGCCCGGCTACCTAGCCCAGCACGACGCCCGCATTCGGGAGCAGGCGCAGTTTTTTGGCGAGCACCAGGCCATTTTGGCCAAAATTAGCCAGGGCGTAGGCCAGGCGTTGAGTGAAGACGCCGCCCAGATGAACCGCGTGCTGGCCCGCCGCCGCGACGAGTTTGAGGCCGAAGCCCAGTCCGCCCACGCGCAGTGGAGTGCCCACTTCCGGCAGCTCAACCAGGACAATGTGTACCAAAAAATAGTGGAGTACCTCTCACCCTTCCAGCAGCTGCCCGAGCAGCAGCAGCGGCTCAACCAGCTGCAGGAGGTGCAGGCGCTGCGCAGCGCCCAGGCCCTGCAAGCCTTGCAACAGCCGCTGGAGCAAAACCGCCGCATCCAGGAGGAGCTGCTACGCCAGACCGAGCGCACCAACGCGGTGCTCGAAAAGCTTACCAGCCGCAACTGGCTCCAGCGCATGGTGGGGTAGCAAGCGTGTAGAGACGCGACCCTTCGCGTCTCTGGGCGCGTGAACGATTGTGCGCTGAAAAGAGACGCGAAGGGTCGCGTCTCTACATTCCTTCCGCTATGAAGCAAAGCAAAGACTTTTTCTGGCCCAGCTACGTCGATTTGATGACGGCGCTGTTCCTGACTATGCTGGTGCTGTTCGTGCTGAGCTACAAGCTTTTCAACGACAAGCAGCAGGGCCTCATCGCGGCCAATGCCAAGCTGGAAGTGCAGCTCAAGGAAAAGAAAAAACTAGACGAGATAAAGGAAGCGCTCAAACGGCTCGACAACTCGCGCTATTTCACTTATAACAAGGGCTATAAGCGCTATGAGTTGAACTTCGACGTGCTGTTTCAGCCCGGCCGCTACGACTTGCCGGCGGCGGCGCGGCAGCCGCTCATCGAGGCCGGGCAGTTCCTGCTGCGCCAAGTGCAGAGCTTGCGCAACGACGGCATTCAGTACCTCGTCATCATCGAGGGTAGGGCGGCGATGAACCCCAACTTTCCGCTCGATGCCCCGCAAAACGCCGACCAGCAGGCCGCGCGCGAGCTGAGCTACAACCGGGCGCTGGCCGTGGTGTATTTGTGGCAACAGGCTGGCATTCAGTTTCCGAAGAATATTGAGGTAATTCCGGCGGGCAGCGGCTACCGGGGCGCGGGGCGCTACAGCGGCTACGCCAAGGAGCAACTCAACAAGCGCTTCATCATCCAGATTCAGCCCAAAATCGGCTCGCTCGATGCCCAGCCCCTACCCCCGCGCTAGCCGTATAGCCGGCTATGCACCTCCTCCTGCGCTTTCCGGTGGCCCAGCCGCCCGCCGCGGTCCTGGCCGGCTTCACCCGCGAGCTATTCGTGGCCTTGGCCCCGCCGTTTCCGAAGTTTCACCTCATCCGCTACGACGGCAATAACACCGGCGATACGGTTATTATCGAGCTGCAAGTGGGCCCCAAGCGCTGGCGCTGGACTTCGCTCATCACGGATAATGGCGCGCTGCCCGATGGCACCCACTACTTCGTGGATGAGGGCAAAATCTTGCCCGCGCCGCTGCGGCAGTGGCGGCACCGCCACCTCATCGAGCCCGCGCCGGGGGGTAGGGGCAGCGTCATTGTGGAGGATATTCATTTCAGCACCGGCCGCCGCTGGCTCGACTGGCTGATTCGGCCAGCCCTGTGGGCGCAGTTCAAGCTGCGCGGGCCGGTGTACCGGCGTTGGTTTAGGTAATGCATACTGTAAAAAAGGTCATCATGCAGACCGCAGGGTCGCCTCTCGCTCGCCTCGTTGAATGAAGCGGGCGAGAGGCGACCCTGCGGTCTGCATGACGACCTTTGTGCCCCGCAATTCATAATTAGTAGCCATGCCTACCACCGTCGTCCTCAAAAACGGAAAAGACCACTCCCTGCGCCGCCGCCATCCCTGGGTTTTTTCGGGGGCCATTACCCGCGCGGTGGGCGAGCCGCAGGAAGGCGAGGCGGTGCGCGTCGAAACCCAATCGGGCGAAGTGCTGGGGGTAGGGCACTACTCGGGCAGCGGCTCCATCGCGGTGCGGATGCTGGATTTTGGGCCGGAAGCCGAACTCCCTACACCTGATTTTTGGGTGAAGCGCCTGACCAACGCCTACGCGCTGCGCCAGCGCCTGGGCCTCACGGGCACGGCCGATACCAACGTTTTTCGCCTCGTGCACGCCGAGGGCGACGGCCTGCCGGGCCTCATCATCGACGTGTATGGCGATGTGGCCGTGGTGCAGGCGCACAGCGTGGGCATGTACCGCGCCCGCCCCGAAATAGCTGACGCCCTGAAAGTTGTGTTTGGTGATAAGCTGCGCGCCATCTACGACAAGAGCGCCGAAACCACGCCCGGCCACGCCGTGGGCGACAACAAGAACGGCTACCTCTTCGGCGCGAGCACCGGCGCGGAGCACCTGGTGCACGAAAACGGCCACCAGTTTGCCGTGGACTGGGAGACGGGCCAGAAAACCGGCTTCTTCATCGACCAGCGCGACAACCGCGCCCTGCTGGCCCGCTACTCGGCCGGCCGCCGCGTGCTCAACACGTTTTGCTACACCGGCGGCTTCTCGGTGTATGCCCTGGAGGCCGGTGCCGAGCTGGTGCATTCCGTCGATAGCAGTAAGAAGGCCATTGCCTTAACCGAGCGCAATGCCGAGCTTTCGCACCACGCCGACCGCCACGCCGCCTACCCCGACGACGTGCTCACGTTCCTCAAAAGCCACTCGGCCGAGTACGACCTGCTGGTGCTCGACCCGCCCGCTTTTGCCAAGCACCAGAGCGCCCGCCACGCCGCCCTCATGGGATACAAGCGCCTGAATGCGGCCGGCATTGCGCACCTCGCGCCGGGCGGGTTGCTCTTCACGTTCTCGTGCTCGCAAGTCGTTAGTCCCGAGTTGTTTGAGGGCGCGGTGCTGGCCGCCGCCATCGAAGCCGGGCGGCCGGCGCGCATCCTGCACCGCCTCACGCAGCCCGCCGACCACCCGGTGAGCCTCTTTCACCCCGAAGGTGCGTACTTGAAGGGCCTCGTGCTGGCGGTAGAGTAGTAGCGCGGACTCTGCGAGTCCGCGCTACACTGGCCGGATGGGGGTAGGTCGCCGGTTCTCGTCCACGGCCACGAAAGTGAAGGAGCCGGTCACGGCCAGCAGACGGTCCTCGGAGTACATCTGCTCCACAAATAATTCGACCCGCACTTGCAGGCTGGTGGTGCCCACGCGCACCACGTTGCCGATGAGCTCGACCAGCGTGCCGCCTGGAATAGGATGCGTAAAATCCACTTTATCAGAGGATACCGTTACCATTTTGAGGCGCGAGAAGCGGGTGGCCGTGATGAAGGCCACCTCGTCCATCAGGTGCAGGGTGGCGCCGCCGAACAGCGTGTCGTAATGGTTGACAGTATTCGGGAAAACGGCTTTGAAGATGCGCGTTTCGGCGCGGGCAATCTGGTCGGCGAGGGCTGGCATGGGGGGTAGGGATAAAGGGAAAGTCACGGCGCGCCGCGCTACGTTTCCCTACCCCCTCTTTTCCTTTTAAAGCCCTCATTCAGACCTAGCTACGCCCGCCCCGGCGGCCGCGCACGCGCAACAGCCGGCCGCCGGCGTGCCAAACCTGATGCGGAACCCCAAAGCGCGGAGGTGGCATCAAATGGCGGCCGGCAGGTCTCCTGACTCTGTGCCGGCCGGCAGCCCGTCCTTCTCAGCCGGCCCGGGGGCCCGCCAATGGAACACGAGGAGCTGCGGCCACGAAGGCACTTACAGTAGCGCGTCTGTGCGGGAGTTGCACCCGCTTCCCTTTTCATTCCGGCTCCTCACGAGGAAAAACCGAAAACCGGCCGCTGGTTGATTTCTTGAAAAATCGTAGCAGCAGTAAACCGCCGCGAAGGTAGCGCGTATTTTCGGCGGGCCGGGCCAAACTTATCCCCCGGCCGTGGTGGTTAAAGACTTAGTGTTTACGAAAAAGAAAACTTTCTCCCCGCGCCAGCCCGTGGCCATTATCGGGGCGGGCGTGGCCGGGCTGGCCGCCGCGGCGCGGCTGGCGGTGGCCGGGCACCCGGTCACGGTATTTGAGGCCAGCGGCTCGTTTGGGGGCAAAATGCACCAGTTCAGCCTGCCCGGCGGCTACCGCTTTGATGCTGGGCCGTCGCTGTTCACGCTGCCACAGCTGGTGGACGACGTGTTTCGGCTGGCCCACCGCGACCCGGCCGACTACTTCCGCTACGAGCGCCTCGACCCCATCACCAACTACTTTTTTGCCGATGGCACGCGCCTCACCGCCTGGGCCGACGCGCCCAAATTCGCGGCCGAAGTGGAGCAGAAGCTAGGCGTGCCGGCGGCGGCCGTGGCGCAGTTTCTGATGCGCAGCGGCCGGGCCTACGACGCCACAGCGGGCACTTTTTTGCATAAGTCACTGCACAAAGCCAGTACCTATTTCAGCGCCGAAACGCTAAAAGCGGTGGCCGCCCTACCCTCCCTCGGCCTCACGGGCACCATGCACGCGCGCCACTCAACAGCCTTTGGCCAGGATGCGCGCCTGGTGCAACTCTTTGACCGGTACGCTACTTACAACGGATCCGACCCGTACCAGGCACCGGCCACGCTCTCGCTCATTCCGCACCTAGAGCACGGCATCGGCGCGTTTTACCCCGAGGGCGGCATCTACGCCATTGCCAGCAGCCTGCACCGGCTGGGCGCGGAGTTTGGGGTGAAATTTAGATTTAATGAGCCGGTGCGAGAGATTTTGACGGCCGGCGACCTTATTACCGGCGTGCGCACCGACCAAGATGTATATGACTTCGGCTTGGTGGTCAGTAACATGGACGTAGTGCCGACGTATCGCCGCCTCCTACCCCACCAGCCTGCGCCGGAGCGCACCCTGGGCCAGCCGCGCTCGTCGTCGGCACTGATTTTTTATTGGGGGGTAGGGCGCGAATTTTCCGAGCTGGATTTGCACAACATCTTTTTCTCGGCTGATTACAAGGCGGAGTTCGACGCGATTTTCCAGGAGAAAACCGTGGCCGACGACGTAACGGTGTACGTCAACATCACGAGCAAGAAAACGCCCACCGACGCGCCGCCCGGCCACGAAAACTGGTTTGTGATGGTGAACGTGCCCCACGACGAGGGCCAGGACTGGGCCGCCCTCACGGCCCACACGCGCCGCGTGGTGCTGGCCAAGCTCAATCGGGCATTGAATATTGATTTAGAGCCGCTTATTCAAGCCGAAAAAGTGTGGACGCCGCCCGGCATCGCAGCCGATACGTCGTCGTTTGGAGGTGCTTTGTATGGCAGCTCCAGCAACAACGCGCTGGCGGCTTTTTTGCGGCATCCTAATTTTTCGGGCCGGCTGGCGGGGCTGTACTTTTGCGGCGGCTCGGTGCATCCGGGCGGCGGCATTCCGCTGTGTTTACTTTCGGCCAAAATTGTCGCCGAGCTAATTACTAAATAAGTTAAGAGTTAAGAGTTAAGAGTTAGGAGTTGAAAAAAGTGGCTAGCCGAAGCAACCATCTTCAACCCTTAACTCTTAACCTTTACCTTTTAACTCCTCAAAATGGAGTTATCGAACGTATCCGCGCCGGCGGCTTCCTCTACCCGGCTGCGCCTAGCGCAAGGCTTGATAGTGCTGTTTCATATCACGGGCTTTCTGGGGCTGGCGTTCAGCCAGGACAAGGCCTTTTATTTGAAATATACGCCCCTCACGCTGCTATTATCAGCGGGGCTGCTGGCGGCGTTTCAGCTGGAGCGCGGCCTGTTATTTTGGCTATTTGTAATGCAGGCATTCTTGCTGGGCATGGTGGCCGAGGTGGTGGGAACCAACACGGGCTTGCTGTTTGGACACTATACCTACGGGGCCACGCTGGGGCCGCAGTATATGGGCGCACCCTGGCTTATCGGGCTCAACTGGGTGATTACCACCTACCTGGCGGGCATACTGGCGGCCTACCTGCCACTGCCCTGGTGGGGGCGGGTACTGGTGGGCGCGGCCCTGATGGTGGGCTTCGACCTGTGCGTGGAGCCGGTGGCGGGCCGCTACGATTTTTGGCACTGGACGGGCCATATTATCCCGCTGCGCAATTTCCGCGACTGGGCGCTGCTGGCGCTGGTCATGCAGCTGCTGTTCGTGCGCACGCCCTTCCTTAAACGCAACCCGCTGGTGCCGCTGGTGTACTTGGTGCAGCTGCTCTTTTTCTTCGGCCTGACCTTGCTCAACGGGTAGGGCGAGCGGTTTTTAGCGATGAGTAACCTGATTTTTTTCGGTGACAGCCTCACGGCCGGCTACGGCCTGCCGGCGGCGGCCAGCTTTCCGGCGCTCCTTCAGGCCCGGCTCGACGCCGCTGGCCTACCCTACCGGGCCCTGAACTACGGCGTGAGTGGCGATACCTCGGCCGGGGGGCGGCAGCGGCTGGCGGCGGTGCTGGCCCGGCAGCCCGTGGCGGCCTTCGTGCTGGCACTGGGCGCGAATGACGGCCTGCGCGGCATTGCGGTGCGCGAAACCACGGCCAACCTGCGCTTTATGCTGCAAGAGGTAAAGCGGCAGTTCCCGGCCGCGCCGCGGGTACTGGCTGGCTTGCAGGTGCCCTTCGACCTGGGGCCGCTGGGCCTGCCCGGCCTGGGCCGCTACGCCCAGGAATTCGGGGCGCTGTTTGCGGAGCTGGCCCACAGCGAGGGGGTAGGGTTTATTCCGTCCTTGCTGGCGGGCGTGCTGGGCCGCCCTGCCCTCAACCTCCCCGACCGCGTGCACCCCAACGCCGCCGGCCAGCAGGTGCTGGCCACCAACGTGTGGGCCGTGCTGGAGCCCCTGCTGCGACCCGCAGGGTAGCCAGGGCTACCAGTAGCCCTGGCTATCGGGGTTGGTGATGCCATAAATGCCCCGCTGGGTATTCTGGGCCTGCAACAGCACGATGTGCGCCCCAAGCTTTGCGACTTCGCGCTTGAGCTTTTCAGTGGCACGGGCATCAATATTGGCTTGGTTGGAGAGGGAGGTTATGCCGGTGGCCTTGGCCCGCACTGAGGTGGTCGGGTAAAAGTGGACACGGGAAAAGTAACTTTCCCTTGTCATAGAAGCAGAAAAACCAGCCAGTAAACGGCAGCGAACCAAGTACGATGCAGCCTTTCGGACCGAGACGGTCCGCCGCGTAAACCAAGACGGGCAGATGGCCACGCGGGTAGCACAGGCGTTGGGCATGAGCGAGGCCGTGTTGGGCAAGTGGGTGCGGGCAGCCCGCACCCAAGCGGCTCGTCCAGCAGGCAGCGAAGCCCTAGAACAGGGAAACAAGCAGTTACGGGCCCAGCTGGCGCGGGCGGAGATGGAGCGCGATATTTTAAAAAAGTGCTGACCATCTCCCAAATGCTTGACGCGCATTTTCACAAAAGACGGACCGATGAAACGCTTCGCTTTCAGTGCCTTGCATGCTCCCAGTTGGCCCGTGCGGCAGCAGTGCCGGCTGCTAGGCGTCAGCCCCAGCGGCTACTACGCGTGGCAGAAGCGCGTCCCCGTTGCGGCCGCCGAACTAGCGCTTGTCGCCTGGCAAGTGGCGGCCCAGCGCGTCTTTTCTACTCATGCCGGCTGCTATGGGCAACGCCGGCTACGCGCCCAGTTACGGCGCGAAGGCCACGCGGTGGGCCGGCATCGGCTGCGCGGCTGGCTCAGCGCCAGCGGCTTACGGGCGCTCTGTACCCGCGCCAGTTCTCGCCCCCCGCGCACCACGCAGGCCGACCCACAGGCCGTGGCCGCTGCTAACAAGCTCGCCACTTGGCCCGCGGCTACGGCCCCCAACCAGGTTTGGGTCGGCGACATCACCTATCTGGCTCTAGTCACGGGGCAGTGGGCGTATCTGGTGTGCTGGAGCGATGCCTGCTCCCGGCGCGTGGTGGGCTGGCACGTGAGCGCGTCGCTGCATACGAACTTGATTCTGACCGCTTTTAAGCGGGCCGTGGCCGTTTGCCAGCCCCCCGCCCGGTCTGCTCGTGCACGCTGACCACGGCAGCCAGTACACCAGCGAAGCGTTTACCCAGCTCCTGGACCGCACCCAGGCCATTGCCAGTCTGAACCAGCCAGGCAGCCCGTATGACAATGCCCTGGCTGAGAGTGGCTGGAGTACGCTCAAAACGGAATTGCTGCCCCCCGGAGCCTGCTTCACTGACTTAGAAGAAGCTCGCTTCGAACTGGCCGAGTACCTCGACCACTACTACAACACCCAGCGGCTACACTCCGCCCTGGGCTACTGCACCCCCCTCGAAATAGAATTGCACTACCTCTTCAAGCTACCTTAGCTCGGTGTCCGTTTGCATCCGACTACCTCAAGCGCTTCCTCACCAGCGGCAGGATTTTTATTGATTGCCTTGTAAGATACCTCGACGACTTCCGACTTACCCGGCCTACGACTTATGACAATATGAAGACCGAGACTATTCTCGACAGTCACCACCGCTGTCTCTAACCCAGCTATCTGGGCCATCACCGGAGAAGAAGCCAAGGCCAGCAAACACGTCCCCAAGAATACTAGGTTTTTCATGGCCGCGAATATAGTTTTGCTACTATCCCCTAGTCCTCCCTCATTCTACCCGAAGTTCCCTGTCGCTCCTAACCTGCGCTGTAGCAGCCCGTACATCACGCGGCACAGCCCCACTACCTATGCAGCTCGTCGCACACCTCGTTTACTGGTATAGCACACATGCCCTGTACTGTATGCCGGTGGCCGCGGTGCTCATCCCGGCCGTTTTGCTGGGCACCCGGTCGCTACCGGCGGGCGTGCAGCAGGCGCTGACAGGGATGGTTATTGGCCTGGCCGTGCTCACCTTCTTCACCATCTTCGCCGGCTCCTGGCTGGCCGGGTGGCTGGTGTACCGGGTGGGGGAGACGGGGCAAGGTGAAGTAGTAAGCACCTACGCGACCAGTGTGCAGTACAACAACCACGACGTGCGCGGCCACCATGTGCTGCTCCGCACGCAGACGGGACAAACAGTTGCCACTTCCTTCGAAGACGATAATTTCAACGTGTATCCACCCGCCAATTCCGTTAATTATCCCGACGTGGGGGAGAAGTTCACGGCCCGCTACCTACCAGCCTACCCTCAGGACTTTGTCATTATCACTAACGATAATAGCCCCTATGCGCACGGAAAGCAGTGCGCGGCCCTGCTGGATTCGCTACAAGAGGCTCGCCGCACCCACGAGTTCGACCTGACCATTGCGGCCAGTAAGCAGGCTTACCGCGCCCTTATTCACCGCGTCATCGCCCGAGGCTGCTACACCGACAGCACCGACCTGCGGGAGTATGACGGCGACCTAGCTAAGGTGCAGCTCGAGCCTTGCCAGGCGCTACTCGATTCGTTAGATATCGTTCGTACCCGCTACAACGCCGACGTGGCCGACGAAACCAACAAGCGGGTGTACCTGGCTCTCATCCGCCGCGTGGTGGCCCGCCCCCCTTGCTACACTGATAGTGCCGACCTACGCAAGTACTACAGCGACATGAAACGCGTGCAGGCCAGCTATCAGCAACTGCGCTAGCCGCCCGGTAGCCGCTACTGCCCGAGCCAAAGAGGTCAGTAGTTACTCACTAAGCGCGAATCCTGACGCGAGCGCAAACGCAAGAGAATTTCAGGAAGTGAGTGCCTGCCACGCGGCCGGGTGTAACAAACCGAGCAGCGGGCTTTCAGTAGCCCACGGCGCACCGATTTGCAGCGATGATTAGTAGGGCCGAGGCTAGGTATAGGGCCCAGCGGCGGCGCTGACGGGCGCAGATTAAATCATGGGGGTGCAAGGGCATTAGTTATTGCCTACTGAAGCCGCGAAGCTTAGTAAGAAGGCTAAGGCTAGCAGCACAGCTACAGCGGTAGTTACGGCAAGCACAATACGGTTTTCGTGCGAACTGGGCTGTTGTTCATTCTGCATAAAAGCTATTTTAGCTACTTCACGATGCCTAAACGGCGCGCTTCATCAAGAACGTGGAGGGGTATTCTAGGGAGTAGGTGGGGTGGCAGTTGGCTATCCAGGGTCAGGTCATCGTCGCGGCCGGCGGGGGTAACATTGTCGGTTTTAGCGCAGGAAATGGCCAGCAGGGCCAAGACTCCAGCACGGGCAAACGGGTAGTTTATTCGCGCAAAGGTGACGCCGGGGGGCGTAATTTTACCGCGGCTCTTTGCTAGCAGGCTCTTGTTCTCCACCTCGCCCCCATGCGTTTCTACCTGCTCCTGGCTCTACTCGGCCCCCTGAATAGCTCGGCACCCCGTTCTGCCCCTGCTCCCGTGCTCTACCGCCTGGATGCCACGCCTGCGTTCACGCTGCCCTTCGAGTTGGTAGGAGGCGTTATCGTCCTGCGCAACCTGCGCTGCAATGACCAGCGCGGCGACTTCGTGCTCGACACGGGGTGCACGTATGGTTTAGTGGTCGAGCAGGCCGCTTTTGCGCGCCAGATGCACCCCAGCGCCACCCAAGGCCTCAGTACCGCCGGTTCGGTGTCCCTCCACGAGCTGACCATCACGCAGTTTGGCTTTGACCCGGCTCGCCCACCGCAAACAGCATAGGGCCTTTAGCTCGCGGCCATTCGGGCCGTCATGGGGCCGCGGCTGCTCGGACTCATCGACACGGGCCTACTGCGACACTATGAAGTAGTGCTTGCCTATGGCCACTACCGGCTAAGCTGCTACCCGCTGGACGCGCCGGCGGCTCGGCCCTTCATCCGGCGCGACTCGGTAGCCTTCACGCTCCAAAAGGGGTGGCTCGTCGCCGTGGACTTTATCGATTCCGTGCCGGTGCAATTACTCCTCGATACGGGCACCCGCGATAGCCATTTCGATACCGACTTCGCGCAAGCTCTGACGGCCGGTACCCGCCCGACGAAGGCGCAACGCGAAACCATCATCACCCCTGGCGGCCGAGTGGCGGCCCAACGCGCCACGCTGCCCCTATTACAGGTGGGGACTACGCTGTGGCAAAACATACCGGTGGTGTTAGCGCCGCCTGTACACTACCAGAGTGAGCAGGCGCTACTCTACCAAGGCGTGCTAGGTAATCTATTCTTTAGGTAAGACCAACTAGTTAGCTTTCATTTCGGCCGCCAGCAACGCTACTCCCTAGTGCCCCGGTCCGCGCTAGTGCTGAGCTGCTTACAGGTTCGGCAGCGCCCGCTGCAACTGCTGCTCAAAGCTGGTCACGTCGGGCCGATAGTCGGCGGCTGCAGTACTTGCCGCAACGGTACATACTGCAACAGCCCCTCACCCACGGGGACAGTTAGTTCCACTTCGTGCAGGTGCAGGTGCCGGTGAGCCAAACACGTAGGTGCTTAGCTTACTGATACGCTGTCGCAGTAGACCTGGTAAAGATGACTGTGTTAGCCAATAAATCTTACTCAAGGCCTCACAGTAGCGGTTTCTTACTGCTTGCGCTGTCAGAAAGGCAAGGGAAAATCTTAGCAGTACCTTCACCCATACTTAAGTTCCCTTCGCCCTTCCTCATGCCCGATTCTTCTGTGCTAGCGCCGCCCAACGATACTAACCCAGCTGACTTGGTGGAGGTGTTACTCACCATTTCGCTAACCGGCGTGATTCTCTTTCGCCCGGTCTACGAGACTGGGGGCGCGACCATCGTTGATTTGGCCTACGAGCGCCTCAATCCCACCGCTCAGCACATGCTGCGGTTACCAGAATGCCCGTCTGAAACCTTCTTGACTCTGTTTCCGATGGCGGCGCAACAAGAAGGCGTGTTCGCCTTTTACCGGGACACTTTCTTAGCGGGACAAATCGGGCGGCACCAATTTAATTATCAATACGACGGGTTGGATGGCTATTTTCAGTTGGTGGCCCAGCGCCAGGGCCCCCGGTTGGTAGTAAGTTTCACAGATGGCAACGACCAGTCGCGCACGGCCGTTGAACAGGCCCTGCGCCTCAGCCAGGCCCGCGAGCAGGCTGCCCGGACGGAGGCAGAGCGCCAGCGTGGCGAACTGGAGCGCTTGTTTGAGCAGGCACCGGTGGCCATTGCCGTGTACCGGGGCCCGAACTACGTTATTGAACTAGCTAACCCTACCGTGTGCCGGCTCTGGGGCCGCACGCCGGAGCAGCTCCTTGGCAAAGGCCTATTTGAGGCGTTGCCCGAAGTAGCCGGCATGGGCTACGAGCAGTTGCTCGATGGCGTGATGGCCACTGGCGAGCCGCACGTATCGCGGGGGATGGAGGCGGTACACGAGCGCGAGGGCCGGCGCGACACCGTGTACTGGGATTTCGTGTACGTGCCCATGTACAACAACGCGGGGCTAATCGACGGGGCTATGGTGGTGGCTACCGAAGTGACCGCGCAGGTGCTGGCCCGCCAGCAAGTCGAACAGCTCAACCAAGAATTGGAAGTCCGCGTGGCGGAGCGCACAAGCCAGCTTACCGCGCAGCAGCATTTGCTCAGTCAGATTCTGGCGCAGGTGCCGGCCGCCATCGCTACCCTCGCCGGCCCTGAGCATCGATTCACTTTCTTCAATGAGCTCTATCAGAATATGGTGGCTGACCGGGCTATCCTGGGCCACCCGGCCAACGAGGTACTGCCCGAAGTAGCGGAGCAGGGCTTCATCGACCTACTGAATCAGGTATACGCCACAGGTCAGCCCTTCATCGGCACCGAAATCCTGATTATGCTCCACGACCAAGCAACTGGAAAGGCTGAGCCGCGCTATGTGGATTTCATTTATCAGCCGTTGCAAGACGGCCAGCAGCGAACGCAGGGGGTGCTGGCCTTCGTGCTGGACGTGACGGACCGGGTGCGGGCCCGCAAGCAGGCCGAGACCCTGCAAGCCGCCATGCTGGCCGTCGTACAGCGCCAGGCGCAGCAGCGGCAGGATATCTACCAGATATTTGCGCAGACGCCGGCTGCCATTGTGCTGCTACGCGAGCCCGACCACCGCATTGACTACTATAACCCCGCCTTTGAAGCGCTGTTTCCGCCCGAGGAATGGACCGGCCCGCTGAACGGCCACAGCCTGGGCGAAGTGTACCCGCGCCTTAAACTGGCCGGGCTGGTGCGCCTGCTCGACCGGGTATTTGAAACGGGCGAGCCGCAAGTAGTTATCGACATGGCACTGGCGGAGCTTCAGCCCGGCAGTCCGCGGTACGTTACTTTCGCCTACCAGGCTTACCGCGAAGAAGGCCGCATCGTGGGCGTCGCTGCCTTCGTGTACGACGTGACCGAGCAGGTGCTGGTCCGCCAGCAAGTGCAGGCGCTCAACGGAAACTTGGCGGCCATCAACGAGGAGCTTTATGACACCAACGCTCGCCTCACGCGCACCAACACCGACCTCGATACGTTCGTCTACACGGCCTCGCACGACCTCAAGGCCCCGATTGCTAATATCGAGGGCCTGTTACTGGCCCTGCGCCAGCAGCTCCCCCCCGAGGCCCTGCAAGCCGACCTAGTGCCACGCCTTTTCGAACTGATGGAAGGCTCGGTAGCCCGCTTCCAGCAGACCATCGGCTACCTCACCGACATCTCCCAGCTACAACGGGCCGATGCCCCCGAGACGACCGACCTACCCGCCCTCATCGACGCCGTGCGCCTCGACCTAGCCCCGCTCCTGGAAACTACCCCCGTCACGCTGACCGTGGTCATGGACGGCTGCCAGGCCGTGCGCGTGGCCCCCAAAACGCTGCGCTCGGTAGTCTACAACCTGCTCAGCAATGCCGTGAAGTACCGCGCCCCCGACCGGCTAGCCCAAGTGCAACTGCGCGCCCACTGCACCCCTGGCCGTCTGGTGCTCGCCGTGCAGGACAACGGCCTGGGCCTCAGCAATGCCCAGCAGGGCGAGCTGTTCGGCATGTTCCGCCGCTTGCATACTCACGTCGAGGGCTCGGGCGTGGGGTTGTTCATGGTCAAGCGCCTGGTGGAAAACGCCGGCGGTACCATCACCGTCGAAAGCCAGCCCGGCGTGGGCTCCACGTTCACCGTTTCACTGCCCGCTTAGGCCGGTCTTTATCTTATGGAAAAGCTTTCCAGCGTACTACTCGTCGACGACGATTCGACCAATAACTTCTTAAACGAGCTGCTGTTCAAGCAGCTTAACGTGACCGACCACCTGCTCACGGCCGAGGACGGGGCCAAGGCCCTGGAACTCATCGCCCACACCGACGAGCCCGGTGAGCCTGCCCTTATCTTGCTAGACGTGAAGATGCCCGGCATGGGCGGCATCGCCTTCCTCGAAGCCTACCGTCAGCTGCCCGCCACCCAGCGCGGGGCTACGGTCATCATCATGCTCACTACCACTATGGACGCCCGCGACCTAGACCGCCTGGAGGAGTTAAGTATTGCCGGCTTGGTGAGCAAGCCCCTAACGAAGGAGAAAATCGACCAGATTTTGCAGCTGCACTTTCAGCGGCGCCTACCGGCGAGCTAGGTTCGCCGTAGCGTGGGTCGCCTCGGCCTTGGAGCGGGCCATTCTAGAGCTGCTATTAGCTGTTTTGGATGAGGTAATAAGTGTAGTGTGGGATTCAGCTGGCGACTGACTTTAGGAAAAAGCCTAGACGGTGTGGCTGAAGCTCCCGCACTGACAATTACCAATTTCCCTTACCTGCTTCCGAGTGCAGCGGCCGTAAGTAACTTTGTGGAAGCTGCCGTCGCGTACGTGGCGTTGCCCCTCCCCCGATGCACCAATTCAGTGCTACCCGTGCCGATTTTATCGACCAGGTACTCACCTCCTGCTTTCCCGGTGAAATCGCCAAACGCTTTCTGTTTGCGGACGGCGAAGTGGGCGCCTTATATACGATGGGACAGAACCGGGCCTCCGGTAACGCCTGCCCAGTAATCTTGTATGTGGCTACCTTCGCCCCATCCTTCCAGCAGGGTGGCCGGCATGACTTTGGTCTTGATTTCCTGGAGCAGCCCGTGCAGAGTGCCGAGGAAGCAGCGCATGTACTAGCCCACTTCCAACGCGCGGACGCCCAGCTGTTTCGCGCCAGTTGCCGCGCCTGACGAGCGGCAGGCCCTCGGGCCGGGTCCGGTGGCTACCCTCCTTCAGGGCGCGGTTCGCCCGAGCTGTGCGACCGCGAAACGAGTAATGAAACGCTTTGTAATTAGCCTAAGACCTGTACTTTCGCCCATTGCCCTGCTGCGGTCTCTTTTCCTTCCTCCTCCAGATGCTTTTAACCAGCACTATTGACCCCCGTGACCAAAGCTCCTGCGTGCTTACGTACGAGGAAGTCAACCACTGGCTGCGCGCCACCTGGCGCGGCTATGTGGACCCGATGGAGGCAATGCAGGGGGCCGAAGCTTATTTACGGCACGCTGCGCACACCCCCAGCCCCCTGCTGCTGAACGACAATAGCCGCTTGCGCGGGCCCTGGTTTGACAGCCTCGACTGGCTGGCGGAGGTGTGGATGCCGGAAGCCGCCCGGCTAGGCTTGCGTTACGTCGCCCATGTGGTCCAGTCCGACCGGCACTCGGATATTATTCCCCCTCGGCTCACTACCGCGCTGCCGTTTGAGTTGCAGATTTTTCAGAATCTGGACGACGCCCAGCACTGGCTACGGCGCTGCTGGCAAGTAGTAGCGGCGGAGAAGATGGGGTAGGCTAGTAATCGCATGGATGCGCCGCAGTAGGGCAGCTAGCCCAATTGCCACAGGTAGGCGGCTGCCGTTGCTTCGTCGGTAAAGGAGCAGTAGCAAGCGGTTCGGCAGTAAAGCTGAAGAAGCCCCACCGGGAGCTGTGCTATGGAGAAGGCCGGGCTCACTCACACTCGGGACTTTCGCCGCCGCTAGCGCTACCTTCTTGCCAATACCTCGAATTAAAGGGTAGTTCAGGCTGCCTTGCTCGTTGCTGTCCATCTTTGACTTCGTCAGGGCGTAGCCGACAATCTGGCTACCCGCGTTGAGCGCGCCGAAGCTATTGGTCTTGCTGGCCTAGTTGAGCGCGGCTCGGTTTGTGTCGAGCGTCTGCTGGTCGGCCCGCTGATATTGCGCTTGCTTATCGAGCAAGCTGCTCAAGTGCTGGCTCTGCTACTGGTGAAAGGCATCCTGGCGAATGCCCAAGTCGGCCTGGGACCGCGTGCGATTCTAGTTGCTGTTACTGAGCAGGCCCAGGATGGAGCTGCTGCTGATGCCTGCGCGGGGGTGGTGGCATTCAGCGTGCTCTGCTGGCCAAGTCCAACTCCTCCCGAAAGGCGGACAGCATATTATCACCCAGCTTCAAGTTGCTGGCCTCATTACCCTGAATACCTTTGTAGGCAGCGGGTAAGCCCAGTTGGGCCAAGGTAAGCAAGGCCATAAATAAAAAAGTGAGGCCAGCAAAAAGACGGGCTAGCGCACCCGTGAGCAGGCCGGCCCATTTACCGGGGTAAGCTGGCAACTAAAACTCAGGCGTATTTAAGAATAAGGAAGACTGCTTAAAAAGCAGCCATTTTCAGGGAAGCCTAGGGCTTAGCCAAAGTCCATTGTACCCGGTACTGTACCCCAAACAAATAAAACCCCGTTTGCAGCCTGCAAACGGGGTTTTTCGTACCAGAGACGGGACTCGAACCCGTAAGCCACTGAAGGCAAGTGAGTTTAAGTCACTCGTGTATACCATTCCACCACTCCGGCAATACCCAAAGGTACGCAGAAACCCAACTATAGGGCAAAACAAAAACGCCACCCGAGGGCGGCGTTTTTTGGAGCGGGAGACGAGGTTCGAACTCGCGACCTCGACCTTGGCAAGGTCGCGCTCTACCAACTGAGCTACTCTCGCTTGAGGTTTATCCGCCTTGGTGGCGGTTGGTGGTGCAAAGGTAGGCAAAAGGTGGGGGTAGGCAAGGGCAGGCCGCTATTTTTTTGCTATCCGAGAGCTTGTAACTTCATTTTCAAGTAAAAAAAATCTAAACAACAAGCTAAAGCTGTTTGTATAACTCTCAGAAGCTGGAGTAATAGGCTGTATTTGAGAATGCGCCGACCTACCCCCTCCTTAGTTGCGAAGCATAGCAGCGTTCGAATAGCTTCTAAAGTTGCTAGAGAGATTTTTTGACACGTCCAACATCCACTTATCACCGCCGGGCCGTAGGTGGAGCAGATTGCAACCTTAACTGTTTTTTCTTTTACTCCTTTTTTTACCCATGAAATTCTCTTTTGCAACCCTCGCGGTAGTAGCCCTGCTCGGCACGGCCGGCGTTCAAACGGCTTCGGCCCAGAAGGCTAAAACGGTGATGGTAGGCGGTGCCCCGATGTACCCCACCAAAAATATCATCGAGAACGCCGTTAACTCCAAGGACCACACCACGCTGGTAGCTGCCGTAAAGGCCGCCGGCCTTGTTGAAACGTTGTCGGGCCCCGGTCCTTTCACCGTATTTGCGCCTACCAACGAGGCGTTTAATGCCCTGCCCGCCGGCACGGTTGACACCCTGTTGAAGCCCGAAAACAAGGAAACCCTCACCAAAATCCTGACTTACCACGTGGTAGCCGGTACCATGACGGCCGCCGACCTGATGAAGGCCATTAAGGCTGGGGGCGGCAAGGCTACCCTAAAAACCGTGCAGGGCGAGTCGCTGACGGCCATGATGAAGGGTAAGACTATCGAGCTGAAGGACGAGAAAGGCGGCATTGCCACGGTAACCATTGCCGATGTGATGCAGAGCAATGGCGTAATTCACGTCATCAACAAAGTACTGATGCCCTAATCACGGCTTTAACTAGCTAGCTAAAAGCACCGGCTGCCCATGAGGCAGCCGGTGCTTTTTTTTGGGCCCTACCCCCTTACTCGTACCCAGCAGTGGGGTACATTAGAGGCACGGATTTTGTATTTTTTTAACTATACCCACTCGCTCTATGTTTCTTTCTACTCGTTATTATCTGGGTGCATTTTTAGCCCTAATAAGCTGGCTAATAAATAGTGAGCCTGCCCAGGCGCAGCGCACGCGAGAGACAAGATTTGAAAAGGGTTTTTTGAATAAAGGCCATAAGACCGGCGTGTGGGAATATTACGGCTACACGCCTTCGGGCGAGAAGGTGGTAGTGCAGCGCTACGATTACGACGCGGGCAGGCTGCTGTACTTTCGACCGGGGCCCGACGTGACGTGCCACGCTGAGCTGAGCCCCGGCCAGTGGAGCTACGTGTGTCCCGACCAGCCGCCGCTTTTCATCGGTAGCGACGCAGCCCTGGCCGAGTACACGCGCCGGCTGGTGTACCCGGCAGAGGCAGTGAGCCGTAATATTCAGGGCAAAGTAGTGGTGGCCTTCGTGATTGACACGCTGGGGCAGACCAGTAATTACCATTTGGTACAGCGCATCGGGGGTGGCTGCGACGAAGAGGCCCTGCGGGTGGCGCGCACCCTGCCCGCGCAGTGGGTGCCCGCCCGGCTGGGCAGCCGCGCCGTGGCTGTGGAGTACGAGCTACCCCTGAATTTTCGGCTGGCGCAGCCCTGAGCGCGGCCCCGGCCGTAGCTTGGCAGGATGAAAACTGCCCATTGGGGATTGGCCGCTGGCCTGCTGGCACTGGCTGGCTGCGACTCGACCCCGCGCGAGCGCCAAGAAATCGTGCGCCAGGAAACCCGCCAGCTCGACACGGCCGCCCAGCACGCGGGCCACACCCTGCGTCGCCTGGGCCGCCAAACGGCTCGCTTCGATTCGGCTAATCACGCCCGCCGGGCGGTGCCGCTCGACCCCAAAAAGCAAAGAGTGATGGACCAGCAGCTGCTGGGCGGCTACGCCGACCAAGTGCCGGGCCTCACGGTGGCCACTATTGCGGGGGCCTACGGCGAGCTGCTGCGCGCCACCCGCGTGCGCCGCACCGGCTGGGATGCCCGCGACTGGGACTATGCCCAGGCCACTTACCGCCGCCTCAACGACCAGCTGGCCCGCGTGCGCCTCGACCTGCCCGCCCGCGACGAACTGCGCATCCGGGCCTGGCAGGCCGAGTTTACGACTTTACGCGCCCAGCGCACGGCCAAAGACCTGCAAGCCGCGACAAAAAAATGATTGTTGAAGGATAATTGTTGGTCGTTTTAGGAATTACGCAAAAGTCGTCTACTGTTACGAGCGAAGCAATCGCCCCCGCACCACCCTTTTCTGGTGCGATTGCTTCGCGCAGCTCGCCATAATAAAAGACTAACAATCAATAAGTAGCCCGTGCCCGCTTCGGAAAATATTATCGTGCTGGAGTCGTACTACGAGCCGCTGGCGGCGCACCTGGCCCGCACCCGGCTGGAGGCGGCGGGCATTCCGTGCTTTCTGACCAACGAAAACCTGGTGTCGCTCAACCGCATGTATAGCCCGGTGGCGGGGGGCGTGCGGCTGCACGTGTATCAGCGCGACGCGGCCCGTGCCGTGGAGGCCCTGCGCGAGCCCACCGTGATGCAGGCTACCCGCGGCGGCCTGGCCGAAACGGGAGCCGAAACGCCGGGCGGCGAGCATTGCCCACGCTGCGGCTCGCAGGACGTGAGCTTCGACGCGGCCGCCGAGCCGGGCGCGGCGCACTGGTTCGTAGCCCTACTGTCGAGGCTGCGGCGCTACCCGCTGCAAGGGCGCGCGCACCACTGCTTTCACTGCGGGCTGAATTTTTAGCGGCGAGTCCCTACCCCCCTTTTTGGGATAGCTATCGGCCAAGGCTGGCGCTGGCAACTAATCGGGTCGAAGCTGTATCCTTGCGGTATGGTGTGGCACAGAGGGCTGATATACTGCTGGGCGCTGGGCGCGATGCCCCTGGGCGCGGGGGCGCAGGCCCGCCAGGTGGGGAATGGCCTAGTGGGCACCTACTACGATGGCCGCAATTTTGAGCGCCAGGTGCTGACCCGGCGCGACCCGGTCATCAACTTCGACTGGCACCAGCAAAGCCCCGCGGCGGGCCTGGCGGCCGAAGAGTTTTCAGTGCGCTGGACGGGCTGGCTGGTGCCGCCCACCACGGGCCGCTACGTGCTGCACATCAGCGTGGATGATGGTATCCGACTGTGGCTCAATGGCCAAGAGCTACTGAATGAGTGGCGGGGCCAGTCGCTGAGCTACTACCAGCTGGCCGTGGACCTCCAAGCTGGGGAGCCTTATTCGCTGCGGATAGACTACTGTCAATATTCCTTTTCGACGCGGGCGCGGCTGGCCTGGGCCCCGCCCCCTACCCCCTCAGCCGAAAGCAGCTGGCGCAACCTGTGGGGCAAGGTGCCCAACGAGCCGGGACCCGTCGTAATTCCGGCGCGCTACCTGTTTAGCCAGCGCCCTACCCCCGCGGCCCCGCCCAGCCCGTCGCCCGCAGCCGCCGTTGCGCCCAGCTCGGAGCCCGCCCGCCCTGCCGCGCCGCCAGCCCCGGCCCCGGCCCGGCTGGTGGCCGCCTCTAAAGCCGCGCTGCTACCCCAGTCTGCGGCCCTCAGCAAGCCCCGGCCGCGCAGCTATTTACGGCTCGCGCCGATGCCCGCGCCGAAGCCGGTATTGCCCACCGCCGCGCGCCGCGATTCGGGCCGGGCGGCGGCCGTAGCTACCCGCTTGGCTGCCGGGCAGGCCGTAACACTGCCCGCACTCTACTTCGAGCAAGGCCAGGCTGAGTTGCTGCCAGCCGTGCAGGCCAGCCTCGACACACTCGCGGCCGCGCTGGCCCACCGCCCCACCCTGCAGCTCGAAGTGCAGGGCCATACCGACAACCAGGGTGACCCCTTCATCAACCAGCAGCTCTCGCGGCGGCGGGCCGAGGCCGTGTGCCGCTACCTGGCCGCCCGCGGCGTAGCGGCCGAGCGCCTGCGGCCCGTGGGCTACGGCGGGGCCCGCCCCGTGGCCGACAACCGCCAGCCGGCCGAGCGCCCGCGCAACCGCCGCGTGGTGCTGCGGCCCTTACCCTAGCCACGGGCCCGCGGCTAATGCGCAGCAGCTATGCGTCGCCCCGCCCCGCGCGCGGTGGCCTTGGTGCGTGGTGTGGGGCGGCGTACCGTCACGGGTACCGGAGCCTTAGCTTGGTTTGTGAAGGATAAGAGCCAGTCGCGCAGGTAATTAAAGCCTTCGGGGGCGAAGACGGCCTGCTGCTCGCCAGCCACGATGGGCCACTGCATGCGGTCGGGTTGAAAGGCGTGGTTGACGCCCGCCAGGCGGTGAGCCTGCACGGGCTGGTGGGCCGGCCGCAGCCCCCGCTGAAGCGCCGCCAGGTTGCGGCCGGCCGCAACTTGCAAGTCGGCACTGCCATTGAGCAGCAGCACCGGGCAGCGTACCAGGGGTAGGCGGGTGGCGGGGTCAAAATCGAGGAAGAACCGCGCCCAGGGCGAGGTCAGCTGCACGGCGCGGGCGCGGGCCATTGCCTCGTCTACCCCCGTGTTGCTGCCGCGCAGCAGGGCCACAATCTTGGCGCGGGCCGCCGCCGGGCTAGGCGTCTGGCGCACAGCTTCTACCAGCTGGTCGTAGAGGCCCTGAGCGGCTTTTACCTGCCCGCCATCGGCCCCGATGAGGCGCAGAATCTCGCCCTGCTGGCGGCGCAGCACCTCGCGCCCCGGCTGCCCGTAGCCAGCCAGCGACACCACGAAGGCCGGGGCCTCCTCGGGCACGGGCGCAGCGGCGGCCAATAGCGCCACGTTGGCCCCTTCGCCGTGGCCCAGCAGGCCCACCTGCGCGGGAGCCACGAAGGGTCGGCTGCGCAAAAACTCCATTGCCGCCTGCGCATCGCTCACTAAGTCGGCGGTGGTTGAGCGGGTGTAGTCACCGCCCGATTTGCCTACCCCCCGGTCGTCGAAGCGCAGCACGGCCAAGCCGTGGCGGGTCAGAAAATCGGCCAAAATGCCAAACATGCGGTAGCCTTGCAGGTCCGAGTCGCGGTCTTGCGGACCCGAATCAGAGAGCAGAGCTACGGCCGCGAAAGGCCCTTCGCCGTTGGGCACAGTAAGCGTGCCGCGCAGTTTGATTTTATCGTCCGCGTTATAGAAGGTCACGTCCTGCTCGCGGTAGGGCGGCGTGAGGCGCAGCTTTTTGGTGGCCTGGGCGGCAATGGGAGCGGTGCCACGGGTCAGGGTTAGCTCGGTTTTGAGGCCCGGTTGCTGCCAGGTGCCAATGAGCTGGCTGCCTCCAGCCAGCACCTTACCCTCGAAACGGCTGCCCGCCTGCTCCATGCGCAGCGTCAGGTTATCATCTTTCAACTCAACCTCGACCGGCATCCGGCTGATGCGCTGCTGCGGTACGTCGAGGGCCGCATAGTAAGTGCCGTTGCTGAGGGGCACAATGGTAATGAGCAGCGTGAGCGAACCGCCGGGCACTTTTAGTGGCCCTTGCCACTGGCCGCTCAGGCGCGGCGGCGCGGGGGCGGGAGCGGCGCAGCCGAGGCCGGCAGTAGCTAGCAAGTATAAGAAAAGTAATAATTTCTTCATAAAATTTAATTATCTTACGACGGTCAAATTAATAGCGTATTGTTGCTTACAAACTACTAACCATACTCTCTTTTAGCACGTTCGGATTGCTCATTCCGACCAGTACAAGCACTACCGTTGGCTGATTACGTCCAAAGAACCAACTGCTTAGGATACTATTTTATTTTTGAGAAAAACCCCACTATGACGGTTGGGGTAAAACCGGGGCTCCGGCTTGTCCGCCAGCCGCGCCCGGCGGTTTCTACGTAAGCCCCAGACCCTTCCCAACCTTCTCCACATGGCTACTCGCAAACCCGCTGCGCCCCCTACCCCCCCCAAGCGCCCCACCGCTAAGGATATGAAGGAGCATGCCCAGAAGCTGCCTTACCCCGCCAAACAGGCCGATATGAAGCTTCAGCCCCAGACCAGCCTGGCGGCCTACCAGGCCGCCGGCAAGCTGGTAGGCAAGGTGGCCTTAATCACGGGCGGCGACTCGGGCATTGGGCGGGCAGTGGCCATTGCCTTTGCCAAGGAAGGGGCCGACGTAGCCATCTTATTCAATGAAAACCAGGAGGATGCGCAGGAAACCCAGCGCTTAGTAGCGCTGGAAAAGCGCAAGTGCCAGCTCTTGCAGCTCGACGTACGCGACCGTGAGCAGGCGTTTCAGGCGGTACGGCTGGTGCGGGCTGAGCTGGGCGGGCTCAATATCCTGGTCAATAACGCGGCTTTTCAGTTGGCGCAGGAAAAATTTGAGGACATCCCGGAGGCCCAGATTCGGCGCACCTTCGATACCAATATTCTGGGCTACATGTGGATGGCACAGGCCGTGATTCCGCATTTGAAGAGCGGCGACTGCATTATCAATACGGGCAGCATCGTGGGCATCGTGGGCATTCCGTTACTGGTCGATTATGCCTGCACGAAGGCTGGTATTCACGCCCTTACCAAGTCGCTGGCACTGTACTTGGGCGAGCGCAATATTCGGGTGAACTGCGTAGTGCCGGGGCCGGTCTGGACGCCCAATATCCCCGGTACCATGCCGCGGGAGGAGATTGCGAAGTTTGGCCACGAGGTGGCCCTGAAGCGCCCCGGCCAACCCGAAGAAATAGCGCCGGCTTACGTGCTACTAGCCTCGCAGGACGGCTCGTTTATGACTGGCGCGCTGGTGCACGTGACGGGCGGTAAGCTCAGCAGCGACGAGTAAGTTTCCCCTAAACATCTGGCCGGTTTTGCCGTTCAGTTTTCGGCTCTCCCACGCTGCTAGCCGGCAGTGGGCGGGCTTCCAACCGTTTTTTGGTATGACTTTTCAGGAACTCCTTCCCACGGCGCACGTGTCGGCCGCTACCCGCGCCGCCCTCACCCAGCGCCTGGCCGACAACGTGGCCCCCTACGAGCCGCGGTTTTTGGCCCCCGAGACCTTCCAACTGCTGGTAGCCGTGGCGGCGCGCATCTTCCCGCAGCCTGAGCGGCCGGTACCCATCGCCTTAGCCCCGTCCGTGGACCAGCGCTTGGCCGAGGGCAAGTCCGACGGCTGGCGCTACGATGCCCTACCCCCCGACCGCGAGGCGTACCGCCTGGGCCTGGGCGGCATCCAGGAAATTGCGCAAAGCTTATTTCAGGTTGATTTTGAGCAGCTTGAACCCGCTAAGCAAGACGAGGTAGTCAAGGCGTTGGCTGGTGAAAACCCGCCCGGCGCGGCCTGGCAAACGCTGCCCGCCGGCCGCTTTTTCGAGGAAATGCTGGCCGAACTGACCGAAATCTACTACGCTCACCCCTGGGCGCAGGATGAAATCGACTACGTCGGCTACGCCGACCTGCCTGCCTGGACCAAAATCGGTCTCAACGAGAAAGACCCGCGTGAAAATTGATGTGCTGATTTCTTAATGTGTTGATGTACTAAGTGGGTAATATGGTGGTTACATGAACATATTTATTATTGAAATCCTAACATGCTAGCCAATCAGCACATCAAAAAAGCACATTAGCACATCAAAAAATCAGCACATCAATTTTATGCCTGACGAAGAAATTGCCGAAGAAGGTCTGCTGACCCCGACCAAGCCCGCCATTCAGGACCCGCTGCTGCGCGAATTGCTGGCGGCCAACGACGTGGCCCCCACGCTCCAGGAAAAGCCGCAGCCCCTACCCCCCGCCGCCGAGGCGGTCGATTGCATCGTGATTGGGCTGGGTGCGGGCGGCGCGCCGCTGCTGGCCCGCCTGGCCCAAGCGGGCCTCAAGGTGGTGGCGCTGGAAGCCGGCCCCTGGCACAACCCCGAAAAGGAGTTTGCTACTGATGAGCGGGCCCAGGATTTTCTGTTTTGGAACGATGAGCGGCTGGCGGCCGGCGGCGACCCGCTGGCAATGGGCCGCAACAACTCGGGCACCGGCGTGGGCGGCTCCACGCTGCACTACACTGCTTACACTCCCCGCCCGCTGCCCGACGACCTCCACATCAAGCGCGACTTTGGGGTGGGCGAGGACTGGCCGCTGACTTACGACGACCTGGCACCTTACTACGAGGAAGTAGAGCAGTTTTTGGGCATCTCTGGACCCACGCCCTACCCCTGGGGACCGGCCCGGCCCAAGGGCTACGCCCTACCCCCCCTACCGCTCAATAGCGCCGCCCAGCTGATGGTGCGTGGGGCCGACAAAATCGGGATTAAGACCGCGCCGGCCGCCAACGCGGCGCTGTCGGCGCGCTACTACCAGGAGGGCGTGGGCTGGCGCGAGGCGTGCACCAACCGCGGCTTCTGCCAGGCGGGCTGCTCCAACGGGGCTAAAGCCAGCATGGATGTCACCTACATTCCGCTGGCCGTGAAGTACGGGGCGGATATTCGGCCCAACAGTTTCGTGACGGAGATTGAGCGCGATGCCCGCGGCCACGTAGCGGCGGTTATTTATACCCAAAATGGCGAGCAGCATCGGCTAGCCTGCAAGAATCTGTTTCTTTGTGGGGGCGCGGTAGAGACGCCGCGCTTGCTGCTGCTCAGTGAGTTGGCCTTAACTAGCGGGCAAGTGGGGCGCAACCTGATGGCGCACACCGGCATTCAGGTGTGGGGCACTTTCCCGGATGAGGTGCGGCCCAACAAGGGTATTCCCGGCGGCCTCATCTCGCAGGATACGCACCGGCCGAAAGATGCCGATTTTGTGGGTGGCTACCTGCTGCAAAGCATTGGCGTGATGCCGGTTACGTTTGCGAGCCAGGCGGCGCGGGGGCGCAAGCTCTGGGGCCAGGCCATGCGCGACTACATGCGGCAGTTCAACCACATTGCGGGCATCAACATCCTGGGCGACTGCTTGCCCCACGCCGATAACCACGTAGAGCTGAGCGATGAGCTGGACACCAAGCAGCTGCCCAAGCCGCGCCTGCACTTCACAGCCCAGGAAAACGAGGTGCGCATGACGGCCCACGCCGAAAAGACGATGCGCGCCATCTGGGAAGCCGCCGGGGCTACCGACATCTGGTCGTTTGACCGCTACGCGCACATTATCGGCACGGCCCGCATGGGCCTCAGCGGCGACGATGCCGTGGTAGACCGCAACGGCCGCGCCTTCGACGTACCTAACTTGTACATCTGCGACAACTCGGTGTTCCCGAGCGCGTTGAGTGTAAACCCGGCCCTCACGATTATGGCCTTGAGCCTACGCACCGCGGATAGGTTTCTGGAGCAGCAGCGCGTAGGCGGGTAGGCGTTAGCCTGCCATTATTTAAATAATACGCTCCGTATAATCCTTTTGGCGGCGGGCTAACGCCTACCCTATCCTTCTACCCGGCAAGCTGGAGCTTACCATACTTTCCATGAAATCCTTTCTCACCGAGATAAAAGACCGTTTTGGCACCGGCAGCTACGAGGGCGACCAGTTTGGGGGCGCGCGTGGCAGCAACGGCAACGGGCTGCCCACGGGGCTACCCAACAACTTCATGTTTGCCACCGGTATTGAGTGCTCCTACCCCACCATCAACCACGGCCAGACCCGGCGCGACCTGCTACGCGAGTGCGACCATTATAATCGCTATAAAGAGGACTTGGGCTTGGTGAAAGAGATGGGACTGAAGGTGTTGCGTTACGGTCTGCCGTACTATAACATCCAGCTCAGCCCCGATAAGTACGACTGGGAATTCGCAGACCTGGCGATGGCCGAAATCCAGCGGCTGGGCATCACACCCATCCTGGATTTGATGCACTTCGGGGTGCCCGACTTCGTGGGCAACTTCCAGAACCCCGAGCTGCCGGTGCACTTTGCGGCCTACTGCGAGGAAGTGGCCAAGCGCTACCCCTGGGTGCGCTACTACACGCCGGTGAACGAGATTTACGTCACGGCCAAGTCGAGCGCCAAGGATGGCCTTTGGAACGAGCAGCTCAAAACCGACCGCGGCTTCGTGACGGCCCTCAAGCACACGGTGGCGGCCAGCATCATGGGTACTCAAAAAATTGCGAAGCACCGCCCCGACTGCATTATCGTGCAGAGCGAGTCGGCGGAGTTTATGCACGAGCTGCACGCCGAGCACACGCCCGCCGTGCAAATGGCCAATAAGCAGCGCTTTCTCTCCCTGGATTTGCTGTATGCCCACGCCCCTGACGGCGAAGTGATGAACTACTTGTATGACAATGGCTTGACCCGCGCCGAGTACGACTGGTTTATGGCCGGCGAGCCGCCCGGCTACCAGATAATGGGCAACGACTACTACGGCCGCAACGAGAAGATTATGCTGCCCAACGGCAGCATCCAGACCAGCATGGACGTGCTGGGTTGGTACAACATCACCCACGACTACTACCAGCGCTACAAAAAGCCGGTGATGCACACCGAAACCAACGTGTTTGAGGCCGACCTGGCCCCGATGTGGCTCTGGAAGCAGTGGGTGAATGTGCTGCGGATGCGCAAGGAAGGCGTGCCGGTGCTGGGCTTTACGTGGTATTCGCTTATCGACCAGGTAGACTGGGAAACCGGCCTGGCCGAGCAGAAAGGCACGTTGAACGCCTGCGGTCTCTACGACCTCGACCGCAAGCCCCGGCCCGTGGCCGATGCCTATAAGATGCTATTGCAGGAATACGGCCAGATTACCATTGTGCCCCACGGCGAATTGTTTGAAGTGACGGACCGGCCAGCTACCCTTAAAGTAGAGGTGTAGGGCGGCGCGGGGCGGCGGTAAAACGCTTGTCTAGCCGGGGCGGCTGGTGTAAATTGCGGACGCAACCTTGTACTTGCCCATTCCGTGCCCCGCGCCTTCATTTTATGAGAGTTATCGTTTCGCTGCTGCTGCTGGGCCTGCTGCTGACGGGCCGGCTGGCACTAGCCCAACGCATTACGCTGAGCGGACAGGTAGTAGAAGCTACTTCGGGCGAGCCCGTGCCGTTTGCTTCCATCTTTGTGCCGCACACCAGCACGGGCGTCACGGCTGACCTCGACGGGAAATTTAAACTGACTGTGGATGGCGCGCCCGACTCGCTGGCCGTTTCGGCGCTGGGCTTTCTTACGCTGCGCAAAAAGCTGACCGACGCGCCCCAGCAGGCCATCCTGTTTCGCCTCAAAAAAGGCGGAGGGGTAGCCCTGGCCGAAGTGGTTATCAGCTCGCGGCAGCCCGAAAACCCGGCGTTTCGCATCTTGCGCGAGGTGCAGAAGCACAAGCCCGAAAACGAGCGCAGCGCCCTCCACTCGGCCGATTTTAACTCTTACAACCGCATTGAGGTGAGCTTGACCGAGCTGCCCAAGGCGATGGCCAACCGCAAGGTGGTGCGGGACATTCGGGCGCTGGCCGTGCGCCAGGGTGCGGCCGCCGCCGCCGACCCCGATGCTCCCCTACCCCTCTTTGTATCGGAGGTGGGCTCGCGGGTGTACGTGAAGTATGGCCCGCCCCTGCGCCGCCGCGAAGACATTCAGCACAAGCAGATGCGCGGGGCCGGCCCCCGCGAGGGCTCGGTATTGAGCCAGATGCTGGGCTCGAATTTCCAGAATTTTGACTTTTACCCCAACTGGCAAAGTATCCTGGGGAAGGACTTTATCTCGCCCATCTCGGCCGGCGGGCGGCTCACCTACGACTACGAGCTGCAAGACTCGCTGCTGGTGGGCCAGGACCTGTGCTATAAGCTGCGCGTGACGCCGCGCCGCGCCCACGACCTGGCCTTCACGGGCACCATCTGGATTACGAAGCAGGGCTACGCCCTGCGCCGCCTCGACTTGGTGGCCAGCGACAAGGCCAACATCAACTTCGTGAGCGACCTGCGCATTTTCCAGGACCTGACTTCGCCGGGCAGCGGGCCGGGCCTACCCCTGCGCACCCGGCTGGCCCTCAGCGTGCGGCCTTATGACAAGCAGGCCGCCATGCGGGTGCGCTTTCATACAGTCAACTCCGATTTTGCGCGCAATCCCGAGCACGAGGGCGGCTTCTATGACCAGCCCATCGTCTCCACCATCATGGAGCCGGGCACCGACGCCGAAACTAGCGGCCTGCTGAGCGGCCTACTGCCGAAGGGCGCATCGGAGGGCTACTTCGATAAAAACCGGCCCGATACGCTGAGCCTAAGCGAGCGCCAGACCTTCGCCGTGCTCGACTCGGCCGCCGAGCTACCCTCGGTACGCAGTACTTTGGACTGGATTGACTTGTTTGTGAATGGCTACAAGCACGCGGGGCCGCTGGAGCTGGGGCCCATCATCTACACCTACGCCCACAACAACTACGAAGGCAACCGCTTCCGGCTGGGCTTCCGCACTACCCCCGCCATGAGCCGCAACGCGGTGCTGCAAAGCTACCTGGCTTATGGTACCGCCGACGGCCGCATGAAGTACGGGGGGCGCCTCAGCTACATTGCTGAGCGCCGGCACTGGACGGTGTTCAGCGGCGAGTTTAAGCACGATGTGGAGCAGGCTGCGCTGCTGGACAACGACTTCTTGCCCAGCGACAACAACCTCTTTATTGCGGCCTCGCGCTGGGGGCGCTTCCGCGAGGGCCAGCCCATTTTGCGCAACCTGAGCGTGCTCTCGGTGCAGCGCGACTTGTTTCACGGCTTCACCGAAACCGTGCTGCTGCGCGAGCAGAATATCAAGTATTTGAGTAATGACTTCCCCATCAAGCGCGACAACGAGGTAGTGAGCAGCCTGACGCTGAGCGAGGCCGTGTTTGAGTCGCGCTACGCGCCCGACGAAAACCAGGTGCAGGCCGAAAATCGCCGCCGCGCCATCGGCCTCAAGAAGTGGCCAGTGTTCACGTTTCGCTACACGCTGGGGGCGCGCGACTTCTTCACCAACAGCCGCAGCAGCTACCAGAAATTCAATATGTTGGTGAGCCACAGCGTGTCGCTAGGCCACCTGGGCCGCCTCAACTACCGCGTGGAGGGCGGCTACACGGCGAGCCGGCTGCCGGCACTGTTCCTGAAGATTCCGCTGGGCAACCAGACGCCCTTCTATAATATCAACTCCTTCAATATTCTGAATTACTTCGAGTTCGTGACCGACCACTCGGCGTCGCTCCGGCTCGACCATCACTTTGAGGGCATCATCCTGAACGCCATTCCGGGCGTGCGGGCCCTGAACTGGCGGCTGGTGGCTACCACCAACATCCTCTACGGCGGCCTGAGCAGCCGCAACCAGCGTTTGCCTTCCGACACGCGCGGGCCCCTACCCACCCTCGGTAGCACGCCCTACGTGGAGGTAGGCTACGGCTTAGAGAATATCCTGAAATTTATCCGGGTTGACTTCATTCACCGCCTCACTTACCGCGACGCCATGAGCACCCGCCCTGGCGAGCCCAACCCGCGCAACTTCGGCATCAAGGTAGGCGCGCAGTTTCGGTTGTAGGGTGCGGGGCTTGCCCCCGCCCGGCGTTGCACAATTCGGGCGCATTTCGTTCAACGCCGGGCGGGGGCAAGCCCCGCGCCCTACGGCAACTCCGAGAATTCTGCGGCCGGCCGGGCGGCTTCGCCGGGCCGCAGCACCTGCGCCTGGCCGTCTTGAATAATAATGGCCGCCTGCGCCAGCCCCAGAAACAGCCCGTGCTCCACAATACCGGGAATGGTTTTGAGGCGCACGGCGAGGCCTTCGGGGTCGGCGATGGTTTGGAAGTGACAGTCTACCAGCAGGTTTTTCTGGTCAGAATAATAGCTCGCCGTGGGGTCGTCCTTCCGCATCCGCGGTACGGGCGCGCCGCCGAGCTTTTCTACCGCATCCAGCACCCAGGGCAGGCTGAAGGGCACCACCTCCAGCGGCAGCGGAAAGCGGCCCAGCTGCGGTACCAGCTTGCTGGAATCGGCGATGACGAGCAGGTAGCGCGAGGCAGTTTCCAGGGTTTTTTCGCGCAGCAGCGCCCCGCCGCCGCCCTTGATGAGGCGCAGCTGCGGGTCCAGCTCATCGGCCCCATCAATGGCCAGGTCGAAGGTGAGGCCCCGGCGCGGCTCCAGCAGCGGAATGCCGACTTCCTTAGCCAGCGCCTCACTAGCCAGCGAGGTAGCCAAGCCCTGCACCTTTAGGCCGGCCCGTACTTTCTCACCCAACTGCCGGATGAAGTGGGCGGCCGTGGTACCAGTGCCCAGGCCCAGCACCATGCCGTCGCGCACCCAGCGCACGGCGGCGGCGGCGGCCTGGGCTTTTTCGTGGTCCTGCTGCTGGGGCGGGAGGGTAGGGGCGTTGGGCGAAGTCATGGGGGGTAGGGCTGGCGAAAACTATGGCAATGTTACGGCGCGGCTGCCGCTGGCCGGGCGCGGGGGCCGGGCGTAATTTTGCCCGATGCCCGCTCCTGCCCTACCCCCTGTCTCGTTAGTTGCCCCCGCGCCAGTGCCGCCCGCCGCGTCGGCCGCGCCCGAAGTGGGGCCGGCGGTGGGGGCTACCCCCTCGGCGGCGGCGTGGGGGCTGCTGCTAGTGCTTTCGCTCATCTGGGGCACCTCGTTTATTTTGATGAAGAAGGGCTTGGTGGTGTTTTCGGCGCTGGAGCTGGGCGCCACGCGGGTGAGCGTGGCGGCCTTGCTGCTGCTGCCCTTTGCGGTGCGCGAAATCGGGCGGGTAGACCGCAGCCGGCTCAAGTGGCTGGCGCTCAGCGGCACGGTGGGCACGCTCATTCCGGCTTTTCTGTTTGCTTACGCCGAAACGCGGCTGGCCTCGGGGCTGGCGGGCGTGCTCAACGCCCTCACGGCGGTATTTGCGCTGCTGATGGGCGCGCTCTTCTTCGGGCAGCGCCTCACGGGGCCACGGGTGCTGGGCATTGGGCTGGGCCTGGCGGGCACGATAGTGCTGATGCTGCTGGGCGGCAGCGCCGCCGCCGGCCCTACCCCCGGCGGTGTAAGCAGCGCCTGGTACGGCGGCTACATCGTGCTGGCCACCATCGGCTACGGCCTGAGCGTGAACGTGATAAAGTACCGCCTGCACGGCCTCACGCCGGTGGCCGTCACCTCGCTGCTACTACTTATTATCGGCGGGCCGGCGCTGGTGTATCTGCTGCTGGGCACTAGCTTCGCACATAAGCTGGCGACAGTGCCGGGTGCGTGGGCGGCCTTTGGCTACATCGCGCTGCTGGCCACTATGAGCACGGCGGTGGCTACGCTACTGTTTAATATGCTGTTGCAGCGCTCCACCACGCTCTTTGCCTCGTCGAGCACCTACCTCATTCCCATCGTAGCGCTGGCCTGGGGCGCGCTCGATGGCGAAGCCTTTAACCTGTGGCACGCGGCAGGCATGGCCATCATCCTGGCCGGGGTATTCACTATCCACCGGGCGCGGTAGCTTTTCAGTTAACATTTATCAATTAGCATTTAACAGTCGTTCCGTTTGCGCAAAACGCGCTGATTGAACGACTGTTAAATGCTAATTGATAAATGTTAACTGAATTAAAACTCCCGCCCTACCCCCAGCACGCCCCAGCGGTGCGGGCGGCCGCCCCCGAATTCCGGCCCCACGTACACGGCCGTGGCCGTGAAGCTGAGGCCGCCGTGCGCCAGTACCAGGCCGCCGGTGCTGTGCAGCACGGCGTGGCTTACCTCGCTGAAAGCCAGCACATACGGGCTATTACGATTAAACACTCCGCCTTGCAGCGTGGCATCGTAGCCCACCAGCCGGCCGCTGAGCGTAGCCTCGGCATAGCATTGCCAGCGGGGCCGGCGGGCGGCATCCGCATTGGCAAAAAAGGGCGTGAGATTTCCCACCCGGAGCCGGCCGCCTACCCCCGCGTAAGTGTAGAGCGTGCCCAGCGAAGCCTCGGCGCGGCCAATCAGCTCGGCGGCGCGGCCCAGGGCGAGCAGCCGCTTGTCGAGGCTGGCGCGGTAGCCCAGCACGACGTCGGAACTTATCTGGTTATTCCAGCCGTGGGGGGTAGGGTTGTGGGTCAGCTCGTGCAGCTTGGTCTGGATGAGCTTGCCGCCGGCCGCCGGCCCTAGGTAGCCGATTTCGACGGCCGTAGTCAGGCGCAGCCGTTTAGTCGCTTGGTTGCTAACGCGGTACAGTGAAGCGTAGAAATACGCCGCGTAGGGCCGGTCGCCCACCCGAATCTGCGCATCGGTGATGCTGAGCGGCGTGAAGCCATCGTAGCGCAGCAGGATGCCGTGAGTGCGCACGCCGCCGATGGGGCCGCGGGGCAGCAGGCGGTTGGCCGGCGAGCGGGCCAGCGCCGGGCTCGCCCAGTCGAAAGTCATGCCCTGGGTGAAATAGTAATCGGTGCCGAAGAAGAAATCGTTGGCGTAGGTGTAAGTCAAGCGCCGCACGGGGCTGGTGGGGCGCAGGCTATCGGCCGGGGCCAGCGGCAGGCAAGCAAACAGGAGCAGCAGCGGAGCCATCGGGGCAACCTACGGATTTTTAGCTGCTTCGGAACAGCCCGCCGGCTTAATAGCTGGCGGCATACGGCCACTTCTGGTAGCGCTGGGGCAGGCCGGCCTGCCGGGCCTGGCCGCCCACGTAAGCCAGAATCCGCGTTAGCTCGGCGGCATCGGCCACGGGGTAGTCGTGCCAGCTGCCCTGCCAGAACGGCGCGTCGGGAGCCAGGCGGGGCCGCACGAGGCGGCGGCAGGCGGCGGCGCTGCGGGCATGCAGCAAATCCAGGGCTTTGGCCAGGGCCAGGCCGCGGCCGGGGGGTAGGTGCAGCACCAGGTGCGCGTGGCCGGGCAAAATAGCGAAGCCGTGCACCACGAAGCCGGTTTCTTCCACCAGCATAAACTCACCAGCCAGCGCGGCGGCTATTTTCTCGTCCTCGAAGTGGCGCGCACCGGTGCCGGCCCGGTCCAGGGCGGCATCGAATTTAGCAAAAAAGACTTTTTGGGCGCGGCGGTAGTCGGCCCCGGCGGCCGGAGCCTGGCGCAGCTCGGCGGCCAGGGCGCGGGCCGTGGCGGGGGGTAGGGTACCGGGCAGGCGCAGGGTGAGCAGAATAGTTTCGCCAGGGAGCATGGGAGGGGTAGTGAATTAAAAGTTAAAATAAGAACGGTCATGCTCATCTGGCGTCCGCTTGTCGAAGCATCTCTACTGAGCGACGCCTGAACGGCGCGGTAGAGATGCTTCGACAAGCGGACGCCAGATGAGCATGACCGTTCTTATTTTAACTTTTAACTCTTAACTTTTAACTCTCAACTAGCTCCTACCCCCATGCCCGCCACCCAACCCCGGATAATCGTTCGAGGCAGCGAACGCGCCGCCCTGCCCCAGGCTCACATTGCGCACGCCCTACCCCCCGATGAGCAACTGGAGGTGACGCTGCGCCTGCGGCCCAAAACGCCATTGGCCGAGCCGCCCAACCCCTCGGCCCTGGCCGATGTGCCGCCCGCCCAGCGCACCTACCTGACCCGCGAGGAGCTGGAAGCGCAAATGGGCACCGACCCGGCCGACATGCAGCGGGTAGTGGACTTCGCACGGGCCCATCACCTGGCCGTGGTGCACGCCGATGCCGGCCGGTGCAGTATGTTGCTGGCGGGCTCGGCCGCCCACTTCAGCCAGGCGTTTGGTACCGAACTGCACCAGTACAGCTACCCAAAGGGCACCTATCGGGGCCGCACCGGGCCCCTGACGGTACCCACTGCGCTGGGCGACATCGTGCAGGGCGTATTTGGGCTCGATAATCGGCCGCAGGCCGAGGCGCACTTCCAGGTGCGGCCCGGACCGGGACCGGGCGCACTGGTGGCGCGCGCGGCCAGCCAGGCGTTTACGCCGCCGCAACTGGCGCAGCTCTACAATTTTCCGGCCGGCCTCGATGGCACGGGCCAGACCATTGCGATTATTGAGCTGGGCGGCGGCTTCAAACCCGCCGATTTGAAAGCGTATTTTACCGGCCTGAAGCTGCCCGTGCCGGCCGTGCGGGTGGTGAGCGTGAACGGCGGCCGCAACCAGCCCACCAACGCCAACAGCGCCGACGGCGAGGTGCTGCTCGACATCGAGGTAGCCGCCGCCGTGGCCCCGAAGGCGCACATTGTGGTGTATTTCGCCCCTAATACCTCGCAGGGCTTTCTGAATGCGATTACGACCGCCATTCACGACAAAACTAACAAGCCGACCATTCTTTCCATCAGCTGGGGCGGCCCCGAATCTACCTGGACCACCCAGGCGCTGGACCAGTTCGACCAGGCGTTTCAGGCCGCCGCGCTGCTGGGCATCACGGTGTGCGTGGCGGCCGGCGACAACGGCTCGGCCGATGGCGTGACCGATGGCCAGCCCCACGCCGACTTCCCGGCCAGCAGCCCCTACGCCCTGGCCTGCGGCGGCACCAAGCTGGCGGCCACCGGCGCGGCCATCACCAGCGAGATAGTTTGGAACGAAGGCCCCAACAGCGCCACCGGCGGCGGCTTCAGCGCCTACTTCCCGGTGCCCGCCTACCAGCAGCAGCTCCACTTCCCTACCCCCCCGGCCGGCGCCAAGCCCGGTCGCGGCCTGCCCGACGTGGCCGCCGACGCCGACCCCGCCACCGGCTACGAGGTGCGCGTGGACGGCCAGAACCTGGTCATCGGCGGCACCAGCGCCGTGGCCCCGCTCTGGGCCGGCCTGCTGGCCCTGCTCAACCAAAAGCTGCCAAAGCCGGTGGGCTTCCTGAATCCGCTGCTCTACGGCTCGCTGGCGGGCCAAGGCGCGACGCGCGACATCACCAGCGGCAACAACGGGGCTTTCACGGCCGGGCCGGGCTGGGATGCCTGCACGGGGTGGGGTAGCCCGGTGGGCAGTAAGCTGCTGGCGGCGCTGGGGGGCAAACCAGTAGCGTAACTGTATAAAATAAATACCCCAGCTTGGACCGCTGGGGTATTTATTTTACACTATCGCTGATTTTTGTCATACTAAGGCGGGCATCTCGCTATAAACTTCCCCATTGAGTAAACGTCCGGCGGCCTTTTTATTTGGTCCACCCCACTGTTTAAAGAAAAAGGCAACGCCTGCGCGTTGGCACTGTTGACGAATATCTTCTACCCATTCTTCCATCATAGGCCGAGGCTTACGACCTGATTCTCCTCCCACTATCACCCAATGAATACCTTCAAGGTTGAGGTCTGGCAATGGCCCAAGGAGCGGCTCTAATGACAGAAATTTTATTTGGGCTCCACTGCGGCGCAAATAATCGATGCGGTGCTGAACGCGCGTATCTTCTACCGAAACACCCATCCAGATATTAGCTGTCCAATTTAACTCAGGTGAGTATTGCGCTAGTAGTTCGGCGCGCTTCGTGAGGACTTGAAATTGATGTTGTGGGCACTGATTCATCGTGTGAAACACTCGTTGGATGAAAGCTAACGGCACATCGACGTGGAAGAGGTCACTCATGGAATTGACAAATACCGTTCGAGGTTTATGCCAACTAAAAGGTCGCGCCAACTCTTCTTCATGAGTCCGAATGACTTTAAAGCCTTCCTCATACTTGGTTACGCCCATCGCCTGTAACCGCTTAGTCATGACTTCGGCATAACAGAATTTGCAACCGGCTGAGAGCTTATCACACCCCGTGGTAGGGTTCCACGTCATTTCGGTCCACTCGATGCTAGACTGTGCCATAATTAGGTTTTAATTGTGTCCGCAATTCTTAAGCCCGACTCTTTATTTGTATACAGAACAAAGTGATACATCGGCAGCCCAATTGAATTTTTGAGTATTCTGGGTTTGGAAGCATATTTGAAAATTCCAGCTTGTAGTATCCGGTCAGTATACAGGGCAGCTATTCGTTCGGTAACGTCAGGAATTTTATTTACCGTCTCCTCTGGACCAAATAAGGTGGGAGTGGTTTTTCGCTGGTAGAAATGATTCATTATTTCTACCTCTTCCATTCCGAGAAAATCCTTTAGCCTGTCCATTAAAGCTGGCTCGATTACTCCATCTCTTCGCAGTAGCCTGCCCACACCTATTGCGGTGGGAACCAAAATCCATGTATCAACTGGAAGTTCTCGTAAACTTAGCAAAGAATTCCAGCTTAGCTGCATCCCGTAGGGGTCTAAAAACGCAAGCGAACGGACTTTTTTGTTTTCATCCCTTCGCATGTAAGCTGCTAAATCGATTAGCTTCACGTTGCAGTCACCATGCACTACTCCAGCCTGAGGCTTATTTGGGTACTTCACTTTAATAAGCTCACGTAGCCTGTCCGCGTTGTTTTTATTTTTTTCTACGAAGTAATAAGTATCAAACGCTCTGGGCTCTGTGATGTCTAATATTCGTTTGGCCACTCCCTCAATAAGTTCATAGGGGTCGCCATCGTCCGTGGGGTCAATGACCCCTGACCCAGCAAATCCATCAAAATAGAGTAGCTTAAAATACGGTCTGTCTTTCATAACAGTCAAATAAGCTCTTGCGTATTTTATGAATACCTCTATTTTTTCTTCTGTCCATTTTCCGCCGAACCCGTTCATAATTGATTTTGTGCTTCGAGGAGCAATTAGAGTGTAGAAATTATTATTAACTACAAAATAAAGCTCCAGCCGCTGGTTCGGCTGGAGCTTTATTTTGTATCAGCTACTTGCCCCTACACCTGGGGGATAGGGGCCGCCACAACGGCCGCCTGCCCGTGGCCGGCCTGCACCAGGCGGCGGGCCTGGCGGTAGCCGGCTACCAGCTCCGGGTAGTCGTCTTCCAGGGTGTCGAGGCGGGTGTCGAGGGTGTCGCGCAGCTGGGACACCAGCTTTTTGCCGGTGGTGCGCAGGGCGCTGCCTTGCAGCACCTGGCCGCGGGGGGTGCCCACCAGGGTGCGGTAGGCAGCGGTGGCGGCATCGAGGGCGGCGAGGTGGGCGGGCGTGACTCGCACTTCGGCCAGGGCGGCGGCGTGGGGCGGGGCGGCGGCGCGCACGGCGTCGAGGGCCTGCACCAGGGCTTCGTCGCGCAGGCGCTTGAGGCCCGACTCGGAGAAGCCCGCGATGGGCAGCAGGTCGGGGCTGGGGGCGTCGAGCTGCACGGCGCGCAGGCCCTTCACCACGCGCATGGCAGCGGCCACGGCGGCAGCTTCGGCCTGGTCCTTGGCATCGGTGTAGCCCTGGCTGCTGAGGCCGGCGCGCTGGGCGGCCACTTCGTCAAAGTCGGCCAGTAGCTCCGTCAGGCGCTGGAAGGCGGGCAGCAGGCGCGGGGCGGCGGCTTCCCAGGTGGGGCGGGTGGTGCTGAGGTGACGCTCGGCCTGGCGGGCCATCGTGCGGTAGTTGATTTCTTCGTCCGTCATATCCTGGAATAATGTGTTAAAAATGAAGTTGACGGGCTAAAACTACGCCCGGCCGGGCTAGTGCGGTAACCTGACGGGCGTTTGCGGCAACCCGACGAGCGTTTGCGCGTCGTTGAATAGCATTTTACCCGAGCCGAGTAGGATTTGCGGCGACCCGAGCGGGAGTTGCAAAGGGCCAAATAGGATTTGCGGGGAGCCGAGTAGAATTTGCGGGGGATGACGGACGATTAAGGGAGAGTAATGCCGTCCGCGACTTACCCCGCCACCTCTACCCCCCGGTTCAGCCGCGAGTGCTTATACCCATACGTGAAGTAAATCGCCAGCCCAATCAGCAGCCAAATCAGGAACATCGTCCAGTTGTTGATGCCGAGCTGCGTCATCAGATACAGGTTGGTGAGCAGGCCCAGCACCGGCAGCAGCGAGAGCTTCTTTTGGAACGTGACGACCATGATGGCCAGCGAGGCGAGGATGAAGACGAGGTAGGGAATCTGGTGGCGGAAGATGCCGTAGTAGCCCGCGTGGGTGCGGCGGGCGGTGGTGCCGTCCACGTCTTCTACCATCTTCGTAATGGTGCCGTGGTCGTAGCGCCAGAGCAGGGAGCCGGCCACGACGAGTAGCAGCGGTATCAGCCAGCGCCCACTGATGTAGGGCACCGTGAAGCGGGCATTGGACTTGCCGTAGGGGTCGATAATGAGGATGCCGCCGCACACCAGCGCGAACGCGAACAGCGTGCCGATACTCGTCAAATCCACCACTAAATCCATGTTCAGAAACAGCGCCGGCACGCCCACGAAGATACCCGTGACGATGGTGCTGAACGAAGGCGTGTGGAACCGCGGGTGGATGCGGGCAAACACGGGGGGTAGGAGGCCATCGCGGCTCATGGTGAGCCAGATGCGCGGCTGGCCCAATTGGAACACCAGCAGCACCGAGGCCATCGCAAACACCGCGCTTACCGCCACCAGGCCCGAGAACCGGGGCAGGCCCACCTTGGCAAAAACGAAGGAGAGCGGGTCGCCTACCCCCAGCTCTTTATACGACACCATGCCGGTGAGCACCAGCGTGATAATGACGTAGAGCACCGTGCAGATGATGAGCGCCCACATCATGGCCTTGGGCAGGTCGCGCTGCGGGTTTTTACACTCCTCGGCCGTGGTGGAGATGGCATCGAAGCCGATGTAGGCGAAGAAAACGGCCGACACGCCCTTGAGCACCCCGCCGATGCCGTTGGGCGCGAAAGGATGCCAGTTTTCGGGCTTCACGTAGAACACGCCCACCACGATAACCACCGCCACCACAACCAATTTCAACAACACCAATAAGTTGGAGGCATTTTTACTTTCCTTGATGCCCACGTACACGAGCGCCGTGATAGCGACCGTGATGCCGAAGGCCGGCAAATCCACGGCTAGGCGCAGGCCGTTGAACAGCTCCGGAGCGTTGGTCCAGGCGTAGTAGCCATCGAGCTGCGCGGGCGTGGCGGCGGCCAGTGGCTTACCGGCTTCCATGAGCGCCAGCACGGCCTCGTAGCTGGCGTGGGCGCTTTGAGTACCCATCGTGAGCCAGCGCGGGATGTGCCAGCCCACACTGTCGAGCAGGCCGGTGAAGTAGTCACTCCACGAAATGGCCACCACGATATTGCCCACGGCATACTCCATGATGAGCGCCCAGCCGATAATCCAGGCCGCCAGCTCGCCAAACGAGGTGTAGGCGTAAGTATAAGCTGAGCCGCTGACCGGAATAGTAGCTGCGAACTGCGCGTAGCAAAGCGCCGAAAATGCGCAGGCCACGGCCGTGAACACGAACAGCAGCGACACCGCCGGCCCGCCATTCAGGCTGGCCTGGCCGATGGTGCTAAAAATGCCAGCCCCGATGATGGCCGCGATGCCCAGCCCGGTGAGGTCGCGCACGGTGAGGTGGCGGGCCAGGCCGCCGCCGGAGCCACCGTGGCCTTCGGCGTCGGCGGGTGGGTTGGCCAGGATGGCCGCGATGGATTTGCGGCGAAAGAGCGAGGAATTGGATGGGGGCATTCGGCCGGGAAGAAGATGGGGCACGCAAACTAGTAAACGGCCAAGATACGGCCAGCCGGGGGCCAATGGGCGCGGGGCGGTAGTGGAAAAGAATTCAGTGCTTATATTTGGCGCTATGCCGCCGCTCGCTCGCTCCGTCCGCATCCCGCGCCCCTGCGCTGAAAGCTGGGCCGCCATGACGCCTACCCCCGCCGGCCGTCACTGCGCTGCCTGCCAGAAGGTGGTCGTGGATTTCACTCAGAAAACCGATGCCGAAATCCTGGCTTACCTGGCCGGCGCGGCGGGGCCAGCGTGCGGGCGCTTCCGGGCCGGGCAGCTGGCGCGGCCCTTGTGGCCGGCCGCGCCAGGCGGGGCGGCTCCGCGCTGGCGCACTTGGCTGGCGGCGCTGGTCACGGCGGGCGGCGCGCTCGGCGCGGGCCGAGTGGCCGCCCAGACTACGGGCGGCTACTTCAGTGCCGGCCCTATCCCCGCGGCCCAGCCGGCTACGCCCCTACCCCCAGCTTCAGCTCCAGTGGGCGCGCCCAGCTCTGGCGCGGGGGTAGTGACCAACGCGGCCGCGGCCGAGGTGCACGGTGTCGTAACCGATGCCGCTACAGGCGACCCATTACCAGGTGCGACGATAGTATTACAAGGTACCGAGCTTCACGTTTTCACTAATGCAAAGGGAGAATTCACTTTTTTGCCTCCCGCTGGCATGGCCGCACCAGCATTGAGCGTTGCTTACGTGGGCTATATTACCGTCCGGCTGCCTGCTGGCGGCGCACCGATGGCCATAATGCTGCAAACCGATATAATGGGTTTGAGTGAGGTCGTGGTGGCTGGCGGCTACCAAGTTGCTCGGCCCTGGCCCTGGCACCCACGTCGGCTTTATTACTGGACTAAGTACCAGCTGGGGCGGCCGTTTCGGCACTGAGCTAAGCCGGTGGGCTCAAACGCCCTTTCGCCCTTTCCTACCCCCTGCTTTACTTCATGTCATCGCTCGTTGTCCACATCCCGCGTCCTTGCGCTGAAAGCTGGGCCGCTATGACGCCTACCCCCACCGGCCGTCACTGCGCCGCCTGCCAGAAGGTGGTCGTGGATTTCACTCAGAAAACCGATGCTGAAATCCTGGCTTTCCTGACTGAGGCAAAGGGCGAAACCTGCGGCCACCTCCGCGACGACCAGCTAAACCGGCCGCTTTTGCCCGCCCTGAGTGCCCAGCCGGCCGCGTCCTGGCGGTCCTGGCTCGCGCTGGGTCTGGCCGCGTGGGGGTTGCGGGCCAGCCCGGCCGCGGCTGCTGGCACCCCGGCTTCAGGCCCGCACACGGTGGCCCACCCGCGCAAAAAAGCTGGTCCCAGGCAGCGGCTTTCATCCGCGCCCAAGCTGCTGCGCGGCACCGTGCGCGCCTCGGATACGCACGAGCCGCTGGCCGGGGTAGCGGTGTTTCTAAAGGGCGAAAACCGCTCGGCCACCACCAACACCGCGGGCAACTTCAGCTTGGCGCTGCCCACCCAGCGGCCGCGTACCCGGCGCGCGCTGGTGCTGCACTGCGCGGGCTACCAGTCTGCCACCGTGCCTGTGGCTGCTACCCCTGCTGCGGCCATGCAGCTTGAGCTACGAGCCGACACGGCCGCCGCGGGGGCTACTATAGTTGGCTATGGCACTCAGGTGCGGCAGGATGTTACGGGTGGAGCCCTCATGACCCTCGTGGTCGTTGCACCTGCGCCCAAGCCGTTTCCCTGGCATCCGGGCCCGTTTTGGCGCTGGCTTACGCAGCCGTTCCGGCATAATTAATCCAGTGGCTTTCTTAATTTTTGGTCTATGACTCAGCCCGCCGCCTGCATTCCCGAGCCCTGCCCCGCCAGCTGGGCCGCCATGACGCCTACCCCCGCTGGCCGCCACTGCGCCCAGTGCCAGACGGAAGTAGTGGACTTCACGCAGAAATCGCCGGCTGAAATTCTGGCGTATTTGCAAAAGGCAAACGGCCGGGCCATCTGCGGCCGCTTACGAACGACGCAGCTTGCCCCCGCCTCACCCCCGGCCACTACCCGCACCCGCTGGCAGGGCTGGCTGAGCGCCTTGCTAACCGTTAGTAGCCTGAGTGCCTTGCTGCTTCCGAAAGCGGCGGCGCGGGTGCCGATGGCGTCAAACAGCACCAATTATATCTACTCAAGCCCAGCAAGCCTACCAGAAAACCCACCCTTGCAGGAAGCGCCCGAATCAAGTGAGGCACTCCAGAAACGCATTGTAACCGATTCTATTCTGGTGCATGGGGTAGTGCTGGACGCGCAGACGCACCAGCCGCTACCAGGCGTAACGGTGCTGCTGCAGGGTACCCGGAGGTACGCGGCCACTGATGCCGCCGGGGAGTTTAAGCTAACGGTGACTTCGCGGGGCCGGCACCTAACGCTTGTGGCTTCCTGGGTTGGGTATCAAGCTATGGCTAAAACTATTTTGGTCAAGGAAAGCAATCAAAAAATTATGTTCTTACTCGAAACTGACACGCACACGCTTGGCCGAATAATCGTCCCGGCCAAGCCCTATGGCAGCTTCTTCTCGAAACTGCGGGCTCTGCGCTGGTTTGGCTAGCAACGGCGTTACTCGCCAAACTTTTTGCCTCCCAAAACCCTTGTGCCAGGGTATGATGCGACTACCCCTGGCCCTGCTGCTGACGCTGCTTTTTTCGGCCTGCTCCACCTTTAAGCCGGTTCCGACTACCCGCTTCAACCCCGCCGCCACCCGCGCCGAATTGCCCCGCGACGAGGCCGTGCACCCCAAAAACTCGCTGGAGTGGTGGTACCTCACCGGCCACCTGCGCGACCAAGCGACGGGCGAGGAATTTGGTATTGAGTACGTTTTCTTTCACTTCAACCTGAAAGATGGCAAGAGCGACTACCAGATGGTGAACATGGCCATTACGGACCCCAAAGGCCAGAAATTCAACTACGACTACAAGCTCGGCAAGCTGCCGCGCCTGCTCACCGATTCGCTACCCGTGCGCCTGCGCGAGCGCAAGGACGGCCAGGTGTGGAAGTTTGGCGGGCAGGAGGGCACCTACCAGTTGCAAGCCGCTTTCACCGGCAAAAACAACGCCGGCTATGCCCTTAGCCTGCGCACCACGCCCACCAAGCCGGTGCTGCTGCACGGCGGCACGGGCTACGAAAACTACGGCCAGGGCATTTCAGCGGGCTACTACTCCTACCCCCGTCTGGCTACCACGGGCACCCTCACGGTGGCCGGCAAAACTCACCAGGTGACGGGCGAGCTGTGGTACGACCGCCAGTGGAACTGCACCAGCATCGTGAGCAAGGGCGTAGGCTGGGACTGGCTCAGCATTCAGCTCAACGAGCCCCGCGCCGAGCTGATGCTCAACACGCTACGCAATTCCGAAACCGGCCAGCAGCTTAATAACGGCTCTTACTTTTCGGCCGATAATCAGAACACGCACCTCAGCGGCACCGACTTCCAGCTCACGCCCCTCACGTACTGGACTAGCCCCAAATCCAAGAAAAAATACCCCGCCAAGTGGCGCGTGCAGGTGCCCGCCCAGGGCTACGACCTCACCGTGGAGCCTTTGGTGCCGCAGCAGGAGCTGGCCCTGCGCTTCTTCCACGCCTTCACCATGTACTATTGGGAAGGCATGTGCAAGGTAACCGGCACGCACAACGGCCAGCCAGTGACGGGCAACGCCTACGTGGAAATTACGAACCGGTAATTACCGTGCCAACGCTCCCGCTAACAGCGCCACCCCGATTATCGCCACGCCCGGCACTTTTTCCCAGAGCAGCAGCAGAAACGTGGCCCCGACCAGCAGCGGATTGAGGGGTAGGGGCCAGTGGGCCAGCGCGCCGGGCAGGGGTAGGAGGCGGTTGGGCAGCGGGTGGTAGAGCAGCAGCGCGGCGGCGCAGACCAGACCGGCGCTCACGGCGTTCACGCCTTCGAGCGAGGCTTTCACCACGCGGTATTGCCGCAGGCCATCCCAGAAGCGGATGACGAAAAATATTAGTAGCACGCCGGGCAGGAAGATGCCCACCGCGCCCACCAGCGCACCCAGCAGCTGTGGCCCTACCCCCCCCGCCGGCCGCATCGCCAGCGCCCCGATGTAGGAAGCGAACGAAAAATTAGGCCCCGGCAACGCCTGCACCAAGCCCAGGCCGGAGAGAAACTCCGGCCCCGTGAGGTAGTGCTTGTACTCCACGAACTCGGCGAAGAGCAGCGGGGCCAGCACCTGCCCGCCCCCGAAAACCAGCGAGCCGTTGCGGTAGAAATTCTCGAACAAGCGCACCGGCAGCAGGCGCGTGTAGTGCCCCAGCAGCGCCGCCAGCAGGAACACGCCCAGCCACAGCGCGCCATTAACCCACTCCACCCGGATGGGTTTTTTATCCTGCACGATGGCGTGCTTGCGGTAGCGCAGCGTGGTCACGGCCCCGCCGGCCAGCAGCAGCAGCGGCAGCACGCCCGGCAATTGGAAGAAATAGGCCACCATCGCGGCGGCCACCAGCAGGGCCACCGCCGTTTTGGTATGAATGACTTTCTCGGCGATGCGATACGCCGAAAACGCCACGAAACCCACTGCCACCGGCTGCACAAACTGCACCAGCCGCCCCGTAAACGCCGTGTCGAAGTGCGTGAGCAGCAGCCCCGCCAGCGTCATGAGTGTGACCGAGGGCAGGCACCACACCAGCAGCGTGAGGTAGGCCAGGTTCGGCCCGCCCAGCCGGAAACCGATGGCCGTCATGGTTTGAGTGGAGGTAGGGCCGGGTAGCAAAGCGCACAGGGCCTGCAACTCCAGCAGCTCTTCGGCCGTGAGGTACTGGCGCTTGCGCACCAGCAGCCGCAGCATCATGGCCAGGTGCGCCTGCGGCCCGCCGAAGGCCGTGCAGGCCAGCCCCGCCACGTCTTTGAGAAACACGAAGTTGCGCGTCCGGCGCATCCGGCGGCCCGCCCGGCGCAGCGGGGCCAGCAGGGCCGGAAAGTCGGGGTAGGACGAGTACTTGTCGGGCACGGATGGGGAAGTAGGAAGCAGTGCCGAAGATAGAACGCCCGGCAGGTTTTGGCGGCGGCCGGCAGCGGGCAGTACCCGCGCGCTGCTTACTGACCTTGTGAGCCGGGGTTTGGTTTTTCGTGGTGAGTGGTAGGCTGCCTTCAGCGCTCCCTTACCAAAAATCCAACCCCTGCTACCGAGGGCGCTACGTTTTGGGCGGTATTATTGCACGCACTCCCTGGCCGCTGAAAAGTAGCGGCAAGTATTGGGGCTCCGCCGCATTATGCAACCTACGTCTACTCCCGGCTCGCCCCTGCTTGGCCTCCTGCGTTTCCTGCTGCTACTGCTACCCGCCGGCCTTATCTATGCGCTGGTGAGCTGGGGGCTGAATGCTACCAGCTCGACTTATTTGCAGCCCGATGCGCTATTTTACCAAAGCCAGGGGCAGACGGTGGTAGCCTCGGTGATGACGCGGTTTCAGGCGTATTCGACCGGCTCGAAGGGCACGTATGGCTCCGACCGGGTGTATGCGGCGGCGTTTGCGCTGGCTACCGGGCAGCAACTCTGGCAAGTGCGCCTCGATGCGCCCGATGAACGCGGCCATGATATGGGTGGCGCGGCGCTGCTGGGGCAGTCGGCCCGATACCTGTTTTTTTACCGCAACCAGCTGTACGTTCTTGACAAGCAGACGGGTAAGGTAGTGGCCCAAAATGCCGATTTCCCGGCCATTGCCGCCCACTTGTCAAAGGCGATAGTGATGGACTACACCGATGCCGGCCCTTATCGCTACAACGACACCTTGCAGGCCGTGCTGGCCACGGGCACCGATGGCCTATACTATGCCATCGACGGGCAAACGCTGCAAGCCCACGCCTACACCCCGGCCCCGGCGCAACGGCTGACTGGAGCGGGCATAGCTGGCCGCCGCGAGTTCAATAATGAGTACGACGAGCAAATTACCGAGGTCTCCGACGATGGCCGGCAGTGCCTGGCGCTGCTCGACGACCAGGATGCCGTGCTGCTAGCGCACCAGGGCTCCGGCGTGGCCGAGCGCTCGGGCGGCGAATCGAAGCGCCGCCACCTGTACCGGGCCTCGTCCGATAACCGGGGCAACGGCTGGGCGGCGCTCAGCCCCAGCGTATTTCTGTTTGGCGGCTTCCTCACCGACCCCGCGCGGCCCTTGCAGCAACCCGCCGATTCTATTTCCAAGCTCCGCGCCTACCAGTCGCTGCTCGACCGCTACGCCAGCCCCTACGCCCCGCTACGGCTGCCCGGCGGCGGCTTTCTCGTGATGCACCGGGCCACTATCGAAAGCCAGGCCCCCATTCAGCTCACCGCTATGTCGGGGGCGGGCCAGGTGCGGTGGCACGTTGAGACGGACTACGCCAATTTTGCGCTGCTCCACGCCGACCCGGCCGCTACCCGTCTCTACCTGCTGGGCAGCCGGCCCGGTCGCTTTTCGGACCGGCTGGAACAAGTCCTGAGCATCAACCTGCAAACCGGACAAACCAGCCAGTACAAGGTGAAAGAAGGGTTTTCGCTGTGGTAGGGAACCGCATTGAACCCAAAAAAGACGGCCTTGCGGACCGTCTTTTTAGGTGGAGAACGTGCGGTCGTCGCGCCGCCCTACTTTTTCTTCAAGCCCAGCTCAATCAGCCGTTCGTTCAGAAATTCGCCGGCCGTGATGTCCACTTCTTTCTTCGGGTTGTCGGCCGTCACGAGGTGGGGTAGGGCGGCCAGGCTCATCTCGGAGCGCGGGTGCATGAAGAACGGAATGCTATACCGGGAGGTGTTCATTTTGGCGCGGGGCGGGTTCACTACGCGGTGAATGGTGCTGCGGAGCACGCCGTTGGTGAGGCGCTGGAGCATGTCGCCCACGTTCACCACAATCTGGTCGGGTAGGGCCGTGATAGCAATCCACTCACCGTCGCGCCGCTTCACTTGCAGGCCGTCGGCGCTGGCCCCCATCAGCAGGGTAATGAGGTTAATATCGCCGTGTTCGGCGGCGCGCACGGCATCGGCGGGCACCGCATCGGGGTCTTCGATGGGGAAATAATGGATGGGCCGCAGGATAGAATTGCCATTTTTCACCTTGTCGTCAAAGTAATTTTCGGGCAGCTCCAAATACAGCGCGATAGCGCGCAGCACATCCTGGCCGGCGGCTTCCAGGGTGCGGTAGGCGCGCATGGTACTTTCCTCGAAGCGGGGCACCTCGGCGGGCCAGATGTTGGCGGGGTAGTCGTGGCGCACCGGGTCGGTTTCGTCCAGCACTTCCTGGCCCACGTGGTAAAATTCCTTCAGGTCGCCGGTATTGCGGCCCTTGGCGTGCTCCTTCCCCTTACTGATGTAGCCGCGCTGGCCGGCCAGGGCGGGGTTTTCGTAGGTTTGCTTGGCGGCGTCGGGCAGTTGAAAAAACTGCTGCACGTCGGCATACAGCTCCTTGGTTTGCGTTTCGTTCAGGCCGTGGTTTTTGAGGGCAATGAAGCCGATGCTCTGGTAAGCAGCACCCAGTTCCTGCACGAACTTGGCTTTGCGAGTAGGGTCGCCCGAGCGGAAATCGGCCAGGTCGAGCGAGGGAATGTGGTCCGGCAGGTTATCAGCCATACGAAGTAGGGGTTGGTTACTTGCTGATTATGGAGGATTAACCACTGGTAGCGGGCCGGGCCGGCGGCTAGTGGCGCAAGGCCCCAGCGCCGGCCTGGCCAGCCAGCAGCAACCAGTAGTTACCTACCGCGAAGTTAGTACAAAACCCTAAGGTGGGCAGTTCGCGTAAAGCGCTGGATTACTCACCGCATTCTGTCTCTTTCACATGTCCCAATTCACCGCCCCGCTTACTGGCTCGCTCGCCCTGGCTGCCCTGGCCCTGCTGGCTGGTTGCAGCACCTCGCAGCAAGCCGAAAACACCACCGCCCCCGCCGACCGCAGCGCCGCGCTCGGGGCCCAGTCCAGCTCCACGGCCGCCGCCGGCCCGGTGCAGTCGAAGGGTGGCATCACGCTCACCCCCTACGGCGACTCGCCCAAGTTCCCGACCGCCCAATTGCAGCTCAACAGCCCCGTGGGTGGCTCCACAATACCCGGCCCAGTGCAGTTCTCATATAGCCTCAGCAATTTTCAGCTGACCAAAATGACTGGCAGCGAGCACGCCGAGCAAATGGCCAACTCGATGAAGGGCCAGCACATCCACCTCATCGTGGACGACCAGCCCTACACGGCGCACTACGATACCAAGTTTGCCGAGCCCATCGCTGATGGCCAGCACGTTATCCTGTCGTTCCTGTCGCGCTCCTACCACGAAAGCCTTAAGCAACGCAGCGCCTACGACCTGCGCACCATCACGGTGGGCAAGCCCATGGCTTCGGCTACCGACAGCGTGGCTATGAAGTTCGATACCAAGGCCCCTACCCTCTTTTACAGCCGCCCCAAGGACACATACTCGGGTAAGGATGCGAAGAAAATTATGCTGGACTTCTATCTTGTAAATACCACCCTGGCCCCCGACGGCAACAAGGTGCGCGCCACCATCAACGGCAACGAGTTTATGCTCGACAACTGGTTGCCCTACATGATGGAAGGCCTACCCGCCGGCCAAGCCACCATCAAGCTAGAGCTGGTGGATAGTAGCGGCAGCCTCATTCCCGGCCCGTTCAACACGGTCACGCGCACGATTACGGTCGCGCCGTAAGTAGGGGGTAGGCCAGCTACCAGAACGTCATGCTTCGACAAGCTCAGCATGACGTTCTGGTAGCTGGTCTGTTCAACTGCTGCTCAATCAACGCCTGCACCTCTGGCTTCTCAAAGTCCACCTCATTGGTGATGAGCGGCATTACCCGCGTCATGATGGCTTCCTGGCGCTGGCCGGCGGCCCAGGCGTCGGCGTAAGAGGTGTCGGGCGAGAACGTGACGCGGGAGTAAAGCGGCACCCACTGGCCGGGATACTGGGCGGCGATTTTGCTCTCGATGCGCTTTTGGAGCAGGAAGCGCGGGTCGGCCACGCGGTCGCGCATTTCCACGAAATTGTGTAGCGCGAGGTCGGCCATCGCGTCGGTGTTAGGCTTGCGCTGGTGCTCAAACTCATTCAGCACCCGGTCCCAGTTGGCTTCGCCGTGCTGTTCCAATAGCTGATTGAGCACGGTGCAGTCCTCGAAGCCCGCGTTCATGCCCTGGCCATAGAAGGGGAGGATGGCGTGCGCCGCGTCGCCGAGCAGCAGCACCGAGTCGTGGTAGGCCCACGGAAAGCAGCGAATGGTAACCAGCGAACCCGTGGGATGGTCAAAGAACTCATCCGTGAGCTGTGGCATCAGCGGCACCGCGTCGGGGAAAGTGACCTGAAAAAAGGCCGTTACGTCAGCGGGCGTTTGTAGCGCCGCGAACGACTTATCACCCTCGTAAGGAAAGAACAGGGTAGCGTTGAACGAGCCGTCGAGGTTAGGCAGCGCAATCATAAGAAAGTTGCCTCGCGGCCAGATGTGCAGTGCGTTTTTCTCAATCTGCCAGCTGCCCCCTACCCCCGCCGCCAGGGTCAACTCCTTATAGCCGTATTCCAGATATTGCTGCGAATAGTCGGTGCGGTCGAGGCGCTGCAAGGCCCCGCGCACCGCCGAAAACGCCCCATCGGCCCCGAATAGCCGCTCATAGGCCACTTCGTACTCGCGGTGGCTGGCTACGTCTTGCAAGTGCAGGCGGCGGCCGGGCATATCAAGCTGCGTCAGCTTCTGGCCGAAAGTTACCTGCACCCGCGGCTCCTGCGCTATCAGGTTGAGCAGGGCCACGTTCAGGCTGCCGCGGTTGATGGAGTAGATAGCTTGGTTTTCCTGGCCGTAGGGCTGAAAAGTGAGCGCGCCGGCCCCGTCGTGCATCACGCGTCGATACATGGGGATGCCCACCTGCCGGATGTCGTCGGCCACGCCTACCCCCGCCAGTCCGCGCCACCCCCGGTCCGAAAGGGCCAGGTTGATGGAGCGGCCGCCCGCTAAGCCCTGCTGGCGCGGGTCGGGCAAGCGCTCGAACACCTGCACCGGGTGGCCGCGCCGCGCCAGGTACAGCGTCAGCAGCGAGCCTACTAGGCCCGCGCCCATCACCACCAGCGGCTCGTTTTGGTTCGCAGGCTCCAGCGGCCCTGAATCAGTAATTATCATTGCGTTCGGTTGCTAGCTATTGACCTTTTTTTGATACATCCTGAAGAGCAGTCCCTACCCCCCCCATAACTCAAAACCACCCGGCCGCCAATTGCGCCAGCGCTTCCAGCCCTACCCGGTCGGCTTCGTCGAAGTCGTTAAGTTGGTCGCTGTCCACGTCGAGTACGGCCACTACCCGGCCATTTTTCAGCACGGGCACCACGATTTCTGACTTGGAATCCGAGCTGCACGCAATGTGGCCAGGAAAGGCTTCCACGTCGGGTACCAGTAGGGTGCGAGCCTCGGCCCAGCTCGTGCCGCACACCCCGCGCCCGCGCCGGATACGGGTGCAGGCAATCGGCCCCTGAAACGGCCCCAGCACCAGTTCCTCACCTTTTACCACGTAAAAACCAACCCAGAAAAAGCCGAACGCCTGCCGTAGCGCGGCCGCCGCATTGGCAAGGTTGGCTGTGCGGTCGAGCTCACCGGCCGTGAGGGCGACGAGCTGCGGATGCAGTTCGGCGTAGTGCGCGGCGCGGGGTAGGCCGGGCGTCAGGAAAAGCGTTTCAGACATCGGTACGTAAACAGGTGAGCCCGGCAAAAGTACCGGTCGGCCGCCGCCCGCGGGCCCCAAGGGCTAGGCCGGGCTCATCTGCACCGTAGTAGTGGAAGTGCTGGCAAAGCTGCCGCCCTGGTGCTCGGTGGCTTGCACGAGGCAATAGTTGATGGCCTCCTTCACGTTTAGATACTCGTCGTAATTGGTCGTATCCACAAAATACTGCACCGTTACCTGCTTGCCGCCGGGCGCGATACTGTCAAATTTCATCTGCACGTCCTTGGTTACCAGCGGTTGAGCCGCTATCGCCGTCACCGACTCCTGAATAATAGCCTGAAGCTGGTCGCTGGTCGTTTTATGGTCGAAGACTAACGTAAACCCTACCCGCCGGGCGGTGCGCAGGCTCAGGTTGTCCAAGGGCTTATCAATCATGCTCTTATTAGGCACGGTGAGGTAGCTTTTTTCGGCCGTGCGCAGGCGGGTGCTGCGAAAACCGATTTTTTCCACCGTGCCGCTCACGCTGCCTGCCGTCACGAGGTCGCCTACCCCAAAAGGCTCATCCAAAAAGATGGTGAACGAGGCCAGCAGGTTTTCCAGGCTCTCCTTGGCCGCGAAGGCTACGGCCAGCCCGCCAATGCCTAGGCCGCCCACTAGGGCCGTCACATTCACCCCGAATACCTGTCCCAACGCCACCAGCAGCCCAATCACCACAATAAAGACCTTGAGCAAATCCTTGGCGAAGGGTAGGAACTGACTGTCGAGCCGCCGCGTGCCGGAGATGGCCGTCAGCTCGGCGCGGCGTTGCACTACCAGCAGCGAAAAATCCACGAGACGCAGAATAACCCAGATAACCGTAGCGATAATACCTAGGTGAAATAAGCCCAGTAGCAACACCTTGGGCCAGGGCGCAGCTCCCTGCACGGCCAGTGGCGGCGCGGGGTAGCGCAACACGCTGAACGCCAGATAAGCAGTTACCAAAAAAAATACCGTGCTCACCGGCTGAATCAGCAGGTCATGCATTTCGTTTTCCGACACGCCAGCCGTATAGCGCTTGGTGAGCCGAAACAGCAGCTTATTGAGCAGCCGCGACAACACCCGGTTCAGCAACGCCCCGAGTAGCAGGATAAGCGCCGCAATAACGTATTCGAGCAGCTCATTGCCGAACAGTTGCCGGTGCAAAAAGAGAGGCATTTCCATATGTACTAACCAAGGCAAAGGCTCCCGGCTTTTCCTACGCTTTACGCGAAGGGCCGGCCGGCCGTTGACTGTTACGCTTTCGGGAATTCAGGCTAAGCTGGTTCCGGCCTTCAGCCAGCCGAACTCGCTATTTCACAGGCCATTCATCCTAAAATTTACTTGCTTTCGAGAGGCGATAATAAAATTATGGCTTTAATAATTTCTGTATAAAACAGAAAAAGTGCCAAAACAAATCAGAAAGCCAGAATTTGCACTTACCCAAGCTTGATTAGTAATAGACAGTGCGGATATTTTATGCGTGGGAGAACGTGTACAATGTTATTCTTAGCTTACTTTGCAATGCCAAGTCTTTAGCGATACTGGCTTGGCTTCATTCTTCTATTTCTCCCTTCTACCATTTTTCAATCTAAGTTACCATGAAGCCATTGCATTCCCGCGTTGACGCGGACCAATTGGAGCGTGCAGCAGCCATGCTCAAAGTGCTTTCGCACCCCAAGCGCCTCGCTATCGTTGACCTGCTCGGCAAAGGCAAGGGCAACAAGGAGCACCAGATGTCGGTGACGGAAATCTACCAGGCACTCGATATTCCGCAAGCCATTGCGTCGCAGCACCTCATTACCCTGAAGGACCGCGGGGTGCTCAAGTCGAGCAAAATCGGCACCAAGATTTACTATTCATTAGCTGTACCACAGCTGATGAAAATCATTGATACTCTGGAAGATTACTCTAGCCGCATCTAAAGCGGACGCGGTGCCAACATTGCTGTTAGCCTATAAAACCAGATAAAGTTCTCCGGAAACGTTTGTTTTTAGCACTTTATTAAGAATAGGTCTGCGTGCCTGGCGTTATTCCCAGTATGTTTAAAGGCTACCCGCCTCCATACAGTGAACCCTCGCTCAATTATCGATTCACGATAATTGAGCGAGGGTTTTTTGGATAAACGCGAAAGAAGCTACACTGGCCAGCGCACCCTTACTGAGCTAGGCGGCAGCTACCGTCTGGTGCTCTAGGTCGAAAATAGTGGTGAGCAGCGGCAGCAGCTGCTCGGCCTCCTCGCGGCGGCAGGCTGCCTTCAGGTGCAACACGTGCTGCTTTAGCACCTTCTGCATAAAGGCGCGGGTAGCTTCGTCCAGCAGTTTCACTTCGGCGGGGGTAGCCTTTTTCTGAAAACGGTCCAGCTCCTGCTGGCGCAACTGCTCCAGGTTGGCCTTCATGCGCTGAATAAGCGGCGAAACGAGCATTTCGCGGCTCCAATCAGCGAAATCCGCTACGCTCTCATCAATGATGACGCGCACCTGCGGCACGGCGGCCAAGCGTTGTTCCAGCGCGGCCGAGGCTTTGCTCTGGATAGCATCGACGTTGTAGACCAACACGCCGGGCACCTGCTCCACGTCGGCGGCCACGGAGCGCGGTACGGCCAAGTCGATGAAAAACTTATAACTCAGCACGTCGAGGTGCGCTACCAGGTCGTGGGTAAAAAAGGGCGTTTCGCGATTAACGGAAGAAATAATCACATCGGCCGTGCGCAACGCTTCTGCTAAGTCTTCAAAATCGACAACGCGCAACTGACCGGGGGCAAATTCGGCAGCCAGCTGCGCGGCGCGGGCGCGGGTGCGGTTACAGAGCGTGACGTTGGCAAACGACTTGCTGCCGGCCAAATGGCGGCACACGTCGCTACCAATCTCGCCCAGGCCCACTACCAGCACGCGCGGGCTAGCCACGTCGGCCGTTAGCTCCTCTACCAGCTCCAGGGCTGCGTAGCTCACCGAAGCAGCCCCGTCGCGGAAGCTGGTTTCCTGCTGCACGCGCTTGTTGGCGAAGAAGATAGTATGCAATAGGCGGTGCAAAAACGGGCCCGCCGCATCGGCATCGGCCGTCCACTGGTACGCCTGTTTTACTTGATTAATAATCTGCATATCGCCCACCACTTGGGCGTCGAGGCCCAAGGCTACCTCAAACAAGTGGCGGGTAGCGGCCTCCGGCTCGGCGTAGTGGTCAAAGTAGGGCGCGAAGCTCAGCGCATCGGGACGGTTTTTCAATTCGCCCAGCGCCCGAATGATAGCCGCCGAGTAATCGTCCTCGTGGGCGTAGTAGATTTCGGTGCGATTGCAGGTGCTTAGCACCAATAAGTCGCTCAGGTGCAACTCCGTACGCAACTGCTGCAAAAATCGGCGGCAGGCCACCTCATCCAGTGCGAGTAGCTCGCGAATAGCGAGCGGTGCCTGGCGGAAGGATAAGCTAACAGCCTTAAAGGGATGGGACATAACACGGACCGGCTCGGAGTCGGCCAGTAAAATTACTTCACAAATACTGGTCCCTAAAAAACAGTCGGCGGGCTGATTGGGTTCGGCCGGGCCCAAGGATATATGAGAGCGGGTACTTACTCGTTGAACGCAAGCTCCAGCTCTCCGAATGCCGGGCCCGACCTTTGTCCCGCTATGCTTCCTCCCCTGTACGACCAAAAATCCCGTATCAAGCTGTTAGTGTTGCTACTGGCACTGCTCATTGCCGGGGCTACCGTGGTGTATACCAACTCGCTGGTGCAGCGCCTTTCGGAGCGCGAGCAGCACCAGATTGACCTATACGCTCGGACGCTGCGCTACATTATTAATACGGAAGACACCAAAAACCTGCAATTCTTGCAAGAGCAGATTATTGAGGCCAACACTACGATACCGGTTATCCTGACGGACGGCGAGAACATCAACGATGCCAAAAACCTGGGGCTCGGCGCGCATCTGTCGGAAGCCGACTCGATGCGACTGCTGAACGCGGCGTTGCTGGCCATGCAAAAGCGCCACCCGCCCATTGTGATTGAGCTAGCCGGCGGCACCCGCAACTACGTTTTTTACCAAGATTCGCGGCTGCTGCGGCAGCTGCGCACCTACCCCCTGGTGCAGCTCGGGGTGATTGCCTCGCTAGCCGTGATGGCCTATATTTCGTTCAGCTACTCGCGGCGAGCCGAGCAAAACCGGGTGTGGGTGGGGCTGGCCAAGGAGACGGCCCACCAGCTGGGTACGCCACTCAGCTCGCTGGTGGGCTGGCAAAGCTACCTGCGCGAGAGCGTGCGCTTCCATGACGAGCCCATTGTGGAGGAGCTGGGCAAGGACATTAAGCGCCTGGAAATTATTACGGAGCGCTTCAGCAACATTGGCTCGGTGCCGGTGCTCAAGGCTGAAAACCTCTACCACACTACCCGCAACGCCATTGCCTACCTCGAAGCCCGCGTGTCGCGCAAGGTCAAGTTCAGCATTGAAACCGACCTGCCGCTCGATACGCCGGCCTGCCTCAACGTGCCGCTCTTCGACTGGGTAGTGGAGAATATCTGCAAGAATGCGGTGGACGCGATGGATGGGCGCGGCTCCATTACGCTGCGGCTGTGCCGGGTGAAGCCCAAGCGGCAGTGGTGGCGGCGGCGCGCCCCGCACCCGCAAGTAGCCATCGATATCACCGACACCGGCAAGGGCATTCCCAAAAACAAGCTCGAAAGCGTGTTTTTACCCGGCTACACCACCAAGAAGCGCGGCTGGGGCCTGGGCCTGGCGCTGGCCCGCCGCATCATTGAAAACTATCACCAGGGGCGGCTCTACGTGAAGGGCAGCGAGGTAGGCAAGGGCACCACGTTTCGGCTGGTACTCAACCAATGAGTGGGTAGCGTAAGCCAGCTAAAAGAACGTCATGCTTCGCTTTGCTCAGCATGACGTTCCTTCACTGCCATATTACTGGCCCTACCCTCCCATTACCAGCTGCTCGGGTAAATGCAGCAAATAGTCGCCGTAGCCGCTTTTGCGCAGGGGCTCGGCGATTTTGCGCAGTTGCTCAGCATCAATAAAGCCCTGGCGGTAAGCGGCTTCCTCAATGGAGCCGACTTTGAGGCCCTGGCGCTGCTCCAACACCCGCACAAACTCGCCGGCCTGCATCAGGCTCTCAAAGGTGCCGGTGTCGAGCCAGGCCGTGCCACGGCCCAGGATGCCCACTTTCAGCTTGCCGCGGCGCAGATACTCGCGGTTCACGTCCGTAATTTCGTACTCGCCACGCGGGCTGGGCTCCAGGTTTTTCGCAATTTCCACCACGGTATTATCGTAGAAATACAGACCCGGCACGGCGTAGTTGCTTTTGGGATGGGTAGGCTTTTCCTCGATACTAAGGGCTACTTTATTTTCGTCGAACTCGACTACGCCGTAGCGCTCGGGGTCGTGCACGTGGTAGGCGTACACTACCCCCCCATCGGGGTCGTTATTGGCCTTGAGTAGCTCTTCCATGCCTTCGCCATGAAAAATATTGTCGCCCAGCACCAAGGCTACTTTATCCTGACCAATGAAGTCGGCTCCCAGCACGAAGGCCTGCGCCAGCCCGTTGGGCAACTCCTGCACCACGTACTGAAAGTTGCAGCCCAGGTTTTTACCATCGCCCAGCAGCTTCTGAAATTGCGCCTGGTCGTGGGGGGTAGTGATGATGAGAATTTCCCGAATGCCCGCCATCATCAAAATTGACAGCGGATAGTAAATCATCGGCTTGTCGTAGACGGGCATAAGCTGCTTCGAGACGGCGAGGGTAAGCGGGTGCAGCCGGGTGCCGGAGCCGCCGGCGAGGATAATACCTTTCATAGTTGGTTGTTGGATTGCTGGGCGGTTGAATAGCGTACTAGAAAGCAATCACGTTAAGTATGTAATTCGGCCATCTGGCCATTAAATAATTTAGCAGTTTCTTTCCTTAATAAAAGCTTGGTTTTCTTTAAACCAACTCAGCGTCTGTTGCAAACCCTCGCGGATGCGCACGCGCGGCGCGTAGCCGAGCCGGGTTTCAGCTTTGGTAATATCGGCTAGTGAGTCGCGGATGTCGCCGGCGCGGTTCGGGCCGAAGTGAGGTTCCAGGCTGGAGCCGGCTTCTTCGCGCAGCAGGTTATACATCTCGACCAGCGAGGTACGGTTGCCGACGGCGATGTTGTAGACCTGGCCCAGCGCCTCGGGGTTGGTAGTAAGGGCGGCCCGAATGTTGGCCTGCACGCAGTTTTCCACGAAGGTGAAGTCGCGGGTCTGGCCGCCGTCGCCGTTGAGGGTAGGCGGGTTATTTTGCAGCAGCGCGTCGATGAAGAGCGGAATCACGGCCGCGTAGGCCCCGCCGGGGTCCTGGCGCGGGCCGAAGATATTGAAGTAGCGCAGGCCGATAATCTCCATCCCGTAGGTGCGGGCAAACACATCGGCGTACAGCTCGTTGGCGTACTTGGTGACGGCGTAGGGCGAGAGCGGCTTGCCGATGCGGTCCTCCACTTTGGGTAGGCCGGGGTGGTCGCCGTAGGTCGAGCTGCTGGCCGCATACACAAAGCGCTTAATACCGGCTTCCTTGGCCGCGTAGAGCATTTTCACGAAGCCGCCCACGTTCACTTCATCGGTCGTCACGGGGTCGGCAATGGAGCGCGGTACCGAGCCCAGCGCCGCCTGGTGCAGCACAATGTCGATGCCCTGGCAAGCGCGGGCGCAAGCATCGCGGTCGCGAATATCGCCTTCCTGCACTTCCAGCGCGGGGTTATCCGCAAACAGTTGCAGGTTTTTATGGAAGCCGTTGGAGAAATTATCCAGCACCCGCACCTTCCCTACCCCCTGCTTGAGCAGGTACTCGACAAGGTTGGAGCCGATGAAACCCGCCCCGCCGGTGACGAGAAAATTTAGGCTGGTGAGGGGCTGGTCGGTGAAGGGAATTTCGTACATAAAGCTGTTTTATCGTTGCGAGCGCAGCGAAGTGAAGCGCGGCAATCTTTCCTTGATAGTTGTTAACCGTCTGATTACTTCCGCTATTGAAAAGGAAAGATTGCTGCGCTCCACTTCGTTGCGCTCGCAATGACAGACGGACGCTAACTACCTATTAGGGTACTGCTTGGTATTATACTCCTGGTAGGCACCACTGGTCACGCTGTCGAGCCACTCCTGATTGGCGAGGTACCAGTCCACGGTCTGGCTCAAGCCCTGCTCGAAAGTTACACTCGGCTCCCAACCCAGCTCGCGCATGATTTTGCTGCTGTCGATGGCGTAGCGCATATCGTGGCCAGCGCGGTCCGTCACGAAGGTGATGAGCTGACGCGAAGTGCCCTGGGGCTGGCCGGTTTTCTCGTCCACCACGTCGCAGAGCAGCTGAATAAGCTTGAGGTTCTGCCACTCGTTCACGCCGCCAATGTTGTAGGTATCGCCCAGCTTTCCTTTATGAAAAACCGCGTCGATAGCCGTGGCATGGTCTTTCACGAAGAGCCAGTCGCGCACGTTTTCGCCTTTGCCATACACGGGCACTTTCTGGCCGGTGCGCAGGCGGTGAATGGCCAGCGGAATCAGCTTTTCGGGGAAGTGGTTGGGGCCGTAGTTATTCGAGCAGTTGCTGAGCTTGATGGGCAGGCCGTAGGTGTGGTGCCAGGCCCGCACAAAGTGGTCGGAGGCGGCTTTGGAAGCCGAGTAGGGCGAGCGCGGGTCGTAGGGCGTCTCTTCAGTAAACATTTCCGGGCCGAAATCCAGCGAGCCGTACACCTCATCGGTACTGACGTGGTAGAACAAGTGGTTTTCAAAGCCTTTCGGCTTCCACAGGTTCTTGGCCGCATTCAGCAAATTCACGGTGCCAATCACGTTGGTTTTCACGAACGCCATCGGGTCGGTGATGCTGCGGTCCACGTGGCTTTCGGCGGCGAGGTGAATCACGGCATCGGGTTCCTCGTGGGCAAAAAGATGGTCCACGAACGCCTGGTCGGCGATGTCGCCCTTCACGAACTGGTAGTTCGGCGCGTTTTCCACGTCGCGCAGGTTTTCCAGGTTGCCCGCGTAAGTCAGCGCGTCGAGGTTCAGAATCTGGTAGTCGGGATATTTAGTCACGAATAGCCGCACCACGTGCGAGCCAATGAAGCCGGCCCCGCCGGTAATGAGGATTTTCATGGAATTGAGGGCATTTGTCATGCTAAGCTTGCCGAAGCATCTCGCTCGCATTGTTGAGTGGTTTAGTTAGTACACCATGCTAGATGCTTCGGCAAGCTTAGCATGACGTTCTTTTTATACTTTACTCACTTACCGAGCGCGAGCTGCCATTTCCAGGCGCTGGCCAGCGAGTCGCGCAGGGAAGTCGTCGTTTTAAAGCCTAGCACCTCAGCAGCCTTGGTGGCGTCGGCGTAGATAGCGGGCACATCGCCGACGCGGCGCGGGCCGATACTATAGTTCAGCTTTTGGCCGGTGGCTTCCTCGAATGTTTTAACTACTTCGAGCACCGAGTTGCCGTGGCCGGTGCCCACGTTGAAGGTCTCCACTATGTCGCTGGCGCGGCGGTCGAGCAGGCGCTGCACGGCCGCGATGTGGGCCTTGGCCAAATCTACAACGTGGATATAGTCACGGACGTTGGTGCCATCGGGCGTGTCGTAGTCGTTGCCGAAGATGGTGAGCTTCTCGCGGATGCCGGCCGCCGTTTGGGTGATGAATGGCACCAGGTTATTGGGTGTGCCCAAGGGCAGCTCGCCGATGCGAGCCGATTCGTGCGCCCCAATGGGATTAAAATAACGCAGTAGAATGGTATGCAGCGTATTATCAGCTGCACCCGACGTGTCGTGCACAATATCTTCGCACATCTGCTTGGTGCGGCCGTAGGGCGAACTGGCCGGCTTGGTGGGGGTAGCCTCCGTCACGGGCAGCTGGTCGGGGATGCCGTACACGGTGCACGACGATGAGAACACCAGATTCGTTACCCCCTCGTCCTTCATCACTTCCAGCAGAGTCAGCAGCGAGCCCACGTTGTTGTCAAAATACGCCAGCGGTTTTTGCACCGACTCGCCCACCGCCTTGAAGGCCGCGAAGTGAATGACGCCCTGAATGTTACCTTCCGCTTTAAACACCTGGTGCAACGCCTCCGCATTACCGCAGTCGATGCGGTGGCACGTCACGTCGTGCCCCAGAATGGCCCGCAGCCCATCGAGCACCGACGTGGCCGAGTTGCTGAAATTATCCACAATCACGGGCTCGTAGCCTGCCTGGGCCAGCTCCACTACGGTGTGGGAGCCAATGTAGCCGGCTCCGCCGGTAACGAGAATCTTCATAATCAATGGGTGAATGAGTGAGTGGGCAAATGAGTTGATGGGAGCCAGGGCGTTTTTACTTACCCATTTGCCCACTTATTCACCCATTGCCTATAAGCTCCAGTAGTGCAAATCGTGCATGGGCTGCCGGCGGTAGAGGCCTTTAATATCCACTAATACGGCATCGGCGGCGGTGATGGACTGAAAGTACGCCTCGTCTTTATCTAAGTAGGGCCGGTGGCTGACGGCTACGATAACGGCGTCGTAGTCGTTCCGGATGTTATCGGCGGGCGTGAGGCGGAAGCCGTACTCGTGGTTCAACTCGTTGGAATTGGCGTGCGGGTCCACGATGTCCACGTTCACGGAGAAGTTTTTTAGCTCCTGAATCACGTCAGCCACCTTCGAGTTACGGATGTCCTCCACGTTTTCCTTGAAGGTCGCGCCCATCACCAGCACCCGGCTTTTGGCCACGTCCTTGCCGCGCTTAATCATCATCTGCACCGTTTTGCGGGCGATGTAGGCCCCCATATTATCGTTGGTGGTGCGGCCCGAGAGGATAACCTTGGCATCGTAGCCCAGCTCCTTCGCCTTGTAGGTGAGGTAGTACGGGTCTACGCCGATGCAATGGCCGCCCACCAGGCCGGGCGAGAATTTCAGGAAATTCCACTTGGTGCCGGCCGCTTCCAGTACCTCGTAGGTGTTGATGTTCATACGGTCGAAAATCATCGACAGCTCGTTCATGAGCGCGATGTTCACGTCGCGCTGGGTGTTTTCGATAATCTTGGCGGCCTCGGCCACCCGGATGCTGCTGGCCCGGTGCACGCCGGCATCCACCACCAGCTCGTACACTTTGGCCACCACGTCGAGGCTTTCGGCGTCGCAGCCGCTCACCACCTTCACGATGCGGCGCAGGGTGTGCTCCTTGTCGCCGGGGTTGATGCGCTCGGGCGAGTAGCCGACCTTGAAATCACCTTTGGCGAAGCTCAGGCCCGAATATTTTTCCATCACCGGGATGCAGTCTTCCTCGGTGCAGCCGGGGTAGACGGTGCTCTCAAATACCACGTAATCGCCCTTTTTCAAGACCTTCCCCACCGACATCGAGGCCCCGAGCAGCGGCTTGAGGTCGGGTTGGGCATGCTCGTCGATGGGGGTAGGCACGGCCACGATGAAGAAGCGCGCCTCGCGCAGCACGTCGAGCGAGTCGGTGAAAGTGATGTCGCAACCGGCGAAGGCGGCGCTGTCCAGCTCGCCGCTCGGGTCTTGGTGGTTGCGCATCATGTCCACGCGCCCGGAGTTGATATCGAAGCCGATAACCGAGAGTTGCTTGGCAAATTCGAGGGCGATGGGCAGGCCCACGTAGCCCAGGCCAATCACGGCCAGCTTGGCTTCTTTGCGGAGGAGTTCGTCGTACACTTCGTTTAAGTATGAATGTTGAACGTCATGCTGAGCTTGCCGAAGCATGACCGTCTAATGATTTTGATTTTTAATTGATTATAAATACCGTTTTTTTATCGGTACTCAACTGATATACTTCCCCGCTTTCAGGGCAGGTGGCGCGGCCGGCCGCGTCGAAGCGCAGGCGCTCGCCATGCGCGCTGAGCCAGCCGTGCGGCCGGGCAGGGTTGCCGTAGACGAGGGCATGGGCCGGCACGTCTTTGGTGACCACGCTGCCCGCGCCCACGAAGGCATAGCGCCCTAGCCTGATGCCGCACACCAGCGTGGCATTGGCCCCGATGCTGACGCCGCACTCCAAGTGGGTAGTTTGATAGTGGGCCGCGCCGCGCCGCGGCACGGCGCTACGCGGGTTGCGCACGTTGGTAAACACCACGGAGGGGCCCAGGAACACGTCGTCCTCGCACGTCACGCCTTCGTAGAGGCTCACATTATTCTGCACCTTCACGTTGCGGCCCAGCGTCACGCCGTCGGCTACGAATACGTTTTGGCCCAGCGAGCAGTTTTCGCCCAGCACCGCGCCCGCCGCTAAGTGGCAGAAGTGCCAAATGCGGCTGCCCGCCCCCACGCGGCAGCCCGCGTCGAGCACGGCGGTAGGATGGGCATAAAAGTCGGCAGCGGGTTCGGCCACGGGCGCAGGCAGGGTTAGCGGCCGCAAAGGTAACGCCCTGAGTGGGGTTGAGGGGTAGGGCGTACTTTTGAATAAATTGCATTCTTCGCTTTAGCCCGCCTGCTTTTATGGGACTGCCCGCTTTCCAATCCCAACCCGACGTGCCCACCCGCGTGTCGCCCGCCGACTACCTGCGCCTAGAGCGTGAGGCGGAATACAAGCACGAATACTACGCTGGCGAAATCCGGGCGATGGCCGGGGCCAGTTTCGCGCATAAATAAGATTTGTGTTAACCTGACCATTAGCCTGGGAAACTCATTGCGCGGCAAGGGCTACACGCCGGTGGGCAGCGACCAGCGGGTGCACGTCAAAAACAAGTCTTCTTTTCTCTACCCCGACCTATCGGTGGTGTGCGGCCAGCCCAAGTTTTTAGAGGCTAAGAAACCGGATACGCTGCTCAACCCGGTTTTCCTCGCGGAAGTACTTTCGGCTTCTACCCAGGATAAGGACCGGGGCGAGAAATTCATGCTCTACCGGCAGATTCCCAGCCTGCGCCACTATTTGCTGCTCAGCTCCGAAGCCGTGCACGCCGAGCTGTACTCGCTCGATGAGCGGGGCCGCTGGGTGCTCACCGAAATCCGCGAGCTGAGCGCCATGCTCGACCTGGAGGCGCTGGGCTGCCAGCTGCCGCTGGCCGCCGTATACGAGGGCGTGACCCTGGCCGCCGACGCGCCGGAAGAGCTGCCCGCGGCGTAGCCTGCCGGCCGCAGGGGGGTAGGGGCGCGGCGCTAAGGCCGCCACACCTCGGCCGAATCGGCGGGGGTGGCGGGGCGGGCCAGCAGCACCAGCTGGGCATCTTCGTAGAGCACGCGGTAGCCGGGGCGGGCGCGCAGCGCGGCCAGGGCCTGCCGGGCCTGGGCTGGCGAGAGGGGCCAGGCGGCGTGCTCGTCGGGCTCGCGCGGGAGGGCCACCAGCCGGGCCGTGCGCAGCACCGGAAACAGGAAAATGTCGCGCCGGTCGAGCAGGTGCGGCACTAGGTTGGAAGACGTGCTTAAGGCCACGCCGGGCGGCACCCGCGCCAGGGCCGCGTACAGGCCGGCGCGGTTGGGGTAGGGGCAGCGGTAGTGACGGCCCAGGAGAAAGTTGCCGGCGGCACGGTCGTACCACTCGCTGCGGCGCGCATAGAGCGTGACCACCGAAAACACCGCCGCGCCCGCCAGCGCCGCCGCCCACGCCCCACGCCGGAAGCCAGCCCCCGCCACCCTACCCCCCCGCAACGCATCGACCACGGCCAGCGTGAGCACGGGCGCAAACTCGATGGAATACTGCCCGTTGATGCCCCACAGCGCGTAGTCGTTGGCCAGGAATTTTTGGGCCAGAATGGGTAGCAGCATCAGCCCGTACCAGGGCCGCCGCCACAAGGCCCAGCCACCCGATACCAGCACGGCCGCCCAGGTTTCCAGCTTGATGTAGTCGTAGCCAGCATCGGGCAGCGTGTTTTGGAAGAGTACTGCCCACAGTCGCGCCGGGTGGGTGAGCACATTGGCTAGCACCTCCGGCAGCGAGGGGCCCAGCCAGGCATAGCGCCCGAGTTGGGTAAAAGGCCGGTGCGTGGTATCGAGGGCCGGCATCACGTAGCGCGTAATAACCTGGTAGTAAGCCAGTGATAGCACCGCCCCCAGCACTAGCCACCCTACCCGCGCCCGATGGGCGCGGTGCTGCCAGGCCAGGGCCAGCAGCACGCAGGCCAGCCACAGGGCCAGGTTTTCCTTACTCACCAGTATAAGTAGGGCGGCCAGCGCGGCCCTACCCCCCCTGCCCTGCCCCACCCACAGCGCTAGCCAGGGCAGGGCCATCGCGCCCACCACATTGTCGTGGTAATCAAAGCTAAACGCCGAATAAACGCCCCACTGGCAGCCCAGCAATGCCAGGGCGTAGTTGGCCACGCGGGGGCTACCCCCCTGGGCGCGGGCGTAGTGCCACGCGCCCAGCAGCCCCAGCAGCACCGCCCCCATCTGGAGCAGCAGCAGCGCCCAGGCCCCGCCCACCAGGTAATAGAGCGGCACGGCCAGCGCGGGCGTCAGGCTGAAATGGCTGGCCAGAAAGCTAGTGGGCGGGGCATCGAGCAGCAGCGTCACGCGCGGGGCCCGCAGGTGGGCGAAGTCGGCCACGGCCTGCGCCGTGAAGCCCAGGTCGAGCGCTGCGGTACGGAAATTCCACTGGTTAACCAGTGAAATCAGGCTGTAAACCAGCCCGAAGATGAGCAGCAGCGCCGGGCGCCGGGGCTGAGCCAGCCAGGCGCGAAAGGAGGATAGCATCAAAACTTTCTGTTACTTTACCTGTCCAGAACCAGCATCTAACGCGTAGCTGGCAGGAACAGGCGGCCCAATGAGCAGTAATTGCCGCGCCTGGGTCGCGGTGCTACCCTTCCATATCCCGCGAATAAGAGTTCCTTGGCCATCGAGGTCGGCGCGGTAGTCACGCACGGGCTGGCCGGGTATGCGTACAACCCGCAAGCCCGGCATTTCTAAGTAAATAGTCGAGTCGAGCTGTTGCACGCGGGCCGCCGCGTATACTAGCCACTCGTCACGGTAAAGCTGCGGCTGGTTAGCAAACCACGATATTTCATCCATGCCCCACACGAAAGGTGGCTGGTTGGGCTTATATAAAATGGCCCCGCCAAAATTATCGAATTCCACTAGCCCAGGCAGGTGCTTGCAATACCAACCGCTGGGCGTGCGACCTCCAGCGCTCAGGCTGTAGAGAGCCGCGTCGGGCTGCACCCAGGCGGCATAGTCGAGCCGGGCCCCGTGGGTACCGTGGCGCAAGGTGTCGGTTTCGGTAGGCCGCAGAGGGGTCGCGTGGAAATCAAACAGCAATTGGCGCACCGAGTCGGGAAGCGGGTGCGCGGGGTCGGGGTCGTAGAACTCGCCGTGGGTATGGGCATCGCAGAGCACGAAGCCCCGGTTGCGGGTGCGGGCATAGCGGCGCACCCGCGCCAGCATCTGCCACCAAGCATGGTGGCCGGGGTCGCGGTCGTCCATGAGGCGCACCTGGCCAAAGTGCAGCGCTTCGCAGCCCGCATCGAGCTGACGGAAAGCACAGAAACAGAACCACAACCGCGTTTCGGGCCGGCTCATGTCGGGCACGCCGGCGGCCTGGCCAGGCGGGCGGTTTTCGAGGCGATAATGCGCCGGGTCGGGGCCGGCAAAATACGCCGGATACATCATGCTATCCAGGCAAAAATGCCGCCGGGCGAGCCGCACGGTATCTTCTCCAACCTCGGCCCGGAGGCGGTTGGGCACCGTTAAATTGTTTACGCCCGGATATACTATCTCGAATATTGCTCCCTGCACTATCATGTCGGGCTGGCCCGCCCGCAGTCGCGCCACGGTTTGCCGGGTCGAGTCATACCAAGCCTGCTCGGCGGCATCCGAGCCGGGTGTCAGCCAGAAGCCGCCCACCCGCCCAGCGAAACGAGTGCCCAGCCGAGCGGCCCAGGGCAATAGCGACTGCCGGGCGGAACTAGGAATACCCACAATGCCCTGCAAAGTGAGCGCCCGGCTCAGATAGTAGCGAAGCTGGGCTTCGGTGAGGCCCGCGCGAATAGAGTCGGGTAGGGGCTCTGCCGATTGCGCCCATGCGGGTCGGCTGGTCAGCCCCAGGCCCGTCAGCAGCAGCAGCACTAGCTGCCAGGCATCACGTCGCAGCTTCGACATTGAGAGGACAGACTTTTGAATTTAGCAGCACGGGGTATGGCCCTACCCCGCCCGCTGTACGGCGCAGACGCGGGCGCGGGTGAGTAAGTTCGCACTATTATTCAATGGTAAATTGAAAAATGAAATTCTGTAGCTTGCCATGACACTACCCCGATTGCTAGCCCGCGATAGTCGCTGGCGACACTGGCTGGTCGGCCTCTGCCTGGGCGGGCTGCTGGTGCTGGGCCTGGCCACCGTGCGCGACTACGGCATGTCGTATGACGCCCAGCCCAGCCGGGAAATCGGCATGACCAGCCTGCGCTACGTAGCTGACAAGGTGAACCCTGGCTTCGTGACTCAGCCCAGCCAGTGGGGCAATTTTGCTTATTTCAACGTGCCGCTGGCGCAGTTCAAAGACCGCGACTACGGCGTGGCGTATGAGCTGCCCGTGACGCTGGCCGAGCGCCTGTTGGAGCTGCCGGATACACGCTCGGTTTTCATTTTCCGGCACTTATGCACTTTTCTGGTTAGCTGGGTAGGCGTGCTGGCCCTCTACGGGCTAGGCCGGCGGCGCTATGGCGGCGACTGGCGGGCGGGCCTGGCGGCGGCGGCCTTGCTGGTACTGAGTCCCCGGCTATTCGGGGAGTTCTTTTATAATGACAAGGATGCCGTTTTTCTAGCCCTGAGCACGGTAGCTACTTACACCACCGTGCGCTTCGTGGAGCGGCCCACCTGGCGCTGGGCCTGCCTCCACGCGCTGGCCTGCGCGCTGGCCATCGACGTGCGGCTGATGGCCGTGCTCTGGCCCCTGGCTACGCTGGTGCTGGTGGCGTGGCAGTCGGCGCGGGGCGAGTACCGGGCGGTCGGCAGCAGGCGGCAGCGGGTGGGCGGGCTGCTCAGCTACGCGCTGTTGCTGCCGCTGCTGGTGGTCGCCTGCTGGCCCTTTCTCTGGGCCGCGCCCTGGACCAACTTCGTGCAGGCGTTTCATAACATGCAGCATTTTCGCTGGGACGGGCCCATCCTGTACCGGGGCAAAGTCATTTACGCCTTCGACCTGCCCTGGCACTACGTGCCGCAATGGATACTCATCACTACCCCCCTGGCGCAGCTGGCCCTGCTGGGGCTGGGGCTGGGGGTCGTTGTCCGGCAGGCCGTGCGCCGGGGCTGGCTCCTGTACGGGGCCGGCACCCGCGAGTGGCAGGACCTGTTGTTTTTGGGCCTGGGCCTGAGCCCGTTGCTAGCCGTTATCGTGCTGCATTCGGTGCTGTACGACGGCTGGCGGCAAACGTATTTTATCTACCCCCCCCTGCTGCTGGTGGCGCTGCGGGGGCTGGTGGCGCTGTGGCGCTGGCTGCCCGGCCGCGCCTGGTGGCAGCAGCGGCTGGTGGCGGGGGCGCTGGTAATAGGCGCGCTCAGCTCCGCGGTTCAGATAGTCTGGATGTACCCGCTCGAAAGCCTCTACTTTAACGTGCTGGCCGGCCCAAACCCCAAGGCCCGCTTCGAGCAGGACTACTGGGGCATCAGCTACCTGCGGGGCCTGGAATGGGTGCTCGCGCACGATGACCGGCCCGTTATTCGGGTCTGCACCGACCCCGGCATGTCGCCGCCCCTGCGCGACAACAGCCAGATGCTACCCCCTGGCAGCAAGGAGCGCATCCAGGTAGTATATAAGCCCGAGGAAGCCGACTACTTTTTGGCCAACTACCGCTGCCACCCCGCTCCCTACGACCTCCTGCACGAAACGGGAGCCGTTCGGGCGGGTAATGAAGTGGTTTTATCTATTTTTCGGCTTAAATGGTGAGCCGCTTTTTTGCTTTGCGCACCAGCTGCCTTTCCGCATGACTAATTCTTCCCGTCGGGCCGCCTGGCTACCCCAGCTCGGCTGGTTGCTGCTATGCAGCCTGATTTGCTTATCGGCGGCTCTTTACAATGGGTTTCCGTTGGTTACTTCCGACTCGGGGGCCTACATCAACTCGGCTATTCACCAGGAAGTCCCCTCCGACCGACCCATTACTTACGGCCTGTTCATGCTGGTGACGAGCCTGCGGTTTTCGTACTGGTTTATTATCTGGGCGCAAAGCCTGCTGCTGGCCGCCCTGCTGCTGCGCTGCGTGGTGGAGTTCGTGCCCTGGCTGCGGAGCTGGCCGCTTCGGCTGGCCCTGGTGGGGGTAGTGGCCTGGGCCACGGGCTTTTCGTGGTATTGCAGCCAGTTGATGCCCGATATTTTTACGGCTATTGGCCTGCTGGCGCTGGGTTTGCTGGTGTTGGGACGGTTCCGGTCGGGCCTGGAGCAAGGGCTGCTGCTGGTGCTGCTGCTGCTGAGCGCGATTATGCACTCCTCCAACTTATTGTCTTTCAGCATTGCTGCGCTGGGATTTGGCGTGGCCGCCTGGCAGCAGCGGCTCTTTGCCCGCCAGCTGCTGCGGCGGGCGCACTGGCTGGCCGCCACGGCCGTGGTGCTGGCGGGCTGGGTGCTGCTACCCGCCCTGCACGCAGCCTTTGGGGGCGGGTTTACCATCACGCGGGCCGCCCCGATATTTTTAATGGGCCGGCTAGTGGAGGCGGGCGTCGTGGATGCTTATCTGGCCGACCACTGCGGCGACCCCGATGCGACCTGGCTGTGCGCCTACCGCGACCGGCTACCAAACGACGCCGTTGGCTTTTTATGGGGCCAGGATAGTCCTTACCAAATCACGGGCGGCCTGGAAGCTAATCTAGCTGGTTATCGTCGCATTGTGCGTGTTATTCTGACCTCCCCGCGCTACTACCCCCGGCTGGCCGCGATGGCCGTGCAGAGCACGCTGCGCCAACTCACTCACATCGCCCACGGCGATGGCCTGTGGGCTTACCGCGAAAATAGCAGTCCCTACTGGCGCATTCCCGACCTAGCCTCCTACGAAATGAAGCCCTACCTTTCGTCGCTGCAAAACCACAACACGCTTCATTTTGAAGACCTTAATGCGCGCGCCTATGCCGCGCAGCTGCTGGCGCTACTGGTCGTGCTGGGGGGAGTAGCCGCCAAGCGCCGAGGCCAGTGGGCCGCCGGGCGCGTGCCCGTGCTCCTGCTGCTCGCGCTGTGGGGGCTAGGGCTGGTAGCCAATGCGTTTGCCGCCGGAGCCCTGGCCAACGTGCTGGACCGCCTGCAGGGCCGCGTGGCCTGGCTGCTCCCCTTCGGCGCGGTGCTGCTGCTGGCTGAGCAGGGGCCCATGCTGGCCGCCTGGGTGCGAACGCGCCTGCCTGCCCGCAACAGGTTGCCCGCTCCCGCCAGCCGCCATGACTAGGCGAGGTTTATTCCTAGCTTTGCGCGATTTTCTTCGCCTTTTCCTTTCCGTATATGCCTACCCCTACTCTTCGTTTCTGGCTGGCTCCCCTCGCGGGGCTCAGCTTACTGGCTGCCACCAGCTGCAAGCAGGATTCAACCACTGACGGCACCAGCACGCTGCTGGCATTCAACGACTACGAGGCGGTGGTGGGCTGGGTGCCCAATCCCTCCCCGTCGGTTACGAGTGAGCGCGCGCACTCCGGTCGCTACTGCGTGAAGGTGGGCCCGCAGGACGAATTTGGGATGGGCTACTCGATGGTACTGGAAAAAATTATTGACCACCGCCCCCACAAGCTGCGCATAGAAGCCTGGGGCTTTATGACGGACGCTAACGCAACGGCTAAAATAGGCTTTCAGCTATTTAATGCGGCGCAGGACAAGGTGCTCTTCAGCGATGGCATCGAATATGCCGATGCCATTAAAACTCCGGGTAAGTGGGTGAGAATCAGCAAGGATATTACGCTGCCGAATGATGTCGCAGGTAATCAGCAGATACGCGTATTTCTGTGGCGGTCAGTGGCAGGTAGCCCAGCATATGTGGATGATTTAAAAATATCAGAAGTGCAGTAAGTCATTGGAACTCCGGCTTGCGCCAGCGTGGCAATCGCTTGAGCTCCTTATGTCCTCATTCTCCCTGCATCTTTCTCGCTTACTTATTATTCTGCTAGTATTGGCTACGGCGTGCAATCAGACAGCAGCTCCAGCGGCGTCCTATGCGAAGACCTTGATAAGCAATGACTTTGAGCACAACCTGGGTTGGGGCGGCGCGCAGCCCTCGCTCACTATCGCTTGGGCCCACAGCGGGCAGGCGGCCGTGCTGGCGGAGCCGCAACAGCCGTTCAGCTACACCTTTGCCCGCACCCTGGGCGAACTGGCTCCCGGTGCCCTACCCTATCACCTGGAGCTGACGGGCTGGGTGCTGCGCACGGCGGCCGGCAGCACGGGCCGGCTTCATTGGTGGTGCAGGTGGTGGCCAGCCCCACCAATGAAGCCGGCATGGCCTACGCGGCGTGACTGCTGGCCAAAGCCCCGCCCAAATTTGGCGAGTGGGTAGCGGTGCGCCTGCCCGTGGTGCTACCGGCCGCCGCCACGGCCGGCAACCTGCTCAAAGTATACCTCTGGAACGACCAGAGCACCTCGCCCGCTTACCTCGACGACGTGGTGCTGCGGCGCGTGGCTAAATAGCGCGGCGCTGTTCGCGGCGGCTTTCCTAACCTTCTGTATTACGCTATGCAAGCTTCGGCTACTACTCTGGGCGCGCCGCCTGCGGCGCGCGGACCCGTTTCGCTGGCGGCGGTGCTGGTGCTGTTTGTGCTGATGCTGCAAGCCCGGCTGTGGGCTCCGTACTGGAGCACGCACAACGTGCAGGCCATCCTGACCTGGGACGTGATGGGCTATTACCTCTACCTGCCCGCCCGGTTCATCTACCACGACCTCGGCCGGCTGGCTTTCAGCGGTGACATTCTGCGCGAATACTCGCCTACGGGTTCGTTTTACCAGGCGTTTCAGGTGCCGGGCGCGGCGGCGGGGCAGCTCGTGATGAAGTATCCCATTGGCCTGGCCCTGCTCTGGACGCCCTTTTTCTGGCTCGGGCACTGGGCCGCCGGCTGGCAGGGCTACCCGCAGGATGGCTTTTCGGCTCCTTATCAAATTGCCATTACCTGCGGCGGCCTGCTCTATGCGCTGCTGGGCCTGGGGCTGCTGCGCCGCCTGCTGCTGCACTACTTCACCGATGCCGTGGCCACGGTGGTATTGGCCACGCTGGTGCTGGCTACCAATTACTTGGAGTACGCCGTGTACGACACGGCCATGCCGCACAACTACCTCTTTACCGGCTACGCGGGGCTGCTGCTGCTGGTGCGGCGCTGGCACCTGCGGCCCACGCGGGGGGTAGCGTTTGGCATCGGGCTGGTGCTGGGCTTGCTGGTGCTCATCCGGCCCTCGGAGGCGGTGGCGGCGGTGCTGCCGGTGCTGTGGGGGGTAGGGGGCCTGGCCGCCGCCCGCGCCAAGCTGGCGCTGCTACGCCAGCGCTGGCCCGATGTGCTGCTGCTGATGTTGGGCGGCGTGCTGGGCGTGCTGCCGCAGGGCCTGTATTGGAAATGGGCCACCGGGCACTGGCTGTTTTACAGCTACGGCGACCAGCATTTCAGCTTTTTGCGGCCGCACGTGTGGGCGGTGCTATTTAGCTTTCGCAAAGGCTGGCTCATTTATTCGCCGCTGCTGGCGTTGGTGCTGCTGGGCTTCGGGCCGCTGTGGCGGCGGCACCGCGGGCTGGCCGTGCCGGTGCTGGTGTATTTTATCTTGAATTTGTGGGTGGTGTCGGCCTGGGATATCTGGTGGTACGGGGGCAGCATTGGGTGCCGGGCGCTGGTGCCCAGCTACGCCGCGCTGGCCCTGCCCTGGGGTGCGGGCGTGGCCTGGCTGCTGGCCCCCGGCCGGCGGCGCGCCTGGCCGCTGGTGGCCGGCGCGGCGGCGGTGCTCTTCACCGACCTCAACATCTTCCAGCACTGGCAGTACCAGCGCTCCATCATCCACCCCGAGGAGATGAACCGCGCCTACTACTTCGCGGTTTTCAACAAAACCATGCCTACCCCGGCCGACTACGCCAAGCTCGACGAGGCGCACACCGGCCTGCCCCGCGATGCGCGCTACTACCACGCCCGCTCGCTGGGCAAGCTCAATTTTGACCAGGCCCCGCCCGACGAGGCCACCGGCATCAGCGCCGCGCAGGGCTACTTCAGCCGGCAGTCGTACTTCTCGACCGGTGCCCACCCCTACGGCCCGGCCCTGACCGTGGCACTGGGGGCGGCCGGCGTATGGCCCGGCGACTACGTGCGGGCTTCGTGCCGGGTGTTTTCCGACTACGGTGCCTGGGGCGATAAGCTGGTGCTGACCGTGGAGCGCGACGGCAAGGCCCTGGCCTGGTACGGGGTGCGCCTCCAAAACCCCGCCAGCGTGCCCCGCAGCTGGGATAATGCCTACTTCGACGCCCGCGTGCCCGCCGATGCCCGCCCCACCGACGTGCTCAAAGTGTACGTGCTTAACGAAGGCGGCGCGGCCTGCTTCATCGACGACGTAGAAGCCGCCGTGATGGAGCCGCTGAAGCCGTGAGCAGCTCAGTACTCATTCAAGAGTTTGCAACTAGTAAGCGGTTGACAAAAGACTGTTAATCAGGGCAAAAGCTGACAGCTCATTTCTTAAACTACCTCAGCGAAGTTACTGTCCGTAATAAAACTGGTCAGCAGCGCGCGCAGCTCATCATCTGGCAAGCTGAGGCTTTCGCCCAGATAATTCTCATCGTTGGGGTTGATATACCCGGTCAGGTGCTTGAAATCAGCCGGATTAGGAGTGCGGAACCCCATCGACCACTGGGTAAATAGGCGGTGAGTTGCCGGGCCATCAGCCAGCTTTATAACCTTCGTGTGGCGCGGGTCGTGCACGATGCGGCCAAAAACCGCGCGCACGTTGGCTTCGCTTCCTTCTAGTAATTGCACAATGGTGCCGTCGCTGTAAAGCAGCACTCCCGTTAGGCCGTGGGCAGCGTTGAAGGCGCGGGATTGGGTGAGCAATTTCGTCAGCTGCAAGTCGCCAAATGGCACTGTGGCGTAACTCTGATAAACCAGATAATGGAGGCCGCCCGGCAGTATCGCCTCTCCGTGGCCTGGCCCACTCACTTCCCGGTGCAAGCGCAGCACGCGGGATATAATACTCACGTCCAGGGGCTTCGTAAAATAACCAGCCACGGCTTGGTAGCGGGCAGCCCTTGCCCGGTCCTCCGGATTAATCGAAGACGTTAGCAGCAGCACGCATATTGGGTGCGTGAGGGGTAGGCGGGAGAACGCGTCCAAGAACTCCCAGCCATCCATCAGGGGCATGTTCAGGTCAAGCAGAATAAGGTCCGGCAGGTTGGCCCCTGCTTGCAGCGCCGCCGTGAGCTGATTCAACGCCCGCTGGCCATTAGAATAAAGTTGCACCTGGGTTTCCCACAGGGTTTTTTCTACCAGCACCTTGGTAGTAGTAGCCGTGATGAGGTCATCCTCTATCACATAAATCAGCTTTAATTCGAACTTGCTCATACCGAGGGATATTAAGCGCTGGTTCGGCGAGGATAGCGGTAGCTAACCCTGAACTTGGCCTAAATAAAGGGGTAGTTAATGCTGTGAAATGGATAAATAAGGGTTGGTGGACCAACTTTCCGAAATTGAATAATACCGGGATAGGATAAGCTGTGCAATTTAAGTGAGATACCCGTTTCCGTTGCTTCGCGTCACCCAACTACTACCGGCTTATTTCTCCCAACGCGCCAATTACTCACGTCCACTGGCACAGTCAGGCTCATCACCAACAAGGGCAGGGCCCGCCGAATAAAAAAGCCGCGGGGTAGTTGACCCGTAGCCGGCAGCCCGAGCTGGCCGTAAGCGCCGGGCGTTAAGCCTATGCCGGCCCAGGGACAGCTATAAAAAGACGAGCTTTATACATGGACGGCTTCCTGCTGCTAATCGCTCGCTTCCCAAAGCAAAGACTTCATACGCTGCACGTTTACCTTGCCCAAGGGCTTGGAAAAATAGCCTTTCACCTCTTTGTAATGCGTGGATTTTTCTATGTCCGTGGGCTGAATGGACGATGTGAGAATGAACACACGCACCTCTTCCTGCGCTAGGGGTAGGGTACCGAAAGCATCTAAAAACTCCCAGCCATCCATTTGCGGCATATTCAGGTCGAGCAGAATCAAATCTGGGATGCTACCCCCCGTGCGCACCACTTCCTGCAGTTGGTTGAAGGCCAGCTGCCCGTTGCCAAACGTCTGGACCGCGCGGTAGCGCAGGTCCTTTTTGACGATAAACTCCGTGATAACGGCCGTAATACGGTCATCCTCCACTACGTAGGCCAGCTTAGGGGTTTTCATGGAATTGGATAGTAAAGGTGGAGCCCACGCCGACTTCGCTGTCTACCGCGATAGTGCCTTGCATGGCTTCCACCTGGTTTTTAGTAATAAACAGGCCTACCCCGCGCGCGTCTTCGTTGTCATGAAACGTTTTGTACATGCCAAAGAGCTTCAAGCGGTACCTGACCACATCAATCCCAAGCCCATTATCCTGTACCGTCAGCCCTACCCCCCCTGGCGTGGCCTGCGCGTGCAGCCGAATAAAGGCGGGCCGGTCCAGGGCCCGGTATTTGACCGCGTTGCTAATCAGGTTGAGCAGAATGCTGTCCAGGTACGCCGGCACTACGGTCACGGTCAGGGCCGGGGGCACCGCCACTTCCACCGTAATGTGGTGCTGACGAATGAGCACGCTCAGCGCCTCCAGGGTTTTGTCAATCTCCGTTTTGAGGGTGCGCAACGCTTTGGGCTTGCTGACGTTGTTGTTGATGGTGACGATATCGTTGAGGTTAACAATAGTATCGGCCAGTTGCTCGGTGCTGGTAGTCAGCATCTGCAAAAACATGGTTTTCTGCTCTTTGCCCTTGGCTTCCGACAAAAGCTGCACGAGCGACGTCAGGTTGGCCGAATGCGAGCGAATGTTGTGCGAAATAATGTAGGCAAAGTTTTGCAGCCGCAGGTTCTGCTGGCTGGTCACGTCGAGCAGGTGCTGCGCCCGCTGGAGGTTTTCCAGCAGCAAGGTCACGTCGTAGCCAACGCACAGGATTTCCTTTAGCTCGCCCCCTTCGCCCAGAATACCTTTAAACTCCCAGTGATTGGACTTGATGGAGCCGTCGCGGTAGGGCTTGCGCAGAATCACCTGGTGCGGTACCTCCGGGGCCTGAAAGCACTGCATCACTACTTCCAGGCACTTCGGCCGGTCTTCCTCCACAATGCTGAGGAGCGACGAGGTACCGATTAAGTCATGCTCCCAGCCAAAACGCTCGTAGAAAAAGTCATTGACGTAGGTGTAGTTCCCCTGCGGGTCCGTCTTTAAGATGTAAACCGACTGGTTACTCAGAATAGAGCTGTAGTGGGTCGCTACCTCCTGGGCATAGGCTTCTTTGTGTTTTTCCTTCGTCACGTCGAATAGCGCCCCTACCAGCCAGGAGGCACTACCCCCATCGCCGCGCAGCACTACCCCCCGGCAACGTAGCCACGCGGGCGAGCCCTCGCGGTACGTACCCTGCAGCACCAGGTCGAAATCCTGGGAGGGGTCCTGGGCGCATACTTCTGCCCTTTGCCAAGCGGTGGCTAAGTCGGTGGGGTCGATACAAGCGCGCCAGGCAGCGGGGTCAGCAGGCACTTGGTCTGGAGAATAGCCTAATGTCTGCCAGAAGGCAGCATTCACCCAACTTTCGGTGGGTAGCAACAAATTCCAGTATAAAAGACCATCCGTCAACGAGTTTTGCAGAAAGTCAACCACCACCGGATTATAGGTGATTGACGCGGCTAGCTCAGGATGCTGTTTAAGTAGCGTTGACACAACTAATAGGTAGGCAAAGTTTTTAATTACAATAAGATGCGAGTCGCTCGGATTGTTGGGTAGTGTGTAGCCGCTTTACCCTGCTACTGGCTCCCGCCGGCCAGATAAACTGTTGCGTCCGCGTCACGCTGTCTCTGTCCAAAGTCTTGGGTAAAAAGCCTTTCACGACGTTATAACGCTTAGCTTTTCGCGGTCGTCGGGATGGTCATAAAAAATTAATTCAACTGCTAAGTATAATTTTTTTTATAAGGCAATTACCTGAAGCGTTCGATGGAGTAACGTATTAATTGCTAATTGTCACCGAAGCTGGCCACCACTGCCGACGCTGTAAAACACCACGTTTTCAGTAATCGCCGTTTGATAAACGGGCAATTGTGATTATCAATTTTTTTTGATAAACTACTGTAAATCTGCTATTTATTTCGCTCTACTAATAATAAAGGTACGCATAAATTATATTTTAAATTGACCACTTGCTGAATAGTTGTTTTTGCTTGCTCAACAGTTCCAGAAAGGCAGCAAACGTTTTTATAATTTTTGAGTATACATTTTTATTATATATAACAAAAATGCCTTACCGCAGCATGCTAAACCAGCCTTTCTTTGGGAACCACTTCGCGCCGGGTCTATATAGCTAAGCTCACCAGTGCGCCCGCCTACTCTGCTGGTTGCAGCACCACGTAGCCCGCCACTACCTGCTCGTGGTAGCCGGCGGGCAGCAGCCGGCGCAGCAGCCGGTGCACCGGCTGCCCCCGATACGGCGGGTGCACCACGAACACCGCCCCCCGGTAGCGCGCCCAGAACGCCCGCACCTGCGCGGGAGCCAGCGGGGGCAGCCGGGCCAGCGAATCGGGGTGCTGCTGGGCCAGCAACAACGCGCGCAGCACCGGCTCGCGGCGAAACGCGGCGAAGGTGGCGGCCGGGATTCGGGCCAGGTAGCCGCCGGGCTGGGCCTTGTGGTGCTGGGTCTGGTAGAACATATCGGCCGCGTCCATCTGCCCCAGCTGGTGGTAGCCGTCCTGCACGCCAAACGGGATGGGAAATAGCACGCCCCCCGGCGCGCGCGCCGCCACCCGGTAGGCGGCCGGCACATCGGCGGCCCGCACCAGGGGGTAGGGAAGCACCTGAAACTCCAGAAACACTCCCACCAGCAGCGCGGCCGCCACCGCCCAGCCCCGCGCCGCCAGGCCGCGCCGCAGCCAGCCATCGAGCCCGAGGCTGACGGCCAGCGGCAGCAGCAACGACAGCAGCAGCACGTGCCGCGTGGAGCACCGGATATTATTCAAAAACGGGATGTAGTGCACCAGACTGGTGGGCAGCCGCAGCAAATCGTGGCCCTGCCAGCGCAGCTCGGGCATGGTGAGCGCCAAAAACAGCCCCACCAGCGCCCAGAACGGCCGGGTTTCGGCGAGAGCGGGGGTGGACGGCGGCGCGGCCCGCCGCCGCGCGCCGGCCGTGAGGGCCAGCCCCAGCGCCAGCAGCGGCAGCAGGTAGCCCACAAACAGCACGTGCTCCACCGACCCCGGATTGAGCAGGCGCGGGCTGTGCCAGAAGGCATTGGTGGCGGGCGTGGCCAGCCAGCGGTTGCCCAGCGGCGGCACCAGGTAGCCCGCCAGGTCGCCGCCCCAGTACAGCCCGGCGTTGTCATCAAAACCCAGCAGCCCCAATCCCCGCGAGAGAAAATGGCCCACCACGAGCAGCGCCGCCAGCCCCGCCCACGGCCACCAGCCCCGCCAGTTGATGGCCCCCAGCCGCAGCGCCCACCACGCCGCGTAGCCAGCCGAAAAATACAGCAGCCCCGCCAGCACGTAATAATCACTAAACAACGTGATGACTAACAACCCAAACGCCCCCAGCGCTGCCCATCGGCTTCGCAGGCGGGGCCACCAGCGGCCGGGCGCAAACGCGAACGCATCGAGGTAGGCCATGAGGTAGAATGGCACCGTGGCCGTGAGCAGCAGGTTGTCGTGGGCGGGCCAGCGGGCCAGCTTGTAGGGCGAATACGCGAACACGAAGCCCACCAGCCCGCACAGCAGCGGCTGCCGCACCCAGCGCCCGGCCAGCCGCGCCGCCCCTACCCCACTCCCCACGAAGCTCAGCAGCAGCCCCAGGTTGAGGGCGCGAAACTCCTGGCCCACCAGCACATTGAGCAAACCCAGCACCGGCGTGTAGGTGTGCAGCCACAGGCCCGTGCCTTCGGGGTAGAGCAGGGCGCGGGTGTGCAGGGGGTTGTGCCCGGCCGCTACCTGCTGCCGAAAATTCCAGACGTTCCAGATAAATACGCTGGGGTCGCCGTGCACCTCGCCCACGAAGGCCGTGCTCCACTCCCGGCTCAGCGGCCACGAGTACCAGCCAAACAGCGCCAGGTAGGCCAGGCCGGCCAGCAGCAGGCCGCGCCAGCCCAGGGCATTGGCGGTAAGTGGGGGGGTAGGAACCATGCGGCAACGGGCCGGGCAGCAGGCGCGCGGCCCCAACAAAAGTAGCCCGGCCGCAGTATCTAGCTTTGGTCCTTCACTTTTTGCCCCGCGCCATGCCCGTCGCCCGCCCCTTCAATTTTCAGCAGTGGATTGCCGACCACCGCCACCTGCTCAAGCCGCCCGTGGGCAACCAGCAGGTGTACAAGGATAATAAAGACTTCATCGTAATGGTAGTGGGCGGCCCCAACGCCCGCAAAGACTACCACGTGGACGAAGGCGAGGAATTATTCTTCCAGCAGGAAGGCACGATGACTGTCAAAATCATCGAAGACGGCCGGCCGGTAGACATTGAAATCAAGGCCGGCGAGATGTTTCTGCTACCGGGCGGCATTCCGCACTCGCCGCGCCGCCCAACCGGCACGGTGGGCCTGGTGCTGGAGCGCTACCGCCAGCCCGGCGAGCTCGATGGCTTCCAGTGGTACTGCGAAAACTGCGGCCACAAGCTCTACGAGGAGTTTGCCGAGATTACCGACATCGTGGCCCAGCTACCCCCCATCATGGACCGCTTCTGGGCCAACGACGACCTGCGCACCTGCAAGGTGTGCGGCACTTACATGGAAGCCCCGGCCAAGCTGCCGGCGTAGGGTAGGCGAGCGAGGGTGGTTGATTTACAATCAGGTATGTTTGTTGGCTTACTTTCTACGTTCAGAAAATCCGCCGGGCCTAGCTTGTAGAGACGCGACCCATCGCGTCTCTCTCACTCGAACGACCCCGGATGCCGAGAGACGCGATGGGTCGCGTCTCTACAAGCTCACCTTTTTTTCTCCCTACCCCATGCCCTTTCCCTGGTCCAAACGCCCCCTGGCCACCCCGCTGCCCCGTAAGCCCAAATCTGCCTCAAAGGAGTGGGCCAATTCGCTGCTGTTTGCGGTGGTCGCGGCCACGCTCATTCGCTGGTCGGCGGTCGAGGCGTATGTCATTCCTTCCGAAAGCATGGAGCACACGCTGCTCGTGGGGGATTATTTGTTTGTGAGCAAGCTTCACTACGGCCCCCGCACGCCCCAGACGCCGCTGCAAGTCCCGCTCACGCACCAAACGCTGCCGGGGCTGGACATCCCCAGCTATTCCGACCTCATTCAGCTGCCTACATACCGCTTTCCGGGTTTCAGCTCGGTGCAGCGCAACGATGTGGTCGTCTTCCACGTGCCGCACGAGCAGCAGCGCCCGGCCGACCTGCGCACCTTCCTCATCAAGCGCTGCATTGCGGTGGCCGGCGACACCCTGGAACTACGCCAGGGCCAGGTGTTTCTGAACGGGCAACCCGGCCCCATCGGCGGGCAGCCCCAGATAACCTACTTCATGGCCGTAGCCAACCCCAACGATGAGGTGCGCCAGGCCCTGCACGAGCAGGGGGTAGTGGATTATACCGAGCCCGACGGCCTGCCCGCGGCCACCACCGACCCCGAAACGGGCCAAACGGGCTATTACCTCAGCTGCCCGGCCCGCGTAGCCGCCTTTTTCCGCCGGCAGCCCTACGTGCGGGCGCTCACCGTAGCAGGCGGCATCCTGCCGGCCAATACCCTGTTCCCGGATGCGGCGGACTTCCACGTGTCGGGGGCCGTTAGCGCCGTGCCGCACCACTGGCAGCTCGATACCTACGGCCCGCTACCGGTGCCCAAACAGGGCCAGACGATTCAGCTGACGCCCGCCAACGCGGCAATGTACTATAAAATCGTAGCGCAATACGAGCACAACCAGGGCATTACCTGGCAGGACGGCATGATGCAGCAGCACGGCCAGCCGCTCACGCGCTACACCATAAAGCAGAACTACTACTTCATGATGGGCGACAACCGGCACAATTCGGAAGACTCCCGGTTCTGGGGTTTCGTGCCCGAAGACCACCTCGTGGGCAAAGCCGTGCTGGTCTGGTTCTCACTCGACCCCTACGCCGACTTCTTCCATAAAGTCCGCTGGAATCGGCTGTTTCGCCCGGTTAGTTAAGTGCCGCTAGTTTAGTGCTGCCAACTATCTTGCCTTTACCCGATGAAGCCGGCATTGAATTTTGGGGTCTGTGGCCGAAGATGGAGGGGTAGAGATTCCTCTCAAAATATTTTCTTTCATCGGGCGAAAATAGACTTTCTGGTAAAGTTGGGAGCAGTCCTTTTGCCCTTTGGTTCTGGAAAAAATTCCTTAACGTAATGTAAGTTATAAACCCAACCTTGGAATCGGTGCGATTTTGACCTTCTCTCTAGGGCGCGGCCGGCGTGGTACTTTTCTAACTTGCTACCTCGTTAGCTCACCCATCTTTCAACTAATGAAAGCACTTCTTTATTTACTGCTGACGCTCCTTTTGTTTCAGTGCGATACCAACCAATCACTTGCCGAGAATACCGAGTACAGCTCTAGAATTGCCCGTTTTAGTGACAACGAGGGCAATCCTTTTAACTGGGGTGCTACAACTAAGGAGATGAAAGCTTGGGCCAATGCGTCCAATTGGCAGCTCACCTCTCCGGTGATAAGAGATAATGGAGAGTATCCTGAATTAGAGCCTATCCGCTATTGGAAGGATGAACAAGATGGGGAATACCGCCAGTTAATTACGCTACTTTTCAAGAACAATCATCTAGTAGCTATCAACTTAGTTGCCACTGGGGGAATGGACACGGAACTTCAGAAGCTGTTCAACTACAAGTATGAAAAGCTGGGCAATAACATGTGGATGTCTAAGAGGGAGTAGGGAAAATCAATCGCTATGTTTAGGTGGCGGCCCTTTGGCCAGTCGTCGGAGCATAAGATGACAAAAACAGGCTTTGATAATAGCCTCCCTGACACGGGGATTGGTTTCGTAATCTCGGCCTGCCACGCGGCGGTACTTGCTCAGCCAGCCGAAGGAGCGTTCCACGACCCAGCGCCGGGGCAGTATCACAAAGCCCTTGGTGCCGGGCGGGGCCCGGATAACCTCCACGCGCAGGCCCAGCGCGGCGGCGGCCGTGGCCACCAGCGGTCCCTGGTAGCGGGCGTCGGCCCAAAGCACCTGCAACTGTGGGGCGTTGGCTTTGGCCTCGGCCAGCACCGGGGCTGCGCCCACGGGGTCTTGCACGCTGGCCGCCTGCACCAACACGGCCAAGGGTAGGCCCTGGGTATCGACCGCAATATGTCGCTTACGCCCAGTTACTTGCTTGCCGGCATCGTAGCCGTGACAGCCCCCCTTTTACCGCCCGTGCGCACGGATTACGAATCGATGGCCCCGGCCGTGGGTTCGGCCTCGCGGGTGAACTGGCGCAGTTGCTGACGCAGGCCGGTGAGCAGGCGGTCCCAGGTGCCGTTCTCGCGCCAGGCCTCGAACTGTTTGTAAACCGTACGCCAGGGCGGCAAATCGTGGGGCAGCAGGGGCCAGGCCCCGCCGGCCCGCAATTGGTAAAAGATGGCGTTGAGCAACTCGCGCTTACTGTGGAGCGGCGGCCGACCGAGACCACTACTACGCACGTAAGGCTCAAGTAATTGCCACTCGGCATCCGTTAAATCAGTAGCATAAGCAGCGCGAAACATAGACCAAATTTACATAGCGCTTTCTTTTCCCTAACCCCTCTAAAAGGGCTCAAGCAGGCGTGAAGCGTGACGATAGTCATGAAGAAGCAGGGGTCTTTTACCTCATTGGGGACTTGAAGATATACCCACCCAAACTTCAATAGGCTTAAGTCCTCGCTGTGGCTTTACCTGCAATGTGAGGCCACAGTATTTCTTCTACATTTACTCTCTACACATCTCTCACCTGTTCACAGTTATGTTCGGACTTTTCAAGGGGACCAAAGATTTCATAAATCTTGGAAACACTTTTTGCCTTGTCAATAGAGCCTTGGCGGACTTGATTCCAAAGGTTTACTTGGCCTCTGACAAGAGCGAGCATAATGAAGCTGTTATGACCCTTGCCTATGCCTGCAAAGCTGGCATAAATGACAGGCTAGATAAGCATGGATGGACCTTGCATTCAGGTATTTACGTTCCTTCAATGTCTAATAAGAATGTCACAATTCTAGAAGCCATTTATAAGACTGTTGGAGTCTTAAGAGACCTATCTGTCAACATGGATTTAGAATATGAGGTCGAACAGATACTAGAAGGGGGGGAGCTATTTAAGGTGTTCGACAGAACTTGTCCAAAGGTTTTTAAAGATAGAATCGGGCTTTAAAGCATTACCTAACTGCACTTTCTGGAATGGCTACTACTCTTGATGACCTCCGGTTTGACGAACAAGCTGAAAAAGATGAGGCTGAACAAGCCCGCATTGCTTCAATTAAAAGCTCAGTTCCTACTAAGGATACTGAAGATGATGACGAGGATAATTCTTCCGATTGGGATGATGACGAAGATGATGAAGAGCGAATTATGCGTTCCTTAGAGTCAGGCGACGGTGATTTGCACGGTTACTAGCCTAAGTCTGTGCTACTCCTTTTACGAGTTATAAATCACTGTGGCTGTTGCAGAACTCAAGCTGCGCATGCACTCACCTAAGCAGTTGACTAGAAAGTATTTGACACTAGGCAACCACGTGTTAAAAAGCCGACTACAGGGCTTTGGGTAGAGCGCAATCGCCACGCTGGCAGTCTGCTTGGGCTGGTGCTTGAGCAGCTTCTTCAAGTTGTAGGCAATCGCGCTGAGCAGCATGGCCTTATGAGCTGCCGCCCGGCCCTTGGTGCCGACCCGTCGGAGCCCGTAGTGGTGCAATAAGCTGCCAAAAACCGGCTCGACCGTGCGTTGCCGGACGCGGCGCATCCGCTGACCCGCCCGACTATGCTGCCGGTGCCAAGCGCGGCGATAAGCTGCATCGAAGGCCGAGCGTACAAACTTCTGCTGGGGCGCGGACGGGGTGCACGTCATCTTCTGCGGACACTACTGGCAGTCCTGATAGGCGGCCCGATAATTCTTGACCCAATTGCCATCTTGACTAGTGGCGAAGTTGCGGAAAGGGAGCAGCTTGCCCGCTGGGCAGCGAAACGCATCGGCCTCCGCCTCATACGTGAAGCCTTCGGCGGCTGGTTTATAAGCCCCAAAAACCGGAATCCAGGGCGTAATCCCTCGTTGTTCCAGGAACGCATAGTTGAAGCCGTTGGAGTAGCCGGTATCGGCGACGAAGTCGCGCAACGTCAACTCGTTGGCCGCTAGCCGGATTTGCAGCCGGGGTACCAGCTCCGGCACATAAGCACTATCGCGGCGGTCAGCAAAATCTGCTTGGATGTGGCTGATGAGGCCGCTGGCCGTGTCCACGGCCACGCTGCACAGATAGTTGAGGGCCCGCGCTTTGCCCGGCTTGACGGAGATGCGGGCCTCCGGGTCAGTGGGACTATAATGCGTTTTATTGCTCAGCAACTGGGCTTTGGGGTGATGCGCACCCAGCCCACCCGGCGCGGCTTGCCGCTTGGCCCGCCGGGTCGCTTCGCGGCGTAGCTGGTGGGTAGGCGCAGTAGGCACGAGGGGTGCTGAAGCGGGCGCTACCAACTCGCCGACGACTGTCAAGACGGGGGCTACGCTCGCTGACTTCTCGCGCAGACTGTCGAGCGAAGCTGCGGCCTTGACGGGGGCCGAGTCCACGACCTGCGTGTCGCCCGCCACCAGCCCGGCGCGCACGCACTGGGCAAACACCTGGTCGAACAGGTGCTCGAAGACGGCAGTTGGATAGAGTTGGCGGGTGCGGCTAATAGTCGAGTGCCAGGGCAGGTCCTCATCTACTTCGTAACCCAAAAAGTAGAGAATATCCAGCCGCGGCGCACTGCTCGATTAAGCGGCGGTCACTGACGATATTTTCCAGCCGGCCCACGAGCACCAGCTTGAAAAAGACGACCGGGTCCAGCGAAGGCTGCCCAGTATGGCTGTAGACCAGGCGCGTCTGCTCGCGTAGGAACTCCCAATCCAACAACTCGCCCAAGCGGCGGTAGAAATTATGCTTCGGCACGCGCTCGGAGAGGCGAAAGTGCCTGCTGACTTTGTCGACGAACTGCTTGTGGCCCTGCATAACCCTAAGATACCACTGGCCAGCCACCTACTTCTGCAACAGCCACGGTCGTTTACAATATGTAAAAGGCATAAGCCGCTACTACGTCAGCGTCTTACCTGGCTTCGGCACCGGCCCGGCAGCGGCAAACAGTTCGCGCAGCCGCGCGGGCGTTAGCGCCATAAAGTCGTTGATAACGATGAGCGGAGCCTGAAAGTCTTGCGCTTTCAACGTGGTAGTCACGGCTACGCAGGCCATTTTGGCGCGGTAGGCGGCCTGCTCACCCAAGATGGCATCCTCAAATACCAGGCAGTGGGCGGGCCCTACCCCCAGTTTTTGGGCTACCACGGCGTAAGTGTCGGCGTGGGGCTTGCCCTGGCGCACGTCGTCTTCGCCCACCACCACATCGAAGTAGCGGCGCAGGTCGAGGTGGTCGAGGATGTAGGCGAGGGTAGGGCCGCCCGAGCCGGTGCCGAGCCCGATTTTGAGGCCGGCGGCGCGGGCGGCCTGCAGAAACTCGACTAGGCCGGCCAGCGGCTTCCGTTGGTTCCAGTACAGGGTGCGGTAGAGAAACTCGCGCTGGGCGGCGTACTCCTTCAGCTGCTTTTGGGGCACTTTGTGGTGAAATACGCTTTGCAGAATCTCGGTGGCGGGCATCCCGTTGAGGCGGCGTAGCAGGCGGCGGGCGTTGGTGGCGAGGCCCAGGTCGCGGAACAGCAGCTGGAAGGCGCGGGCCTGCGCGGGGGTGTTGTGGATGAGCACGCCATCCATATCAAAAATAAGGGCTTGTAAATCGGGCATCGTTGGGTTGTCAGGTAACACAAGGGAAACACCAAGCGCTGTACGGCCCCGCCGGCCGCCGGGTATCTTTGCGGGCCGCTTTTTCACCGGCTTTCGCATGAAAAAACTCGGATTAGTACTACTGCTGGCCCTACCCGCCCTGCCGGCGCTGGCCCAGAAAAAGGGCCCGGCTCTGGCCCGCCCCAAGCTGGTGGTAGGCATCGTGGTGGACCAGATGCGCTACGACTATCTCTACCGCTACTGGGATAAGTTCGGCAGTGGTGGCTTCAAACGCCTTTTAGGTGAAGGCTTTAGCTACGAGAGCTGCCATTACAACTACGTGCCCACCTACACCGGGCCGGGCCACACCAGCATCTATACCGGCACCACGCCTGCCCACCACGGCATCGTGGGCAACAACTGGTTTGAGCGCGAAACGGGCCATTCGGTCTACGTGACCGACGACAAGACCGTGCAGGCCGTGGGCGGCACGGCGGCGGCCGGGCAAATGTCGCCGCGCCACAACCTGGCCACCACCATCACCGACGAGCTGCGGCTGGCCACCAATTTTCAGAGCAAAGTCATTGGCGTCTGCATCAAGGACCGGGGCAGCATCCTGCCCGCCGGCCACGCCGCCAACGCCGCCTACTGGTACGACGGTAGCAGCGGCAGCTTTATTAGCAGCACGTATTACCTGCCGGCGCTGCCCGATTGGGTGAATAAATTCAACGCCGCCGGCCACGCCGCCGAGTACCTCAGCCAGCCCTGGAACACGCTGCTGCCCATCGCGCAGTACACCGAAAGCACCCCCGACGACGTGCCCTGGGAGGCGGCGTTTAAGGGCGAGGCGCGGCCGGTATTTCCCCACGACCTGCCCGCGCTGAGCGCCAGCACGCCCGCCGCCGTGAAGGCCGCCGAAAAGGCTTCGGGGGAAAACCGGCCCGCCGCCACCGCCCCTACCCGCAACCTCGACCTCATCCGCTCCACGCCTTTCGGTAATTCGCTCACCGCCGACTTCGCCCTCGAAACCCTGCGCCAGGAGCAGATGGGCCAGCGCGGCCAGACCGATTTTCTGGCCCTCAGCTTCAGCAGCACCGACTACGTGGGGCACCAGTTTGGCACCACGGCCATCGAAACGGAGGACACTTACCTGCGCCTCGACCGCGACCTGGCCCGCCTGCTCGATGCCATTGATAAGCAGGTGGGTAAGGGTGAGGCGCTGGTGTTTCTGACCGCCGACCACGGGGCCGACCAGGCCGCCGGCTTCCTGGAGGCCCACCAGCTGCCGGGCGGCGGCCTGGGCACGGCCCAGCTCCGCGACTCGGTGCAGCGCGCCCTGGTGCGCGCCCACGGCCCCGGCCAGTGGGTACTCGACATGGAAAACCAGCAGTTCTACCTCAACCGGCCCCTGCTGACGGAGAAAAAGCTGGACCTGGCCCTGGTGCAGAACGAGGTGGCCGCCCTGCTGCGCCGCCAGCCGCACATTGCGCAGGCCATCGCGGCCACCGACTTGCAGCGTACTGCCTGGCCGGTGGGCCTGGGCATGTACCAGGCCAACGGCTTCTACGCCCCGCGCTCGGGCGACGTGCTGTTCGTGATGTCGCCGGGCTGGCTCGAAGCCTACGCCTACCCCGTGGTGAAGGGCACGACCCACGGCGTGTCGTGGGCCTACGACACCCACGTGCCGCTGCTGTGGTGGGGCTGGCACGTGCGCCATGGCGAATCGGCGGAAGAGGTTAAAATCGTGGATATTGCCCCCACCGTGGCCCGGTACTTGCACATTCAGGAGCCCAGCGCCTGCGATGGCGTACCGCTGCTGGACGTGCTGCGGTGAAAAATCCAGCTTTCCGTTGCTGTTTTACGTTACCGAGTTTTTATCTCCTACCCCTCCCAATACAGTGACCCAATTCAACCCCTGGCACGACGTTTCGCGCGGCGAAAACCTTCCTACTACCGTCACCGGCGTCATCGAAATTCCTAAAGGCAGCAAAGGCAAGTATGAGCTGGACAAGGAAAGCGGCTTGCTCAAGCTCGACCGCGTGCTGTTTTCGGCCGTGCACTACCCCGCCGCCTACGGCTTCATTCCGCAGACGTACTGCGACGACCACGACCCGCTTGATATCCTGGTGCTGTGCTCGGTTGATATTCCGCACATGTGCCTAGTCGAGGCCAAGGTTATCGGCGTGATGCAGATGCTGGACCAGGACGAGGAAGATGATAAAATAATTGCCGTGGCCGCCCACGACGTGTCGGTGAACCACTACAACGAGCTGGCCGACCTGCCGCCCTACATGATGCTGGAGATGCAGCGTTTTTTTGAGGATTATAAAGCCCTCGAAAATAAGCAAGTAGTGGTGAAGCAGTTTTTGGGCCGCGAAGATGCCTACCGCATCATCGACGCCAGCATTACGCTCTACAAAGAAACTTTCGGCGACCGGGCGAAGTAGCATTTCTGGCTTTTGCTTGTTTACGAAGAACGTCATGCCCCGCTTTGCCCGGCATGACGTTCTGGTAAGCAGGCTTTCTTTGCCCGACACTATGCCCGCCGCCCGCCGCGCCCTACCCCTGCGCCTGCTCGATGCGCTGCTTTTCAGCAGCGCCTGGCTGGCGCTGGCCGCCGCCGCCCAAACGGCGGTGGCCCTGCGCCAGGTACCGGCCGGGGGTGGCGTGGCCGGCCGGCACCTAGTGGTGCTGGTGTTCGCGGCCACGCTGGTGACGTATAATCTCGACGCGGCGCTGCCCTTCAAGTACCGGCTGCCGCCGGGCACCTCGGGGCGTAAAAACTGGCAGCAGCGCCACCGCCCGGCGCTGCTGGCGCTGGCCATTGGGGCGGGCCTCACCGACGTGTACCTGCTGCTGACCGATGGCTGGGTACGGTTCCTACCCCTGCTGCTGCCGCTTACGGCGCTGGCCGTGGGCTATTCGTGGCCGGTGCTGCGGTGGCGGGGCCGCTGGCGCGCCATCCGGGAGGTGCCGCTGCTCAAGGTTTTTCTCATTGCGGGGGTGTGGACGGCCGTGACGGGCGGCCTGCCCGCGCTGGCCCTGCACGAGCCACTGACTTCAGTGCAGGGGCTGCTGGCCCAGCGCTTTTGCCTGGTCACGGGCCTGGCCATCGTCTTCGACATCCGCGACTACTCACGCGACCGGGCGGCGGGCCTGCGCACCTTCCCCGTGGTGCTGGGGGTAGGCGGGGCGCAGGCCGTGGCCGTGGGCTTCGTGGTGGCTGCCGCGGCCGTGGGCCTGTTGCGCGGGGGTGCGCCGCTGGCCGTGCTACTACCCACCGCACTGGCGGCAGCCGTTATTCTGGCCGCCCAGGAAACGCGGGGCGACTATTTCTTCGCCCTGCTCACCGATGGCGTGCTGCTGGTGCAGGCGGCGGCGTACTTTGTGCTTTGAGAGGCTATCCGGCCAAGCGGCTCCTGATTATTTGGGCTGGGGCTTCATCTTGGGCCGAACGTCAGCGGGTGTGCTGTGCCGCCGGAATTTCTGGCCCAGCTCCTGGGTGTTTTTCACCACTTTGGGGCCGGTATAGCTTTTGGCGCGGTGTCGGGCTACGGCCGTGGTGGTATCGGGCCGCGCCGCCGCCCGGCGGGCGGGCGGGGCGGTTTGGGCCTGGGCCTGGGCCGCCAGGCTACTTACTACCAGGGTGGTGATGAGAAGGGGCAGGGTCTTTTTCATAGCTGAGAGTTATAGGTAGACAAGGACGCAAGAAGCTGTTTATTAGTTGCTCGACTGTGAGTACAACGATTTAGAGGGGGTAGGAAAAGCGCAGTTCGCCGCAAAAGCTTGCGACACTGGGCGGAGATGCCTTACCAGGTAGCCGACTGGTCTGGCGCGCCTAGACTGGCCGCCGATGGGTGGCGCGTAACTAAGCATTTTTCGCGCTGCTGAAACCGGCCCCAGCAGCCACAAAAGGACCTTTGCGGGCTACCCGATAGTAAAAGACAAAGTTTTAAGGAGAAGCAAGTTATCGATGTAGCTTTACGGCCGCCGCTCTACGTTGGCGCGGCTGTTTCTCACCCTAACTCCTTCTTTCCAAATGAGTAAAAATTTGCTCGAAACCGTTCAGCAGTATTTCGCGGGTGACACCGCACGCCAGGCCAGCACGGCGCTCGGCGAATCAGAAGGCGGCGTAAGCACGGCCTTGCACAGCATTGTTCCGATGGTGCTGGGCGGATTATTCGCCCACTCGCAGCAGCCCGGCGGGGCCGCCAACCTGCTGGGAATGGCGCAGCAAGCCCACAGCAATGGTCTGCTCGGCAACCTGAGCGGCCTGCTCGGCGGCCTTGGCACTACCAGCACTGCTACCCCGGCCGCCGACGGCGGCCTACTCAGCCGCGGCACTGACCTGCTACGCTCCGTGCTGGGCAGCGGCTACACGCCCGCCGTGGAGGGCGTGAGCCAGCAGGCCGGCGTGAGTTCATCCAGCGTGAGCAGCCTAATGAGCATGGCCGTGCCGGTGGTGCTGGGCCTGCTGGGCCGCCACGCGGCCACCAACAACTTGGATGCCAATGGCCTGGGTAACTACCTGGGTGAGCAGAAAAGCTCCATTATGGGCGCGCTAGGCAACCTGCCGGGCGGGCTGGGCAACCTGCTGGGCGGCCTCGGGCTGGGCGGCGCGGCGGCGGGCCTGGGCAGCAGCTTGGGTAGCAACGTAACGGCCGCGGCCGACCGCACCGGCGCGGCCGTGCACACGGCGGCCCGCGAGGTCGAAACCACGGCGGCTTCGCCTAGTCGCTGGCCCTGGCTGCTACTACTGCTGCTGGGCATAGCGGCGCTGGTGTATTTCATGCGCGGCTGCAATAAGGATGCTACCCCCGCCGCTACGACGACGACCACGACCGCTGACACGACCCGGACGATAGCCGCCGCCCCAATGGCCGCGCCCACCGGCCGCTTCGACACCGGCACCGGCAACTACATCTACGACACCGGCACCAACACCACCCTCAAGCTAGCCGATGGCACCACCCTCACCGTGGGCGAGAACTCGACCGAGGCGCGGCTGTTTAAATTTCTGAATGACAAGTCGCAGACCGTGAGCGAGGATAAAACCCAGGGCTGGATTAGCCTCGACCGGGTATACTTCAACACCGGTAAGTCAACGCTCACCAACGAGTCTTTGGCGCAACTCAAGAACCTGGGGGCCATCCTCAAAGCCTTCCCCGACGCGACCTTCAAGCTGGGTGGCTACACCGACAACACGGGTGCCGCCGCCCAAAATGTGCTGCTGAGCGCCGACCGCGCCAATGCGGCCCGCATGGCTGTGGTATCTAATGGCATCGCGCCCGGTCGCGTTACGGCCGAAGGCTACGGCCAGGAGCACCCCCTGACCAGCAACGACACGCCTGAGGGCCGCGCCCAAAACCGCCGCGTAGACGTGCGCGTGACCAAGAAGTAGCCCGCCGCCTTTGGGCCAGCTACGCAAAAAAGCACCTCTCTGCTGGCCAGGGAGGTGCTTTTTTGCGTAGCTGAGCTCCCCCCGCCCGTAGCCCTACCCCCCCGGCGCGGCTGCAATTCTTAGCAGCCACTTGCAACTATCAAGCGGTTATTTTTATCTATCTTTCTACTTAACAGTAATTTCTACCTACTCCTTTTCTCTTTAAGCAAAATCATGAAGCAGATTATTCTATTTACTCTCAGCGCGTTGGCTATACCGGTGCTCAGCCATGCCCAGGCAGGGCAGCCGGTGCGCTTTGGCCTGAAGGCCGGGGCTAGCCTCTCCAGCATTGCGGGGAAGGGCACCAACGACTACCCCGTTTCGCCCCTGGCAGGGGGGGTAGGCGGGATGTTTGCCACGGTGCCACTGGGCACTTCGCAGCGCTGGTTTTTGCAGCCCGAGCTGCTGTATAGCCAGCAGGGCTTCAGCCTAAGCCACCCTGCAACTAACTATAATGCGTCGTTCCGCTCCGATTACCTCAAGCTGCCCGTGTTGCTGGGCTTCACGCGCAAGGGCTTTTTTGCCGCCGTGGGTCCCCAGGTGGGCTACCTCGTCCGGGTGCGCAACACCTACCGCTTTCCTGACTATTCGCAGACGGGTGGGGCTTCACAGGACATTATCGTAAAGGTCAGCAACGACCTACGCTACTATCAGCGCTGGGAGTTTTCGGCAGTGGCGGCCGTGGGCTACCGCTGGCAGTGCGGGGCCGGCATCGAACTGCGCTACAGCGATACCTTTTTCAACCAATCGCACGATAACCTGACTAGCAACTACGGCTACCCCCAAGCACATAGCCTGAGCGGGCAGGTGCAGGCAAGCTACGTATTACCTTGGCACTAAGAGCCTAGCGCGTGAGCGCCCGCAGGGCCGGGCCGATATAGTCCACCAAATCGCCGGCTACCATCCCGGCTTCGCCGGTTTGGGCCGTGGCCAGGTCACCGGCGTGGCCGTGGGCCAGCACGGCGAGGCGAGCGGCCGTGAGGGCATCGAGCTGCGCGTGGGCGCGCAGGGCCAGCACGAGGCCGGTGAGCACGTCGCCGCTGCCGCCGGTGCCCATGCCGGGGTTGCCGGTGGTATTGAAATACACCTGGCCATCGGGCGCGGCCACGGCGGTATAGGCCCCTTTCAGGATGACGACGCAACGGTATTGCTGCACGAATTCGCGCAGCAAAGCGAGCCGGTGATAGTCGTCCGAGGTCTTCTCGGTGAGGCGCGCAAACTCGCCGATGTGGGGCGTGAGCACGGTATCGGGGGGTAGCAAAGCCAGCAGCTCGCGGTGCGCGCCCAGCAGGTTGAGCGCGTCGGCATCAATAACTAGCGGCACTTTAGCCTCGCGCAGCAGCTTTTCCACCACGGCGCGGCTGGCCTCGTGCTGGCCCAGGCCGGGACCGATGCCAATAGCCTGGTAGTCTTTTAGGTCGGGTAGTTCGCTGATGAAATCGGCCGCCGGGTCGGGCAGGCACATGGCCTCGGGCCGGGTGGTCTGGATGATGTCGTAACCGCAGCCGGGCACCCGCACCGTGAGCAGCCCTACCCCCCCGCGCAGGCAAGCCCCGGCGCTGAGCACGGCCGCACCCACTTTGCCCCGGCTGCCGGCCAGCAGCAGCGCGTGCCCGAAGGTGTTTTTGTAGGCAAACTTGCCTCGCCGGGGCAGCGTCACGTCGGGCCGCGGCGCGCTCAGCTCCTGGTCAAAGCCCCCTACCCCCGGCATCCGGGTCAGGTGCCAGGGCGAGGCGGCTTTTTCGATAAACTGCTGGCTTAGGCTGATGTCCACCACCTCCCATTCGCCCACGTACTCCGCATTTTGCGGCAGCAAAAACGCCAGCTTGGGCAATCCAAAACTCACCGTGTGGCGGGCGCGCACCACGGGCGCGGCCGGGTCGGGCTGGGGCGCATCGGCCAGCAGGCCGCTCGGCAAATCCACGGCCAGTACGCGGGCGCAGCTCTCATTGAGGTGCCGCACCACGGCGGCGGCCAGCCCGGTGAGCGGCCGGCTGAGGCCGGTGCCGAATAGCGCATCCATCACGAGCGTGCCGGGCGGAATGGGGGGTAGGGCGTCGGCGGCCAGCTCGACTACTGGCACGGCGGCCGGCAGGCGCTGGCTTTGCTGCTGATAATCAGCGGAGTAGCGGCCGGCGGGCAGGGTAGCCACCCGCGCCGGGAAGCCGGCCTCGTGTAGCAGGCGGGCCAGGGCCAGGCCGTCGCCGCCGTTGTTGCCGGGGCCGCACAGCAGCAGGATATCGGCGGGCTTTTCGGACAGATATTCGCCATAGAGCCAGCGCAGTAACCCTTGGGCGGCGCGGTCCATAAGCTGCAGCGAGGTAATGCCCTGCTCGGCAATAGTGGCCTGGTCGAGGTCGTGGGTTTGGGTGGCGGTGAGGAGTTTCATAAAAGGTAGGATGCGCCTTGGCTAGCCGGGCAGTGGCTGACTAAGAAACGGTTTAGCCGCTTTGGACGTTTTAAAACGGCAAGCTAAAGCTTACCCTACATCCCTACCCCTATGCAAACCTGGAACGACGTTATCCGCCTGGCCAACAACGGCAGCCCTACCCCCCCCCGCCGCCTGGAGAAGACCAATGCTGAGTGGAAAAAAGAACTCACCCCCGAGCAGTACCACGTTACCCGCGAGCACGGTACCGAGCGCGCCTTTACCGGCGAGTACTGCGAGGCCCACGAGGCCGGCCTCTACGCCTGCGCGTGCTGCGGCACCCCGCTCTACGACTCGCGCACTAAGTTTGAGAGCGGCACTGGCTGGCCTAGCTTCACGCAGCCCGTGGAAGATAACGTGATTAAGTACAAAAAAGATGTCAGCTACGGCATGACCCGCGTGGAGGCGCTCTGCAACGTGTGTGATGCCCACCAGGGTCACGTTTTCCCCGACGGCCCCGCGCCCAGTGGCCTGCGCCTGTGCATCAACTCGGCCGCCGTGCGGCTGGTGACGACCAAGGAGCCGGCCGCGCAGTAGCGATTGCGTTACCGAAAAGAAGAACGTGATGCTTCGACAAGCTCAGCATCACGTTCTTCTTTAGCTGACGTTCTGTTTTATCTTTAATACCCGTTCTCTCTTCCCTACCCCCACCTACCCGCCCCATGTCCCTGCTATTCACTGATTTTGCTTCTTGGCAAGCGCACTGCACCGCCACGGGCGAGCCGCTCTACCAGCCGGTGCTGGCCTACGAAATCGAGCAAAAAGGTGCTTTGGAGGCCCACATTTGGCCCACTTTGCAACGGGCCTACGACGTAATGCGCGAGGCCGTGCACGAGGGCCAGACCGGCAACATGACCTCGCGCTCGGGCATGATAAATAACGGGGCCAAGAAGATTGCCGCCTCCCCCATCACGGTGCTCTCGCCGGAATTCAAGCAACTGGTCATAAGCGCCTTGGGCGCGAAGGAAGTGAACTCGTGCATGGGCCGGGTGGTGGCCGCGCCTACGGCCGGCGCATCGGGCATTTTGCCGGGTGTGCTCACCACCATCCAGCGCATTCACGGGCTCAGTGACCATAAAATTCTGGAAGGCCTGCTGGTGGCGGCGGGTATCGCGCTCATCATCGAGCAGAATGCCTCGCTGGCTGGGGCCGTGGGCGGCTGCCAGGCCGAAACCGGCTCGGCCGCCGCGATGGGCGCGGGAGCTATCGTGTACTGCCTGGGCGGCTCGGTGGAAGAGACGTTTGCGGCCGTGGCCATCACCATTCAGTGCATGCTGGGGCTGGTCTGCGACCCCGTGGCGGGCCTCGTGGAGGTGCCCTGCGTGGTGCGCAACGCCTCGGCGGCGGCCATTGCCTTCTCCTCGGCCCAGATTGCCATCGCGGGCGTAGACCCCGTGATTCCGGTGGACCAGTGCGTGGCGGCCCTCGGCGAAGTGGGCCAGAGTATGGAAACCCGCTACAAGGAAACCGCCCTCGGCGGCCTAGCCAACACCCGGCGGGGTAGGGAAATCGAAAAAATGGTGCTGGTGCAGGACGTTAATATCCTGCCGGATGAGTAGTCATTTGTTATTGCTGCGCTGCGCTCGCAAGGACAAACGACTTTTAAAAACCTACTTACTCGCCGGATTAGGAGCCATCAGCAGCTTGCTCATAAAATCGAGGGCGGGGGCGTAGCGTTGGCGACGCTCGTGGTAGTGTTGCCAAGCGGCCTCTTCGTCGGGGCGCATGGGTAGGCCGGCGGTTTGTATTTGCTGCCAGGTTTCAGCGAAGGCGGCGCGGCCGGGCGCGGCGGCAGCCTGCTCGGGGCCAGAGCGCAGCTCGGTGGGCTGGGTTTCGGCTTTGTGGTCGAAGAAGCGGTGGATGCGGCTCAGCGCCAGGCAGCCGGCCGTGAACGTCAACTCTACTTGGCGCGAGTGGGGCACGTCGAGGGTCGAAAACAGCAGGTTGGCGGCATCCAGCACAAGGCCGATAGCCGTCACCCACGAGCGGCCGGCCTGAGGCGAGCGGAAAAACGCCATTACCGGCAGCGACGTATGGCTTTCGTCAATCTCCACCAGCCATTTTTCCCAGGCCAGCCAATGCTCGTCGTCGTTCAGAAAATCGTGGTCGTGCCCCAGCCAAAGCAACAGCCCACAGGCCGAAGCCGGCACCCCGGCCCGCAGCTCCAGCTGCGCCACCACTACCTCGCGCCGCGAAAATGCCTGGTAAATAGTGGGTAAGTAGGAAATGAGCAGCGTGAGCAGCAGCAAGCCCAGCGTCGCTTCCGAATAGATAAAAGCGTTGATTACCAGCGGTATTTCCCTGGCCGTGCCCAGCGTCAGCAGCGAGTTGCCGCTCAGCTCGTAGCTGGCGGCCAGGCTGCCGGCTCCCAGTGCCCAGTAGATGGCCGTGTAGCCCAGCGCCACCAGGGCCAGCCAGCCAATGGGCAGCGCCACCAGCCCCACCGGCGCGTAGTGCGAGAGGATGCGGTCGCGGCGGGCGTAGGTGCGGGCGTGCCGCGCCGCAAAGTTGAACAGCGCCCGCACGCCCCCAAACACGAAGGCGTTGAGCCGCACCGACTCATTGCGCGGTAGCACGAACGAGCGAATGGCCGCCGACACGGTAGTAATAACCAGTAAGCCACCGGCCAGCCCAACTGCTAGCCGCAGAGCAATATGGAGAGTAAATAACATTGGGGCCGTTGTACGGACCAGGGTGGCCGTTAGCTACGTTCGGCCATCGAATAGCGCAGCCGCTGGCGGCGGCTGGCCAGGCTGGACGCATAGCGGGCCTGCATCTCGGGGCTCATAAACGAGCGGGCCAGCAGCTTATCAGTGGCGGCTTCCTGGCCGGCCGCGGCAGCTAGCACCCGGCGCACCCGGCTGACCGGTAGTCCGATACACTTACCGAACTCCAGAAAATCATCGTAGGCTAAGAAAGCGTTGGCCGTGAAGCTGGGCGTTTCGTAATCGTGGGCAAACAGGTCAAGGGCCAGGCCGTTGCCGTCGTTCACGTGCAGGCTGGTATTGAGCAGGTCGTAGCCGGGCGTGAGGCCGTACTCGCCGCCCGGCTGGCGGTAGAGCGAGAAGTTTTTAAGGTGCGCGTCGCCGTTGCTGACGAGGTAGTTGAAGAGGATGAGGCGAAAATAAAGCGTGAGTTCGGCCACATAGTTGGCCGGCAAATGCTGCCGAATAAGCCCTGCCATCTCCTCGTGACTGAAGTCGTACTTGTAGTTGTCGCCGTGCTCCTGCTCGGTGCGCCCGCCTAATTGCGCAAAATCTTCCTGCGCTAGCCGCAGGCCGTTGACTTGTACATCGAAGCGGCGGGTCAGATAAGCCGGGCTGCCATCGGCAAAGCGCAGCACGGCGCAGGCGGCCGTGGGCAACTTGAATACCTGCCGGGCTAGCTGCATCGTAAAATGCTCATTAGCCGGCATCTCTGCTACGTCGCGAAAGCGACTAGGGGGCACTGGCTTCAAGATATACTGCCCGCCCTGCGCCGTCAGGGCCAGGTGCGGTGCGGCCGTGTCGGCCACTAGCCGAAGCGAAAATTTCTCCTGCACGCCTGATACCGAAATCTGGCGTATCAACTCGCGCAGGCGCTCTATCTCTTCATAAGTTGCCTTAGCGCGCGGAGTAAAAGGCAGTACTACCGGCACCGCGGCCCCGTCGAAAAGCTCTTGGCGACAGGCCACGCAGAAGTCGGTTTCCGTCTTTTTCAAGCGGCGCAGGCAGGCGACGCACGTTTTCATGAGTTAGGGAGAATTTCGCGTACCGTGACCGCGCCTATTGTTTCGGTATGCGCTGTGCGGAGCAGCCGCGTAAAGTGGTCATTTTCATCAATGCGCAGCTCCCGGCACTGAATCTGCTTCGCTATCCCTTCGGCTAGCAAGCCATAAAAGAAGCTAAGTAGCACTGGTGACATAAAAGCCTTTATCTGCTTTGGGAGAGCTAAGCTGATAGCTGGCAGGTCTTTTTGCAAATACTCTTCTGTATAGCGAAAGGAATATTTTCTATCAATACGTTCGCTGGCTTTATACTCTAAAATCCCAGCTACTACCCCGTTGAATAACACTTCAGCGCGTGAGCTTTTCATCAGTAATGGGAGTGAGAGTAAGTATCAAGTTTAGAACCTTGGCAATTTTTTCTAATTGATGTAAACCTGGGTTGGCCCGTCCGGCTTCTAATTCTCGGAGTAGCCGTACCGATACGCCGCTTAATTCAGCCACCTCATGCTGGGTAAGGCCAAGTTGAAGTCTATGGCGAAGAAATATTTGCTGTATAGCAGGCATTATGTTGCCTTAATTGAAACAAACGAGGTAAATATTTGCATTATATGACAAATATAGGCAATATTTTGCCTAATCTAACACCGTTACACTACCTTTTTATTCACCCTATCCTGCCACAATTCCCGAAACGACTTTTCGGCCACTTTTAGGCTCTCGCGGCGCTTGCGCCAGCCGGCCTGGTCGAGTAGGTAGCCAAGACTGAAATCCTTGAGGCGGCCGGGCAGCACATCGAGAGCCCAGCGGTGGCGCATGCTCCAGCGCCAGAGGCTGATGGCCAGCTTTTCCACCGGCGCGTTGTAGCCGGCGGCCACGCTCTCCTGTCGGTTGATTAGCAAGAGATTATGTAAGTTGATACGCACCGGGCACACGCTGGTGCAGGCCCCGCACAAGCTACTGGCGAAGCTCAGGTGCTGGTGCTCTTTTAAGCCGCTCAAATGCGGGCTGATAACCGAGCCGATGGGGCCGGAATACGTAGTTTCGTAGGTGTGGCCGCCGATATTTTTGTATACCGGGCATACGTTGAGGCAGGCCCCGCAACGAATGCAGCGGAGCGCCTCGCGGCGGTCGGGCCGGGCCAGCAGGTTGGTGCGGCCATTGTCGAGCAGGATGACGACCATTTCCTCCGGCCCGTCGGGCTCGCCGGGCTGGCGCGGGCCGAAGTACACCGTGTTGTACACCGTGACCTGCTGGCCGGTACCACTGGTACTGAGCAGCGGCCAAAAGAGGTCGAGGTCAGTGAGTTGCGGGATAACCTTCTCAATGCCCACCACCGCGATATGCAGACCCGGAAACGTGGCCGAGAGGCGGGCGTTGCCCTCGTTCTCGGTCACGGCTACCCCCCCTTCTTTAGCCAGCAGGAAATTGCCGCCCGTGATGCCGACTTCGGCCGCCGTGTACTTGTCGCGCAACAGGTGGCGGGCCGTGAGCACGAGCTGCTGCGCATCGTCGGTACTCTCGGTGCCCAAGTGCTTGACGAAGATATTGTTGATGTCGGCCTTGCTCAGGTGCATGGCGGGCGTCACGATGTGGTAGGGCCGCTCGCCGTTGAGTTGCACGATGTACTCGCCGAGGTCGGTTTCGACCGACTCGATGCCCCTACCCTGCAAATATTGGTTGATGTGGATTTCCTCGGTGGTCATGCTCTTGGCCTTCACCACGGTGCGGGTATGGCGGGCCGCAGTGAGGCGGCCGATTTCGGCCAGGGCCTCCTCGGCATCATTGGCCCATACTACCCTACCCCCCCTGGCGGTGAAGACTTGCTCGAACTCCAGCAGGTAAGTATCCAGCTTTTCGAGCACCTGCGCCTTGATAGCGGCGGCGCGCGTGCGGGCCAGCTCGTGGTCGTGGTAGTGCTGCATCCCGGCGCTCACGGCCGCGTCGTACTTGCCGATGTTGAAGCGGATTTTGCGGCGGTGCTCGAGGTCGAAGGCCTTTTTGTCCGCGTCTAGGAGGAATTGGGTGGACTTCATAGGGGTAGTCAAATCGGTTGTCATTGCGAGCAGAGCGAGGCAATTGCACCAGAACGATAAATGACCCCCGCGCCGGTTGTTCATTTATCGTTCTGATGCGATTGCTTCTCTTTGCTCGCAATAACAACTTATTTAGGCGCTAAAAATCTATGGCTTATTAGAATCTACCACTACCCGCCCATCCCGATTTGCCAAGTCCCAGGCCAGATAGAACACCAAGCGCGCCCGCGCTTCCAGCTTATCGAACTCGATTTTGCTAATCTCGTCACTGGCCTGGTGGTAATCAGGGTGCACGCCGTTGAAGAAAAACGCCACCGGAATACCCTTCTTGGCGAAGTTGTAGTGGTCGGAGCGGTAGTAAAACCGGTTCGGGTCGGCGGGGTCGTTGAAGCGGAAATCCAGGGCTAGGTTGCCGTGGGTGCGGTTAGCTTCTAGCAAGGCCGCGTGCAGCTGCGAAGAAAGCTTGTCACTCCCAATCACGTACACGTAATCCGGCTGGCCGGCGTGGGCCGCGTCGGTGCGGCCAATCATATCAATGTTGAGGTCCGTAACCGTGCTGGCCAGCGGAAACACCGGGTGGTCGGTGTAGTACTCCGAGCCCAGCAGGCCCTTTTCCTCGCCCGTGTTGGCCAGGAACAAGATGCTGCGGCGCGGCGCGTGCCCACTACGGGAAGCCTTCGCAAACGCCTGCGCGATACTAAGCATCCCGACCGTGCCCGAGCCGTCGTCGTCGGCCCCGTTATACACCTCGCCACCAATGATACCCAAGTGGTCGTAGTGCGCCGATACCACTAAAATCTCCTCTTTTAAATCGGTGCCTGGCAAAAAGCCCAGCACGTTTTCGGTGCTCACGGCGCTGCTGGTTTGCGGCGCGTTTAGGCTGAATTTTACCGGCCGAAACTTACTGGCGACCGGCTTGCCGGCGGCGGCCGTGGCGGCCGCGTACTGCTGCACAGCAGTAGCACTGGTGCGCAACAGCTTCAGGCCCAGAGCCGGCGATACGAAGAAAGCCGGCGCCCTACCCCCCGGCTGGTCGGCGAAGGCAATGGTGGGCTGCATCACGCGGGGAGCGAGCCGGGCGGTGGTTTTTTCAAACTTGTCGGCTGGCTCCTGGGTCACGAAAAACACGCTGCGTGCGCCTTTCTGCGCCGCCAGGGCAGCTTTGGCCCGGTAGTCAACGGCCCACTTGGTGGGGCTGCCGTCGGGGCTGAGAACAGACTTACCGGCCGCATCGTGCGGCTCGCCGAGCAGCATAATCAAGTCCTTACCCTTCACATCAAGCCCCTGGTAATCAGAATAATCTCCCTGCTCGATGCCGTAACCCACGAACACCGGCTGCACGGCCGTGGCCGGCCCAAAGGGCGAGCGGCCAAAGGCGTAAAAATCCTTCAGCCACGCGTAGGCTTTACCGCCCACCGTGAGCGTGCCGCCCGGCTGCCAGGCACTGCGCTCCAGGCTGAACGGCTGGAGGTAAGGATTGGTTGAGTTAGCAGTCACGGGCGCTTGCAGGCTATCGGCCGCAAACTGCTTGCTGATGTAGGCGGCCGCCATTTTCTGGCCCTTAGTGCCGGTTTCGCGGCCCTCGTACTCATCGGAGGCCAGCACCGCGAGGTCGCGCCGCAGGCTTTCCTGGGTGATGTAGCGCGCGGCGTAGGCGGCGGCCGGGTCAGTGGCCGGGTCGGTGAGCGGCGGGTTGGGCAGGGGGTAGGGCATGGGCACGGAGCCGTGCGGCGCAATGCCCCCCGGATACTGGCCCACCGGGCTGCCCTTGGGCTTTAGCTTAACTTTGACTTTCTGGGCTTGAGCCGCACCGGGCAGAGCCAGGGCCGCGAGGAGAAGGGCGGTGTATTTCATAGAGACGAAACGGTAAAGATTAGCTTATTCTTTCGTAATCAACACGGTAGCATACGCGGCTACCCCCTCCTGCCGGCCCACAAAGCCGAGCTTTTCAGTAGTAGTGGCCTTGATGGAGATATCGTCCTCGCCTACCCCCATCACCTGGGCCAGCGCGGCCCGCATGGCCGGAATGTGCGGGTTCACCTTGGGCTTTTCGAGGCAGATGGTAGAGTCTATGTTACTGACTTCGTAGCCTTTGGCGCGCACAATGCCCATGACCTCGGCCAGCAGGCGCTTCGAGTCGATGCCCTTGTACTGCGGGTCGGTGTCGGGGAAGTGGAAGCCGATATCGCGCAGGTTAGCCGCGCCGAGCAGCGCGTCGCAGATAACGTGGATGAGCACGTCGGCATCGGAGTGGCCGAGCGCACCGTGGGTGTGGGGCACCTCGATGCCGCCGAGCCAGAAGGGTAGGCCGGGCTGCAGCTGGTGCACATCGTAGCCGAAGCCAACGCGAATTTTCATGAGTACTTGAAAAGTTAGGAAGGAGCGCAAAGGTATTTGGCGTGGGCCTGGGCTAGGTAACAAGGCTAGAGTAGCCAAAAAAATTAGTAAATAAATTTGGAGGTTATTACTAATATTTGTAGCTTTACTGACGCAAACCAACTAGAAGCCAAGGAGAAAAGACAGGTGCGTAAAAAAACAGGCATTCTAAAATAAACGTTGGCCTGCTGCGTCACCAGCAGTACGAAGTACCGGTAATTGGGCGGCTACAAGAAATTATTGGAAACTTTGCTCCCACTGAAAGTTTCCGGCGTATCTTTGCGGCCCGTTATGGAAACCAAAGACCGAATTCTAGCCCACGCCGCCGGCCTCTTTCTGCGCAATGGCATCCGGAGCGTGAGCATGGATGAGATTGCGACCGAGCTGGGCATGTCGAAGAAAACCCTTTACAAGACCTTCACCAACAAGGATGAGATAGTGCTGGGCGTGATGACGACGCACCTTTGCCAGGCCCAGGGCGAATGCGCCCGCGTAGCGGGCACCGCCCCCGACGCGGTGCAGGAAATGCTGACCATCTCGGCCTGGGCCGACCAGCAATTCAGCAACATTCACCCCAGCATTTTCTACGACCTGCGCAAGTACCACCCCGCCGCCTGGGCGCTGTTTTCGGCCCACAAGAGCACCTTCATTCTCGACCAAATAACCCAGAACCTGCGCCGGGGCATTGCGGAAGGGCTGTTTCGCGCCGACCTCGACGTGGAGGTGCTGGCCCGCCTCAACCTGGCCCAGATTGAACTGGCCTTCGACCCCGACCTCTACCCGCCCACCCAGTTTGCCCCCGTGCGGGTCAATAAAGTATTCGACGAGCATTTTTTGCTGGGTGTGGCCACGCTGAAAGGCCACCGGCTCTTTAACAAGTACCAACACATTACGGAGGAAGAATAACCTCGTTAGGCGCTCAGGCACACGTGTTTGCCGCCGTTTATTTTCCATGAAAAATACATTTACCAAAACCCTGCTGGCGGGCCTGGTCCTGGGGGCCTGGTTGCCGGCCCTGGCCCAAACTGCCCCGGCGGCCCTGCCCGACCAGCCCCAGGCCGGCCCAATGGCCCTGAGCCTGCCCCAGGCCGTGCACTACGCCGTGCAAAACAAGTCGAGCCTGCGGGCCACCCGCCTGGCCGAGCAAACCGCCGCCGCGCGGGTCGGCGAGGTCAAAGCCCAAGGCCTGCCGCAAGTGAACTTTGGGGCCAACGTAGCCGACAACTACAAGATACAAAAGAGCCTAGTGAGCTTCCCCGTCGTGCCTACGCTGCTGACCCAGCAAAATATCGCGGATGCCAACGGTGGACAAGCCGTGCCATTATCCCTTGGTGCCCGCGTTAATGCTCCGCCGTCGTCATTTGCCTTCGGCCTGCAATACGCGGGCAACACGTCGGCCACGCTCTCGCAGCAGCTCTTTAATGGCGGCTATCTAATTGGTTTAAAGGCCGCTAAGGTGTACCAGGAACTATCGAAAAAGCAGACCCAGCAGGCCGAAATTGACGTGGTAGAGCAGGTGAGCAAGGCGTATTACAGCACGCTGGTGGCCCGCTCGCGGCTGGCGCTGCTGGCCCGCAACGTGCAGCGCCTCGACACGGTGCTCTACCAAACCAACCAGACTTTCAAGGCGGGTTTCGCCGAAAAGCTCGACGTGGACCGCCTGCGGGTGCAGCGCAACAACCTGGTGGTGGAGCAGCAGAAAGCCCAGCGCCTGACCGAGTTGAGCGTGGCGCTGCTCAAGTTTCAGATGGGCCTGCCCCAGAGCCAAGTCGTGCAGCTGACCGACTCCTTAGGCGCGGCCGTGGTGGATGCCGCCGCGCTGCGCCAGCGCCTGGGGGTAGCGAATTTTAACGCCGGCGGAGGCGTGGACGGGGCCAGCCCGCTGCCCGCCCAGCCCGGCGCTACTCCTGGTGCCGACACCAACGCACCGCCTACCCCCGGCCTGAACACCGGCCAGCCGCCGCAGGCTCAGGCGCTGTTCAATTACAACAACCGCATCGAGTTTTCGACCCTGCAAACCCAGCAGGCGCTGGCCGGGCTGGATTTGCGCAACCGCCGCGCCGGGGCCTACCCCACCCTCAACTTCACAGCCGCCTACGGCTTCAGCGGCTCGGGCCTCACGGCGAACGACTTTCTGACGATTCGCGGGCGGGCGGCCTCCGTTAACGGGGCGGGCCAGCTCAACCAGAACTGGTTTGGCTTCGGCAACGTGGGGCTGGCGCTGAACGTGCCGGTGTTTGATGGCTTCCGGCGCAAGTACCAGGTGCAGCAGGCCCGCATTGCGCAGCAAACGCTGGAGCGCGGCTTCGAGACGCTGCGCCAAAGCATTGACTTGCAGGATGCCCAAAGCCGCACCACGCTCGTGAATGCCCTCGATGTGCTCGACAACCAGAAGGCCAACCTGGAGCTGGCCGCCGATGTGGCCCGTGTGACGCGCATCAAGTTCAACGCCGGGGTAGGGAGCAACCTGGAAGTGATTACGGCCGAAACCTCGCTGCGCGAGTCGCAAACCAACTACTACTCGGCCATTTACGATGTGCTGGTGGCGAAGGTGGACCGCGACAAGGCTACCGGCGAGTTGTACGCCCAATCGAAATAATTTTTTAAGCCGTTAGCTGACAGCCCTTAGCGAGGGCATTCAAGCAGCCCTTAGCTTTTTTCTGAAAAGACTTTCTTTCTATATGAAACGCACTCTCACCAAAGCTGTCGGCTATCCGCTCGTAGCTATCAGCTTATTTGCCTGCGGCGGTACCAAAGACCCCAAGGCCGAGCTGGCGAAACTAAAGGCCGACCAGGCCGCCACGCAGGCCAAAATCGCGACCCTTGAAGCCTCGACCGGCGCGGGCAAGGCTGACTCGGCCAACGCCGCCGTACCGGTGTCGGTGCTGGAGGTGAAGCCGCAAAACTTCGCGGGCTACCTCGACGTGCAGGGCCGGGTAGACTTCGACCAGAACGCGACCGTGGGGGCCCGCGCCGCCGGCACGCTCACCAGCGTGCGGGTGCAGCGCGGTGACCGTGTGCACCAAGGCCAGGTGCTGGCCACCATTGATGCCAACGTGCTGGATGCCAACATTGCCGAGCTGCGCACTCGCCTTAGCCTGGCCAAAATCGTGTATGAAAAGCAGGCTGGCCTCTGGAAGCAGCAGATTGGCACCGAAATCCAGTACCTCCAGGCCAAGAACACCTATGAGAGCCTGCAGCGCAACCTGGCCTCGCTCAACCAGCAGCTGGCCATGTACAGCGTGGTAGCGCCCTACGCCGGCGTGGTGGACAACGTACTGCCCAAGCTGGGCGAAACCGTGGCCCCCGGCGCGCCAGTAGTGCAGCTCAACAGCGGCAAGGGCGGCAAAATTCTGGCCGACGTATCGGAAGCCTACGCGGGCAGCATCAAGGCCGGCGACAAGGCCCTAGTGACGCTGCCCGACCTCAGCAACGAGGAAATTCCGAGCACCGTGCGCACCGTGAGCCGCACCATCTCGGCCAATAGCCGCACCTTCACCGTGGAGCTGCGCCTACCCCCCGGCCAAACCGCCCGCCTGCGCCCCAACATGGTGGCCACCGTTCGCATCCAGAACTACGGCCAGGCCAACGCCACCGTGCTGCCCGTGGACCTCATTCAGCACGACGAGCAGAACGCCTACGTGCTGGTGGTGGGCAAGGAGAAAGGCCACCCCGTGGCTGAAAAGCGGGTCATTAAAACCGGCCAAGCCTACAACGGCAAGCAGGAAGTAACCAGCGGCCTCAAGTCCGGCGACGAGGTGATTTCGGCCGGCTACCAGAACCTGAGCGCGGGCCAGACCATTAAAATCAGCTGAATAGTCTCTTTCAACTAGCAACTCCCTGTTATGCAAGATATTGAAAAAGAGTTTGGACCCACCAGCTGGTCCATCGACAACAAAACCAGCATCTACGTTATCACGGTGCTGCTCTGCATCGCGGGGCTCTTCGCCTACGTGAAGCTGGGCAAGGAGAAATTCCCGGATATCGTGATTCCGCGCATCATCGTGGCTACGGTGTATCCGGGCACGTCGCCCACGGATATTGAGAACCTGGTGACGCGCCAGCTCGAAAAGGAGATTAAGGGCGTGAATGGGGTGAAGAAGATTAACTCCACCTCCAACCAGGACTATAGCATTGTGGATGTGGAGTTTAACTCCGGCGTGAACGTGCAGTATGCCAAGCAGCTCATCAAGGACGCCGTAGATAAGGCCGCCACCGAGCTGCCCAACGACCTGCCTACCCCCCCCACGGTGAAGGAGGTCAACATCTCGGAGCAGCCGATTATGTTCGTCAACCTGAGCGGCAACCTGCCCGCCGCGCAGCTCAAAAAGCTCGCCGACAACTTCCAGGACGACATTGAGGCGCTGCCCGAAATCACCCGCGTGGACATCGTGGGCGCGCTGGAGCAGCAGGTGAACGTGGACGTGGACCTCTACAAGCTGCAAGCCTCGCAGCTGAGCTTCAGCGACGTGGAGAACGCCATTGCCCGCGAGAACGTGACCGTTTCGGGGGGTAGCATCGACGTGGGCACCCAGAAGCGGGCCGTGCGCGTGGCCGGCCAGTACGCCAACGCGGCCGACATCGCCGATATTCAAATCAAGAACCTGCGCGGCGCGCCGGTGCGGCTCGGCGACATCGCCACCGTGACCGACGGCTTCAAGGACCGCGAGAGCTACGCCAGCCTCGACGGGCAACCCGCCGTGACGCTGAACGTGGTGAAGCGCCAGGGTGAAAACCTGCTCGACGCCTCGGACAAGATTCACGCCCTAGTGAAAAAAGCGGAGCTGACCGCACCCAAGGGCCTCAAAATCACGATTACCGGCGACACCTCGAACGACACGCGTAACACGCTCAACGACCTGATTAACACCATCATCATCGGCTTCTTGCTGGTGACGTTGATTCTGATGTTCTTCATGGGCACCACCAACGCGCTGTTCGTGGGCTTGTCGGTGCCGCTGAGTATGTTCATCGCGTTCATCATCCTGCCGATTGTAGGCTTCTCGCTCAACATCGTGGTGCTGTTCGCCTTTTTGCTGGCGCTGGGCATCGTGGTGGATGATGCCATCGTGGTTATTGAAAATACTCACCGCCTACTGCACGAGCACCCGAACCTAAGCACGAGCAAGGCAGCTAAGTACGCGGCCGGCGAGGTGTTTATCCCGGTTTTGGCCGGTACGCTCACGACCGTGGCGCCGTTCGTGCCGCTCATGTTCTGGCCGGGGCTCATTGGCTCGTTCATGTTCTACCTACCCGTCACGCTCATCATTACCCTGGGCGCGTCGCTGCTGGTGGCTTTCGTGATGAACCCGGTGTTTGCGGTCAGCTTCATGCAGCGCGAGGAGCACCTCGACCACGCGGAGAAGCCGCAGCTGACGCGCAATTTCCTGCTGGGTATGGGCGGGCTGGCGCTGCTGGCCGTGGGCGGCTACCTGAGCGGCTCCAAGTTTTTCGGCAACCTGATGCTGACCGTTATCACGCTCTGCTTTCTGGATAAGTACGTGTTCGTGTATATGATTGCCGGCTTCCAGCGCACCGTGCTGCCGGCCCTGCAAAACGGCTACGCCCGCCTCATCGAAATCGCGGTGGGTGGCAAGGTGTGGCGGCAGCTGGCCATCGTGGCCGGCGTGCTGGTGCTGGGCGTGGTGGCCGTTATGGCGCTGGGCGCGCGCAAGCCCAAGGTGGATTTTTTCCCCAAGGGCGACCCCAAATTTATCTATACCTACCTGCAAATGCCGGTGGGCACCCGCGTGGCGGTAACCGACTCGATTACCAAGATTCTGGAGAACCGGGTGTACGGCGTCATTGGCCGGCACAACCACGACGTGGAGTCGGTGATTACCAACGTCGCCATCGGGGCCGGCGACCCGCAGGTGGCGACCGCCGCCGGCGTGTCGCAGTCGAACCTGGGCAAAGTAGCCGTGGCATTTAAGGAGCTGGCCGACCGCACCGGGCCGCTGACGCACACCTACATGGATAAAATCCGGGAGGTCGTGAAGGGCATTCCGGGCGCATCCGTGACGGTGGACCAGGAAAGCAGCGGCCCGCCGCAGGCTAAGCCGGTGGCCATTGAAGTGAGCGGCGACGACTACCCCAAACTGGCCGCGCTCAGCAAGAAAGTGGAGCGCTACGTGGACTCGCTCAAGATTGGCGGCATCGAGGATTTGCGTTCCGATTTGGAGGACCGCAACCCCGAAATCGGGGTCAACATCAACCGCGTGCGCGCCAACCGTGAGGGCATCAGCACCGGGCAAATCGGGCAGGAAGTGCGCACGGCCATCTACGGCTTCGAGGCCAGCAAATTCAAAACCCCCGACGATGAGTACCCTATTCAGGTGCGCTACGCCAAGCCCTACCGCGACAACATCGACGCTATTCTGAACGCGCCGCTCACCTTCCGCGACCTCAGCGCCGGCTCCATCCGGCAGGTGCCGCTCTCGGCGGTGGCCGACGTGCACTACGGCACCACCTACGGCGGCATCAAGCGCAAAGACACCCACCGGCTCATCACCATCAGCTCGAACGTGCTCAATGGCTTCACCGGCCCCGACGTGGTAGCCAACGTGGAGCGCGCCCTCAAGAGCTTCCCTACCCCCCCCGGCTACACCATTAAGATGGGGGGCGCGCAGGAAGACCAAAAGGAAACCAGCGATTTCCTGGGCGTGGCCGCCGGCGGCGCGCTGGCCCTCATTTTCCTGGTGCTCGTCTCGCAGTTTAACTCCGTGAGCAAGCCGATTATCATCCTGACCGAGATTATCTTCTCCGTTATCGGCGTAATGCTGGGCCTAGCCATCACGGGCCAGAACGTGAGCATTGTGATGTCGGGGGTAGGCGTTATTGCCCTGGCCGGCATCGTGGTGAAGAACGGCATCCTGCTGGTCGAGTTTACCGACATGCTCCGAGCGCAGGGCATGAACCTGCACGACGCCATCGTGACGGCCGGCCGCACCCGCCTGAACCCGGTTATCCTCACGGCCACGGCCGCCACGCTGGGCCTCATCCCGCTGGCCGTAGGCCTCAATATTGACTTCTACGAGCTGTTTAATTCGGGCCACCCGCACTTCTTCCTGGGCGGCGAGAGCGTGGTATTCTGGGGGCCGCTGGCCTGGACGATAATTTTCGGGTTGACGTTTGCAACCCTTATCACCCTGTTGGTAGTCCCGGTGATGTACCTGCTCAACGAAAAGCTGCACGCCAAGCTCACGGGCCGCGACTACAACTCCCCCAGCGAAGAGGCACACGCCGTGACCGAGGAGGAACTGGAAGCCGCTACCCCCCCGGTGCTGGTCTAGCCGAATGGCCAGGTGCTAGGATGGTCGCGTACCAAACCAGCGCCTGGCCACGTTAGCTGCCACTTCTTTACCCCTGTTATTTTTCTGCAAAAATGTTTACTGACCTCCTTACCCCCGCCGCTCCGGCCCAAGCCATTGAGCAGCAAGTGCTTCGCATTATCAGCAAGCGCAAAGCCATCAAGCCCGTGCGCCTGCGCCGCACCGCCAGCCTCAGCCGCGACCTCCGCTTCGACACCGTGGACCTCGTGGACATCATCCTGGAGCTAGAGCGCAACTTCCACATCACCGTGCCCGACGAGGTACCCTTCCACACCGTCGGCGACTTCGTGCGCTACGTCACGGCGCACACGGCGTGAAATTTCTGGCTTTTGGTTTCTAGTTAAACGTTAAAAAGGCCCGCCTGGTAATTCAGGCGGGCCTTTTTAACGTTTAACCAGAAATCCGAAGCCTACCGCACGTTTCCGCCCGTGGCTTCGCGGCCGTCGTTGCCATCACGACTGCCGCCGCTGGTATTGGCGGTGACGTCGCTGGTGCGGCGGCTATCCGGGCCCATGTCGGGGCCCTGGCTATGCACGGGGGCGGTGGTGGCGCTGCTGGGCGAGCCCAGGCCCGCGTCGGTAGCCGACTGGCCGGCGATGGGCTGGGGGGTAGTGCCCGCATTCTTGGCTGATTGGTTGGTGGTACCGGCCGAGCGGGTCTGCCACAACTCGTCGTCGGTCACAACGGTAGTGGCCTTGGTGGCCTCCCACTCGTGAAACTTATCCAACTCGTGCTTAATGGAAGTGGAGAACCAAGCTACCAGGACCATATCATCGAGCAGGCCCACCACCGGGATGAAGTCGGGGATGAGGTCAAGGGGCGAGATGAAGTAGATGAGCACGGCCACGGCCGCCACGGTCGTGCTGGCGGGCAGGCCCGTGTACTCACCCGAGGCGCTCATCTTAATGAGGCGAAGTAAGCTTTGCAGCGTGTCCCAAACCTCGTGGGCGAGGGCCCCGATTTCCTTCTTCTCGCGGGCCTTGGTATAGGCATCGAGCAGGAGCTTTTTGAGGCGCGTGGGCTGCTTGATGTAGCCTTCGGCGGCGGTCAGGAATTTCTTAAAAAAAGCCGACCCGGCAACATCTTGGCCGGAAGGGGCGGTAGTTTTAGTAGTAGCCATGCAAAAAAAAGTAGGGGTAGGGCGCGGGATAATCGCGCGGGCGTGTTACGTAGTTGTTTACTGCATAAGGCGCTCGCGAGTTATCACTACGCAAAAAAACGGCTCCCGGCGCGTGCCGGAAGCCGTTTTGACGGAAACACGGGAGCGGCGGCGGCCTACTCGGGGCGGGCGTTGGCGTTGGCGTGCAGCAGCTCGGCCGCCTCGGTGGGGGTAGCGTCGGGCGAGAAGCCCGCGGTGCCGGCCACGCGGCCCGCGGAGTAGAAATTATGCTTATAATACGCCTGGTGCAGCGAGCTGACCATGACGCCGCCGTTGCAGGCCGCGTGGGCAAACTTCCCATCTTTCAAGTAGATACCGACGTGGTAGATGGCCCCGCGCCCGTGGCGGAAGAATACCAGGTCACCGGCCTTCATATCGGTTTTAGCTACGCGCCGCACGCTCGTAAACATGGAGCGCGAGCTGCGCTGGAGCGTGATGCCGTACACTTTCTTGAACACCTGCGACACGAAGCCCGAGCAGTCGGTGCCCCGGCGCGAGCTGCTGCCGTAGCTGTAGGGCGTGCCCAGCCAGTTGGTGATGGTGCGCAGCAGGCTCTTGTTCTCGGTGTGGGCCAGGCTCACGCCCAGCGTTTGGCCGTAGTAGCCGTAGGCCAGCGAGTCGCGGGCGGCCGTGGCGGCGGGCGGCTCGGCGCGGGGCGCGGCGGCACTGTCGGCGGGGGTGGGCAGCAGGCCCGAAAGCAGCGAAGCCTCGGCGATGGCCGGGGCCGAAGCACCAGCCGAAGCCGGGGCATCGGGCGTTTTATCAAAGCAGAAGGAGAGCGCCAGGGAGGCAGCGGCGAGGCAACACAGCAGGGTATTCTTCATTGTCCGTCGGTGGGGTAGGCCCCGGTAGCGCCCTAAAGCTGGCTGACCGGAGAGGAGGGAGTGGGGTAGTCTGTTGCGCTAGGCAGGGCCGCTACGGCGGCAGGCATTAAGGATAAATGAACGGCTGCTCTTCGTCTTTTTTAGGTAAAAGCCAAGGGGTAGCAACCGGCCAAAGCTAAGCAGAAGGTAACCCACCAACCTACCTTTTTCTCAGAAAAAGAATGATTTTCTTGAAAAAGTACCCAAAATAGTTCAAAACTCACCGGGCATAAGTAAAACCAGTTGCACTCGTCTCTCGTAGCAAAGCCCGAATCTTACACCATGAATTCTCCCAAAACTTTCGTTAATTCCCCGCTCGCCCGCGTGGCCCGGCTGGTACTCGGCAATACTTCCCGCGTGGCGATGGTAATCGGCCAGCGCGTGCACCTGAGCGGGGCTACCCGCGCCGAGTTCTTGGCCGACCCCGAGTGGGTGGCGCACGAGGAAGTGCACCTGCGCCAGGTGCGCGACCTGGGCCTCCCCCGCTTCCTGTGGCAGTACTTGCTAGAGTCGGCGCGGGTCGGCTACTACCAGAATAAGTTTGAGGTGGAGGCCCGCGAAGGCGCGCGGCTGGTGATGGCCGCCCAACGCGGGGGTAGGAAAGCCAAGACGCGGCGCGGCTAGCCGGGCGGCGGGGTCGTATCTTTTCGTGGTCCCTACCCCCTGCCATGCGCTACGCCCGCCGACTACTCGCTTTTTTAACGCTGCTGCTGGTGGCTTCCGCCTTCGCAATGCTGCCCGGCGGCTGGGCCATCAGCCCCGACTATGCTGTCCATTTCAGCGGCGGCAAGGCGGAGGGTACGTTTTCGGGCCTCGCGGGCACCGTCAACTTCGACCCCGCCGACCCGGCCCAGGCCGCGCTGGACGTGCGCGTGGAGGCCGCCACCATCAGCACGGGCAATAAGCTGAAGGACAAGCACGCCCGCGGCGACAGCTGGTTCGATGTAGAGAAATACCCCACCATCCGCTTTGCGTCCACCACCATCGCGCGGCGCGGCGATGCCTACGTAGCCACCGGCCGCCTCACGCTGCACGGCGTGACGCGGCCGGTCGTCATCCCGTTTCACTTCGCGCCAGGGGCGGCCGGGCGGGGTGTTTTCAGCGGGCAGTTCACCGTCAACCGCCACGACTACGGCATTGAGGGCAACTTTCTGGGCTTCAGCGTGGGCGACGAATTCGCGGTGGAGCTGCGGGTGCCGGTGGCGCGGTGAGGAAGATAACTGCCGGATAATCCGATAGTTGATTAGGCCACCTTAGGACACCTCTATGTTGCTAAAAGACTTTTGTAACGTCTGGGGGGATGGGCTATTACCTCTTGCATCTTCGGTTTTGCAAGCCGTCCCTATTTCTGAAGTCTCAAAGCAGTTTTTCCGCGATGTATGTCTGCCAAAGGAAGCAAAGCCTAATTTAATATTTTATGCTCCTCCTGACGTGTTGGCACCAATGCCGGCTATGCTACCGGAGATAAGTTTTCCGCTGGGTTTCCGGCGCTACCTTGTACTAGCGGATGATGGCGGTACATTTCTTTGTATTGACATAGAAGACGATGAGCACGTTATCGCTGTAGATGCTTATCAGGAGTTGATGACGAGGTTCGTCAATTCAACCGTCACGAAGTTCGCCGAATTCTTACTGGCCTATCGAGGCTTACCAGAACCTGAGCAGGCGAAGAAGGCAACCCGGAAAATGATGAAAGAGCAGCTTGACTCGCTCAAAGAACAGTTCCATAAAATTGACCCGGAAGCATTGCGTAATCCTGATAATTGGTGGTCCGTCATTATTGAAGAGCTAGAACTTTTCACCTAAAAGCGTATGAGCTGAAGAAGAGTGCTAGCAGCAGCAGCGCGGCAAAACTGCATCTAGTTAGTGAGGATAAGACAATAGTAGATTAGGCATTTACTGCGGATATCAATCTTGAATATGAAACCAGAAGCACGGGACGCATTTCACATCATCGAGCGGGCCGATTGGTTCTCGGCCGTCGGCCAGCCGCGCGAAGGGCCGTTTATCATCCTCCAAAGCTGGGACGAGGCCATCGAACAGTGCGGTTCAGACGAATGGGACGCCTTGACGCTGGAAGCCGCCAACCGCTACGGCGAGGCGGTCTTGAGAAGAGACATCGAGCGTTATCGGCAGTGGAACACGGTTGCGGCGGACGTCAGGCAAGTGGTCCTGCCGCTCGTTGAACGCCGGATTCGTCCGCTGTGCGCGGCGTTGGGCTTGCCTGCTATTGTTGAGAGTTGTATCCGCTGGGACTTAATCCACTTTGGCATTGAGTGCGAATTCGCCGAAGTGTTTCCCCCCGGCTTCTTTGCCGACCAGATTTACTGGTATACCCAGGGGCGTTTTCCCTGCGGCTGGCAGGGAGAGTTCCCCGAAGGAAAGCTGGTTCTTTACTAACATGTTATGAGTTTGCCGCCGACAGAAGACATGCTTGCCAAAATACGTCGGTTTGAACGTAATATAGTCATAGTGACCGCCGCCACCGAGGTTCGGGATGAAATGGGTGTGCCGGAAGCGTGGGTCGAGTTGCTGCGCCAGCAGAGCGCCGGAGCCAAAAGCTGGCTGGAAATGTGGCGGCCTTACCAATCCCTGCTACCGGAGGTGGATGACTTCTTGCAGCATAAAGTGCGCGGCATCTGCCTGCTACTGAAAGAGCCGCAGCCGCCCTCATTGCTTTACGTCTACAGCCGGGGAAAAGACCTTTACTTTTTTCGGGGCTGGCCGCCGCTTGGTGACCGGGTGCCCAAGGGTAAAGAGGAGATTTGGGCCTGCCTGCTGCCGGGCTTGCAGCAGTTCTACCGCGAGCTACACGATGGCTGGACGCAACTTGCTTCCGACGCGATGGGGCCGCTACCGGTTAAGGACATCGGGTACTTGTCGGACCAGGACTGGGAGCTTGAGCCAGACGAGAAGGCCCAGCTGCCATTCCGTTTGCGTGATGTAATCACGGTGTTCGGCAATGGTGGAGGGGACCTTCTGGGCCTGGATATTACACACGGGGTGCGGGCCTCCGAAAGCCAGGCGCTGGCCTGGTGGCATGAGGAGCCGCTGGCACCGATGCTGAACAAGAACTTCTGGGGGCTGATGGGTGCCTGGATTGGCGGCCAAGTGGAAGATGTAGACCTCGCCCCGTAAAACAGTTTGCCCTGCGAAAACAGGGCTTATTTGAAACGATAAGCCATTCCAAGCAATACCGAAGGAGTATCTGTTGCCAACGCAGGTTTTGCGTTCTACCTTCAGTTCATCAAACCAGATTCTAAACAGTACCAAAAAACAGCTGATGCCCACCCGTTATACTACCGCTGAGGTTATCGAGGCCGTGAACAAGCACCCGGAGCGGTTGCGGAAGGTCACGCGCGAGTCTGCCCTCTCGCTGCCGGTACCGCTGGGCAGCCCTGGCCAGGAACAGCTTACGTTCTTTTGGTACATTGCCGGTGGGCCGCCCAACAAACGAACCGCCGGGGCACCGACGTTCCGGGTCACCGCCAGCCTGAACCAGCTTGACGACATTACGTTCCTGCCCATCCAGCCGGACGATACGCGCTTGGGGGCAGCGCCCGCCACGCTACTCGGCGATTCGCGGATAGGCGGCCCGGTACCGGCCGGCACCATGCCAACGCTCAGGTCCGACTTGTTTATGACGCTGGATTCCGTGTTGGACCTGGCCCTCACCGCCGGGCCGGTGCCGGACGCGAACAAAGCAGCCGTCGCGCACCTGAATGAGCTGTACCGTCAGCTGTCGGTACTTGTTCTCCTGCCTGCCTACCGCGCATTGAACCCCTCCTTTTTCGCCTGGCTGGAACAAAACGCGGCCTGATTAAATTATTATATATCATTACAATTATATTATTTGATAACCGCTTGCCGCACAAGCCCTGCTCTAGTCACTAACCGAGGTAGAACCTATGCGGCAACTGCACCAGCCGTCCACTGTCAGGGTGCTCCCGCTGATGAACGTGGCTTTGAAAGCATTTCTTGGTCTTCGGCGTAGGCGACGAGTTCGCGGTGAAACTGCGGGTACCGGTGGCGTGGTGAGGGGGTAGGGGCTAAGAAGGTACTTAATGAGGAACTTATAAAATATATTTCTGCTAATGAGTTGTAAATAGAGAAGAAATAGTATACATTTGGCTTGTACTCTTACCCTTCTTTCCTTTTATGCTTAAGCATTTACCCCCCCCACAAAACGCCCTTGGCGGTCACTAATTTTTGGCTTAAGCTGCCTCACTGTATTCTCTTGCAAAAGAGAAATTGAAGCGCCTGGGCAGCTTCTCTACTCAGTGACTACTACCCAGGCTACCACTGCTGCGGAGAACATCGCGCTTACCAGTGGTATATTCGTTCAGCGCTCGCAAAATCAGCTCACCGGTGATACACAACGGGTTTTTGAGGGCCGCCAGCGTGTGCTGAATTTGACTCCCGTACTGGCTGCCGATGGGAAGCCTGGCCTGTTTCTCTGCAACTACGCACAGGGTGGCTTCGCTATACTAGCGGCTGACAGACACATGCCGCCCATTCTAGCTTTCGCTGAACACGGAGCATTACCGACGAACTTAGGCGACGGTAAAGCTACATCTGATGGCTTATTAACATGGGTGGAGAACACCAAACAGATAGCCGCGGCGCTTCGGCTTAATCCTAGTGCCCAGAATACCGCGCCAGGTGCTGCTGCTGCCTGGACTACCCTACTTGCCAGTTCGGCAGTTAAAGACCCAAGCGGCATCACGCCAAACCGGACTCCTCCCGACCCCACCCCCAGGCAGCCAGGCTCTTTGCAGGTGGGGCCATTGATACAATCTACCTGGGGCCAAGACGTTCCTTACAACGCGCAGTGTCGGTTTAATGGCGTAATGTGCCAAACGGGCTGCGTAGCAACATCAATGGCTCAGGTTATGCGCTATTGGCAATACCCGGCTCGCTACAACTGGGCCGCCATGACTTATCAGGTAGCCCCTACCACCGGCTATCCCGAGTTAGCCGAGCTTATGCACAACATAGGCGATAACGTTGGTATGTCCTACTGCCAGACCGCCTCATCCGCTGATTCTTATAAAATACCCGATGGTTTCCGCTCTTTTGGCTATGGGTCAGCCGATTATCGGGACTATCCCAATGGCTCCAGCGGACAAAACGGCGTATTTATTCTTCGTGGCAATGGTATCAGCTATTACTACGATGTGATGGATAATCTAAGGCACAACCAACCTGTGATTTTTGGTGGCTATACCGACCAGAGCAGCGCTGGTGGAGTGAAGTGGGGACAAGGCAGCGGCCACTCTTGGGTAAGCGATGGTTTCATCGAAAACTACGATGAAAATGGGGTAATGACCAACTTATTCTACCACATGAACTGGGGGTGGAATAATTTATATAATGGCTGGTTTACTCTCGGCAACTGGGCCATTTATACTTCAAGCGGCACTTTGTATAAAAATTATCAATACTGCCAGGACGTAGTTATAAATATTCATCCTTAATCCTATGAGAAGACTCGTGCTTTTTAGTGTGGGAATGCTGGTCATTGCCCTCAGTGCTTGCAAGAAGCCTATTATTGATGGGTATGAGCTACCAGACCCACTGACCTTCGTTTTGCTCAATGAGCAAGGGCATAATATTATTACCAGCGTGAATTCGCCGTTAAAAATTTGGTCATTTACGCCGCAAGGCAAGCAATTCTATTTAGACTACACTGGTAAAGATTTTCAGCCTATTGTAGTGGCGGACTCAACCGTAGCTTTTCCTTATAAGATTTTGTATAGTAATGCGGAGTTAGGTATCGAAAGCAGTCTCGGCAGTAAAGAGTGGTATCTGGAGCTGAACAACAAAGTTGACACGCTGCACTACGATGTGCAGCATACCCGGCCCAACGACCGCTTCCACCAGTACGATGTCCTTTCGGTGCGCTTCAATGAGAAGCCTATCACGCCAATTATGACGCCGGGCGTTGTCCCCTATTACGTGTTTCAGCGTCAGCGATAACCCGTTGCTTGGTAGCTGCTTGCCGCCTGAGCCCTACCCCAGCCCCGCGCCGGGGCTGGGCTTTTCACAATTGCGCCAGCCGCCCGCCGTCCACCGTCAGGGTGCTCCCGTTGATAAACGTGGCCTCATCGGAGGCCAGGAAGCAGATGGCAGCGGCCAGCTCGTCGGGGGTACCCACCTGGCCCGTGATGACTTCGGTACCATCCATGATGTTAGGGTTGCTGCGCAGCATGGCGGTTTCGACCGCGCCGGGAGCCACGGCGTTGATGCGGGCCTGGGTGTAGGGCACTTCCAGGCTGAGGCCGCGCACGAAGGCTTCGAGGCCGCCCTTGCTGGTAGCGTAGGGCGCTACGTTGGGGGTGCTCTGGGAGGCGTGTACCGAGCTGACGGCCACTACGGCCCCGCCCTGCATTTGGGGCACGCAGAGCTGGCAGAGCCGGAAAGTGGCCCGCAGGTTCACGTTCAGCACGCGGTCCCAGTCGGCGGGCTTCAGCTCCAGAATGGGCGTGAAGGTCATCATGGCCGCGTTGCTGATGAGCACGTCGATGCGCTGGTAGCGGGCCAGCGTCTGGCCCACGGCGCGCACCAGGTCGGCGTCCTTGCCCACGTCGGCCCGAATGAAGAGCGCCTCGCTACCCCCCGCTTTTAGCTCGGCCTCCACGGCGCGGCCGGCTTTCACCTCGCGGCCCAGGCACACCACCGTGGCTCCCTCGCGGCCCAGGCGCACGGCCGTGGCCCGGCCAATGCCGGAGGTAGCCCCCGTGATGAGGCAAACTTTTCCCTGAAAACGAAACATGTAGCGTAGCTAAAGAAGACAGTTACTGGCAACAAAACGCCTAAGCGCGGCAGTTGTTCAGGTAACCCAGCGGGGGGTAGGGCCTGGCTACGGCGGCCCTACCCCCACTAGCGCAACCCACCGGCCCCAACTTACGAATACGCAACCCACGGCTGCCTGCGGGCGGGCCGCTTGATATCACTCCTTTATCTTTCTCCTTTTCCTATGGAACCCACCCACGGCAACACTCCAAGCGGCTCGCACGGCACCGCTTCTTCGGGCGATATACTACCCGCTCCCTTGGCCAGCACCGCGCCCGTGTCGGGGCCGGTCGGTGCCTCGGCCCGCAGCTACTCGCCCCCCAAAGACTCGCCAGCCGGCCAGACCGTGCTGCAGGATACGCTGGCAAGCAGCAAGAAATGGCTTGATGAGTCGGGCCTGACTGAAAAGGCCCAACAGTTGCCTCAGACTGCCAAAGACCTCGGCACCAAAGCCTGGACCAGTGTTAACGACTTGAGCACCACCCAGAAACTGGTGGGGGTAGGGCTACTAACGGCCGGGGTAGCCTTCCTGGCCACCATTAGCCGCCGCGCCGACCAAGGTGAGTACCGCCACGTGCCCCGCCGCTCGCCCTTCGCCAAGAAGCCGCACGGTAAGGGCAGCGAAGAGCACGGCCCGCGGGCGCAACAGCGCCCCTGGGGCAGCAGCCGCTACGGCAGCAGCGCCGCGCCAGCCGGCGGCGAGCGCGTGAAGGCGGGTAGCGGCTACGCCGCGGGGCCGTCGCACGGGGCCGATAAGGGTAGCAGCCGCCCCACGGCGAGCCGTAGCGGACAGCGCCGCGACCAAGGCCCCGCTGCGGGCAGCCGCTACGACGCGAAAAAGTCGGGCGGGCAGAACCCGAATAACCTGGACTTTTAGGGGGGTAGCACTTAGTGGTCAGGGATTAGTGAGTAATGTTGTTTAGCGGCTCGACGGGTCAGAACGGCATTACTTACTAATCCCTGACCATTATTTGTTAACTAACATGCTCTTTTACACCGTTATGAAGCCCGTGGTGCGCCTGGGGCTGCGCGTATTTTTTCGCCGGCTCGAAGTGCGCCACCGCGAGCGCCTGCGCCTGCCGGGGCCGCTGATGCTGTGCGGCAACCACCCCAACACACTCATGGACCCGCTCGTGACGGCCGTGCAGCGCCACCAGCCCATCGCGTTTCTGGCGAAGAGTACGTTTTTTAAAAACCCCGTGCTCGGGGCCATCATGCGCTCGGGCAACTGCATTCCCATCTACCGGCGGCAGGATGCGGAGGGCAGCGCCGACGGTCCTACCCCCGCCCAGCTGGCGGCTAGCAACGAGGCCAGCTTCGGGCGCTGCTACGACTACCTGGAGCGTGGCGGCACGGTCATGATTTTTCCGGAGGGCACCAGCGTGAGCGAGCGTCGGCTCCGGCCGCTTAAGACCGGTGCGGCCCGCATTGCGCTGGGCACCGAGGCCCGGCACGATTTCAAGCTAGGCCTGAAAATCGTGTGCGTCGGCACCAACTACTTCGACCCCAGCCACTTTCGCTCCGACGCGCTGCTCAACGTGGCCCCGCCCATTGAGGTGAGCGCCTACGCCACCCGCTACCACGACGACCCCGACGCGGCCGCCGATGCGCTGACCGAGGAAATCCGCCAGCGCCTCACGCGCCGCCTCGTCATCAGCCACGATGCCGCCGACGACCAGCTGGCCCAGCAGGTGGAGCGCACCTTTGGCAACCACCTCAACCCCGACGACGACCCCGATACGCTCTACGATAACTTCCAGCTCAGCCGCACCCTGCTCGATGCCGTGGCCTGGTTTGAGCAGCATGACCCCGACCGCCTGACTACCCTGCGCGCGGCCCTGACCGACTATTTAGCCGCGCTGGAAGCCCACCAGCTCGATGACGAAGCCCTCGACCAAAGCCAGCGCCCCGGCACCACCCGCACCGATTATCTGAGCCTGGCGCTGGGCTTCCCAGTCTGGCTCTATGGCGTGCTAACCAACTACTTACCCTATAAATTACCGGCTGAAGTGGCCTACCGCGCCACCCAGGAAACGGAGTTTATCGCGGCCATTATGCTGGCGGTCGGGATGCTCACTTTTCCGCTGGCCTACGCCCTGGAGGCCGCCGCCGTGCAGCACTGGCTTACCCACGACTGGCGGCTGACGCTGCTCTTTGCCGCATCCCTACCCCTGGCCGGCTTCTACGCCCTGGGCTACTGGCAAACGCTGAGCGCCCGCCTCCGGCGCGTGCGCGTGCGCCGCCTACCCTCCCCCGAGCTGGTGCGCCTGCGGCAGCTGCGCGCCAAAGTACTCAGCCTGCTGGACGAGGCGCAGGCGGCTTATCAGCGCGTAGAATAAGCTTTAGCTTACCGCCGTATCGTTTCCGGCCCTTAATCCGGCCAGCTAGAGATTACCCTACGCGCCTTATTCATCCAGGTATTGGTGCACGAATTTGATGGCCATGCTACCCTCGCCCACGGCCGAGGCCACGCGGGCCATTGCGCCAGCGCGGCCGTCGCCGGCGGCGAAGAGGCCGGGCACGCAGGTTTCGAGCAGGTAGGGCTCGCGGTCTTTTTTCCAAACGGTAGCATAGCGCGGGTCGGCTACCAGGTCGCGGCCGGTGAGCAGGTAGCCCTTAGCGTCGCAGATGGCCAGGTGGCATACCCATTCGGTGCTGGGCTTGGCCCCAATGAAGATGAACAAGGCGCGGGCGGGCCGCTTTTCGGACTCGCGACCGGCCTGCTGAATAACTACGGCTTCGAGGGCGTGCGTGCCGCAGGCTTCGCGCACCTGGGTATGGGGCAGCAGCTCAATGTTGGGCGTTTGGGCAATCTGCTCAATGAGGTAGGCCGACATGCTGGCGGTCAGGCTTTCGCCCCGAATGATGAGGAACACCCGCGAGGCGTAGGTAGCCAGGTACATAGCCGCTTGCCCCGCGGAGTTACCCCCGCCGATGATGTACACCGGCTGGTCGCTGCAGCTGCGCGCCTCGGTGCGGGCCGCGCCATAGTACACGCCGGCCCCGCTGAGTCGGTCGAGCCCCGGCGCGTCGAGCACCCGGTAACTCACGCCGGTGGTGAGCACCACGGCGCGGGCTTTTATCTCCGTTTTATCCCTCAGGGTAAGCACTTTATAGCCATCCTGCACGCACAGGTTAATGACCTCCTGCGGGGCCATAAATTCGGCCCCGAGGCGGGTAGCCTGGCTCCAGGCGCGGTGGGCCAGCTCGGCACCGCTGAGGCCGGTGGGGAAGCCCAGGTAATTCTCAATGCGCGATGACGAGCCGGCCTGCCCGCCGGGCGTTTGGCGCTCAATGATGAGCGTTTTCAGGCCCTCCGAAGCGCCGTACACGGCGGCGGCCAGCCCGGCCGGCCCCGCCCCGATTACCACCACGTCATACAGCTCCTGCTTGGCCTCGACCAGCAGGCCCAGGTGCCGGGCCAAGTCGAGCTTAGCGGGCTTGGCCACGGCCTGGCCATCGGGGCAAATGACGAACGGCAGGTCATCGGGCGTGAAGCCGTTGGCATCCATCAGCACCTTAGCCTCGGCATCCTTCTCAAAATCAAGCCATTGGTAGCCCACCATGTAGCCACTGAGAAAATCCTTGAGTTCGTGCGAGAGCGGCGACCACTGAAACCCGATGAGCCGCAAGCCCGCAAACGCCGGCCGGTAGGTGGCCTGCCAGCTGGCTAGCAGGTCGTGCAGGGTGGGGTAGAGCAGCTGCTCGGGCGGGTCCCAGGGTTTGAGCAAGTAGTAGTCGAGCTGCGCCGAATTGATAGCCTTGATGGCCGCCGTGGTGTCGGCGTAGGCCGTGAGCAGCACGCGCTTAGCCTCCGGAAACAGCTCGCGGGCGCGGGTAAGCACTTCTACGCCTTCTACTTCGGGCATCCGCTGGTCGGCCAGCACCAGGGCCAGCGGCTCGGCGCGGGCGCGCAGTTCGGTGAGGGTAGCGAGGGCTTCGGGGCCGGAATTGACGCTCAGGATGCGGTAGTCGGCGCGAAATTCCTGGCGCAGGTCGCGAGTGATGGCGGCCAGGACTTGCGCATCGTCGTCCACAGTCAGGATAATCGGCTTTTTCATAAGAGTGAAGGGTAAGCTTTAGCTTGCCAAATTGATGCGGGGAAGAAGTTGATTCGGCAAGCTAAAGCTTACCGCACGTCCGCCTACCCTGTCGGCAACCACACTGAAAACTCCGTGCGGCCGGGCACCGACCGGGCCTCCAGCTGGCCGCCGTGCTCCTGCACGATGCGCCGGGCAATATCGAGGCCCAAGCCGCTGCCCTCGCCGGCCGGCTTAGTAGTGTAAAAGGGCTCGAACAAGTGCGCCAGCACTTCGGGGGCGATGCCGCTGCCGTTGTCAATAATGCTGACGCCCAGGCCACCGTTTTGCCGGGCAGCTTGCACCGTGAGCGTACCGCCGCTGGGGGGTAGGGCGTCGAGGGCATTGTCCAGCAGGTTGGTCCACACCTGGTTGAGCGGCCCGGCCGCGGCCAGTACCCGCGGCGCGTCGGGAGCGTAGGCGCGGGTGAGCTTCACGTTTTTATGGCGTAGGGCATGGTCAAATATATTGAGCGTGCTGTCGAGGCCCTCGGTCACGTCGAGCAGCTCGTGGCCGCCGGCGCGGTCCATGTGCGAGTAGTTTTTGACGTTGCCGACCAGCGTGCTGATGCGCTGGCTGGCCTCGCGCAGGTCGCGGGTGAGGCGCAGCACCGACACGTGGCTTTCGAGCCAGGCCAGCGCAGCGGGCCGGGCCGATGCGGGCAGCTGCGCCACCAAGGGCTCCAGGGTGGCGGCGGTGTGGCCTGCATCAAGCAGGTTGGGGGCCAGCGCGTAGCCATCGGGGCAGCCCTGGCCGTCGAGCCAGTCGGCCAGCTCGTCCTCAGCATCGGCGCGGGCCAGAGCCGAGCGGGGGGGTAGGGCCGCATCGGGCTCGGTGGCGGGGGTGCTCGTGCTGAGCAGCGCTGCCACGGCCTCGGCGGGCGGGCAGGCCAGCAGCAAGTTTTTGAGCAGCACGGGCTTGTTTTTCAGCATGTTTCCCAGGGCATCGGCGGCGCGGGCAATGGCGGCGGCGGGGTTGTTCAGCTCGTGGGCCAGGCCGGCCGAAAGCTTGCCCAGCGCCCGCAGCTTGTCGTCGCGCTCTTGGCCGCGCACCTCGTCGCGGGCGCGGTCGCTCATAATGCCCACCAGCCGCTGCACCAGCTCGGGGCTGACCTGCTCCAGGGCCGGAAACTCGGTGCGGGACAGCAGATAGAGCACGGTGTCGCCCACGGCTACCCCCTGGCCTCTACTTATTTGCAAGCGCGAATAAGGTAGCACGCCGCTGATACTGCCCGTGGCCACTCGGAACACCGGTTCCTGCTGGCCATTGTCGCCGCGGAAATACTGCATCCCGCCCCGCACCACGGCCATCATCTTATTGGCGGGGTCGCCGGTGCGCACAATTAGCTCCCCATCAGCGTATTGGCACAGCTCGCCGGTACTCACCAGCCAAGCCAGCACCTTGGCGGGCAGGTTTTGAAAGGCCGCGATGCTGGTAAGCGCGGCGGGGTCGGGAGGAAGTTGCTGAGCCATACGTTACCTAACCGGCGCGGCGCGGTGAAGTTGGGGCGCGCTTCAGGCGTTTTTTTGCCGGTGGCGGCCTGCAGCCCGCCTCACTCCGCGCCCGGCGGCGTTCTTTTGCCTCGTGAGTTCCGCCCCTACCCCCCCTTCATCCCCGCTCCTCACCCGCGAGCACGTGCTGCGCGCCCTGCGCCTGGTGGAGCGCGAGGGCCGCCGCCTGCCGCCCAGCACCGTGTACGAGCTGCTGTATCGGGGCCGGCGCTACCCGCCCCGCGCCGTGGCCGAGCTGGCCTACCGCCTGGCCCTGGCCGACCCCACCGCCCGCTGGCCCCACCCCGCCGGCCAGCCCACCAACGCCCTGCTCGAAGCCCTCGACTTCACCATTGCCGCCAAGCGCCCCGTGCTGGCCGCCGGCTCGGCCCAAGACCACGAGCAGGCCGCCGAGCAGCAGGCCGAAGGGCTCTACACCGGCCCGGCGGCACTTAAAATTCCCATCGCCGCCGAGCCCGCCGCCGCCTACGCCGCCCTACCCCCCTACCCCGAGGCAGCGGCACTAAAAGAGTTGTTTATCACGGAAGATGAGCTAACTGCCGCGCAGGCCGGCTTGCGCCGCCGCCGGGCGCTGCTGCTGCAAGGCCCACCCGGCACCGGCAAAACTTTTTTGGCCCGCCGCCTGGCCTGGCTGCTTTTGGGGCAAAAAGACGAGAGCCGCATCGAGTTGGTGCAGTTTCACCCCAGCTACAGCTACGAGGACTTTATGCTGGGCTTTCGGCCGGGGGCCAAGGGGCAGTTTGGGCTGGTGCCGGGCGTGCTGCCACTGCTGTGCCAGCGTGCTGCCCAGGACCCCGACCGGCCTTATTTTCTGCTGATTGACGAGTTGAACCGGGGCAACGTGGCCCGCATTTTTGGCGAGTTTCTGTTGCTGCTGGAGCCCGACAAGCGCGGCCCCGCCCACGCCCTGCGCCTGCCCTACGCCCCGCCCGACGCGCCCCGGTTTTTCGTGCCCGATAACCTCTACGTCATCGGCACGCTCAACCTGGCCGACCGCTCGCTGGCCCCGCTCGACTACGCGCTGCGGCGGCGCTTCGCCTTCGTGGCGTTGCGGCCGCAGTTCGGCGCGCCATTGCGCCAGCTTTTGGCTGCTAACCAAGTGCCTGCTGAGCTAATTAACTTATTGACCGAGCGCCTGGTGGCTCTCAACCAGGTCATTGCCGCTGACCCCGAGCTGGGACCTGATTTTGAGATTGGCCATAGCTATTTCTGCGCACCGCCTACCCCCCCGGCCGCGGCCGGGGCGTGGCTGCGGCTCATTTTTGAGCAGGAAATCGGCCCCCTACTGGCCGACTACTGGCGCGAGCAGCCCGAGCAGGCCGCCGCCCAGCTGCGCAAGCTGCTGGCCGGCTTATAACCACCACTGTAGCCCGGCCGTACTCGCTACCCAAAGGGTCTTTTATTCATCTATTCGCGCTTTCACCGGCTTATGTTTCGTTTTCGATTGCTGTTGATTGCCCTGCTTGGCACCAGCCTGCAACTGGCCGCTGCGCCGGCACCCGACTCCATTACCTGGAAGCGCGTGGCCCTGCCCGCCAGGGCCAGCGTCGAGCTGCCCACTCCTTTCACCACCATGCCGGCCAGCGACCCAAACACGCAGGCAAATTTCGCCAATACGTCCGAGGCCACTTACGTAGCGGCCTGTGCACTTATCGATTCCACCGCGTATCCTTACTCTAATGGTCGCCTCACGCTGAACGAGTTAGCCGCATTTTATGCGGTCAATATCAAAGCGCTCATCGGCGACGAAGCCCAGGCGCGGTTGCTGCGCCGCACTCCGTTTGCGCTGGCCGGGTACCAAGGCGTTGAGGTAGAGCTTAGCTTGCCCGCCACGGCCTCGCTGGGAGGCACTAAGTTTGCTCGCATCCTCTATGCCAATCATCGCGCCTACATGCTTACCTGGCGCGCCACCCTCGGCCAGCCAGCCAGCGAAGTTGGCAACCGGCGGCATTTTTTTCAGTCCTTGCAGGTGAAGGCTGCCCCGGCCGCCGAGCGCGAGGTTTCCGATGTTCGCCAAGCGGGCCGCACAACCGGGCGCTTGCTGGTTTATGGGGCGGTAATCGCAACTATCATTATGCTGGTGCGGCGCTTCCGGTCGACCGAGTCGGCTAAATAAGTCGGTTCCAACCGTAGCCTAGCGCCCCTGGCCGCCCATGATTCCGCTCGCTACCCTGTATTATTTGCTGTGCTACTCCTGGCAGCGGCTGCCCGAGCCGGCCGTGCTGCGCGCCGCCGAGGCAGCGCCCTTCCACCGCCCGCTGGAGCTGCTTACCCAGATGCTGCTGCACGCCACCCGCCAACGGCTGCGGCCGGCCCTACCCCTTGCTTTTATCGCTATTGAAGAGGAAACCAACCAGTTGCGCGGGCGCGTCGAGCTGGCTCCGACCCTGGGCCGGGGGCTGCTGCCGCAAGGCCGCGCTGTATGCGGCTTCGAGGAGCTGAGCCCCAACCAGCCGCTGCACCGGCTGCTGGCTGGCACGCTGGCCGCCCTGGCTACGCACCCCGCCCTACCCCTGCCGTTGCGCCGGGAGGTGAGCGCGCTACGCAGCCGCCTACCCGCCAGCGTGGTACCGGTAGTGCCGGGCGTGGCGGTAATCGGGGCGCTGCGGCGGCAGCGCCTGGCATCCGCCGAGGCGTTTTTGCTGCATATCTGCGAGCTGATTTACGAAACGGCGCTGCCCGCGCCGGCGGCGGGGGGTAGGGGCCGCGTGGCTGACTTCCGGCAGGATGAGCGGCTGATGGCCCGCATTTTTGAGCAGGCGGTGCGCAACTTTTACCGCCGCGAGCAGCGGCAGTACCGCGTGTTTACCGAAACTATTGCCTGGCAGGCCACCGCGCCCCACACCCCGGATTTGGCCCTGCTGCCCACCATGCTCACCGACACGACCCTGGAGAGCCCGGCCCGCAAAATTATTCTTGATACCAAGTACTACGCCGCCGCCCTGCGCCCGCGCTACGACCAGCCGCGGCTCATCGCGCCGCACCTCTACCAGCTCTTTGCTTACCTTCAAAACCTGCGCCCTACCCCCGGCCAGGCCCTCGAAGGCATCCTGCTTTACCCGGCCGCCACGGCCGCCGTGGACGTGCGCTACCTGCTGGGCGGCCATCCGGTACGCATCGTTACCCTCGATTTGCAGCAGCCCTGGCTCGGCATCGCTGCCGACCTGCTGGCGCTGGTGGGATGAGGCGAAAACGCAAAAAAGCGACCCGCGCACTACTGCGCGGGCCGCTTTCAGAAAACTTACATCCAGGCGGGACCTGGAGGCAATTACATTTTCTTGGTGGTATCGGTAGCCATCGCACCGCCGGCAGCCGGAGCAGCCGCGCCGCCAGCGGCGGGAGCCATCGTCGAGGCCGAGTCGGTGGTGGTGGTGCTCATCGTCGACTCAGTGGCGGCGGGAGGCGTGGTGGTTTCGGTAGTAGCGGTTTTCGACTCGCACGAAGCCAGGCCAACGGCCAGGAACAAGGCAGATACTTTCAGGAGGTTGCTCATTTTGGGGTAGATTTGAAAAGGGGTTTAACAAAAATCTGCCCTTAATCCGAGTCCGACTGGCAGGTAACCCAGGCGGCGCAAAAAAATTAAAATAATTTTGATGGGTTACTAGTGGCTGTTAGTCCGCATTAAGCCCCGAAGCGAATGAACATGGATAGCTCACCGGCGCTGGCCGCCGATGCCCAACTCATCAAGGCCATTGCGGGCGGCGACGAGCGGGCCCTCAGCCAGCTCTACCGCCTGCACTGGCCGATGATATCGCACTTCGTGCTGCAAAACAGCGGCTCGGAGGACGATGCCCGCGACGTGTACCAGGAAGGCGTAATGGTATTTTATGAGAAGGTGCGCGAAGGCTCGCTGGAGCTAAGCTGCCAGATTAAAACTTACCTCTACGCCGTGTGCCGCCGCCTGTGGCTCAAGCGCCTCACCTCCAAAAGCCGGCTGCACGGCGTGCGCCTGCTCGATGAGGAAGAATACGGCCCTTACCTCAACACGGGGGCCGAAGACGATGTGCAGGAAGCCGAGGAGCGCGACCGACGATTCGCTACCATGAGCGAGGCGCTGACCCACCTGGGTGAGCCCTGCCGCTCGCTACTCGAAGGCTTTTATTTGCTCGAAAAATCGATGCTCGACCTCACCGCCGAGCACGGCTACACCAACGCCGACACTGCCAAAACTCAAAAATATAAGTGCCTGACGCGCCTGAAAAAGTTATTTTTTGCCAGTTATAAAGAAGCTTAGCCCATTTGTCATGGCGAGCATGTTGCGCATTAATGCAAGGTCGCGGCACTGACAAACTGAACTAGGACTCAACCTAAAAGATGCAGACCGAAGCCGATTACTACGCCTTATTTGAAGCTTACCAGCGCGGCGAGCTGGCGGCGGGGGCACGGGCCGGCCTGGAGGCGCGCCTTGGGGCCGAGCCGCGCTTGCAACAGTTGTATGCCGAGTACGTGGAGCTGACCGATACGCTGACGGCTTACGGCGAACGCCGGCACAACCGCCAGCTTATCAGCAGCTTGCACGAAGCTATGCTAACCGCCGAGGCTGCGCCGGCATTTGAGGAAAAGCAGGCCGACGGCTTGTCATACAGTGTGAACCCGCGGCTGAGTTTGTCGCGCACCGAGCAGAAGCTGCGCGAGTTTTGGGGTGGGCACCGCGCCACGGTGGGCGTGGCCGCTTCGGTGGCCGTGCTGGCCGTGTTCAGCACCCTGCTGGGGCTGGAATGGTGGCGCACGGCCAAAGTGCAGCCCTCGCTGTACGGCTACTCGGTGATGCGCCGCGAGCTGGAACAGATTAAGAAGAGCCAGCGGGCGCTGAGCCACAGGGTGAATACCCAGCTGGAAGTGCCCGCTACGCCGCCGCGCGAGGGCAAGTTCAGCGGCACGGGCTTCGCCCTCACTGCCGATGGCTACCTGGTAACAAGCGCGCACGTGATTCAGGGGGCCGACTCGCTGCTGGTGGAAGGCCGCGACCACCAGCGCTACAAGGCCGAAACGGTGTATTCGGATGCCAAGCACGACTTGGCTATCCTGCGCATCAAGGACGCGAATTTTGATGGCTTCGGCCGCCTACCCTATGTGTTTAAGGGCGGGCAAGCCGACTTAGGGGAGCGGGTGTACACGCTGGGCTACCCCCGCGAGGACGTGGTGTACGGTGAGGGTGCGCTGAGCGCCCGCTCGGGCTTCGGCGGCGACACGGCCTTCTACCAGGTCAGTATCCCGGTAAACCCCGGCAACTCGGGCGGCCCGCTGCTGGATGAGCGCGGCAATCTCATCGGCGTCGTGAGCGGCCGGCAGGATGACGCGCAAAGCGCCGCCTTCGCCACCAAGTCGTCTTATTTAGTACGCTTGGTTGACTCGCTTAAGAACCGGCAGCCCGCCGCCGCCTACCACCTGCCCCACGGCAATCAGCTGGCCGGCGCGGGCCGCGCCCAGCAGGTGAAGCGCCTGCAAGACTTCGTGTTCGTGGTAAAAGTATACGAATAAGCTTTTCTCCATTTTTTCTGCCAGCGCTCTTAAAGCCTCGCCCTTTCGGCGGGGCTTTAAGGGTTTTGGGACCGGCTGCGCGGCCGCGGGCAGCCACCTACCCCCCGCCCGTACCTTTGCCGGGCATGGGCGACTACCTCATTTACCAGGCCTACGGCAGCCCCGACGTACTAAACGAGGCCCTGCTGAGCATCCTGTCTTACCTGCGGCAGCCCGCTGAAGCTACCGTGCTGGTCTATACTGACGCCCCGGCGCATTTTCGGGCGGTGCTGGGCGCGGCGGCTGGCGTCGAGTACGTGCGCATTGAGCCAGCACAGTGGCGGGCCTGGCGGGGCGAAATTGATTTTGTGCACCGGGTCAAAATTGAGGTGCTGAGGCACGCGGCAGCGCACTGCGCGGGCCAGCTGCTGTATGTCGATACCGATACTATTTTCCTGCAAAGCCCGGCCGACCTCTTTGCCGCGCTGGGCCGGGGCGAACTCTTTATGCACGTGGCCGAAGGACGGCTGGGCGATGGTAACCCCCTGAACCGCAAGATAAACCGGGCGCTGCGGGCGGCTGGCTCGGCGGCGCTGCCTGGCGGCATGGCCATTGGCGCCGGCACCCGCATGTACAACGCCGGCGTGCTGGGCCTGCGCAGCACCGACGCGCCCCGGCTAGCCGCCGTGCTGGCCCTCACCGAATCGCTTTATCGCCTCTACCCCAAGCACGTGATGGAGCAACTGGCCTTCAGTGTGGTGTGGGCGCAGGCCGGGCCAGTGCGCGAAGCCGCGCCCTGGGTGTATCACTACTGGAACCTGAAGGAAATCCGGCCGGTGCTAGCCGCGTTCTTTGCCCTACCCCCCCCCACCGGCCTGGCCGGCTGGCAGGCCCGCACCACCCGGCTCGACGTGCCCGCGCTGGCCGAGGGCAAGGCGCGGTTTCGGGCGCTGCCGGGCTGGCGGCGGGCGCTGCGGCGCTGGCTGGGCCGCGGCTGGCAGCTGCCGAAACCTTTGCTAACTGAAGGGGGGTAGGAGCGCGTGAGCCGACAGTTTTTTGGCCTAATAAAATTTTGGTGGTCAGCCATTAAACTTTTGGGCGGCGGAGGCATCCTTAGAACGTACTTGCCTATTGCCGCTTATGGACCGCCGAGCTTTCCTCCAGCCTACTATTGCTGCCCGGCGCGCGGCGGCTCCGGCCACTGGGGCCACCCGCCAGCTTAGCTCGCTCCGCGAGCAGGCCAGCGCCTATGCCAATCAGGCGCTGCCCGCCCCGCTCAGCACCACCGCCGCACTCGATGCCTACGCCGGTCCCTGGGGCCCCGACCAGGCGGCCCATCTGCTGCGGCGCTGCCTGTTTGGGCCCACGCGCGGCGAAATAGTAGCGGCGGCCGGCTCCTCACTGCCCGCGGTGCTCGACCAGCTACTGACGGTGCCAGCCGCGCCGGACCCGCCCGTGCGCGTGAGTGCCACCGATACTACCGGGCCCATCGGCCAGACCTGGGTGGGGCAGCCCTTCGACCAGACTCTGGAGGGCGTGCGCCGCACCTCGCTGCGCGACTGGTGGCTGGGCCAGCAGCTCACGCAGGGCACCTCGCTGAGCGAGCAGATGACCTTGTTCTGGCACAACCATTTCGTGGTCGAGTTTGGCAACATCAACAGCGCGGGCTACGGCTACGAGTATGTGCGGCTGCTGCGTCAGTATGCGCTGGGCAACATCCGGCAGCTGGCCAAGGACGTGACCATTAACCCGGCCATGCTGCGCTATCTCAATGGTAACCAGAGCGTGACCGGCGCGCCCAACGAGAACTACGGCCGCGAGCTGATGGAATTATTCACCCTGGGCAAGGGACCGCTCATCGGGGCCGGCAACTACACTACTTACACCGAGGCCGATGTGCAGGCCGCCGCCCGCGTGCTCACCGGCTGGCGCGACAATGCCGCCACGGCCGCCGGCTACTTCACGGCCAGCCGCCACGATACCACGACCAAGCAGTTCAGCGCCGCCTTTGGCAACGCCAAAATTACCCCCAACGGGGCTGCCGAGTACCAGGATTTGATTGACCTGCTTTTTCGGCAGCCTAGCACGGCGGCGTTTCTGGTGCGCAAGCTCTACCGATGGTTTGTGTATTATGTAATTGATGACCAGGTAGAAAGCGCAATTATTCAGCCCCTGGCCACGCTGCTTGTGCAAAGCAACTACGAAGTGGCCCCGGTGCTGCGCCAGCTACTGGGCTCGGCACACTTCTTCGACGTGGCTAGCGTGGGCTGCCTCATTAAGAGTCCGCTCGACTTTACGGTGGGCGTGGCCCGGCAGCTGGAGCTGGCCCTACCCCCCGCCGGCAGCCCGGTGGCCCAGTACGGCGTGTGGGACTACCTCTATTCGCTGGCCTACGTGCAGCAGCAAACCCTCGGCGACCCGCCCAACGTGGCCGGCTGGGCGGCTTATTACCAAACGCCGCAGTTTCATGAGCTGTGGATAAACTCGGTGACGCTGCCGCGCCGCAACCAGACGACTGACCTGCTCCTGGGCCCCGGCTTCACCCGCAACGGGTTCACCTACAAGGCCGACCTCGTGGCCTGGGTGCAGGCCCTACCCCCCGCCACGGCCCAGGACCCCAACTTGCTCATCGCCGAATTTGTGCGCCTGATGGTGCCTATTAATCTGACCACCAACCAGCTGGATTTTTTGAAGAGTGCCCTCATTCCCGGCCTGCCCGACTTTGAGTGGACCAGCGAGTGGACGCAGTTTCTGGCTACGCCTACCCTTATAGCTAAGCGCAACGCCGTGGCCGGCAAGCTTGGCGCGATGGCGCGGGCCCTGGCCGGCCTGGCTGAGTATCAGCTTTCTTGATTGTTGATTGCTGGGAGTTAGGGGTTGATTGTTAGCCGTTTGTCCTTGCGAGCGCAGCGCGGCAATCGCCCCAGAACGATGGATGAACGAGCGGCGCGGGTATCGTTCTGATGCGATTGCCGCGCTGCGCTCGCAAGGACAAATGATTAGTCAACAATCAATAATACTCTATGAAACGTCGCGACTTTCTTCAGACTTCCGCCGCTGCTGTGACGGGCGCTACCGTGCTGGGTGGCTTTCCAATTGGAGCCTACGCCTACTCGCCCGAGCTGGCGGCGCTCACCAACGCCACCACGGCCACCGATAAGGTACTGGTTATCATACAGCTACAGGGTGGTAATGATGGGCTGAACATGATTATTCCGGTGGACCAGTACGCGGCGCTGGCGGCGGCCCGGCCCAATATTATGCTGCCCCAGAGCCAGGTGCTACCCCTCACGGCGGCCACCGGCATTCACCCAGCGATGGCCACGGCGCAGCAGCTCTATAAAAACGGCCAGCTGGGCGTGGTGCAGAGCGTAGGCTACCCAACCCCCAACTTTTCGCACTTCCGGGCCACCGATATCTGGACTTCCGGCTCCGGCTCGGACGTAGTGTGGACGACCGGCTGGGGCGGGCGCTACCTGGATGAGGAGTTTCCGGGCTTTCCTACTAGCTACCCCAGCGCGCAAAATCCTGACCCACTGGCTATCAGCATTGGCTCGGTAGTGAGCAACTGCGTGCAGGGCCCCACCGTGAACATGGGCATGGCCATCGCCAGCACCACTAGTTTTTACCAGCTGCTGAGCGGTGGCACCGATGCCGCGCCCGCCACCCAGGCCGGCCACGAGCTAGCCTTTATCCGGCAGGTGGTGAGCCAGACGCAGGTGTACACGGCCACTATTCAGGCGGCGGCGGGCAAGGCCAAGAACTTATCGCCACTCTACCCCGCTACCGGCCAGAACGCGCTGGCCGACCAGCTCAAAATAGTGGCCCAGCTGGTGGCCGGCGGCCTCAGCACCCGCATCTATGTGTGTCAGCTCGGTGGCTTCGACCTGCACTCCAACCAAGTTGTTACCGGCAGCCCCACTACCGGCGCGCACGCCACGCTGCTGGGCAAGGTGGCCGACGGCATCAACGCCTTTCAGGACGACCTGAAGCGCCTGAACGTGCAGGACCGGGTAATCGGGATGACGTTTTCGGAGTTTGGCCGGCGCATCCGGGCCAATTCGGGCTACGGTACCGACCACGGCGCGGCGGCCCCGCTCCTGGTGTTCGGTTCGCAGGCCAACCCCATCGTGTACGGGACCAACCCCCAGCTGCCCGCTAACGCGGGCGTGAACGACAACGTGGCCATGCAGGTGGACTTTCGCAGCGTGTACACTAGCATTCTGCAAGACTGGTTTCAGGTGCCGCAAAGCACGTTAGTTCAGCTTTTTGGCCAGAGCTTTCCCTACGTGCCCGTTATCAAGCAAAAGGCCCTGGCCACGGCGGCCGGTGCTAATCCGGTGGTGGGCTTCAGCGTCTATCCCAACCCGGCGGCGGGGTCGGCCACGGTAGTTTTTGAGAGCCAGGGTGAAGCCGTGCAGCTGTTGCTGCTCGACAGCCTGGGCCGCGAGGTACGCCGCGTGGTCGATGGCCAAGTGCTGGGCAGCGGGCCGCAGCGCGTGCCAGTAGAAGTAGCGGGCCTGGCCCCCGGCACCTACCATTGCGTGGTGCGCGAGGGCGGACGTAACAGCGCCCTGCTGCTGATAGTGGCCGATTAACGCAGTATGGCCAGCGCGGAAAAGCTGCGCAGGAACACCGGGCAGGTTTTTGCGTAAAAGCTAATTGGCGGCAAATCGCGCGCTTTTCCAGCTCCACCAACTACTTGCTTTTCCTATGGCTGACCAGCTTCAACAAGTCGAAAAAATTCTACCCGAAGACATTGCCCGCACGTTTGAGGCGGCGGTAAACGTGTTTCAGGGCAAGACCGAGCACATGGATGACCTGCTCAAAAACGGCGGCACCCTGCTACGCAAGGCATCCAAGAATTTCACCCCCACGCAGCTGATTTTAGGCGTAGCTACCCTTGCCGTGGTGGCCATCGTCGTCATCAACCGCGCTACGGAGGACTAAAGCTTACGTTTTTTCTACGACAGAAGCCCTTCTTACCGCGTGAGAAGGGTTTCTGTCGTGAAGAAGGGGTAGAGGGCCAGCTACTGCCCGGCAGTAGCAGTAGGCGGCACGACCGCCACGCTGGCCCCAGCGGCAGCCGGCAAGGCGTACACTTGCCCTATTACGCCCCAGAGTTGGAGGTGGCGGCGCACGGTTTCGGCGGCCAGCCAACTATCGAGCTGGCCAATGATGACGCGGTGTTGGGTTCGGCCTTCGGCGGTCACGGCCACAACTTCAGCTGGCAGCGCTTGGTCGATGGTTAGGATATGGGCCAGCGCGGTGCGTGCCGCCAGCACATCATCGAAGGTGCCCGCCTGCACGGCAAAACGTGGGGCGGTCGGCACGGCGTTAGCGGCGGGGGTAGGGACCACGGCGGCGGCGGCTAGCTCATCGGCGGTGAGCTTCTCGGGCAGCAGGTAGGCCGTAAAGGGCGCGTTGGGGTTGGGGTCGGCCGTGCGCAGCTCGGTGAGGTTATCAGGCGTGTCAGCAATGCCGAGGGGGGTAGTATCCGGCACTACCTCGGCTACCACGGTGGCCGCGCCGGCCTCTACGAGGCCCAGTGGGCGGGCGGCCACTTCGGCCAAGTCGATGATGCGCTCGTGGCGGAAGGGCCCGCGGTCCGTGACGCGCACCACTACGGTCGCGCCGTTGTCGAGGTTAGTTACGCGCAGGCGGGTGCCGAAGGGCAAGGTTTTGTGCGCGCAGGTATACTTAAAGCGGTTAAAGCGCTCGCCACTAGTAGTTTTTCGGCCCTGAAAATATTTGCCATACCACGAGGCGCGGCCCCGCAGCACGGTAGCATAGCCAGCGCGGGCGGTTGGGATAAAGGTGGGCAGCATCCGCAGAATATGGATGCGGTGCCGCATATGCTTGTGGCGCAGTGTATGCGCCCGGTTAGTACGATTAGTACGGGCAGCGGCCGGCAACACCAGCCCTATTCCCAGCGCTAGCCCTAAGAGGCAGCGTAGTAGAAAAGCAGAAAAAGAAGTGGATTGCGTAAGCGTCATGCGCTTTGGTAAATGGTGAACCTATCGAATGTAGGACGTGCCCGGCCAAAACCGACACCCACTACTTGCTAAGGATGTTACCATTTTTTTTAAATTGCACTTTTATCATATTCACGCAGGCGCTTTCAGCTTTTACGAGTTAGCTGAATCCGCAATTGTGTTTAGGAAAGCTATTTTTAGGTCAATGATAGTACTTTTCAAAGGAAGAAGGAGAAATTAGATTATCCGGCGAGTACAAAATTTAGGCATTTACCTTGGGCGAAGGCCAGGTCGTCGTTTGCGTAATTGCTAAATCCGTTGTATATCGCGAGGCCCCGTACCGCGAATTTGGCCGTACCTTCGCCGCATGGATTTTGGCCGCCTGCCCGACCTGCGCTACGTTGATTTTCGCCTACCCCCCGACCACCCCGACACCGCGCGGGTGCTGGCCCGCGCTCCGGTCCCTACCCTCCCCACGCTGTACGTGGGCTGCCCCATCTGGACTAATAAAGAGTGGCTGGGCTCGTACTTCCCGCAGGGCGCGAAGGAGCCGGACTTTCTGAAGTACTACGCCCGGCAGTTCAACTCCATCGAGCTGAATACCACGCACTACCGCATCCCGGACGCGCCCACCGGGCGGCGCTGGCGCGAGGCTGTGGGGCCGGGCTTTAAGTTCTGCCCCAAGCTGCCGCGCAGCATCAGCCACGAGCGTGAGTTGTACAACACGGATGCCCTTACGCTGAGCTTCACGCGGGCCGTGCAGGAGCTGGGCGACAATCTGGGTACTTGCTTTTTGCAGCTGCCCCCGCATTTCGGCCCCGAAAATCTACCGCGCCTGGAGCGCTTCCTGCTCGACTGGCCCGCCGAGGTGCCGCTGGCCGTGGAGCTGCGCCACCCCCGCTGGTTTTCGGATAAAGCCTTGGCCGACACGGTGTTCGCTACGCTCGAAGCGCTTAATAAAACGTTGGTAATTACCGACGTGGCCGGCCGGCGCGACGTACTGGCCCAGCGCCTCACTACCCCCACCGCCTTCATCCGCCTCAACGGCCACGGCCTCATCCCGAGCGACTACGCCCGCGCCGACGCCTGGGCCGCCCGCCTGGCCGCGTGGTACGCGCAGGGCCTGCATACGGCCTATGTATTTATCCACCAGAAAGATGTGCGCCACGCGCCCATCTGGGCTCAGCACTTCCTGGCCCGCATGCACGAGCTGACGGGAATCGCAGTACCGCCGCCGAAACTAATTTCTCAGCAGGTGCAAGGCAGCTTGTTTTGAGCATTTAACAGCTGCTCAGTCGGTGCAAAGTGCGCAAACAGAACAGCTGTTAAATGTTAATTGATAGGTGTTAAATGACCTAAAGGATTCCTGCTATGCCGTTGATAACCAGCGCAACTAGGGCCGTATTGAAGACGAAGGAAATGAGGCCGTGCAGCAGTGCCAGCCGGCGAATATTACGCCCACTGATACCAACGTCGGCGGTTTGAGCCGTCATCCCGACCACGAAGGAGAAGTAAGCCATGTCAAGGTAGTCGGGTTCTTCTACTTTACCTGGGAAGTCGAGGCCGCCCACATCGCGGCCCTCGGGGTCAGCGTCGTAGTACATGTGCGCGTAGCGAAGCGTAAACACGGTGTGCACCAGCAGCCAGGAGCCCGCCACCGCCACGCCGCTCAGGGCAATGTGCCGGGTGAGCATAGCCGGGCTCATGTTGTGCGTGGTGCTGAGCAGCAATATCACGGCCAGCAGGCTGGCCGCTGCCGCCACCAGCACAAACACAAAGCTCAGCAGCCGGCTCAAATCTTCTTTGGCCGCGATGGCCCGGATGCGGTCGGCATCGGCCGAATTCATGCTCAGCCAGATGAGCGCTAGCGATGTAGCAGTAAACGCATCCCAACCAATAATGAGGCGAATGAGCACCGAATAGTGGGCCGGACTCAGCGCCCAGGCTCCTACCCCGGCTCCTACCCCGGCTATTAAGCGCATGGTGGCCGGCAAATGACCCACGCGATGCCACAACGAGGGCGAAACAGTATTTTTTTCCACACTTCAAAGTAACGCCTGCGGACGCGCCCCGCCAACTGGCCAGCCGTTCGGCACCGACCAGGGCATCCGGTAGTTTCGCTATTTATTCCGTGCTTTGCCCCTATGAACGACGCGCCCCTCTCCGGCCTCTACCGCCCCTCGCTGGCCCTGCTCACCGACCTCTACCAGCTCACAATGGCCTACGGGTATTGGAAAAACAACCTCCACGAGCGCGAGGCAGTGTTTCACCTTTACTTCCGCAAAGCGCCATTCGAGGGCGGCTACGCCGTGGCGGCGGGCCTGGCCCTGGCCGTAGACTACCTGGAAACGCTGCGCTTTTCGGACGATGATATTACCTACCTGGCCGGCCTCACGGGCAGCAAGGGGACCCGGCTTTTCCCTGATGAGTTTCTGGCCTACTTAAGGGCCTTAAAATTCACCTGCGACGTGGATGCCATCGCCGAGGGCACAGTCGTATTTGGCAATGAGCCGCTGGTGCGCGTGCAGGGCCCGCTGCTGCAAGCGCAATTAGTAGAAACGGCCCTGCTCACGCTCGTCAATTTCCAGACCCTCATCGCCACTAAGTCGGCCCGCGTGCGCGACGCCGCCGGGCCGACCGACTCCGTGCTGGAGTTTGGTCTGCGCCGCGCCCAGGGGCCCGACGGCGGCCTCGGAGCAAGCCGCGCCGCCTACCTCGGCGGGGCCGATGCCACCAGCAACGTGCTGGCCGGCCAGCGCTACGGCATCCCGGTGCGCGGCACTCACGCCCACAGCTGGGTCATGACCTTTACCGATGAAAAAGACGCTTTTCGCGCTTACGCCGACGCCTTTCCCGACGACTCGGTATTCTTGGTGGATACCTACGACACGCTCGACGGCGTGCGCCACGCCATCGAAGTAGCCCTCGAAATGCGTCAGCACGGCCACGAACTGAGCGGTATCCGCCTGGATTCAGGCGACTTGGCTTATCTGTCGAAAGAAGCGCGCAAGCTGCTCGACGCAGCCGGCTTCGAGGACGTGCGCATCGTGGCCAGCAATGATTTGGAAGAAAATCTCATCCTCAACCTCAGGCAGCAGGGCGCGCGCATCGATACCTGGGGGGTAGGGACGCAGCTCGTGACGGCCTACAACCAGGCGGCCCTCGGCGGGGTGTACAAGCTGGCCGCCCTGCGCACCGAAGATGGCCAGGGCTGGGATTTCACCATCAAGCTCTCCGAGCAGCAGGCCAAAACCAGCATCCCCGGAATCCTGCAAGTGCGCCGCTACCTGGGCGACGGCGGCCAGCCCCGCGCCGACATGATTTATAACGTGGCCGCCCCCGAGGCCCTACCCCCCTCCCCGACCATCATCGACCCGGCCGAGGCTACCCGGCGCCGCCCCGTGCACCCCAACGCGCCCTTCCTGGACCTACTGGCCCCGGTGCTGCGTCAGGGCCGCCTGGTGCAGCCACTCCCTACCCTGGCCGAAAGCCGCACCCATGCCCGCCAGGAAGTCAACAGCCTGGACCCCAGCATCCGCCGCTACCTCAACCCGCACGTGTACCCCGTGGGCCTGGAGCAGTCGCTCCACGAGTTCCGCACGCAGTTGATGCTGGCGAAGCGGCCGGTGCGGCCGGCGTAGGGAATTACTTAGTTGTATTTAGCCCAAAGACTGGGAAGAAGAGTAGGCAACTGCTCCTCTTCCCAGTCTTCGCCTTTTGTCTCTGTCTCAAAATCATAGTTCAGCCCGCGCTCACTTGCTACATCACGCGGAAAGCTTTCATCCTCTTCTTCCTTACCTGTTTTGTGCTGGTAAGCTTGCGTAGCAACGTAGAGCAATGACTCAAAATCGGGATTTACTTCTTCCGTGTCGATAGCGGCCAGCGAATCGGGGTTGCGAAGCGCTTGCGAAAAAACGTCTTCGCCTTGGCCAATGAGCCAGCAGCGGAAGTAGAGATAGGAGTCATCGGAAACGGAGCCCAGAATAATTTTTTGGGCTGCCATCACCTTGAAATCATCCGCCGCAATAATCTGCTGCCGAAGCAGGCATTCAAATTCTATTATCTGAGCAGGCTCGTGATTTTCTAAAGCCTTGATTAATAGAACTTCTTGTATCTGCTCATCGCCGTTAGCTTGCTGGTGAGCTAAGTCAATAATGCGCCAAAACTCCTGTTTATCCATTCTACTTTTTGCAGTTAACTATTGGGTGGCAACTACGCCTTGACTAACTCTTGCATCAACCTCAGCATTTGGTTTACAGCCACATAACATGCCTGCTAATGCGGTAGCCAGAACTACTAAACTGATGCTACTCCTCAATGGCGATAATACTCATGCATACGTCAACTCTCCCGCCGCGACGCGCAGCGTCACGCCCGCCTCGGCGGTGAGGTAGCCGGCCACCTGGGCCGCGTAGCCGCTCTGCACGAGCTGCTGCACCAGGACTTCGGCCGATTCGGGGGGGGTAAGGAGCAGCATCCCGTTGCCCATGTTCCAGTAGAGGTAGGCGGTTTCGGCCGCGATGCCGCCAATTTCGCAGAGGCGCTGCATGGCGGGCAGCGGCGCGAAGAGGTTGTCGAGCACCGCGCCGAGGCCGTTTTTGAGCACGCGCTTGAAGTTGTCGGCCACGCCGCCGCCCGTGATGTGGGCCGCGCCGCGCAGGGGTAGGCCGGCGTCGAGCACCGCCGTGAGGGCGGGCGCGTAGATGAGCGAGGGCGCGAGCAGGGCATCGCCCCAGGTGGCGTACTGGTCGGCATCGGGGCCATCGTAGGGGGTAGCGTGCCAGTTGTCGCCGAAGAGGCGCTGCAACGTCTTGCGGGCCAGCGAGTAGCCGTTGGAGCGGAACGAGGGCGAGCGCATGGCCACCACCGCATCGCCGGCCTGAGCAGCGGCCCCGCTCAGTGGCTGCGCCAGACTGGGGTGTAGCACGCCAATGGCCGTGGAGCACCAGTTGAAGTTCATGCGCGCGCCGGGGAAGCCGCCGATACGGTTGTCCAACTCAGCAATTTCGCCGCCCGTAATGGCGATTTTCGAGAACATGCAGGCATCGTGCAAGCCGCGCATCATCTCGTCAACTACATCATAGTCAAGGGTATTGACGTCGATGATATTCGACAGGTTGGTGGGTATGAAACCGGCCGCAATGAGGTCGTCGGCGGTCATGGCTACCAGGTCGTAGCCCAGCGTATCATACTTGTCGAGGCGCTCGGCCAGCTCGATTTTGGTCCCAATACCGTCGGAGCTGATGCCCAAGCGCTCCTGGCCGAAGCGGATTTCATTCGAGAAGCCACCGTCGAGGCCACGGGCGGGCTCGCCGGGCAGGCCAGCGCGGGTAGCGAAAGTCTTCTTCGACCAGTTATAGGCGTTTTTCGAGGCGGCGTTGCCGAGGTCGATGGAGTAGCCGGCGTCGGGGGTTTGGGCGTTGTTCATGCGGGGTAGGCAGTCTAAAAGCAGTTGTCATTGCGAGCCTCGCGAAGCAATCGCATCAGAACGACTCGGTCGGGTTTCAGGCGGGTGCGATTGCTTCGCGGGGCTCGCAATGACAACTAAATTGATGCTTAATAAATATTAATGCTCAGTTGGCAACGGGGCCTTGGCGCTCACCGAGGGCACCTTGTCTACGATACGGTGGCTCTGGCGCTCCTCCTGCACATGGCGCAGGTAGCGCGTTACGTCGCCAGTAGGGTACTTGCCGGTGAAGCAGGCGAAACACGAGCCACCGTGGCCGCGCTCCTCGGCGAACAAGTCCTCCAAGTCGCTTAAGTCCTGATAAATAACCTTATCAGCCTCGATGTAGCGGCAGATTTCCTCTTCCGTGTAGTTGGCGGCAATCAGCTCGGTGCTCATGGCCATGTCGATGCCGTAGATGCAGGGCGACACGATGGGCGGCGCACTCGAAATGAAGTAGACCTCAGCCGCGCCCGCCTCGCGCAACAGGCGCACGATGCGGCGCGATGTGGTGCCGCGCACGATGCTGTCGTCTACCACGGCCACTTTCTTACCCTCCACAAACGCCTTGATGGGGTTGAGCTTCTTCTTCACCACGTCCTCGCGCCCAGCTTGGGTAGGCACGATGAACGAGCGGCCCATGTGGTTGTTTTTCACCATCGCCCGGCGATAGGGCACGCCAATGGCTTCGGCCAGCCCCGAGGCGGCGAAGTAGCCACTACTCGGCACGTCAATGACCATATCGGGCTTTAAGCCGGCATCTACTACCTTGCGGGCCAGTATCTTACCGAGACGCACGCGTTCGCGCGCCACCAGGCGGCCGTGGATGGTCGAGTCTTCGCGGGCAAAGTAAATCTGCTCAAACACGCAAAACGCCTTGGGCAGCGCGTGCTGGTTTTTGTAGTGAACCTGGAAATTCTGGTCGATAAATACCGCCTGGCCGGGGCCGACGTTCTGCACAAACTCAAAATCCAGATAATCAAAGCAGGTGCTTTCCGAAGCAAAGGCGTACACCGGGCCGTCGGGCGTGTCGCGCCTACCCATCACCAGTGGCCGGATGCCCAGCGGGTCGGTAAACGCCAGCATGCCGTGCCCGGCAATGATGGTAACGGTAGCGTAAGCGCCCTTCACCAGCTCCTGGGTCGTCTCCACAGCGTCGAAAATATCGACTACCGAGAGGCTGTCCAGGTTCTTCACGCGCAGCTCCGAGGCGAAGGTGTACATGATGAGCTCCAGGTCGTTAGTCGTCTTGGGCAGCACGTGATACTTCTCGTGCAGCAGCCTGGCCACGTCGCGGAAGTTGATAACATTGCCGTTGTGCACCATCGCCAGCCCGAAGGGGTAGCTCGTAGTGAAGGGCTGCGCCAGGTCCGAATCGTTGGCACCCTGCGTGGTGTAGCGCACGTGCCCGATACCGGTGTTACCGGTCAACTTCTTGGTATGCTTGGGTTTAAATACGTCATTGACCAAGCCTTGTCCCTTGTGCAGGTGAAAAGCGTCGCCGTCAAATGTGGCAATGCCGGCGGCATCCTGCCCCCGATGTTGCAGGGCGGTAAGGCCGATAATCATATCGCCTACCACGCGCTCAGGGCCGTGAAAACCTACGATGCCGCACATAATTTAATTGGGAGTTAAGAATTATGAATTATGAATTGGGAAGGGAGTAGGGGAAAATAGGACTGTCATTGCGAGCCTGCGAAGCAATCCTTCCTTGTCTACTGCTAACATCAGCGAGGCATGAAGGAAAGATTGCTTCGCAGGCTCGCAATGACAGATGACAGATGGCAACTCATCACCGTTGGGTAGTTTTATTTAGTAAATAAGCTAACGTTTCGGCATATAAAACGTGCTCCACGGCCAGGCCGCGGCGCTGCACTTCGGCCAGGGTATCAGCCCCTATCAAATTTACAACGCGCTGAGCCAGAATAGGTCCGGTATCGAGTCCTTCATCCACCAGGTGCACGGTTATCTTGGTTTCGGCCAGGTGGTTATCATACGCCCATTCATAAGCGTGCAGGCCTTGGTGCTGGTGCGTATCGGCAGGATGAATATTGACAATGCGGCCCGCGAAGGCTCGCACGAAGGCCGGCGATAGTACCCGCATATAGCCCGCCAGCACCACATAATCGGGCTGATAACCCCAAAGTATATCAACTACTTCCAGGTCAAAAGCTTCGCGCTTGCGGCCTTTCGAAGGCAGACTGGCGGTGGGCAAACCCAGGTCGGCAGCAGCAGCGAGGCCAGACGCGGCCGGGTCGTTGCTGAACACCACGGCCACCTCCGCTAGGCCCCGCAAAGCACCCGCGCGCACCGCCTCGGCCAGCGCCAGCATGTTGGAGCCGCGCCCCGAGAGCAGGATGGCCAGGCGCGCCGCCCTACCCCCCGCTGGCGGCGGCAAGTCATTGGTTGGCTGGGCTGCTTCGGATGCGCTGTTCATCACCTTAGTAGGCGCTCGTTTCGAGCAGGGGGGTAGGGCGCTGCCCGATGTCGGAGCGCACGTATTTATCCTGAAAATACACCAGTTCGGCTTCGGTATAAGCCAGCTGCACGGCCGTGGGCAGGTCGGGGCCATGCGATACTAGCACCGCGACCCGGCCACCATTGGTGAGCAGCTCGCCGTCGATTTCGCCCGGCTTCACGCCACCCAGGTACAGTTGCGTACCCTGTCCCTGATTACCGATACCATGAATCGGGAAGCCCGTTGGAAACTCCGCCGCCGGGTAGCCGCCCGAAGCCAGCACCAGGCCCACGAACGCGCCGGGGCGCTGCCGCGTCACGGTCTGGGCCAGGTTGCCATCGAGCGTGGCCACAATGAGTTCGAGCAGGCTGCTTTCCAGTGCGGGCAGAATCACTTCGGCCTCGGGGTCGCCAAGGCGCACATTGTATTCGAGCAGCTTAGGGCCGTCGGGCGTCAGCATTACCCCAAAGTAGAGGAAGCCTACGAAGTCGAACGGCTCGGCTTGCAGGCCGCGCAGTGTGGGGTCGATAATATCGCGGCGGATGGTAGCCAGCCAGTTATCATGCAGAAACGGCACCGGGCAATACGCGCCCATGCCACCCGTGTTGGGGCCTTCATCGTTGGCTAGCAGCTGCTTATGGTCCTGAGCCGGGGCCAGCAGGCGGATGCGGTTGCCATCGGTGAGACCAATGAGGCTTACCTCAGGGCCGGTCAGCTTCTCTTCGAGCAGCACCGAAAACCAGCCTTCGTACAATTCGCGCAATTCGGTGAGGGCGGCCGTACCCTCGGCTACCGAGCTGCACACATACACACCTTTGCCGGCGGCCAGCCCGTCGTATTTTACCACTACCTGGCCTTGCAGCTCCTCCACTTTGGCCTGAGCCTCCGCCAGATGGTCGCTGCGGTAGCTCCAGGCGCGGGCCGTGGCAATGCCGTGGCGGCGCATGAAGTCCTTGCTCCACACCTTCGAGCTTTCGAGGGTAGCCGCCTGCCGGCGCGGGCCAAACACGCGGATATCAGTATTGAGAAAAAAGTCAGCCACGCCGGCGGCGAGCGGCGCTTCCGGCCCCACCACTATTAGCTTGACCTCCTGCTCATTGCAGAAGGCTTGAATGGCCGAAAAATCGAGGGCGCTGATACCAGGCACACTGCCGGGGATGCCGGCGTTGCCAGGCAGCACGTGCACAGTCGCGCCATCCTGGCGGAGCTTAATGGCCAAGGCGTGCTCACGGGCACCGGAGCCGAGGAGGACGAGATTTTTAGAAGTCATTTAGCGCAGAGTTTCGCAGAGTGAGCAAAGTTTCGCAAAGGCAGGCGAGTATTCAGCGAGACTCTACCAACTCTGCGAAACTTTGCGCTAAAAAATTACAACGCTTTTATCTCAGTATCAGCCGCTTTCAGCTTGGCTTTCGTAGCCAGAATATCGTGGCGCAGGCGCTCGCGCAGGCGCGGCGTGTTAAGGGCGCGCAGGGCCGCCTGGGCCGCGTTATCGGGGCGCACTACCGTGAGGTTGGGCGTGCCGCTGGGCATGATGACCGACGAATTCAGATTCATGGACAGCTCGGCGTAGTCCTTCCACGGCGGGCACGAGATAACGGGCACGTTCACGTTGGCAGCCAGGGCGCCACCGAGGCCGTTGCTGAGGCCGGCCACGGCGATAATCACGCCGGGCTCGATGGAGCGGTTCCAGACTTCGGCCATCGGGCCGATTTCCTCGCCGTTTTTGTGGGCCGAGCACACGCGCAGCTGCGTGAATACCTCGTAGCCCTCGAAAAACGAGCGGATTTTCTGGCAATGCTCTTTGTCGGCGGGCGAGCCCATTACAATGTTCACCCAGGCATCTTTCATCAGACCGGCTTTTACCAGGTTGCTGACCAGACGGTTGGCTACGTTACCGCCGGTGGCGGTTTCGTCGGCCGTGGCCAGCGGGTGGCCCACAATGCGCTGGAAGATATCGAGGTAGCGGTTGGTGGCTTCCTGGGCTACTTCGGGGGTGAGGGCGCGGGGGTATTTGCCTTCTACCTTGTTGGCAATCAGCCACTGGCGCACGTACTCCTTGTCCATCTGCTCGGCGCTCTCCGGGTTTTTGGCGTAGTCGGCGGCGCTCCAGAAACGCGACGAGTCGGGCGTGTGGATTTCGTCAATTAGAATCAGCTCGCCGTTCAGCAGGCCAAACTCATACTTGGTATCAACCAGGATGATGCCCTGCGAGGCCAGCAAATCGGAGCCGACTTTGAACAGCTCCAGGGCTTTCTCGGCCATCTTATCGTACAGTTCCTGGCTCACCCAGCCTTCGCTTACGAGGTTTTCGGGGGTGATTTCGCGGTCCGACTCCTCCTTAGTAGTCGGCGTCACGATGGGGGTAGGGAACTGCTGGTGCTTGGTGAGGCCGTCGGGCACGGTCACGCCCGAGAACGTGCGCTGGCCTTTCTGATAGCCGCGCAGCATCGAGCCGGTGATGTAGTTACGCACAATCATCTCCACCTTAATGGGTTGCGCTTCCTTCACCAGCATGGCGTTGGCATCAATCATCTCCTTCACGTGGTTAGGGATGATGTGGGCCGTCTTGTCGAACCAGAAGTTAGCCAAGCCGTTGAGCACCGCGCCCTTGTGCGGAATGGCAGTTTCTAAAACGCTGTCAAACGCCGAGAGGCGGTCGGACACCACAATCAGACGGGTTTGGTCGTCGATGCGGTAGCTATCGCGGACTTTGCCGCGGTGCAGGAGCTGGAGCTGGGGGGTAGCGAAATGTGGGAGCGTGTTCATACCGAATAACTTAGGCGTGGGTGGTAGGCGCGCTAACCTCCTGCGCCCGGTGAGTGAGGTGAGTAATAATATTTTTGAAAATGGCCAGGCCTTCGCCCTCATCCGTTAGCTCGCCGCGGCGCTTTTTCATACCCCAATCGGGATGATTGCAGCCGGCGAGGTAGGCTTCGGGGTGCGGCATTAGGCCGAAAATATGGCCCGTGGGGTCGGTAAGGCCGGCGCAGTTGAGGTCGGCCCCGTTCGGGTTGAGGGGGTAAGTACCGGTTTCGAGGTCGTCGTGCCCGGCATAGGTCAGGCAGTTCAAGCCCTGATTCACGATTCTTTCGCGGGTGGTGGCGTCGGGCACTACCAGGCGGCCTTCGCCGTGGCGCACGGGCACCTCAAACGAAGTAAGCCCGCTCAGGAAGGGCGTGTTGGCCAGGGAGTTCACCACGAGGCGCACCCAACGGTCCTCATAGCGGCCCGATGCGTTGTGCGTCAGCGTTACTTCGGGCTCGAAGTTGCCGCCCAGGTTGGGCAGCAACCCCAGCTTCACCAGCACCTGAAAGCCGTTGCAGATGCCCAGCACGAACTTGCCGGCGGCCACAAACTCGCGGATGTCGCTGAGCAGCGTGCGGCCGGCGGCCCCGGTCTGGCGGTAGCGCAGCTTGTTGGCCAGCACCACGCCCGAACCCAGGTCGTCGCCGAACGAAAAGCCGCCCGGAAAATTCAGAATATCAAAGTCGTGGATGCTCACCCGGCCGTGCAGCACCTCGTTGAGGTGCACGATGGTAGCCTCGCCGCCCGCCAAGCGGTAGGCGGCGGCCATTTCCTCTTCGCAATTGATGCCGAAGCCGGTCAGGATAAGGGCTTTGGGAAGTTGGTTTTCGGATTCTATCATTTCAATAGCCTCGTCAGATACTTGTTGCTGTTAGAAGCTTCTTGCTATTTCTTTTCCTATGCCTTCGGGGTCAAGGAAACCTAGGCTTGTTTGGTCAAATGCTAAGTCATTTTCAAACACTTGAAAGAATGACGCAACTACATAGTAGCTAGCGCTATCACCAACTATTTCAAAACACTTCCGATATTCATTATCTAGGCCATTATCAATACCTGGGTAGCCGAATCTCTTTTTACCATTGTCTTGGGTAATAGAGACACCATTCATAAAAAATGCTGGCAACTGCACGTAAGCAGTATCGAAAAAAACAATGTCTGTATTGAAGCCCTTTTTCTCGTTTATTTTATCAGCTCTCAAAAGTAATTGGCCGTGACTGACTAGATAATCATACAAGATAAACTTCTTATTCGACTCATACAAAGCTTTAGAGAAGAACAACATAAAGGATTTTAACCTAGTAGCGTGGCCGGCTCCAAGCCAATCGTCTGGTTGACGGGGCCGTTGGTCCAGGCGGCGCGCAAGTCGGTGGTATTCAGGCTCAGTAGCTCGGTGGCCTGATGGCGCACGCGCAGTTGGCCATCGGCCGTAACGCGGCCCAGGCGGGTGGCGCGGTTTTTCAAAATGCTTTCGAAGGCTACTACGTCCTCGGGCGCTATGCTTACCACGAAGCGCGAGTGCGACTCGCTGAATAACAGCGCGTTCACCGATAAATCGGGGGGTAGGGAGCTCAGGTCGAGCTCGGCCCCTACCCCCTCGCGGCCGAAGGTGCACTCGGCCAGCGTCACGGCAAGGCCGCCGTCGCTGAGGTCGTGGCTGCTCTGGATGAGCTGCTGGTCATTGGCCTCGCCCACGAGGGTGTAAAGGGCCTTGGCTTTGGTAAAATTGACCTTGGGCACGTTGGCACCCAACTCGTTGTAGAGCTGGTAGAACTCCGAGCCGCCCAGCTCGTCGTAGGTTTCGCCGAGGAGGTAAATCACGTCGTCGGCCTGCTTGAAATCGGAGGTAACTACCTGGCGCACATCGGCTACCTTGGCCGTCATGGAGTAGAGGACCGTGGGCGGCACCGATATTTTCACCCCGTCGGCCTTGAAGTCGTTCTTCATCGAATCCTTGCCCGAGGTGAGCGGGATGCAATAGACGGCGCAGGCGTCGCGCAGGGCCTGGCACATCTGCACGAGCTTGGCGAGTTTCTGCTTACCGTCGGGGTTGATGGCGGGGTCGTAGACCGAGTCGGGCACGCAGAAATTGTCGTTTACCGACCAGAAAATATTGTCGCCCGGCGTGAGGTTGGGCAGTTTGCCGCCCACCGAAATAATCTGCCGCACGGCCTCGTCAAACGAGCCGGCCGACATCTGGTAGGCGTCCAAATCGCCCATGCGGGGCAAGATGCCGTTGCTCACGGCCACGCCCTCCCAGCTCTCGAAATTGAAGCGCACCACGGCCGCATCCTGCGGAGCCTGGCCGGTGGCGCCCATGAGGGGCTTCACAATGGTGCGGCCCTTCACCTCGTGGTCGTACTGCCGGATAACCGACTCGCGCGAACAGATATTGAGCGAGCCCAACAGTTTCAGCAGCACGTCGTTATAGTCCAAGGAGGGGGGTAGGGCGGGCTCCTGGGCGGCAGGCTTTGTGTACTCAGCCAGCAGGGTTTTGCGTGGCACGCCCTCGTGCAGAAACTCCAGCGAAAGGCCGGCAATGGGCTGGCCATCAAACAGCACATCGAGCGAACCCTCGGCGTTGAAGAAGCCGATATCGGTCAATTCGACCTCCATTTCGCGGCCCAGCGCCAGCAAATCAGCCAGCTTTTCGGGCGCTACGGCCAGCGTGAAACGCTCCTGCGACTCGCTCAGGAAAATTTCCCAGGGCTTGAGGCCAGGGTATTTGAGGGGCACTTTTTCTAATTCTACTACCGCGCCGCCGGGGATGAGCGCCAGTTCGCCGATGCTCGACGAGAGGCCGCCCGCGCCGTTGTCGGTGCTGCACCGAATGAGGCCGCGCCGGGTGGCGAGGATGAGGAAGTCCATCGCCAGTTTTTGGGTGATGGGCGAGCCGATTTGCACGGCCGTGGCGGGCGCGGCTTCGTCCAGCTCAATGCTGCTAAATGTCGCGCCGTGGATGCCGTCCTTGCCCACCCGGCCGCCGGCCATGATGATGCGGTCGCCGGGCAAAATCACCTTTTCCCAACTGTCCTTGCCGTCCAGCTGCATCGGCATGACCGCGCCGGTGCCGCAGTACACGAGCGGCTTACCGCGGTAGCGGTCATCGAAAATGATGGCCCCGTTCACCGTCGGCACGCCCGACTTATTACCGCCGTCCTCGATGCCCTTGCGCACGCCTTCAAAAATGCGGCGCGGGTGCAATTGACCGGTCAGCAAAGGCCCGTCGTAGTCGGGGTTACCGAAGCACAACACGTTGGTATTGAACAACAAGCGCGCGCCACCGATGCCGGTGGCCAGCGGGTCGCGGTTGTTGCCCAAAATGCCCGTGATGGCCCCGCCGTAGGGGTCGATGGCCGAGGGCGAGTTGTGCGTCTCGACCTTCCACACGAATAGCGACTCGGGGTTGATGCGCACCGCGCCCGCGTTGTCCGAAAACACCTTGATGAGCCAGTCGTTACCGTTGGCGCGCAGCTGCCTATCTACCTCACTGGTAGCGCCTTTGATAAAGGTTTTGAACAGCCCGTCAATCTCTTCCTCGGTGCCCGTTTCCAGGTTTTTATACTTGATAACGGCGCTGAATTCCTTGTGTTTGCAGTGCTCCGACCAGGTTTGGGCCAGTATTTCCAGCTCGCAATCGGTGGGGTCGGCGGGGAGGCCCAGCCCTACCCGCTCTTCGCGCAGCGAAGCTTGTGCAAAGTGGTCGCGGATGGCCTGCATTTCGGGCAGGTTGAGGGCGTACATGTTGTCTTTGCTGAGCTGCAAAAGCTGCTCGTCGCTGAGGCCGCCGAGCACGATGGTTTCGGTGCGGGCGTCGGCCCCGCCGCCGGGGCGCGGCGTGTAGTCGCGGATACCGTCGGCCACCGCACCTACTTCGAATCTGTTAATGAGCTTGTTACCCAGCAGCTCTTCGGCCAGCTTGCGCAGGTCGGAGGGGGATAGGGAATTCTCTACCCAATAAATTCGCTTCGAAAAAATGTGCTGCGTGCGGGTGTCGATGGCCTCGTTGCGGAAGTCGCTGAGCGCGTTCTGGACCGAGGTGCCTTCGTCGTCCGTCACGCCGGGGCCTTTGGCCACTACTATGTAGCTCTGGAAGCCCTCGGGCGCGGCCAGCTCGTCGATGGCCACGGTGTGCAGCACAGGGTCTTGCAGGCAGGCGGCGGCAAAGCCGGCCACCTGCGCGGCGGTGAGGCCGGGGTAGCGCACGGCATAGAGCGCCGCGCTGCGTACCTGGCCGGTGCGCAGGCCGAGGTGGCGGGCCGCATCGGCGGCCACGCGCTGGCCGTCGCCGTCGTGGCGGCCGGGTTGGAGGGTAAGGAGGATGGAATGCTGGTTGGTTTCCAAACGGGAAGGACGACCCTGGGGCCGCCCGTTAAGCGTTATGTAGCGCGGGCTTTCAGCCCACGACCCATTCAATTTCCTGACTCGCAGACTGAAAGTCCGCGCTACTTCGAGTCCGGCCGACTGCCGGGCTTCACGGCCGGAATTCCGGCCAGGTGCGCCGGCACTGCATCGGCCGCAAACACGGCCGCCTGCACCGGCAACAGGGCAAAGTTCGGGAAGGGAAGCTCAGCTTTCCCATTCGTCCGGTCAATTAATGACACCACCGCCAGCACTTCGACCCCCATTTCCCCCAAAACCCGGGCTACTTCGAGGGTGCTTTTACCAGTCGTAACTACGTCTTCGGCAATCACTACCCTCTCGCCGGGGGCCAATGTGAAGCCGCGCCGCAAAACCATTTCGCCGTTCGCATCGCGCTCCGTAAAAAGGGAGGGCACGCCGAGCTGGCGGGCCAGCTCGTAGCTCACTACCACGCCGCCCATCGCGGGGCCCACCACCACATCGGGGTTAATGTCGGCGGCGCGCAGGCGGCTGGCCAGCTCGGCCATGGCGGGCGCAGCCAGCTCGGGCTTGCGCAAAAAGCGGGCGCACTGCACGTAGGTATCGGAGTGCAGGCCCGACGACAGCCTGAAGTGGCCGCTCAGCAGGGCGCCTTCTTCGCGCAACTGCGCTTCGATGATGCTGGCAACTTCGGCGGGGGGTAGGCCGGGGGTGAGGATGGTTAGGGTATCCATTTAATAGAATAATAAAGAACGTCATGCTGAACGCAGTGAAGCATCTCTACCGCATCGTTGTCGCGGCTGGATTACTCTCGTAGTAAAGATGCTTCACTGCGTTCAGCATGACGTTCTTTTTTGTCAATTATTTATTTAACAGCGAAGCCGTTACCGGCCGGCACTCGTTTATCTCATTCATCAACTCCCGCGCCGCGGCCGCAGAATCCTCCGCCTGCCAGATGCTGCGCGAAGCATTAATCAGCAACCCGCCGCCATCGGCAAACAGGCCCGCTTTCAGCACTGCCGCCAAATCGCCGCCCTGCGCACCGATGCCAGGCACCAGAAACCACTGCGTCGGGCACAGCTGCCGCAGGCGGCTCAAAGCCGCCGCATCAGTAGCACCGGCCACGAGGCCGATGTTGCCGTGGGTCGCATCGAGGTCAGCGAGCATTTTGGCGGTGAAGTCGCTCACGGGCTCGCCGCTTTGCAACACGGCCTCCTGCACGGCCGACTGGTTGGAGGTTTTCGCCAGGGCGAACACGAACTTGCCGGGGCGGGCGAAGGGCACCACTGCATCGGCGCCCATGTAGGGGTTCACCGTCACGGCATCGGCCCCCACCACGTCGTAGGCAAACTGCGCATAGTGCATGGCCGTGTTGGCAATGTCGCCAAACTTGCCATCCAGGATAACCGGAATGCCGTCGGGCACGGCGGCCACCACCTGGCGCAAGAGCTGCGTGCCATTGCCCCGGCTCAGGAAAAAGGCCAGATTGGGCTTGAAGGCGGCGGCGTAGGGCGCGGTTTCGGCGATGACCTGGGGTAGGCGGCGCGTCACGTCTTCGTCCGAGCCGGTGGGGTCGAGGCCCACGCAGAGCAGCGTATTAGCCTGGGCAACGCGGGTGAGGAGCTTTTGCATAATGTAGCGAGGGGTAGCGTGGACTCTACGAGTCCGCGCGTTGGACAGTTAGCAATCGACCCACGCGCGGACTCGCAGAGTCCACGCTACAAACCAGGTAAAAACAAAAGCGCCCGGCGGGGCCGGGCGCTTCGTAGTCAGCAGCTTAGATTACATTTTCGCGGTTAATCAGGAAGGGCACGCACTCGCGGATGTCCGTTTGGCCGAGGATGAACTGCGCTACGCGGGCCATGCCTACGCCGGCGCCGCTATGCAGCTGCACGTCATACTCCTCGTGGAAGCTTAAGTACCACTCGAAGTCTTCGAGCTTCATGCCTTGGCGGATGAGGCCGGCCAGCATCGAGCTGGTTTCCAGCTTGTGGCGCAGCTTGGCACCGTCGAATTCCCGCTCGGCCGAGCCGGCCGACTCGCCAGCGAGGGGTAGCAGCAGGTCGCTGCTGTTCACCACGCGGGGGTCGTCATCGTTGTTGCGCATGTTGAAGAACTTGATGTCGGCCGGGTAGTGGGTGATAAAAATCGGGCCTTCCAGCTCGGTCAGGCGGTTCTCTTCGGCCGCGCCTAAGTCATCGCCCCACTGCAAGTCGGGGAAGCCGTTCGGCTTCAACAGCTCGATAGCTTCGGCGTAGGTTTTACGCTTGAAAGTCAGGTCGATAATATCCAGCGGGTCGCGGCCAAACAGGGCCAGCTCCTTGGCACACTTGATGGCTACCTCGCGGCAAGCCGTGTGCACGATGCCGGCCAGGTGGCCCAGCAGCTCGTCGAGGTCGCCTACGTGCTCGATTTCGAACAGGGTGAACTGCGCCAGGCGGCGGTTGTCAGCGTTCAGCTCCTTGCGGAAGCTCTGAATTTCGCCGCACACGCGGCCACCTTCCACAGCCTGGGTCAGCATCTCGATGTAAAGCTGGTTGCTCTGGGGCAGGAACATCTTCTTGCCGTCGTACCAGTCGAGGGTAAAGAGCGTGTCCGTGTTTTCGCAAGCACCCGTCACGCCCACAATGTGAGGCATGTTGTGGATGGTCACAAAGCCCTGCTCCTCACAATACTTGCGAGCGCCGCGCATCATCGAATCCCACACCTTAATAACCGCCATCCGCTTGGGGTCGGTGCTCAGGTTACGGTTGCCAGCGTGGGTGGCGGTCGAAGACAACGTAGCGGCGGCTACTTTCGGGGAAAGCGTGTTGGTATCCATACTGGAGTTGATGAGGGGAATTTGTAGTTAAGAAGAACTAAAAAAAACCTAAAATCTTAAAACCATAACGCGCCGGCCGGGCACAAAAAAACCGCTTCAAACGAATGAAGCGGTAAATCAAAAAAACGAAACGAAAAACGAATTACAGAACGACTGAAAAACGGGGCCAACGGCCTTCCGGTCCTCTCGCAGGGCGACCGATTGAGCCATCCCGCGCATCATCCACTGGTGGTTGAGTGCGTTCACAGTGCAAAATTACGCGCTCCTTTTTAGCGGCCATAGTATCATTGGCAAAAAACCTTTTTCCGGTTTCTGGCAAAAAAAGTTTTCCTGCGGCAGGCTAGGATTTTAGGCCCTTTTGGGGAGTCGCTGATGGCTCAAAAAAAAGTTGCGGTTAGCCCATCGTTTGTGTCTGCCGGTAAGACTAGCGTAACTTTGGCTCTTTATTTCGATAATGTTGCTCGCGCTGACTGTTTCAGCCTAAGTGCATTACGCCTGAAAAAGGCCGCCGCTCCTGCTGGGAGCGGCGGCCTTTTTTATTGACCAAAACAGCGCGACGAGCCTATTTAAACGCCTCATTCAGCACGCCCGCCAGCCGGATGCCGGCCTGCTGAATGCGCTGCTTCAGCTCGTCGGCGTGGGCGGGGTAGTAGCGAAAGTCGGGATTCGGATTCTGGGCCGCCTCGGCGTAGAGCTGGCCGGCGATGGTGTACGACTCGAAGAGCCAGTCGGCGGGGTCGGCCGTGGCCTGCCAGGTTTTGATAAGGGGGGTAGGCACGGCGCTGTCCTGCTGGCCCAGCTCGGTGTAGGTGAGGCCCTGGTAATCAAGCAGACCGCTGTCCCAGAGGCTGTGCAGGTTGGTATCCTTGCCCCGATAAGTCATTTTGATGTCGTTACCGCCCTTGTCTTCGGCCCGCCCGGTGTGCATGGGCTGGTGCATGTCGCCCACGATGTGTACCACAAAGGTGAGGGCTTCGGCTCGCTGCGCCTTCGTCAAGGCCGGGTCTTTCATCTCCTTAATTTTCAGCAGCAGTTCATTGTAGGCATTGGGCGTAGTCTGCGCTTTCACGGCTTGCAGGTACTGGTCGTGGCCCAGGCCCATCGCCGTGTTCACGTAGTGCCAGGGCGCGGTGTCCTTGTACTCGGGCAGGTAGCGCATCTCGTCGGGCAGGGTGCTGACCATGGCCAGCGACTGCGTGCCGAGCAGGGCAGCCACTTGGCGGCGGGCCTTTTCGGTGAGGTGGTTTTCGGCAATAATGCCGATAGCGCGATGGCCTTCCACGCCCCAGGCCCGGCCGGCCAGCGGCAGCGCCGCCCATAAAGCCAGCGCAAACAACAGTTTTTTCATCAGTAAAGCAAGGGTAGCAAAGCGCAAGAACACCGCCACCGGCCACGCAGTTGCAGCCTGCCGGTTACGGTTGCAGGAAGCTGATTAGTCTTCAGCAAAAATCTCGGTCCATTCCAGGGCCAGTCCGGGCACGGTGGCGACCGAAATAAGCCCCGGTTCTATATATTCCCCAGCCAGCTTATACTGGTCGTTATCAAGCACGTAGGCCGTTATAGTTTTCATGCCCGGATACACCATCCAGTACTCGCGCACGCCACTTTCCTCGTAGAGGTCAAACTTGGTTTTGGTATCGCGGGCCGTATTGCCGGGCGACACGATTTCGATAATCCAATCGGGCGCGCCCAGGCACCCCCGGTCGTCCAGCTTAGTCAGGTCGCAAACCACGCAGATATCAGGCTGCACGACGGTGGTAATCTGCTGGTCGCCATTTACACCGCCCGTAGTCAGGCGCACATCAAATGGCGCGATATAGACTTGGCATTTCTTACCCTTCAAAAACTGACGGATATTGGCAGCCATATTGAGCGCGTACACCTGATGCAAACGGCTTGGTCCTGCCATAGGCTGCATTAAACGACCTTTGATAAGCTCCACGAACTCGTCAAATTTCCAGGTCAGATAATCGGCGTAAGTATAGCTTTTGCTTAGGTCAAGCTGCGAAAATTGCGTGATGGGTTCCATAATTGAAGCCGGCTAGTGCTAGCGTAAAGATATCCCTACCCCCCTTAAAATTCCACGTGCAGGCGCAGGGCCAGGATATGCACCGGCCCCGGCAGGCGGTTGGTGTTGTAGCCGGGGTTAATCACAATTTGGTAATCGGGGCTGATGGCGGCGTGGTAGCGTGGAAAATCGAAGCTGTAATAGATTTCGCCAATGTATTCGAGGCCGTAGGCGAGCTGGCCGTCGCCGAGGATGAAGCCCGAGCCGCCGGCGGCCAGGTAGGCGCGGTGCGCCGCCGAGAGGCCATTCGCCACGACCGCCGCGCCGAGGCGGTCGGTGGGCCGGTGCCAGCGCGCGCCGGTGCTGGTGAGGCCCAGGCTCAGGCTGCGGTCAATTTCGGTGAAGGCCCAGGTTTCGTTGTGGCCGTCGTTGTAGCTGAAGCGGCCGAACGCGCCGACTTCCTTGCTCACTTCCTGCTCGGCATTGATGATGAAGCCGTACTTGGTGCGGCGGTCGGCGCGCACGGCCGTCACGTCGGGACCATCGGGGCCGGCTTCCTGCACGGCCAGCCGGTAGCTGCCCATCGCGGCTTGGTTGCGGAAGCCCAGCAGCCGCACCGCGCCGGGGTGGCCGTTCATGGTATAGGGCTTGGTCAGCTCGGCGGTCAGGGCCTGGGCCTTAGCGTAGTTATAGTCGAGGGTAGGGCCGTTGGCATCAGCGGGCATGGCCCCTACCCCGGCGCGCAGGGCCAGGGCGGGCGTAATGTACTCCAGCACCGCGCCCACGGTGTAGCCACGCACATTGGCGGGGTAGTCCCAGGAGCCAGCGCTCATTAGGCTCCAGTTGAAAAACTGCGTGCGTGGGTCGTGCGCGTAGCTATTCTGGTCGAAGTAGTCGGCCACGCTGAACTTGCCCACGTTTAGGGCCAGGTAGTGGGTAGGGCGTCGGCCGGCCACCTCGTTGAGGTCGTCGGGAAAATCTTCGGTTTCTGAATTCAGCGCCCAGATTTGGCGCACGTAGAGCCGGGCCAAATAAAGCTGCGGGGAGGGGTCGCCAATGCGGAAAGTTTCGCCGTTGGGCGCGCCGCCAATGCCGGTGGCCCCGCTCAGGCCGCTGCCGCCGGCCACCTCGGGGTTGAAATACACGGCCGCGTTCTTCCACAGCCGCCGCCCAATGAAGAGCGTACTGGTGAACGAGAGCTTGGCGTTTTCGCGGGCCAGCAAGCTGTGGTCGCCTGCGTAGCGGGGACTTAAATCCTGGTGCCACTGCTGGATAAGCGTCTGCTGGAAGTGCAGGCTCCAGCCATCATCGTCGCGGTGCACGGCATCGGGGGCCGAGGCAGCGGCGGGTGTTTGGGCGGGCAACGTGGAGGCGGGCGGCGTCACCTGGCCCTGTCCAAAAGCGGCCCGCGCCAGCAGGCCCAGAGCGGCCACGGTCAGCGCCCGCGCATAATAAAAAGTCATTCAATCAAAAAGGTGAGCCATACGGACAATCCACGCTCCGCAAAAGTACGCTCCCTACATAAGCCGAATTAGAATTTCATTAATAATTCATGTATTTTAGAAAAAGACAAGCCGGGTAACTCAACCTCCACAAGCCGGCACGTTTTAAGGAGAAGTCGCCGGCCTCCCTACCCCCCGGCCGCGCGAGCAACGCTGGCAAAGCCTCTACAGCAAGGTGCCGTGCAGAAAGAGATACGCCACGGTGAAGTAGATAACCAGCCCCGTCACGTCCACGAGGGTGGCCACGAAGGGGGCCGAGGAAGTGGCCGGGTCGAAGCCGACCTTGCGCAGCAGCAGCGGCAGCATGGAGCCGGCCAGCGAGCCCCACAGCACGATGCCCACCAGCGCGAAGCCCACGGCCAGGGCCAGCGGCACCCAGTGCGGGCCGTAGTCGCGCAGGTGCAGGCCCTGCCAGAGCGCAATGCGAATGGTGCCCACGATGCCCAGAATCACGCCCAGCGCGAGGCCGGCCAGCAGCTCGCGGCGCATCACCTGCCACCAGCGGCCCACGGTTACTTCGCCCAGGCTCATGGCCCGGATGATGAGCGAGGTGGCCTGCGAGCCGGCATTGCCACCGCTGCTGATGACCAGCGGCACGAACAGGGCCAGCACCACGGCCTTCTCGATTTCGCCCTCAAAAAAGCCCATTGCGGTGGCCGTAAACATCTCGCCCAGAAAGAGCACGACCAGCCAGCCGGCGCGCTTTTTCACCATTTTAGCCAGCGGAATTTCCAGGTAAGGCTCGTCCAGCGATTCGGAGCCGCCGAGCTTTTGCATGTCGCGGGTGTCTTCGCGCTCGCGCAGGGCCAGGATGTCGTCGAGGGTGACGATGCCCAGCAGCACGCCCGCCGCGTTGGTGACGGGTAGGGCCACGCGCTGGTAGCGGCGGAAGTCGGCCAGGGCCGCATCCTGGCTTTGCAGGGCATCGAGGCACACGAAAATATTGTTGCGCACCTGCTGCACGCGGGCCGTGGGCTCGGCCACCAGAAACTCCCGAATGTGCACGTCGTCAAGCAGTTTGCCCTGCTCATCCACCACGTAGAGCATCGTCACGGTTTCGGCGCTGGCCCCGTGCCGCCGAATATAGTCGAAGACCTGGGTCATGGTCCAGTCTTCGCGGATGGCAATGTAGTCGGGCGTCATCAGGCGGCCCACGCTGTCGTGCGGGAAGCCCAGCAGCTCCAGCGTCACGCGGCGCTCTTCGGGAGCCAGGCGTTCGACCTGCGTCTTGACGAAAGTGGCCGGCAGGCGCTGAAACAGGCCCGTGCGGTCGTCGGGGGCCATGTCGTTGAGCACCGCCGTTACCTGCTCGGGGGCCAGGTGGCTGAGCAGCCGGTTTTGCACCACCGGGGCCAGGTAGCCAAACACGGCCGCCGCCTGGTGCAGCGGCAGCAGCCGAAACAGGATAAGCAGCTGCGCTTCGGGCTGCTGGGCCACGAAGCGGGCCAGGTCGGGCGCGGGCCAGTCGGCCAGGGCGGCTTTGAGGGCGCGAAAATCGTGCTGGGCGAGGAGCGCGCGCACGTTTTCGGTGGGGGTAAGGGTAGCAGCGGGGGCCATGAGCACGGGCAGAAATCAGGGTTTGCCCGCTCTTACGTAGCTCGTCGCGAAATGTCACACCGTGCAGATAATCAACCCTTCTCTCACCAAAACCTCACTCACTGGCAGTTGTTGCGGTGGCGTTCATAGCCGGGCGGCCCAACCTGCGAGCGGCCAGGCTAGTTGAGGTAGCATGGTATGCGCCAGCCTACTTTTTCTACTGCTATGGCTTCTTCTTTGCTCGCTTCTTTCCATCCGTTTGGTGCCATCCCGGCGGCCGACCAGGCGCAGTTTCTGCTAGCCTGGGCCGGCCGGACGGTGGCCGAAGGCGAAGCGTTATCGGAGGCCGGGGCCAGTTGCCAGGAGCTGTTTTTTATTGAGCAGGGTGTGCTGCGCCTGGTGGCGCAGCCAGCGCGGCACCAAGAGGTAACGCATTCGTTTCGGCAGGCGGGCCAGCTCTGCACCGTGCTGGCCAGCTTCGAGCAGCAGGTGCCGACACCCCTGCGCATTCAGGCGGCTTGCCCGGCCCAGGTGCTGGCTATCAGCAAGGTGCGGCTGGAAGCCCTGTGCCAACAGCTCCCGTACCTACCGGGCTTGTTCGCGCAGCTCATTCAGCACGAGCTGCTGGCCAAGCTGCACCTGCAACGGGGTTATCTGGGGCAGGACGCGGCGGCCCGCTACGAGACCTTTTTGCGGTGCCAGCCCGAAATTGCCCGGCACGTGCCCCAGCGCATGATTGCCTCCTACCTGGGCATCACGCCGCAGTCGCTCAGCCGCCTGCGCAAAATCATGGGGTAGGGAGCGTTTTTACCATTTGGTAAGTCGGCCCGCCCGGACCTTTGCACTGAACCAACCCACGCAAAGCAATGAAAGCGGCCGTCCTGACAGAATTTGGCAAACCTCTGATAATAGAAGAGTTACCTGACCCGCAGCCCGGCGCGGGCGAGCTGGTAGTGGACATAGTAGCCGCGCCGGTGCTAGCCTACGCCGCCGACGTGTACGGCGGCCAGCGGCAATACCCGATGCTGCTGCCGCTGGCCGTGGGCTGCGGCGGCATCGGGCGGGTGCGGGCCGTGGGGCCGGATGCCACCCGCCTCGCGCCCGGCGACTGGGTTTTCTGCGACCCCACGGTGCGGGCCCGTGACCAGGCCTTCGCGCCCGACATCATGCTCCAGGGCCTGATTGCGCCCAGCCCCGCCGCACTGAAGCTGCAAGCGCACTTCCACCACGGCACCTTCGCTGAGCAGCAGTTGCTGCCGCTGGAAAACGCTACCCCGCTGGGAAATATTGACCCCGCCGATGCGGGCCGCTGGTGCGCCCTGGGCACCAGCCTCGTGCCCTACGGCGGCCTGTTGGCGGCCGAATTAAAGGCAGGCGACACGGTGCTCATCAGCGGCGCGACGGGCCACTTTGGCAGCGCGGCCGTGGCCGTGGCGCTGGCAATGGGCGCGGCCTGCGTCGTGGCTCCCGGCCGCAACGCGGCCGTGCTGGCCGACCTCACGCGCCGCTTCGGCCCCCGCGTGGTCACGGTGCCGCTCAGCGGCGATGAAGCCGCCGACACCGAAGCCATGCGCCGGGCCGCTCCCAGCCCCATTGCTATAGTGCTCGACCTCCTACCCCCCCTGCCCGACGCTACGCCGGTGCGAGCCGCTGCCCTGGCGGTGCGCCCCCACGGCACGGTGGTGCTCATGGGCGGCCTGCGCGTGGACCTGAGCCTGCCCTACGCCCACCTCATGCGGCACTGTATCACCGTGCGTGGCCACTACATGTATCTCCGTGAGGCCCCGGCCCGGCTGGCAGCGCTCGTCCATGCCGGCCTGCTCTCGCTGACTGATTTAGAAATAACCGACTTTCCGCTGGCCCAGGCCAATGAGGCGGTGGCACACGCCGCCGCGCACGGCGGACCGTTTCGCTACACCATTATCCGGCCTTAGGGAAGAGCGTAGGGTAAGCTTTAGCTTGCCGTCAGTAGCCCGCAATTGCTAAAACGGCAAGCTAAAGCTTACCCTACCCCCTACCAGATTTTCACCCGCGCCGAGTCCGGGATGTACAGCTTCTGGCCGGGTTTCACGTCGAAGGCGTCGTAAAAAGCGGGCACGTCGGCCATCGGGCCGTTCACGCGGTACTGGGCCGGCGAGTGCACGTCGGTGAGCAGCTGCGAGGCCAGGGCTTCGTCGCGCACGTGCATCTGCCAGCCCAGCGCATAGCCCAGGAAATAGCGCTGCACCGGCGTGAGGCCGGCCACTTTCTTACCCTCCTTGTATTCCTTGGTCTTCTTAAACGCATCGAGGCCGATGACGATGCCGCCGAGGTCGGCGATGTTTTCGCCGGCCGTGGCCTTGCCGTTGATGTGCATCGAATCGAGCAGCGTGTAGTGATTGAACTGCTTGACAATCACGTTGACGCGCTGGTTGAAACGCTGGCGGTCGGCCTTGCTCCACCACTCGTGCAGGTTGCCGTGGGCGTCGTACTGGCTACCCTGGTCGTCGAAGCCGTGGGTCAGCTCGTGGCCGATGGTGCTGGCGCCGGCGTAGCCGTACACCAGCGCGTCGTCGGCGTCGGCGTCGAGCAGGGTAGGGATGGCGAAGGCCGCGGCGGGCAGCACAATCTCGTTGTTGCTGGGGTTGTAGTAGGCGTTGTAGGTCTGGGGCGTCATGCCCCATTCGGTGCGGTCCACGGGCTTGCCCAGCTTGTTGAGCTGGTAGTTGTACTGCCACTCGTTGGCCCGCATTACGTTGGCCGCCAGCGAGCTGCGGTCTATCTTTAAGTTGGAGTAATCCTTCCACTTAGTGGGGTAGCCCACCTTGGGCATAATGGCGTGGAGCTTGTTAAGGGCCACTACTTTGGTAGGTGCGCTCATCCAGTCCACGTTTTGGATGTGTTGGGCAAACGACGACATCACGTTTTTCACCAAGGTATCGTAGCGAGCTTTGGCCTCGGGCTTGAAGTATTCTTTCACGAACAGCTGGCCCAGCGCATCGCCCAGGGCATCTTCCTGCATGTCGAGCACGCGCTTCCAGCGGGGGCGCATGGCCTTGGCCCCGCGCAGCTGCGTGCCGTAAAACCTGAAGTTCTCATCTACGAAAGGCTGGCTGAGGGTAGGCGCGTACTCGCGGGCCAATTGCCAGCTGAGGTAGGCTTTCCAGTCATCTACCGACTTGGTTTTCAGGAGCTGGCCCACGGTCTGATAAAACTCGGGCTGGCCCACGATGACGCTATCAACACTAGTGACGCCCAGCTGGCCCAGCCAGGATTTCCAGTTGATGCCGGGCGTCAGCTTGTCGAGCTGGGCCAGGGTCAGCTTGTGGTAGTTTTTATACGGGTCACGCAAGTCGGCAAGCTTGCGCGACGACTTAGCCAGCGTGGTTTCCAAGGCCATCACCTTGGCCACGCTGGCATTGGCCGTGGTCGAGTCCTGGCCCAGCAGCTTAAACATGCTGGCCACGTGGCGCACGTAAGCATGGCGGATGCCCTTGGTGCGGTTATCGGTGTTGAAGTAGTAGTCGCGGTTGGGTAGGCCCAGGCCGCTTTGGTAGAGATAGAGCGCCATCTTGTCGCTGTTCTTCTCATCTTGGTTCACGCGCGGGCCGATGAGGGCGCGCACGCCCAGCCGGATTTCGTGGGCGATGACGGCTGGCACGTCGGCCGCCGTTTTAATGGCCGCGATGCGGTCCAGCTCGGGCTTGATGGGCGTGTAGCCCAGCTTATCGGCCTTCACTGAATCGATGCCCACAGCCCAAAAATCACCGATTTTCTGCTGGTTACTGCCAGCGGCGGCATTGGCCTTGGCGGCCTCCACGCTGGTCGCGCGCAGGCGGGCATAAATCTCTTTCTGCACCTCAATGCCGATACCCGAATTGCTTTCGGAGGCCGGAATGGGATGGTTTTTAATCCAGGTACCGTTGGCATAGCTGAAAAAGTCATTGCCCGGCACCACGGTGGTGTCGAGGGCGGCGCGCAGCAAATCGGGCTGCTTGCCCGCACTGGCCGACGACGACGTGGACGACGAGTTACAGGCTGCGGCCAGGGCGGCCAGCAGCGGTAGGTATAGGTAATTTTTCATAAGCAAAAAGATGGGCAAGCCCTTACGGCCACAATAGTAGCGCCGCCCCGGCCGCTGCGCAAGCTCCCCAGCCTCAGCCAGATGAACGATTGCTGAACGACTGGCCAGCTACCCCCTGGTTTTCGTGGGTTCTACCCAACTAGCAGCTTGCTGCGTATGCTAAGCACTTACGCCCTACCCCCCCTTTAATTATTTGAAGCCAGCCAGATAGATAATTGATAATCAAGTGGTAACGAAAAATTAAATGGCACACAAAGGTACGATTTCTAAAAATTTAATCGCTTCATCACCTACCCATTACTTATGCCCCTGCCCCGCTTACTGCTGCTCAATTTTACACTAGCTGCTTACCTCACCGGGGTTATCTGGATGGTGCAGCTCGTGACCTATCCGGCGCTGGCGCTGGTGGGTAAGCCCGAGTTTGCCCGCTACCATGCCGCCCACACGCAGGGTATGGGCTGGGTGGTGGGCGCGCCAATGGTATTGGAACTGGCTCTGGCGGCCTGGCTAGCCTGGGCCGCCTACCCCACCTGGGGCGCGGGACCGGCGCTGGGCCAGCTGGCGCTGGTGCTGGCGGTGTGGGCTGCCACCTTTTTTATTTCTGTGCCGTTTCATAACCGGCTGGCGACCACCGGCTACGATTACATTACCATCGACGGCCTAGTGCGCACCAACTGGCTCCGCACGCTGGCCTGGACGGCGCGCGCGGCCCTGCTGGGCTGGATGCTGTGGAAGGGGGTAGGGTAAGCTTTCGCTTGTCCTGTAGCCGGGCTGGCCAGTAGGTAAGGTGCCCGCTCTACCCACTAGCGGCAAGCTGAAGCTTACCCTACCCCCCTCGGTTACTTTGGCAGGCTAAAGCCTCCCCTACACACGCAATACTTACTTCCCGCCGTAACTTGCGGCCTTAAATTCGGCTTACCTTATGATGATGAAACGCTTCCTGCCCGCGCTGTTGGCGTCGGCAGCCCTCACGCTGACCCTGGCGGCCTGCAACGACGAGTCGCCCGAGGGAATTCCTAATGGCTCAACGCCTGATAACGTGGTTGTTACGCCACTGCCGGCCCTGCCGCCCGTCGTGGATACCACTGGTGGCAAAAAAGCCCCGCCGCCCGCCGCCAACAGCATCAACCGCGAGCTGAGCGCCCAGAACGCGGTGGAGGACATCAAGAAGATGCAGCCGCAAATGTAAATCGCGGATTATCGCGAATGAAGCAGATTTTGCGGGTGCAAAAAAGGCATTATTTGCACCTATTGGCCTGTGTTAATGAGCTGCTTGTCAGGTTATTAATACAGGCTTTTGCATAGCTTATTTTTATTTTTCTGATGACTCTTTCCCCTACCCTGCGCCGCGGCCGCGAAGCCGACCTGCCCCGCGTGCTGGCCCTCATTCAGGAGCTGGCCGAGTACGAGCGCGCCCCCGAGGCCGTGACGAATACCCTGGCTATGATGCGGCACGACGGATTCGGGCCGGAGCCAATTTTCGGGTTTTTCGTGCTCGAAAATGACGCTGACCTCGTGGGCCTGGCCCTGTTTTACACCGCCTACTCGACCTGGAAGGGCCGGATGCTCTACCTCGAAGACCTGGTGGTGACGGAGGCCGCCCGGCGCGGCGGCTACGGCCGTCAGCTCTTCGATGCCGTGGTGGCCGAGGCCCGGCGCACCGGGGCCCAGCGTCTCAAGTGGCAGGTGCTCAACTGGAACGAGCCCGCCATCGCCTTTTACCAAAAACTCGGCGCGACCATTGAGGCTGAATGGCTCAACGGCGCTCTCGGTGCAGAGGAGCTTAGCGCGTATCGGTTTGCCGGGAGCAAGGAGTAGCGGCGTCTGTCATTGCTTATTAGAGCTTACGCAAAAGACGCCTGTCATTATTCCCTACCCCCTGGCTCAGAGCCGAATAACCTTCACGCTGCGGCTGCCCTGAGCGTCGGTGAGGCGCAGCACGTAGAAGCCGGGGCGCAGGTCGGCTACGCTGAGGGTGAGCACGTTGAGGCCGGCCTGCACGGCGGCGCGCTGGCCCTGGCAGTAGCGGCCCAGCTCGTCGTAGAAGCGCAGGAGGAGGTCGCCATCCGCGGTGGCGGGGTAAGCGAGCTGGAATTGACTGGCGGTGATAGGGTTGGGGAAGACGCTGACCTCGGCCCCGGCCTCGCCGCTGAGGGGTAGGGGCGCGGCGTAGTCGGTGGTGCCATCGGGGCGGCGCAGGCCCAGGCGGTAGTAGTGCAGGCCGGCCAGCGGCTGGGGGTCGGGCAGCGCGTACTGGCCGGTCGCCTGCCCGGCGGCCACCGCAGCTACTGGCTGCCAGCCCGCGGCCGCGGCAGTAGTATCGAGGCCCGCGCTGCGTTCCAGCACGAAGCCGGTGACGAAGCACTCGTCGCGGGTGCTGAACGCCAGGCCGACTCCGGTGCCGCTACCCCCGGCGGCCAGGGCCGTGAGCGGAGCCGGCAACAGCGACGGCCCGCCGCAGCCGCGGTTGCGAAAGCTGCGGGTGCGCAGTACCAGCCGCCCGCCCGCCACGTCGGAAGTCGGGTCGAGCACCCGTAGATTGGTTCCCGCCCCGATGGCGTAGTGCATGATGGCCCCCGGCCGGATGAGGTGCGCGAGTTGCTGCGCGTGGCCCAGCTCGTGCACGGCCACCGACTCAAAATCGTATTGCCCCGGCCCCGCCCGGCCCGGCCCAAACTGAAAAGGCAGGCTGGCCGTGAACTGCTGGTCGATTTCGGACACGTAGAAAACCACCTCGCCCTGCAGGTTGTAACAGCCTAAATAATAAGACGTAGTGCGCCCCAGCACCCGCGCCGGCAGCGTGCCGGCCGCGTCGAAGGCAATGACGTTAGTTTGGTCCGAGGCAATGGTATTGGCCGGGGCATCGGGGCCCAGGTCCCAGTTGATGCCCGTGGCGCAGCGCCACTGCGCCAGGGCCCGCTGCCAGGCGGCCCCAGCGGCGGCATTACTCCGAAAGTTGGGCGCGAACCGGAACGTGATGCCGCCCGTGGCATTGGTAGCGAGGTGGTTGGGGCGGTCGGCGAGGGTGCCGTCGGTGTTCTCGACGTTGGTAAGGGCATAAATGATGGTGAGCGGCGCGGCCGTGGTGGTGGCCGTGCCATCGGCCGTGGTTACGGTGAGCGGACCGGTGCCGGCGGGATGGCCGCCGGTCGCCAGCGAGGGCACCCGCACCTGAATCTGGGTGTCGGTCCAGCTGAGGTAGTCGCGGGCCAGCACGCGGGTCGTGGTCGCGCCGCCGTCGTCGGCATTGCTGAAATCGACGCCCCCGCTGCCCTGGCTGCTGCCGAAGCCGCTGCCCCGCAGGGTGAGCACCGTGCCCGTGCCGGCCGTAGCCTGGGCCGGGCTAAAATCGCTGATAACCGGGGCCAGCGTGCGCTGGCTGGCAGCGACGGCCTGGCGCTGGGCGGCCGCCAGCAAGGCCGGGTTAACTTGCAGCACCTGCGCCGGCTGGCCGCTCAGCTGCTCGGTTTGCCGGGCAGCGGCGGCCCAGCTGGGGTAGGCGCGGGCGGGCTCGGCGGCAGTGCCCCGGCTCAGGTTGTAGGTGATAACACCCTGGCTGGAGGCGTAGGCCGCGTAGCCCGGCCCTACCCCCGCCCACGGCGCGGGCACCAGAAAAAAAAGCCCCTGCTGGCCCACTGGCAGCGGGCGCAGGGTGTTGGTCAGCTCCTGGCGGGCCAGGCCTACCTGGCCGCCCTCCACCAGCAGAGGTAGGGCGGCGGTATCGGGCAGCGTGCCCTTCAGCACCCGAAAAACGCGCAGCCGCTGCCGCGTAAAAATATGCCCGTGCGTAGCATCCCACTCGCCGCTGGCATCCAGTACTTCTGCTTCTACGATGAGGCTGGCGGCCTGCACGCGCTCGGCGGGGGGTAGGGGCAGCAGCAGGCAGGGCAGCGGGGCCGGCTGGGCGGCCAGCCGTGGCCCTGCCAGCACCATCAGGGTCAGAGCCAGCCACCCGGCCCGCAGGTTTCGCAGAAAATACATGTGCGAAAGTTAGGTCTGGCCGGCCATTCGCCGCGCCGCTGGCCCTGGCCCAAGCCCGGCACGCTTTCTGACGTGGCAGTTACCTTCGGGAAGTTCTTACGGGCCGCCCGCGTTTTTCCCCACCCGTTGCCCTACCCCCGCGCGGGCCTCCCATCGTACCCGACTATTATGAAGTACTTGCTATTCTTACTGCTGACCGGCCTGCTCGCGACGAGCGCGGCCACCGCCCAAACCGCCCCCGACAGCCTCGCCCCCGCGGTTACTCCCTGCGCAGCCTACAGTGGCCGCATAGTTATTGGTGAGAAGCAGCTGGCCGGCATCAGCGTGGCCGTGAAGGGCACTAAAATTATTCTCATTACAAACCAGGAAGGCTTTTTTACGCTGCCGCCCGCGGTGACAGCCAAGCCCACGCTGCTGGTGAGCGCCGCCGGCTATAAGCCGCAGGAAGTCACGTTTACCTCGTGCGAGCCCCTCATTGTCGAGCTGGAGCTGCTACCCGGCACCCGCATCAAGAAGCGCGGTAAAAAGAAGGGTTTCATTATGCACCAGGGCTATTAGAGCGGTTTTGGCATTCAAAGTATAGGGCGGGAGATTACGTAAAATTTGATGCATTATCCAGCCGACGCTTTGGTAGTAGGCCGCAGCCTGCGGGTGCCGGGACTGGGCTTGCTGGTGCTGCCGGCCGCGCCGGCTCCGGCCTGGCTGGCCGGGCCCGCGCTGCACACGGCGCTGGCCCTACGGCTGCACCGGCCCGGCCAGCCGCCCCTACTCCTGCCCGCCACTATGGAGGAGCTGGCGCAGGCCGGTGAGCCCCCGGCCCGCGCCCTGCTGCTCGATGCCGACCCCGGCGCGCCCCTGCCACCCGGCACCTGGCTGGAGCTGCTGCCCGGCGCGCCCGCGCAGTTGCTTTAGTCAATCAGGCACCGTACCTTAGCCGCACCTCCGGGTTAATATCCAAGGGGTTGGAGCAAGTATGCCGGCGCTTTTCCACGCGCCGGGCGGCAGGCGATTTTTGTGCGTGATGGCGGGCCGGCGCGTTGCCTGGTCCGGTTGGTGTTCTCCGTGCCTCCCGTGGGGGCCGCGCCGCTGGGCGCGCATTGGCGGCCCCCACGGCGCGGGCCGCCGAAGTTGGTTTAGCTGCTTTGGGCGGGCGTTGGCTATCCCCGCGCCGCCGGGCAGTACGTTGGCTGCTTTACCCTACCCTTCTCTTTTTGGCTATGAAACTCCCCCTACCGGCCCTGTTTGGGCCCGGCCCGGTGCCGGCCGCGCGCCGCAGCCGCCCCGGCCCCACGCCCCAAGCGCGCGCACTTTCCTTAGCTGGTTTCTGGCGGCTGGTGTCATGAGCGCGCTCCCCACCACCGCCCTCATCGCGGCCCCGCCTACCCTGTTTCGGCAGGGCTTAATGGCGCTGCTGCGCGAACACTGGCCCCAACTACTCTTCACTCTTACCGCCGATGCCTCACAGGTAGCCGAACTGGTGGCGCACCACGCCTTTGGACTGCTGGTGTTGGATGGCACGCTGCCGGGCCTGGCGCTGCCCGCACTGCTGGCGCGGCTGCACCAGACCCGGCCCACCCAGCGCTTGGTGGTACTGGCCGACCAGCGCCCGCTGCTGGAGCGCGGGGTGCCGTTGCCGTGGCCGGGTACGCGGCTGGTGGTGCCCAGCCAGGTAGCGCCCCCGGCGCTGGCTACGGCCCTGGCCCCGTGGCTGGATGTGCTGTTTGGGGCCACGGCCCGGCCCGGCCCGGCCCCTACCCCCCCGGCGACCGGCTACTTCAGCCGGCGCGAGCTGGAGGTGTTGCGCCTGGTAGTGGCGGATAATTGTAACGAGGAAATCGCCGACCGCCTGTGCCTGAGCGTGCGCACCGTGGAAAGCCACCGCCGCATGCTGCTCCAAAAGGCCGGCACCCGCACGCTGGTGGGCCTGGCTGCCCGCGCCGTGCGCGAGGGCTGGGTGGCCTGACCAAGTTCAGTGCTGGTACGGATGCGGCAGCGAACAGGCACAGGTTGTTTTGCGGGTAGTGAAAACCAGGCGGCGCGGGCCGCTCCTTTCCTCCCGCCTACCCATGCTCAACAGCCCGTTTTTTGACACTATTCTTTCCCTGATTACGCTGTACCTGATTTTCAGCCAGCTCACGCTCTCGCTGGTCGAGCTGCCAGCGGGCGTGCTGAACACCAGGGGCACGTACCTGCACGCCCGGCTGGGCGATGCGCTGGGGCTGGCCCTGCGCGATGCGTTTTACCAGGCCCCCACCATCCGGGCGCTGACGCTGCCCAGGGCGCAGAAAAACCTGCTCGTGGCCTGGGTACCGCGCTGGCCAAGCTACGTCAGCGAAACGCTCTTTGCCCAGACGATTATCGAGCAGGTGGCCGGGGCGGGCACTGGCCCTACCCCCCTCGACCAGTTCAGCGCGGGCCTGCGCAGCCTGAGCCCAACGACGTTTACGGGCACGCTGCAAACGCTGTATGACAACGCCCTGCGCGTGGGAGCTACGCCTGCCGAGCAGGGCGTGGCCTTGCAGCGCAACCTGGAAGGCTGGTTTCACGAGTTCGGCGAGCGGCTCACGGGCTGGTACAAGCGCGATAATCGCAAGTACCTGTTTCTGGTGGGCCTGCTGGTGGCCGTGCTGGCCGATGTGGATTCAGTGCGGCTGGCCCGCTTTCTCGGCGACTCGCAGCACGCGGCCGCCCGCCTGGCGCTGGTGGATACCGGGCTGCAAATCGCGCGGGAAGCCCACCCGGCCGGATTGGACTATAACCCGGCCAATCCGGCCGGCGCACCGCCGGCTGTACCAGCAAGCCGAGCCATGCACCAAGCCGATTCGTTGTTTCAGCAGGCGCTGGCGGCCGTGCCCGCGGCGGGGCTGCCCCTGGGCTGGCTGCGCTGGACCCACCGCAGTGCCCGGCGCACCAACACCACGACGGTGCGCGACTCGGCGAGCCCCGCCCGGCGCTATGCCCGCCCGGCGGCCTATGGGTGGGACCCGGCGGCCGACGACTTCGGGATGCCGCCCTACGCCCAGCGGTGGCAGCTCGATGCCCAAACCGGCCAGGTGCGCCTGGCGCGCGGGTTTTCGGGCTTTTTGGATATCCTGGGCGGCTGGCTGCTCACGGCCTTTGCCCTGATGCTGGGCGCGCCTTTCTGGTTCGATACGCTGGGTAAGTTCATCAATATTCGCAACGTCGGCCTCAAGCCTAAGTCAACCACCTAGCTTTTTACTTCTCATGCGCCACCTACCCGCCCTGCTGCTCGGCGTGCTGCTCCTGCTACCGCTGAAGAGCTGTAAAGTGCCCGATATTCAGCCCTTTGCCACGGCTACCGGCGAAATGACCTCCGCCGTGGGCGCGGGCTACGACCTGGTGCTGGACGACCTGGCGGCTACCTCCCCGCTGGGCCTGAGCACCGGCCAGCAAACCCAGCTGCTGCTGCAGCGCGATTCCCTGGCCAAGCACCTACGCGTGAGCCGGCGCGCCCTGGCGGCCTTCAACCAATATGCCAAGGCGCTGGTGGAGGTAGCGGATGCCGGGGTGCAGGGCCAAGCCAGCCTCAACAAAATAGCGACCGCGCTGGCGGGGGTAGCGGCCGCTTTCAACCCGGTGGCCGGCGTGGCGGGCGGCCTGTTTGCCACCGGCGTGCAGGGTATTTCGAAGAACGTGCAGCAAATCCGGACGCTGAAGCGGCTCGACCGGGCCCTGAGCGCGGCCGATAGCGCCGTGCAGCGGGCTACGGCGCTGCTGGCCGCCAACAACCAGGACATTGCCCGCATCGACAGCGCGGCGGCCAGCATCGCCGATGCCCAGCTGACCGGGGCCAACCAGAACGTGCTGCAAGCCTACGACGACCTGACGCTGCGCACAGCCCGCGCCGATACGGCCGCCGCCCTGATGGTGGAGTTTGAAGCCACGGCCATTGCCTACAACGGAGCCCCAGCCGACCGGCGCACGCGCTACCAGAAGCGCCTGAGCCAGCTGCTAAGAGAAATTGCGCGCTTCGACCCGGTGATAACCCGGTTTTTCGACCCCGGCACCGGGTCCCTACCCCCCTTCCCGGCCAGCGAGCTGCGGCCTACCCTGGCGCTACTGGCCAAGCGCGAGGACTTTTGGCGGCAGCGGGCCGATTACGGAATTTCGGCCCCCTTCCAGGCGCGCTACGACCGGGTGCAGGCCGAGCTGGCTGCCCGCGCCCGGTGCGCCCGGCAGCACCGGCAGGTGCTGCAAAAAGCCACCGACCTGCTCGAAACCTGGGCCACCAGCCACACCGCTCTCCGGCAAGCGGTGGTTGACCAGCGGCACGCCGTGTCCTTTGCGGAGGTGGTGGCCGAAGCCCGCCAGCTCAAGGAATATATTGATAAGATTTCCACCGCCTTTAACTAAGCCCGGCCATGCCCGTTATTGATTGGAACAACCTCATTTTGCTGGAAGACTGGGCCGCTGCGCTCCAGCAAATTCTGGCCGCTGCCGAAGCCGCCGTGCAAAGCCCCACCGGCCAGCGCCAGGAAATAGCCGAGCTGCTGCGCACGTTCATCAAGAAGTCGCCCATTGATGCCGGCCCCCTCGACAACATTGCCACGGGCGCAATCGTTGACCTGAACATCAGCATCATCGGTGATGCGCTGCGGGCCATTCGGGCGCGCGAATCGGCGCTCAAGCAGCAAATCACCCTCATTACCGGCGTGACAACACAAGCTCGCAACGACGCCAAAAACCTGCGGCTGGATAAGGTAAACCAGGCCCTGGCCGAAGCACGAATGGCGCTTAAAGCCTTGCAAGCCGCCAACCATGCCCTGGACACCCCCGATACGAAACTGGCCAAGAAAATTGACACCCTCGTGGCGGCCCTGCGCGACTTGAGCTAAGCCCAGCGGAGTATTTGCGCCCCTAAACCCTGGCCCTGAGCAAGACGAGGGGGTAGGGCCGTGAGGAACGAGCGCGACAGTCGCAAAGCCGCCTGTTTTGCGTTAGGACAGTAGCGGGCCGCTGGTGTTTATTGCGAGGGAATTCCGCCCTTTGCACCCTGGCCCATGAGCGCTTACTACCAGCCCTCCCACAAAATGACCGCCGCGGGCAGCTTGCTGCTGCTGGCTGGCGGGGTAGCGGCCGCCGCCGTGCTGGCTCCCCTCTACATCTACGCCGTCTGGTACATTCCTTCCGTGTACCTGAACTTGCTGGTATGCGGGGTTTTCGGGCTGCTGCTGGGCGGGGCGCTGGCCTCGCTGGCGAAAATAGGCAAGCTGCGCAGCCCCTGGGTGGTAGGCCAGCTGGCGCTGGTAGTGGGCCTGGTGGCCGTATACCTCGAATGGAGCGTGTTTCTGACGCTGCTCTACAACTCCAAAACGACCGGCTCCGAGTCGCAGGCCGATACGAGTACGTCCTTTAGTTTACCCTTATTCACCCAAATTGTTACCAGCCCGGTAGCCATGTGGCAGGCCATGCAGCGGGTAAATGCCACCGGCACCTGGTCGCTGGGCAGCGCCAGCGCCACCAATACGGCGGTGTCGGGCGTGTTCCTATGGCTGGTTTGGCTGGGGGAAGCTGCCATTATTATGGGCGTGGCCTACTGGCTGGCACACCGCCAGGCCAGCGAGCCGTTTTCGGAAACCAGCGACGAGTGGGCGGCCACCGAACACCTGGCGCGCCCCCTAAACTACGTGCAGGACGTGCCCGGCATCCGCGCGGCCCTCGAAAGCGGCCACTTCGAGCAGCTGGTACCCTATGATGGGCAGTCGGCCACCGGCTCGTTTGCCCGGCTGCAGCTGCACCACGCCCCCAACGCCTCCGACTGCCACTACCTAACCCTGCAAAACGTGGCAACCAAGCGCGACAAAAAGGGCAAGGGCACGCAGCAAGCCAAAACTGTTCTGAAGTACCTGGCGCTTTCGCCCACCACTTACCAGCAGCTGCGCCAGCGCTTCGGCACGGCCGTGTAGCGGGGGTAGGGTAATTTACAAAACCACCCTACCCCCGCCATTCTCACGCAAGCTGCCGGCCAGGACGGGGTAATCCGTTAGCCCAGTTTCTTATAACGCACCCGCTTGGGCTCCACGTCGCCGAGGCGCTTGCGCTTGGCTTCTTCGTAATCCGAGAAATTACCCTCGAACCACACCACTTCCGAGTCGCCTTCGAAGGCCAGGATGTGGGTAGCGAGCCGGTCCAGAAACCAGCGGTCGTGGCTGATGATGACGGCGCAGCCGGCGAAGTTTTCCAGCGCGTCTTCCAGCGCCCGGATGGCGTTCACATCCAGGTCGTTGGTAGGCTCGTCGAGCAGCAGTAGATTCGCGCCCTGCTTGAGGGTCATGGCTAGGTGTACGCGGTTTTTCTCGCCGCCCGAGAGCGTGCCGACTTTCTTTTCCTGGTCGCCGCCGCCGAAGTTAAACTTGCTCACGTAGGCCCGCGAATTCACTGGCCGGCCGGCGAGCAGCATGGTTTCGGTGCCGCCCGTGATGGTGTCGAATACCGATTTGCTGGGGTCGAGCGAGTCGTGCTGCTGGTCGATGTAGGCAGTTTGCACCGTGGGGCCGACTTCGAACGTGCCGGCGTCAGGCTTCATTTGGTCGGTTATCATCCGAAAGAGCGTGGTCTTGCCCGCGCCGTTGGGTCCGATGATACCCACGATGCCGCCCTGGGGTAGGGAAAAGCTCAGGTTCTCGAACAGCAGCTTGTCGCCAAAAGCTTTGCGCAAGTGCTCGGCCTCAATAACTTGCGCACCCAGGCGCGGGCCATCGGGGATGAATAGTTCGAGCTTCTGCTCCTTGTCTTTGGCTTCTTCGCTAGCCAGCTTGTCGTAGTTGGCGAGGCGGGCCTTGCCCTTGCTCTGACGGGCTTTGGGCGACATCCGTACCCATTCCAGCTCGCGCTGCAAGGTTTTGGCGCGCTTGCTTTCGGTGTTTTCCTCCTTGGCCAGGCGGTCAGTTTTCTGTTCCAGCCACGAGCTGTAATTACCCTTCCACGGAATACCGGTGCCGCGGTCCAGCTCCAGAATCCAGCCGGCCACGTTATCGAGAAAATAGCGGTCGTGGGTGACGGCAATCACGGTGCCTTTGTACTGCTGCAAGTGCTGCTCTAGCCACAGCACGCTTTCGGCGTCGAGGTGGTTAGTGGGCTCGTCAAGCAACAGTACGTCAGGCTCTTGCAGCAGCAGGCGACACAGGGCCACGCGGCGCTTCTCGCCCCCGCTGAGCGTGCCGATAATGGCTTCCTGCGGCGGGGTACGCAGGGCGTCCATCGCCCGTTCCAGCTTGCTGTCGAGGTTCCAGGCGTCGAGCTGGTCCAGGCGCTCCTGCACCGTGCCCTGGCGCTCCAGCAGCTTGTCGAAGTCGGCGTCTTCGGCCCCGAAGGCTTCGTTTATTTCATCGTATTCTTTGAGCAGGGCTACCGTTTCGGCGGCTCCTTCCTGCACCACTTCCAGTACGGTTTTGGCGGGGTCGAGCTGGGGCTCCTGCTCCAGGTAGCCCACCGAGTAGCCGGGCGAAAACACGACTTCACCCTGAAACTGCTTGTCTACCCCCGCAATAATTTTCAAGAGGCTCGACTTGCCCGAGCCGTTGAGGCCGAGCACGCCGATTTTGGCCCCATAGAAAAACGAGAGGTAGATATTTTTGAGAACCTGCTTCTGCGGCGGGTAAATCTTGCTTACCCCAGCCATGCTGAAGATGATAGTGGGCTGGTCGGACATATGTTTGAAGTGCTGATTTTTGAGGTACTGAAGTGCTGTCGCTGAGTTTTTGGTCCTTGGTTCCTGGTTTTTAATCCTGGTTTTGAGCGTGCGATTTCTAGCCTCCGGGCGTCAAAGGTCGGCGGACGCTGGTCAAAATAGAAGCCTTCCCTTTTTTACGGCTAAAACCAGAAACCCTAAACCGAGAATTAGAAACCAGGCACTAGGAACTCCAAACCAGAAACTACCAATTTTTCGCGTAAACTTGTAGTTCATTCCCTGTCCACGTTTGGAGCCGACTGCTGCGCTTTCCGACGTTTTTGCCTCACTCTATCTTTCCCATTTCACCAATGGACATTCCCGACCACCCGCTCACGGAAGCTCGCCGCTATGGCTACGTGCAGGACGGGGGCGTTTGGCTGCGCCCGGTTTTGGGCCAGCCGGCCCGCCGCATCGGCCAGGTTAAAGACACGGACGATGACGCGCTGCGCTACTTTGGCCAGCGCTACGAGGCTTTTCGGGCAAAGATTGATGAGCTGCTAGAACGCCTGCAAGCTGCTGACAACCAAGGCTCTTACCTGATGAAGCTGCTGCACCTGCAGGAGCAGACCAAGCAGCACGACGGCCTGGGCGACTACGAGGGCCTGCACCGCCGCCTGCGCGAGGCCGAGGAGCAGCTCAACGTGTCGGTGGCCCGCAACCGCGAAAAAAACCTGGCCACCAAAGTCAGCCTCATCGAGCAGGCTGAGGCCCTGCGCGAAAGCGTGGAGTGGCTGTCGGCCAGCGAAACCGTGAAGGAATTGCGCCAAGCCTGGCTTAAAACCGGGCCCGTGGACAAGGCCCTGGCCCCGCCGCTCGAAGAGCGCTTTCACGGGGCAGTGCAGGAATTCTTTGACCGCCGCAAAGCCTTCCAGACCGACCGCAAGGCGCTGGCGCGCCGCACCGTGGAGCGCTACCGCGAGCTGGTGAACCAGGCCGAAAGCCTCAAGAACTCCGACCAGTTCGAAGCCGTGTCGCGGCAGCTTAAGCAGCTGCAAACGGCCTGGCGCGACGTGAATGGCAACCTGCCCAAAAAGCAGGCGGCCGAGCTGTGGACCCGATTTCGGGCGGCTAACAACCACTTTTTTGAGCGCCTCAAAACGCACATCGAAACCCAGCGCCCCGCCGAGGTGCGCCCCGGTGCCGTGCCCGGCTCACCCGAGGAAAGCCTGCTGCGCAAGCGCGAGCTGGCCCGCCGCGCCGAGGCCCTCATTGCCCTACCCCCCAACCAGGGCGTGACGCAGGCCAAAGCCCTGCAAGCCGAGTGGAAGCAAAGCGGCGCGGTGCGTGGCCCCGAGTCGGACCAGCTGTGGCAGCGCTTCATGCTGGCCTGCGACAAGGTATTTGAGATGAGTGCCCTCGACTACTACCTGCGCAAGCGCCAGGCTGAGGGCAGCCCGCCGCTGAGCCCCGACGAGCGCGCCCAGACCGCTACGGTGGCCTTGCGCAAGTTTATTGAGAGCGACCGCCAGGAGCTAGCCGCGCTGCGCGATAACCTGAGCAAGCTCAACAATTCGGCAGCTAATGACCAGTTCCGGCAACTCTTGCAAGGAAAAATTCGCACCTTCGAGCGTAAGATTCAAACTAAAACCGAGCTAATTACCCTCTTTCAGCTGTCTACCGGCAGCTAACCTTTGGCCGGGCATTTGCGTTGCGCCGGTGGCGCTTATATTTAGCAACCTTTTTTCCAACGCCTACCCCCTCTTTTTTTACCATGTACTGGACCCTCGAACTCGCCTCCTACCTGGAAGATGCGCCCTGGCCGGCCACCAAGGACGAACTCATTGACTTTTCTATTCGCTCGGGGGCCCCGATGGAGGTAGTCGAAAACCTGCAAGGGCTGGAAGATGACGGCCAGCCCTACGAAAACATCGAAGAAGTGTGGCCCGACTACCCCACCAAGGAAGACTTCATGTTCAACGAAGATGAATACTAATTCAGTTATCAATTATCAGTGAACAGTTATCAACTGTTCTTCAAATATTTGCGCGGGTTGCAGCCACCAGTTAGCCTCCTTCGGAATTGATAACTGATAATTGCTCACTGATAATTGAAAAGTTAATCGCGGGGTACCCCAATCGGGTGCTGCTCCGCGATTTTTCGTTGGTGCTGCCGGCCGCGCCCACGTTTGTGGCGGTGCTGGGGCACAACGGAGCCGGCAAAACCACCTTGTTTCGGGTGCTGACTGGGCAGCTGCCCTACCAAGGCTCGGTGCGGCTGGGCGGGCCCGAAGAGCTGCGCACGCTGCGCGGGCCGGCGCTGGCGCGGCGGCTGGGCTACCTGCCCCAGCGTGGCAGCCTCGACTTTGGCCTGGCTGCCCGCGAGCTGGTGGTGATGGGCCGCTACCGCCACCACGGCCTGTTCAGCACCTACGGCCCCGCCGACTACGCCCGCGCCGACGCGGCGCTGGCCGCCGTGGGCGCTACCCACCTGGCTGGGCAGGATTTCCGGGAGCTTTCGGGCGGCGAGCAGCAGCTAATATGGCTGGCCCAGCTAAGCCTGCACGATGCGCCGCTGTACCTGCTCGATGAGCCTACCCAGCAGCTCGACGTGTACCATCGGCGGCGCATTTTTGCTTTGCTAAGTGAGTGGGTAACGATAGAAGGGCGCACCATTTTATGCAGCACCCACGACCTCGACAGCCTGCCCGGCCTGCCCGGCTTCCTGCTCAATTTGTCGCGCCCGCACCCCAAGCTGCTACCCCTCAGCGCCGAATCGGTACGCGCTGAGCGCAGGTTTCTGGAAAAGGAATGAGTAGCGAAAGAACGTCATGCTTCCTTCGTCAGCATGACGTTCTTTCGCTACTCACCACTACCTATTCCCCGGCCGGCCGCGCAGCACGTGCCAGATGGAGCGCATAAACGGCCCCGGTGCCACCGAGTTCATCACCCGCAGGTTGTCGGCCCAGGATGTTTTTTCGTCCAGAAAGCGCAGGATGCGGGCCACCGGGTTGCGCTCGAAAAGCTGCTGAAAAATGTCGCGGGTCGTCTCGCCCCGGCGCTGCATAATGTCGAGCAGCAGCGTATCAAAAAGCCGGAACTGCCAGCGGTCGCCGGTGAGGTCGCGGGGCGGCCGGCCGGTGGCCGCCAGCGCCGCCGCCAGCCGCGCCGACTGCGCCTGAATGCGCCGGAAGGCGTAGCCGGTGCTCGGCTTGGCCCGCCCGGCGCGGGTCCCCAGGTTGATAATATTGGCCCCTACCCCCTCCGGCAGCGGGTGGTCAGTCATCGGAATAGCCCCCATTTCCTCCTCCACCATGCGGTAGTCGGCTGGCGCTAAATCCAGCGTATTCGTCAGGTAATCAAGAATATGGGCTTCGTATTCGGCCTTAGCTAAAACTTGCGCCGAGAAGAGTGTGTACTCGACCAGCGCCCGGCGCGGCGCGAAAGGTAGCACGTACATGAACCGCGCCTCGTGGTACTGCGGACCGCGAAAATCCATGAACTCGACCACGTTCGGGTCGAATACGTCGCGGGTGGTTTCGATTTCCCAGCCCACAAAATGCTGCAACAGGTAGCGGTGCCGGCCGGGCCGGGGCGTGATGGCCGGCGGACGGCTGTCGAAGGCGTAGTGAGCAATGAATTCTTCGCCAGCCTCGGTGCGGGCGCGCACCCCTACCCCCGTGTTTTCGAGCGAAGCCACCCGGCCGCGCAGCACCGTGAACTGCGCCGGCCGCGCCACCAGTGCTTGGTGCACGAACTGGTAGAAATCGAGCCCGCGCACGGTGCGGTAGCGGTACTTTCCCAAGTTGAGCACCCGCGCAAAACCCGGAGCCCGGAAGGCGATATGTTGCCATTCGCCCACGGCCAGCTTATCGAAGGGGGTAGGCTCGTCGGCCCAGTACGACCAAGTGCGGTCGTTGCGGTCCTTGGCTTCGGGCTCGATGAGCAGGATGCGCTTTTCAGCCAAGCGGGGCTCCTGAGCCAGGTAATAGGCCAGGCTCAGGCCCGCCGCCCCGCCGCCCACCAGCAGGTAGTCGTAGGGCAGCGGCGCGGAGGGGGGGTAGGGCATGGCACAAAGATGCGCGGGCGCGGCGCTTCGTCGATTTGGTGTTAGGTTCGTGGTGATACTAGTAGTACACTTATTCAAGTGGTATTTTTTTGTTATTCCCCGGTGCTTTACCCCGACCGATACCCTTTTATTTTATGAAGCCGTCCACCCCATTATTTTTTATGCCGGCCCTAGTGGCCGGCCTGCTGCTTACGTCGGCCGCCCACGGCCAGACGGTACTTTGGGCCACTAAAGTGGAAGATGTTTCTTCCCAAAAAGCCCAGGGCAAGGCCCCATTTTCGCCCGACAAAGCCTTGGGCGAACCCAACTCCCTACCCCTGGGCCAGACCAGCAACGAAGCCTGGACGCCGGGCAAGGACGGCTCCAACGAGTTCATTACCGTGCGCTTTGCCAAGTCAATTATCGCGCAGCAGGTGACGGTGATTGAGAACGTGAACCCTGGGGCCGTGACCAAGATTGAGCTGATTGACATCAAGGGAGAGCACCACGTGGTATACACCAACCCCAACCCCGGCCCGCTGCCGGTGGGTTTTCGCACGCTTCAGGTCAAGTTTAAGCCCGAGAAATACCGCACTATCGGCGCGAAAGTGACGCTGAACGCGGCCAAGGTGCCCGGTGACAATCAACTCGATGCCATCGGCATTGCCAACGTGGATGTGCAGATTGTGCGGCAGGATTTCAAAAACCCGGCCTCGACGGACGTGGAAACGGTACAGATGGACTCGACGCTCAAGAACCTGGGGCCCACCGTGAACAGCAAATACGTGGATACCCACCCGGTGATTTCGCCCGACGGGCGCACCATGTTTTTCGCCCGGCAGTTTTACCCTGAAAACCGCGGCGGCACGCGTGACCCGCAGGACATCTGGTATTCCAAGCTCACGAGCGGTAAAAACCAGACCTGGAGCACGGCCAAGAACCTCGGCACCCCGCCCAACGGCCCCGAAGACCCCAACGGCCTGGCCTCGGTATCGGCCAACGGGCAGGTGGCGCTGCTTATTGGCGTATACGTAGATGGCTTTATGGAGCCCAAAGGCTTCAGCACGAGCCGGCGCTCGCCGGGCGGCTGGAGCGTGCCGCAAAAGGTACCGATTGACAACTTCATCAACCAAGACCCGGCCCATATTGATGGGTTTATGGCTACCTCGGGCAAGGCGCTGCTCATGGCCGTGCAGCGCCCCGAGGGCCAGGGCGAGCAGGATATCTTCGTGAGCTTCCCTAAACCCATTCCGGTGGGCGAGCAGCCCGACCCTAAGCGGGTAGTGCAGTGGACTAAACCTATTAGCCTGGGCAAGACTATCAACACGCCGGGCGCGGACTTTGCGCCCTTCCTGGCGGCCGACGATAAGACGCTGTATTTCGCCTCGGATGGGCACGGCGGTTATGGGAAAAGTGATATTTTTTATTCAAAACGTCTGGATAGCACCTGGACCAAGTGGAGCGCCCCGCGCAACCTCGGGCCAGTGGTGAATTCACCCGATTTTGACGCGTACTACACCGTATCGGCGGCTGGTGATAACGCGTATCTGGTATCGGACCGCAACGGGATGGGCGGCTCGAAAGATATTTTTCGCATCGCGCTGGCTCCGGCTTTCAAGCCCGAAGTGGTGACGCTGGTGCAGGGCAAGGTGCTGGACGCGGTGACGAAAAAGCCCATCCGGGCCATTATTCACTACGAAAACCTGATTACGGGCGAGGAAATCGGGGTGGCCGAGTCGTCGCCGGTGGATGGCTCCTACACCATTGTGCTGCCGGCCGGTGTGCAGTACGGCTACCGTGCCGAAGCCGCCGACTACCTCGCCGAAAACGCCAGCCTCGACGCCACGGCGGCCGATAAATACACCGAGAAGCAGCAGGATTTATTTCTGGTGCCCTTCAAGGTGGGCCAAAAGGTGAAGCTCAACAATATCTTCTTCCCGCAGAGCCGGTATTACCTGCAACCCAGCTCGTTTCCAGAGCTATTGCGCCTGGTACGCATCCTGCGCGACTACCCCACGGTGGAAATTCAGATTGGCGGCCACACCGACAACCAGGGCGACCCGGCCCTGAACCTGAAGCTGAGCGAAGACCGGGTGAACGAGGTGAAGAAGTACCTGGTTAGCAAGGGAATAGATGCCAAGCGCCTCACCACGAAAGGCTTCGGCGGCACCGAGCCCATCGCCAGCAATGAGCAGGAAGAAACCCGCCGCTTCAACCGCCGGGTGGAGTTTACGATTACGAAGAAGTAAATTAGTAGCCGGCTTGGTCGTTGGGGAGGGGTAGCAGGGTACGAAAGCCTTGCTACCCCTCCCCAGCTACTGACTGACTGCTAACCGCTTATGTCCCTACCCCCCCGCTTTTTGCTGAGTGCCTGGCCCTGGCTGGCGGGGCTGGGAAGCTTGCTGGCGGCCGGGCCGGCGTGGGGGCAGGACGTGTATTTTTCGCAGGCCTTTGCCAACCGCCAAGCGGAAAACCCGGCCTGGACCGGCCTGGTGGACGATTATAGTGCCACGCTGAGCTACCGCGACCAGTTTCCGCAGCTGGCGGGCTCGTTTCAGACGGTGCAGCTAGCGGCGGGCTGGCGGCTGCCCAAGCCCGGCCTGCACCACGCGCTGGGCCTGCTTATCAACCAGGACCAGGCCGGCACCGTGGGCTACACCCGCCTCGGGGCCACCGCCCAATACGCCTACCACACCCGCCTGACCCGCACGCTGGCCCTGAGTGGCGGCGCGCAAGTGGGGTACGGCCGCCAGCGCGTGGGCTACGATAATCTGACTTTTGGCGACCAGTACAGCGCCGACGGTAGCTACGCCGGGGCCACGGCCGAGCGCCTGGCCGGCTTTCCGCCCGTTAATTACCTCACGGCGGGGGTAGGGGGCGTGCTTTATGCTGAGGAAGCCTGGTTGAGCATATCGGGCCAGAACTTAAACCAGCCCAACCTGGGTTTCAGCACGCAGGCGGGCCTACCCCTGCGGCTAACGGTGAGCGGGGGATACAAGCTTTTTTTACAAAAACCGGCCGGCAGCGGCAAGGGTGAGCAGCGCGAAATCAGCTTTATTCCGACCGCCAGCTACACCCGGCAGGGTGGCTCGCGGCGCTCGGAGGCCGGGGCCTACCTACTGGCCGACCCCGTGACCGTGGGTGCACTCTACCGCAACCTGAATAGCCCCAACCTGGGCACCCAGCACGTGGTGGCCGTGGTGGCGGGCATTGCGGTGGGCAGCCTGCGCGTCGGCTACAGCTACGACGTGGGCGTGAGCCAATTAGCCAGCGATTTGGGCGGCGCGCATGAAATAACTTTAACGCTCCGTGCGTTTGACAAGCTGGAAAACGCTTTTCGCAGGTTGAAAAGACGGAATTATCCAAACGCCCCTTGTCCCGACTTCTGATTATGCGTAATATTGCGAGTAAATTGTCCGACCTACATTTATTAACCCTCTAGGCACATTCTTTTTTATTATGCGATTCACTAATTATTTGAGCTTATTCGCCGCCAGCACCCTAGCGCTGGCCAGCTGTAGCAAAAACGGTACGCCCACGGCCACCAACCCCGGCAAAAAGTCGATGACTACGGGCATCGCCTACAATACCGACGAGGGCATGAAGGTGTCGGATTACAAGAAAATCCCGACCGGGCCGGGCCTCGTCTACATTGAGGGCGGCCGCACGGTGCTGGGCTCGCAGGAAGAGGACGTAACTAACAACCATGACAACATCGAGCGCACGGTAACCATCGCCTCGTTCTACATGGACGAAGCGGAAGTGGCCAACATTCACTGGTTGGAATACCTACACTTTTTGCGCAAAGACTCGTCGGAGGAGAAGTATAAGGCCGCCCTGCCCGACACCACCGTGTGGGCCCGCGACCTGTCGTTCAACGACCCCTACGTGACGTACTACCTGCGCTACCCCGGCTTCCGCTACTTTCCGGTAGTAGGCGTGAACTGGCTGCAAGCCGATAGCTACTGCGCCTGGCGCACGGCCAAAGTGAACGAGAACCTGGCCAAAGGCGGCGGCGGCGAGAAGAAAAGCGGCGGCCTGTTTGGCAAGAAGAAAGACAAAGGCGCGACTGCCGCCACTGGGGCCGAAGGCGGCGGTGCCGGGGCTATGGCCAGCGGCAAGGGCGGCCCGTCCATCGAAAACGGCAATTCGCTACCCAACTACCGCCTGCCCACCGAGGCAGAGTGGGAATACGCCGCGCAGGCCCTCATTGGCACGCAGGAAGTAGGCAACGAAAACCAGGAAGAGAAGCGCATCTACCCTTGGGATGGCCGCTCGACCCGCAACCCTTACGGCAGCAAGCAGGGCCAGTTTTTGGCTAACTTCAAGCGGGGCCGCGGCGACTACGCCGGCATCGCGGGCAGCCTGAACGACGGAGCCATGATTACGGAGTATATCTACGCCTACCCCCCTAACGACTACGGCCTGTACAACATGGCCGGCAACGTGAACGAGTGGGTGCAGGACGTGTACCGCCCGCTTTCGTTCCAGGACGTGGAGGACCTCAACCCCTTCCGCCGCAATGGCGTGGGTGACGATGCCAAGAACTACGACAAAAAAGGCTACCAGAGCCTGATTGATGACCACGTGCGGGTATACAAAGGCGGCTCGTGGCGCGATGTGGCTTACTACCTCTCGCCCGGCACCCGCCGCTTCCTGGCCGAGGATTCGGCGACCTCCACCATTGGTTTCCGCTGCGCCATGATTAACGCCGGCTCAAACAAATAGACCGCAGATTCAACCTGATTTAGTGGATTGAACAAATTTTTTTGCAAAGCAAAAAGGCTACCCACCAGGGTAGCCTTTTTGCTTTTTGGCTCTGCTGGTTGCAACTCGCAAATCGACTCATAGTAGCGTTGACTAGCGCGGCAATGAGCAGCCTACGCTCCCCCACCCCTGCGTAGCCAGCCGCGAAGCGGCGTATCTGTGAAATCCGTTTGAATCTGCGGTTCAGTTTGAATCTGCGGCCGCGATGGTGGCGATGCTCACGGCGGCCGCGCCGGCGGCCAGCAGCACGGCGGCGCAGGCTTCGAGGGTGGCCCCGGTCGTGAGCACGTCATCGACTAGTAGCACGTGGCGGCCGGCGATGGCGGCGGGCTCGGCTACCTCGAAGACCGTGGCTACGTTTTGCCAGCGCTCGGCGCGGCCCTTGCGGGTTTGGGAGGCGGTGTGCTCGGTACGGCGCAGGGCGTGCGGGGCGCTGGGGCAGGGTAGGGCGGCGGCCAGGCCGGTGGCGAAGGCTTCGGCCTGGTTGTAGCCGCGGCGCGCCAGCTTGCGCCGGTGCAGCGGCACGGGCACGATGAGGCCAAACTCAGCGCTCATTCCCGCCGCGGCCAGCTCGGCTCCGTAGAGCTGTCCCAGGGCCCGCCCTACCCCCGCCTGGCCCTGATACTTGAGCTGGTGCAGCAGCTGCTGCACCCGGCCGTGGCGCAAAAAGCGCAGGTAGCTGAGCGTGTGGCGCACCGGTAGCTTACCCCAGAAGCGGCGGGCCAGCGGGTTCTGGGCTGAGGGCAGCAGGTGGTAGCCGGTGTAGGGCAGCTCGGCGCGGCAGCCGGTGCACAGGTGCTGCTCGCCCGCCACCAGGGGCTCGCGGCAGGCCAGGCAGGACTTCGGGAAAAATAAGGCCGCAAAATCGGCCAGTAGCGGGCGTAGCATAAGCAAGGGGGTGGGCGGATGAGCAGGCTGGGGCCGGGCGGCCGAACTTATCCCCGCTCAAAGCCCGTTCTTTGTGCCTGCTTTCAGTGAAGTAGCATTCGCATTTTCACAAACATACCGCTATTTTGAAGAGTAGCGTGGGCGTTAGAAGTTCGTGCGCAGTGGCATTGAACAACGTTCCCAAGCGCAGACTCGCAGTACCCACGCTATTTCTTAACTCCCCATTCCCCTACCCCCTTTCCGTGTCGCTTACTACTGATTTTAACGACTACCGCCAGCGGATGAACGAGCGCGTGCTGGCCTACGACAACAAGGTTATCAAGCGCTTTTTCAACCTTGATACCAATGCCTACCAGGCGGGCGCAGTGCCCGTGAAAGTGAAAGAGATGCTGGGCCTGGCCTGCTCACTGGTGCTGCGCTGCGACGACTGCGTGAAGTACCACCTCGGCAAATGCCACGAAGAAGGCCTGAGCGACGAGGAAGTGTTCGAGGTGTTTTCTATTGCCAATCTTATTGGGGGTAGCATCGTGATTCCACATTTCCGCCGCGCCGTGGAGTACTGGGAAGTACTGCGCGCCGAAGCCGCACTGGCGGGTCCGAACGGGCCAGCCGCCGCTAGCCACCCGCCTCATGTCCACTAGCCCTACCCCCCCCGCCGGGGCCAGCGAGAGCGAGGCCGAGTTCAACGAGCGCTGGGAAACGCTGCTGGCGGCTATGCAGGTGCGGTTCGACCGGCGGCCCGACCTCAACGCGCTGCTGCTGCTCATTGGCGTGCAGGAGCTGGGGCAGGGCGTGGCGGCCTTCACCAAAGAGCAGAAGCAGGACCTGATGCACATCGCTACGTGCAAGCTCTTCAGCCTCAGCGGCCACTACGCTCTGGAGCGCATGGACGACGAAGGCTGGCCCCACTACCAGCTCCTTACGCCCGTGCCCTTCGCCAACCTCAAGGAGCAGGAGCGCATGCTGAAATGGCACATCCTGGAATACTTTGATGAGTTAGATTAATTGGTGGTTGTCGACCCACATGAAAATTGTTTCCTATAACCTGAACGGCTTGCGCTCGGCGCTTAGCAAGGGGCTGCTTGACTGGGTAGCCGCCACCGCGCCCGATGTGCTATGCGTGCAGGAAATAAAAGCCGGTACTACCCCTCTCGACGTGAGCGGCCTGGCGGCGCTGGGCTACCGCGCCTACCTGCACCCGGCCCGCAAGCCGGGCTACAGCGGCGTGGCCACGTTCAGCCGCCGCGAGCCCACAGCCGTGGTGGTGGGCTGCGGCGAGCCGCTGTATGATGAGGAGGGGCGGGTACTGCGGTTGGATTTTGACGACGTATCGGTGCTCAATACCTACATGCCCTCGGGCACGAGCGGACCGGCGCGGCAGGCATTCAAAGTGGCGTGGCTGCACTGGTTTCGAGCCTACGTGGCGGGGCTGCGCCAGGATGCGGCCGTGCCGCCGCTCATCATCGGGGGCGATTATAATTGCTGCCAGACGGCCCTCGACCTGCACAACCCCAAGGCCAACCAGCAGAGCCCCGGCTTCACACCCGAGGAGCGTCAGTGGTTCCGGGACCTGCTGGCCGATGGCTGGCTCGACTCGTTTCGGCAGCTGCACTCTGATGCGCCGGGCCACTACTCGTGGTGGAGCTACCGGGCTGGCTCACGCGCCCGCAACGTGGGCTGGCGCCTCGACCACCTGCTACTCGACCAAGCCCTGCTACCCCGCCTGCGCGGGGCCGGCCTTTGGCCCGATGCTGTGCACTCGGACCACTGCCCGGCGTGGGTGGTCATGGAGTAAATGGGTAAAACGTCCTGCTGACGAAGGAAGCATCTCGCCCGCGTAACTAACCCCAAACGGCAGGATTACTTACGCGGGCGAGATACTTCCTTCGTCAGCAGGACGTTTTACTCAATGACCAAGCGCTGCGACGATACGGCGTGGCCGGTACCATCGCGGAGCACGACGTGGTAGAGGCCCGCTTCCAACCCAGCGGTGCGGATGGTGGGGGCGGCCGCGTCGGCGTCGCCTATCACTTTGCTGCTAAGTAATTGACCCAGTCCTGAATAGAGATTCACCGAATAGCCAGCTACCGAGGCGGCGCTCGTGCCAAGCGTTACCAGCTGGGCAGCGGCCGGGGCCGGGTTGGGGTAGAGGCTGAAGCCAGCCACTGCGGGGCCGGCGGCCAGCACAGCCACGGGCGAGAGGGTAGCGCGGCCATCGGTATCGACTTGGCGTAAGCGGTAGTAGAGCAGGCCAGCTTGGGTGGCGGCATCCGCGTCGCGCAGGGTGTAGGCGTGCCGCGAGTTGCTGGTGCCGCCGGCTGCTACCTGCCCGATAGCCACGAAGCCCTCACCCGGCTGGGCCGAGCGCTCGACCGTGAAGCTGCTGCTATTCAGCTCAGTAGCAGTAGCCCAGCTGATTTCGGCCCCGGCCTCGCCGGGCAGCCGGCGCACGCCGAAGCTGATGAGCGTCACGGGCAGCGGGCCGGTGGGCGGGATGATGCTCAGCGCGCCGTTGGAGCTGTCAGTAAAGGCATAGTACACATCGGTATTGCTCACGGCCGTAGCTAGGCCTGAGATGCGAATGCCCACTTTTGAGAAGTTTTTGGTTGTGTTGAAGCTGATGGTCTGGCGGCCATCGGGTAGCAGGTTCACTTTGAGCAGCGACGAGCCGGAGGCCGTTTCGAGCACGTTGCCGTCTTTGTCGTAGGTCACCAGGGTCATGCGGCTCAAGGCAGCTACGTCGAGCAGGCTGCTACCACCGATTATCATACCCGCCCGGTTGCCGGCCTGGCCCACCTGTTTGCCAGCCTGGCCGGCACTATCCAAGTCCAGGATTAGGCCCTCCCAGTTGGCCACGCCAACGCCCACATTAATAGTAGCCGCCGAGTTGGGGTTGCCCGCGCCGTTGGCGGGGGTAGTTACGCCGCAGGCCACGCACAGCAGGCCGCTTGCCTGCGTCGCGTAGTGTTGCTGCCCATCAGTGAAGCCCGACGAAATTACCTGTTGCGGCGTGGTCGAGGCCACACCTACCCCATAATAAAGCTGTAGGTTGTCAAGGGCCGCCGCCACGTCGGTGCGCTCAATCGACACGGCATCGAAGGGCATGGTGGCCTGGAAGCTTACCAGCGACTTGCTGTCGGGCAGCACGCTCAGGCCCAGCAGCGACGCCCCGGAGGCTGTTTCCTGAAGCACACCATTCTTGTAGGTGCGCAGCGTGAGGCCGCCCAGCACGCTGGCATCCAGCAGCGTATTGTTTTGGCCAATCACGAAGCCGGCCTTATAAGTACCGGGGGCGGTGCCCGTTAGCGCCACTTGCAGCTGCGGGTTGCAACCCACCGACAGCAGGCTGCCGAAGGTCGCGTAGTTGGTCCGGCTGCTATCTACCGCGTTACCGGGGTTGCTTACTTTACCGGCGCAGTTCCCAGTCACGCTGTACTGGCCGGGCGTAGTTGTAGTGGAGTTCGAGGTGAGGCCCGTTACCTGCGTTCCCAGGTTCTGGCCCACGCCGTAGGCATAATACACGCTCAGGTTGGTGCCTAGGTTAGCCACCGAACTAAATTCAATCTCTACCTGGTCAAAATCGGCCGTTGAAATAAATTCCAGCTGCGTGGGGTCGCCCCGGCCCGCCAGCAGTTGCGCCTGGGCCACGCTACCCTGCACCACGCGCTGTTCCTGCGGCTGGGTGGGGGTAGGGCCGGTGCTGAGGTAAGTACGTAGCGTGATAGTACCCAGCGTATTCAGACCGAGCGACGCGCTGTTGGCCGATACCAGCACGCCGGCCCGGTAGCCGGCCAGGGCCGTGCCGTTGAGCTGGTAGCGCAGCCGTGCCGTACCCGCCAGGGGCAGGCTTATGGTGGCCGTAATGTTGGCACCCCCGGTGGGGGCCGTTACGGCCAGCTGAATTTTACCCGTGCATAAGCCGAGCGGGCAGTTATTTTTAAGGTCCGCCTGCGTAGGATTCCCGGTAGAATAATATGCTGCCCCGCGTGCGCTGGCGGCCATAAACAGGAGACTCAGCAGCAAGGCTACTACGCCAGCGTTTTTAAAGCTACTCCGCAGGGCGGAAGAGTATTTAATTTTTCCAAGAACTAGCATAATACTGATGGCTAAAGATTGAGCGTGCTTCTATTAACTCAATCAATCGGCCATTTTTTTATCTTCTTGATTATCAATAATATTTTATAAATTATTATTTCATATTTTCTCTCAAAACAGCATAATTTTCTACTTACAGGACGAATCCGCACGAACTTTGCCTCTCGTATTTAGGGTAAGCATAAATTTTATCCAGGAATTTTACACAATCACTAATTAGATGTTTTTCCTCTTTTTATAATTTTTCTAATAAAAACTTGCTTATTAAGCATTCTATAGCCGAGCTTATATTTTCCCTTCTTCCTCCTACCCCCCCGTGGTGACAACTTCTACTTATTATCATATTTGGCTTATCGCGCCGGACAGCCACTATATCACACGGCTGTGCCACCGGCTTAGTCTCAACCCTGACTACCAAGTGCGGCGCTTCTCGACGGTGGCGCAGGCGCTGGCCCACCGCCCGGCCGCCACGGCAGCTCCCAACGCGCTCATTCTGGACAGCGATGGGCCCGAGGGCCTGCCCCGGCGCATTGTGCGCAAGCTGCACGAGCGCCTGCCCGCCGCCCGCTGCTACGTGCTGGCCAGCGAGCCCAACCTGGAAGCCGAAGGCGAGCTGCTGGAACTGGGCATCAGCGCCTACCTGGCCAAAGACACCAACAGCCCCGAGTTGCTCTGGAAAGCGCTGGCGCAGGCCCGGCAGCAACCAGCCCCAGTCCCTACCCCCCCGGCAGCGCCCCAGGCCCCGGCCGGGCTGCTACTAGGCAAGCACGCCAGTATGCAGCAGGTGCGCGAGCTAATTGCCAAGGCCGCCCGCACCACCATTACGGTGTCGGTGACCGGCGAAACGGGTACTGGCAAGGAGTTGGTGGCGCAGGCCATTCATGCCGAGTCGGCGCGGGCGCGGCAGCCGTTCGTGGCTATTAACATGGCGGCCATCCCGCGCGAGCTGCTGGAAAGTGAGTTGTTTGGCCACGAAAAGGGAGCCTTTACGGGCGCGACGGCCCGGCGCGTGGGACACTTTGAGGAAGCCAACGGCGGCACGCTGTTTCTAGACGAGATTGCCGACCTAGAGCTGGTGCTGCAAGCCAAGCTGCTGCGCGTGCTGCAAGAGCGGGCCGTAACGCGCGTGGGCGGCAGCCAGCCCGTGCCCTTCGACGTGCGCCTGGTGGTGGCGACGCACCGCGACCTGGCCGCCGAGGTGCGGGCCGGCCGCTTCCGCGAAGACCTGTATTACCGCTTGCTGGGCCTGCCCATCGAGCTGCCCCCGCTGCGCCACCGGGGCTGCGACGTGCTGCTGCTGGCCGACACCTTCGTGCGCGACTTCTGTCAGCTCAACCAGCTGCCGCCGCGCGCCTTCAGCCCCGAGGCTCGCAAGCGCCTGGCCGGCTACTCGTTTCCGGGCAATGTGCGCGAGTTGAAAGCGATGGTAGAGCTGGCCGCCGTGCTGGCCGACGGCGAGCAGATAGAAGCCACCGACATTGCGCTGCGCATGGCCCCGACCGCGCCCGAGCCGCTGACCACCAGGGCCACGTCAGCGACGGCGGTCACAGCGCTGGTTTTTCCGTCGCTACGCGAGCAAACGCTGGCCATTATGCAAGCCAGCCTCACGGCGGCGAACGGCGACGTGGTGGCCGCCGCCAACCGCCTGCGGGTGGGCCGCTCCACGCTCTACCGGCTGGTGCAGAGCGGACACTTGCAACTGCCCGCCGCCTAACCCGCTAAAATGCCCGAATTTTACTGTAACCCTACCCCCTTCCCAACGGTTAAATGCCCGATGGCGGCTCGCAGCCGAGCCGCCCGGTTCTTTCCTATCTTCTAGTCCTTACGTTTATGTGGTACGTATTTTTTGCCCTGATTCTGGCCACGGCTCTGCTTGCCCTCGACACCGCCCGCAAAGTGCGCGAAATGGTTAGCCCATCGCCCGTACGCGCCTAGTTGCTCAGTGGCCCGTCGCGAAAGCGACCCGCCAACAAAAAAGCAGCCTCGCGGCTGCTTTTTTGTTGGCGGGTGCTGGCCGTTCGGCCCGGCGCTCATTTTAGCGGATAACCAGCTTGCAGAGCTGACTGGCGTTGTCGGCTTCCAGCTTCACATAGTAAAGCCCGTTGGCGAAGCGGCTCAAATCCAGGGTTTTCGTATACCGCTCGTTCAGCTCCGTTAGCGTTTCACGGTACAGGATGGTCCCGATGACGTTAAGCACGATTATTTCCACCTTGCGCCCTTCTAGGCCGCTGATAGTGAGGTGCACGATGCCGGTGCTAGGGTTAGGATACACGACGAGCGTGTTATCGCTGAGGGTAGGGCGAGTGATAGTCTGGCGCACGCCCGCATCGGCGTAAGCCGGGCCAGGTGGCAGGGCCCCCAGCGCGCCGCCCAGGCTGGCAAACCATAGTAACCCAAATAGTAGGTGTTTTTTCATAATAGTATCAACCAGAACACGGTAGCCGGGTAGCATGAAAGTTAACGACTAACTTATCTTTTGGTTTCGCAAAAGTACAATTGCCGACGCATCACTATACGTTTTCTTAGGTAAAGACAGTTTTTTATTCGCTCAAATTATGAGTTTAATCCATAATTTTTCTGCTGAGCCGACCGACGCGCTGGTGTTGGGCGGGGGGCTGGCCGGGCTGGCGGCGGCTCTCGACCTGGCCAGGCGCGGGCACCGGGTGGCAGTAGTAGAGCGGCGACGCTACCCCTTTCACCGGGTGTGTGGCGAATATGTGAGCAACGAAGTGCTGCCCTACCTGCGCCGGCTGGGGGCTGACCCGGCGGCACTGGCTCCGGCCCGTATCCGGCGGTTCGGGTTGTCGTCGCCGGCCGGGCGCTTGCTCGATAGTCCGCTCGACCTGGGCGGCTTCGGCGTGAGCCGCTATCAACTCGACGATTTTTTATACCAACACGCCGTGAAGCAAGGCGTTGAATTTGTTTTTGCCACCGTGGCCGACGTGACTTTCGATGCGGCCGCCGGCCAGCACCGGGTGGCCCTGGCCGACGGCCGCCAGCTCACGGCCCCACTCGTGCTGGGCACCTACGGCAAGCGCAGCGCGCTCGACCGGCAGCTGGCGCGGCCCTTCTTCCAGGCGCGCTCGCCCTACCTCGGCGTGAAATACCACCTGCGGCTGCCGGGCTTCGCCCGCGACGTGATTGAGCTGCACAATTTTCGGGATGGCTACGCCGGCATCTCAGCCATCGAGGAGGATAAACTGTGTTTTTGCTACCTCACCACCCGCGCCAACCTCAAGGCGGCGGGCGGCGGCATCGCCGCCCTGGAAGGCGAGGTGCTGGCCCGCAACCCGCGCCTGGCTGATATTATGCATAATGCCGAGCAGCTTTACGCGCAGCCCGAAGTAATTAACGAGATTTCCTTCGCCCCCAAGCAGCCCGTGGAGCAGCACCTGCTGATGGTGGGCGACGCGGCCGGCCTCATCACGCCGCTCTGTGGCAACGGCATGGCGATGGCCCTGCACGGCGCGGCGCTGGCCGCGCCGCTGGCCAGCCGCTTTTTGCGCGGCGAGCTGCCGCGCCCGGCCCTGGAGGCTGCCTATGCCCGCGCTTGGCAGCAGCAGTTTGGGGCGCGGCTGCGGGTAGGGCGGGCGGTGCAGCGGCTTTTTGGCGGGCCGGTGTTGAGCGAGCTAGTAGTGGGCGGGCTGCGCCACTGGCCCGCTGCCGTGCGCGCCCTGATGCGCCAGACCCACGGCGCGGAGTTTGGCTAGAGCTTGCCCTCGCCCCGCCCGTACAGCAGCCCAGCCCGCCAAATGGGCCGCGCCCTCGTATATGGGGAGGCCGACCAGCCGCTTGCGCTGGTTGGCTCTTTTTTTGAATGCGCGCCGGGCTTAAGTGCCGGGCTAGCCCGTAAACTTGCGCTTCTAACTCTTCCCAATGCCCAGCTACCTGGGTGCCATCGGCACCGCTACTCCCGCCCACCGCCTCGCCCAGCCCGTCATCGCCGATTTTATGGCTGGGGCGCTGCAACTGGACGCGGATGGCACGCGCAAGCTGCGGGCGCTCTACCGGGTATCGGGCATCGAGCACCGCTACTCGGTGCTGGCTGATTATGGCCGGGCCAATGGCGACTACGAGTTTTTTCCCAACACACCGGGCCTGGAACCCTTCCCGACCGTGAGCCAGCGCATGGCCGCCTACCGGCGCGAGGCCCTACCCCTGGCCCTGGCCGCCGTGCGAGAGAGCTTGCGTCAAGCCCCTGGCATCGAGGCTGGTAGCCTCACGCACCTCATCACCGTAAGCTGCACCGGCCTGTACGCGCCGGGTCTGGACATTGAGCTGGTGGCGGCCCTGGGCCTACCCCTGCACGTGCGCCGCACCTGCGTGAACTTCATGGGCTGCTACGCGGCCGTGAACGCCCTGCGCCTAGCTGACAGCATCGTGCGCGCCGACTCCGCCGCGCGGGTGCTGGTGGTGAGCGTAGAGCTGTGCACCCTGCACTTCCAGAAGAGCCACGAGGAGGACCACCTGGTGAGCAACGCGCTGTTTGGCGACGGGGCGGCGGCGGCCCTGGTATTGGGCCAGCCGCTGCCCGGCCCTACCCCCTGTCTAGCGCTGCAAGCCTTCCACTGCGGCCTCGCGCCCGAGGGTACCAAAGACATGGCCTGGCACATCGGCGACTTCGGCTTTGAGATGACGCTTTCGGGCTACGTGCCGGCGCTCATTGAGCGCGGCATCGGGCAGCTCACGGCCGAATTGCTAAAGGACCTGCCGGTACGCCGCGAAGATATCCGGCACTTCGCGCTGCACCCCGGCGGACGCAAGATACTAGAAGCCATCGAGAAAGCCCTGAACCTAAGCCGCGACGACAACCGCCACGCCTACCGGGTGCTGCGCGAGTTTGGCAATATGTCGTCGGCCACGGTGCTTTTCGTGCTACGCGAGTTGCTGAGCACAGCCTCATCTGCCGACAATGGGGCACCGGTGCTCAGCTGCGCCTTCGGCCCCGGCCTCACGATGGAGGCCATGCTCTTGAAAATCTGCGCCTAGCGCCGGCTTTTCCGCCTCCGGCCAGGGTAGCCGCCCGGCAACCGATTGAGACCCCACCCGTTAAGCTGGGGGTTAAGCCTCGCTAAGCGCAGTACTTTCGGCGTTCGAAGCGTACTTTTTCGCGCGCTTTTCCACTCTTCTGTCTCTCACCATGCGTATTCTACCCCTCGCCGCGGCGGCACTGCTGCTTAGCACGTTAGCTTTCAGCGGCTGCCAGTCTAGTGACAGCAACGCGCCGCTGGCCAGCGACCTCAATTCCAGCAACCCCGCTATTGCCGAGCAGGCCCGCAAGGTGCAAAGCCTGCTCACCGAGATGGGCCAGCAGCGGGCCCGCATTCAGGCCGAGCAAGACAAGCTCACCGCCCTGCAACAGCAGGTGGAAGGCTCGCGCCAGAACCTGGAAGGGCTCAAGAAGCAAGCTCAGGCCACGCCGTAGGGGTAGGGATTTACACTGCGTAAAGCGTTAGCCTTTTTCATTAAAACGTTATTTCTATGGATTGGGAAACATAGTTTAATACCTACTCGCTCAGAGTTTTAAAAACGAATACTTTGCGAACTCTGCACGAAACGCTATCTACCTAATGGGTACGCAACGCCTATACCTTAAAAATGCTGACTGAAAAAGGTGATTTGATTCAGAAGGCCGAAAACGGGGAATTCGATGTTATTGTGCATGGTTGCAACTGCTTCTGCACAATGGGAGCGGGCATCGCCAAGACTATCAAACAAGTTTTCCCGGCTGCCTATCAAGCAGACCTCGCTACCGTTAAGGGTGACAGAGCCAAGCTCGGCAGCTATTCCTTGGCGCAAGTGAATAACGCAGGCAAGCCGCTCGCCATCGTAAATGCCTACACGCAATACCAATGGCGGGGCGCAGGTCGTAAGGTTGATTATACTGCTGCTCGGCAAGTATTCCAACAAATCAAAGATGCTTTTACCGGGAAGCGCATTGGCTATCCCGCGATTGGCGCGGGCTTGGCAGGTGGCGATTGGACTATAATCGCCGCGATTATTGAGGAAGAATTAGCTAGCGAAAACCACATTTTTATAGAGTGGCAAAAATGAGCGCCACTAGCTTATTTTTCTTTTACTGCCAAAATCACCACCTGCCATCGAAAGGCCCAGCACCAGCGCAACTCGTACTTCGTGATGCCGGCCTGCGCCAGCAGCCGCCGCCAATCGGCGCGCGAAAAGGCGCGGGCCACGGAGAGCGGCGCGTCGTTGCGTACCAAGCGCGAGCCTCCAAAGAGCCGGGTTAAGTACTTGATGCTGTGGTAGGCCAGCCAGTGGCGGTGCAGGTCGTTGATGACCACGGCCAGGCCCGCCTGCTGGTGCCAGCGACGCAGCAGGTCCACCAACTCGGCATCAGTAAAGTGGTGGCAGAAGAGGCTGGCCGTGAGCACGTCGTAGGGCTGGGCCGCAAACTCGGGGCTGAAGATATCGAGCTGCTCGTAGCTGATTTCGGGGTAGGGCTGGCTTTTCTGGCGGGCGTAGGTGAGCATAAAGGCGTTGGCGTCGATGCCCGTTAGTGCCATCCCTATCCCCCGGCGGCGGGCCCAGCGGGCTACGTGGCGCAGGGTGTCGCCGCCGCCGCTGCCCAGGTCGGCTAGGCGCAGGGGGCGGGCGAGCGGAAAGCGCGGGCGTAGGCGAGCCAGCGCCGCCAGCACCGGCCGGTAGCCGCCGAGCCAGGTATTGATGGTTTCCAGCTCGTCGAGGTTCTGCCGCAGTTCGTCCGAAGCCAGGGTAAGGTCGTCCATCAGCTCGGGGGTAGTGGCGCGGCGGCTCAGGTTCATGAGCGCAAAGGTGGGCCGGAGCCGGCAAAAAGTAGTAGCTGGCTCCGCCAGGTCGGTACTCTGCCCAGAATTCTGGCCAGTCAGCAAAAAATATGATAATACCAACAGTGAATTGAATCATTGCGCGCTACTGGCGTGTATATTGCGCCTCTCCTTGCGCTTCTATGTTCTTCATTTCTACTCTCCTAGCCGCCTGGCTGCTAACTAGCGTTCCCTTTGGCGGGCCTACCCGCCCAGGGGCGGCGCGTATAGCGCGCATGAGGCTGCCTGCCGCCTTCGGCTACCCCGATGGCGTGGCCCTGGCCCCCGACGGCAGCCTGTACGTAGTAGATACGGATAGCTTAGCTCTGAGAAAAATAAGCCCGACCGGCATAGTTACTACCCTGAATACCGGGCCCTTGCGCTACCCCACGGCCGTAGCCCTAGCCCCCGATGGCACGGCCTACGTGGCCGATGCCGGCAATCACCACGTGGTACGCGTGCCCCCCACCGGTCCGCCTATCCCCCTCACCAACCAGAGCTTCGCCTACCCCTGCGGCGTGGCCGTAGCCGCCGACGGCACCCTTTACGTGGCCGACGCGGGCAGCGGGCCGGGCAGCGGCGCGGTGTTTCGGCTGCCACCGGGGGGAAGCTTTCAGGCAGTGACTACCGGCCTACCCCACCTCGGTGGTGTGGCCGTAGCTCCCGACGGTACCGTGTACGCAACTGATACAGAGCATAGTACCATCTTAAAAATTAATGCCGCGGGGGAAGTAACCACTCTGCCTGCCGGCGACTTGAGTAAGCCCCACGGCCTGGCTGTAGCCGCCGACGGTACCGTATATGTGGCCGATACCTACAACCACCGTGTGCAGCGCCTCGACCCGGCCGGCGGGGGGCACACGGTGGCCAGCGGCTTTGCCTATCCTTTAGGCGTGGCCCTCGACGCGGCCGGCAACGTGTACGTGACCGATACCGGGCACGGTAGCCTCAAAAAAATCAGCCCGGCGGGCGTTGTGACGATGTTGCCCGAACTCGGCTCCGTGCTGGCCGGCCCCACAGCCGGCCGCCGGCAATAGCAGTAGCGCGAAGTTTTCATTTCGTGCGCGAGCGCAGCGAGCAACCGGAACCAGGCGGCGCGGATACCGATGCTCGCTGCGCTCGCGCACAAAGTGGAAATTCCGCACTACTTTACTTTACTAGCGCACGTAATCGGCCAAATACTGGAAGCGGGGGTATAACTGCCCAGCGCGGGCGATGGTGGCGCGGGCCAGCATGCCGGCCGGGTCACCGCCGAGTAGGGCCGGAAAAAGCTGGTCGAGCAGCTGGCGGCTGAAGTCGCGGCTGGCGTTGCGGGGCAGCTCGCAGGGCAGGTTATCCACGGCCATGACGGTGATGGTAGCGGGGCGGGCGTAGGCCGGTTCCAGCTGGCCGGTGGCGGGGTCATAGTCGAAGGCGGGCTCCGCGATGGTGCTGCTACGCTGAGTGAGCGGGATGGAGCCGTTCACATCGCAGGTCACGTCGGCAATCACACTTATCTTAAAATCAGCTCGTTGCGTATCAGCCTCGGTGAACAGATGCGGGGCGGCGGGGTCCCAGTAAGCGCAGGCGATGAGCAGGTCGGTCACGGGCGCGTACTTAGCAAACGTAGACTCGTAAGCAGCCGGCTCCTGGTGAAAATTAGCCGTGTCCCAGACCCGGCCGTCGCGGCGGCGGTTGTAATCCGAGCTGCACAATTGGGTGTACACTGGCTCGTGGAAATCGAGGTAGAGGTAGTCGTACACGCTTACTCGACGAATATCCATGCGGCCCAGCACTTCCAACGCGCCTTGCGCCACGCGGCCAGTGCCGGTGATGGCGATTTTGATGGATGGTAGGCGCTTGACCTTGAAAAACTCCTCCTCCATGTCCTCCATATCCACGCACTGCCAGGCCGGCTTGAGGGCAAACAGGCCATGCTTGCGGCCATAGGTTAGCAGCCCGTTATACGCCCCCACGATGCCCGCCCAGTGCCCGAAGGCCACCACGCGCTGGCCGGCCGCGTTAGTCAGCAGCTCGTAGTCAATGAGAGTAATTTGCTCGTGCAGAACAGTTTGCAACAGCTGTTTATTCGCCGGCTGCTGCTTGATGGTGTGCGAAAAGAAGCAGTACGTCTTGCCAGGCAGCAGCCAGGCCACAGGCACCTCCTTCACGCCCAGCAGCAGGTCGCAGGCGGCCATATCGTCCTTCACCTCAATGCCCAGGTCGAGGTATTCCTGGTCCGAAAAGGCGCGGTGGGGGCTGGGCTGCACCCGCACCCGCAGGCCGGGGTAGGCGTCTTGCAGCTCCACGCATTTTTTAGGGGTGAGGGCCACGCGGCGGTCGGGTGGGGTGCGGCCTTCGCGCAGCAGGCCAATGAGGGTGGGTAGGGGCATAAAATAGAAGTGCCTGCGAAAGAGCGTCATGCTGAGCTTGTCGAAGCATCTCGCTCGCATCGTTGAACGACATCCGAACGATGTGAGTGAGATGCTTCGACAAGCTCAGCATGACGCTCTTTTTTAGCCAAAGACAGGAAACGTTGCCCCAAAATTACGCCCTACCCCCGACCAAACCGGGCTTACCTTTGTTAAGGAAAAAGTCGCCTCTTTCGCCCCTACCCCAACCCCCCCGTATGTCGTTTACATTCAAGCCCGCCGACGTGTTTGAAACCCGCCACAACGCCCCCGATAGCGCCAGCCAGCAAGCCATGCTGCACGCCGTCGGGGCCGAGAATATGGCGCAATTAATTGCCGAAACGGTGCCCGCCGTCATTCGCCTGCCGCGGGCGCTGGCTCTGCCGCCGGCGCTCAGCGAGCGCCAGTTTTTAAAGCAGTTCAAGCAGCTGGCCGGTCAGAACAAGGTGTTTAAGAGCTACATCGGCCTGGGGTATCACGAAACGACCCTACCCCCCGTTATCCAGCGCAACATCCTGGAAAACCCCGGCTGGTACACCGCTTACACGCCCTACCAGGCCGAAATCGCGCAGGGCCGCCTAGAGGCGCTCATCAATTACCAGACCCTGATAATTGACCTCACGGGCCTGCCCATCGCCAACGCCAGCCTGCTCGACGAGGCCACCGCCGCCGCCGAGGCGCTGCACTTGCTGCACTCGCAAACCAAGAAAAAAAACGCCCATAAATTTTTCGTCTCGGAGCAGGTGCTGCCCCAAACCATTGACGTGCTGCGCACCCGCGCCACGCCGCTGGGCATTGAGCTGGTGGTGGGCGACCACCGCACGGCCGACCTTACGGACGAGGCGCTGTTCGGGGCCATTGTGCAGTATCCGGGGGCCAATGGGGAGATTTTTAACTACCAGGAGTTCATTGCTAACGCGCACGATAACAACGTGTTCGTGATAATGGCCGCCGATTTGTTGGCCCTTACCCTGCTGACTTCGCCCGGCGAACTGGGAGCTGATATCTGCGTGGGCTCGTCGCAGCGCTTCGGCGTGCCGATGGGCTTCGGCGGGCCGCACGCAGGCTTTTTCTCATGTAAGGACCAGTTTAAGCGCGTCATTCCGGGCCGCATTATCGGGCAGAGCATCGACGCGGCCGGCAACAAAGCCTACCGCATGGCGCTGCAAACCCGCGAGCAGCACATCCGCCGCGAAAAAGCGACCTCGAACATCTGCACCGCGCAGGTGCTGCTGAGCGTGCTGGCCGGCATGTTTGCCGTATACCACGGGCCCAAGGGCATCCGGCAGTTTGCGGTGAACACGCACGTGATGGCCCAAACGCTGGAAGCCGAGCTAAAGGCGCTGGGCGTAGAACAGCTGAATGCCAGCTACTTCGACACGCTGAGCCTGCGACTGGAAAGCCACGAGATGCAGCAGGCCCTGCGGAAAGAAGCGGAGGCCGCCGGCATCAACTTCCGCTACTACAGCGAAAACCGAGTAGGCATCAGCCTGCATCAGAACGTGGAGCCGGAAGACGTGCGCGACCTCGTGGACCTCTTCGCCAAGGTGCTGGGCAAGGAAGTGGCGACGCCCGACGCCCCTACCCTCCCCGCCGAGCGCGGCCTGACCTGGCCCGAAAGCCTGGTTCGCACCAGCGATTACCTCACGCACCCGGTTTTCAACACCTACCACGCCGAGCATGAGTTGTTGCGCTATATGAAGCAGCTCGAAAACAAGGACCTGAGCTTGGCTCACAGCATGATTCCCTTGGGCTCGTGCACCATGAAGCTGAATGCCACGGCCGAGATGATTCCGGTGACCTGGCCCGAAATCGGCCAGCTGCACCCGTTCGCGCCGGCTGCGCAGACGATTGGCTATCAGCAGATTATTAAGAACCTGGAAGCTTGGCTGTGCGAGGTAACGGGCTTTGCCGGCGTGAGCCTGCAACCTAACTCGGGGGCGCAAGGCGAGTACGCGGGCCTGCTGGCCATTCGCGGTTACCACGGGGGTAGGGGCGAGCAGCACCGCACGGTGGCGCTTATTCCGGCCTCGGCCCACGGTACCAATCCCGCCTCCGCCGTGATGGCCGGCATGCAGGTAGTAGTGGTGAAAAGCACCGACGACGGCAACGTGGACATGGACGACCTGCGTGCCAAAATCGCGCAACACGCCGACCACCTGAGCTGCCTCATGGTTACCTACCCCTCCACGCACGGCGTGTACGAGGAAACGATTATCGAGATTTGCGACCTCATTCACCAGGCTGGCGGCCGGGTGTACATGGACGGCGCCAACATGAACGCCCAGGTGGGGCTGACTTCGCCGGCCGCCATCGGGGCCGACGTGTGCCACCTGAACTTGCACAAAACCTTTTGCATCCCGCACGGCGGCGGCGGGCCGGGGGTAGGGCCGATTGGCGTGGTCGCGGACCTGGTGCCTTACCTACCCGGCCACGTGGTGGTACCAGTGGAAGGCCGCACGAGTGGAGCCGTATCGGCCGCGCCGTGGGGCTCGGCCAGCATTCTGCCCATCTCCTACGCCTACATTGCCATGATGGGCGGCGACGGCATTACCCGCGCCACGGAGCTGGCCATTCTGAACGCCAACTACATCAAGGCCCGGCTGGAAGAGCATTTTCCGGTACTCTACACCGGCGCGCACGGCCGCTGCGCCCACGAGATGATTCTGGATTGCCGCCACTTCAAGAAGGCGGGCATCGAGGTTGAGGATATCGCGAAGCGCCTGATGGACTACGGCTTTCACGCGCCTACGGTGAGCTTCCCGGTGGCCGGCACCCTCATGGTGGAGCCTACGGAGAGCGAGAGCAAAGAGGAGCTGGACCGCTTTTGTGAAGCCATGATTTCGATTCGGAAAGAGATTACCGAAGTGGAAGAAGGCCGCGCCGATGCCAAGGACAACCTGCTGAAGCACGCGCCCCACACCGCCGCCACCGTGCTCACCCACGAGTGGACGCGCCCCTACACCCGCGAGCAGGCCGTGTACCCGCTGCCCTACGTGCGCAACGCTAAGTTCTGGCCCACCGTCAGCCGCATCGACTCGGCCTACGGCGACCGCAACCTCATTTGCAGCTGCACCCCGCTGGAAGAATACGCCGATGAGCGCGAGCAGCTGGTAGTGGCCGATAAGGGGCCATCGTATTAAGCCGTAGTGCGGGCTCTGCGAGTCTGCGCTACTTCCCCAAAAATGCCCGGCCGAGCACGCGAAAAGCACTCGGCCGGGCGTTTAGCATAGGAGCCGGTTTGCTAGTAAAAATAGTCGGCTTGCCTACTATTTTTGGAACATTGGCTAAGGCCCCGGCGTTAATCTCCTACCCCTGATTCAGGGCTTCATCCCGCTATTTTTCAACCTTATGAACCGCATCACTCAATATCTGGTCCGGCCGGCCGCGCTGGCGGTCACGGGTCTAGCCCTAACCTTCGGGCTGGCTTCCTGCGCTACAACGGCCAACGTCGGCACTACCAGTGATTTCGACCACGCTGTTAACTTTCGCGCCTATAAAACCTGGGCTTGGTACCCGAAGCAAGCTAATGATACCGAAGGCGGCCCGGCCCGCGGCTACGAGTCGTTCACAGACCAGCGCATTCGCGATGCCGTAAGCAAAGACTTGGCTACTAAGGGCCTAATGCCCGCTAGTGGGGAGCCCGACGTGTACGTAGCGTACAGCGTGCGCGTCGAGAATAAACAGCAGTCCGGCTACGGCGGCGGCTACGGCTATCCTTATGGCGGCTACGGTGGCTACGGCTACGGTGGGTTTGGCGGCTACCCCTACGGCGGCGGCGGCTACAACTATAAGGCTGGCACGGTCGTTATCGACATCGTGGATGCCCGCCGCAAAGAGTTGGCGTGGCGCGGTACCGGCCAGGCCCAGTTGAACAACAATAGCATCTCTGAGGAGGAAACATACCGCATCGTGAACAGCGTGCTGAGCAATTATCCGCCCACCGACAACCAGAACCAGCGCCGCCAAGCCATCCGGTAAACGGCAGCTACCAAGTTGATTAAATCTAAAAAAAACCTCGTCGGCCGGCGAGGTTTTTTTAGGTCCTACCCCCTCGAATTAGCCCCAAAGCGGTTGGCCCCGGCCGTACCCGCCACGAACTGCATTCCGGCCCCTAGCACCAAGCTGGCTATCGGCACGAAAACCAGCAGCCACCAACCGCGCAAATCCAGGTCGTGCAAGCGCTTAATTGACTGCGTAATAACCCGATAAAAGCACGTCAGCATTCCAGCCAGCGCCAGGTTTTTTCAGTAGTCAGCCGGGCTGTGCAGCTGCTCAGCCAGGGCTGGCAGGCCGTAGCAAGCGAAGGCCAACAGGTAGAGTGCCAGCACGCGCCAAAAAAAAGGCCAGCGACAAAGCCGGCCTTTCGTAGTAAAATAGTGCAACATTGGCAACGAAGATACGCTATACTTACCGTCATTGCGATTAGTGACGAATGTCTATAATCATTATCTAAATTTTGTCTATACAATAATGCAGGCAATATTTTTCTATCAGCAATTCCCAGACGTGCGAACTTTCTGGTCCGGCTGTTTTTCGCCCTAGCTCGGGAGAATTTAGCAGCGTATCAGCAACGGCTATAATGCGCGCGGTTAGCTCGTCGGCGTAGCTAGCGGAAAACTGCGCCACGAAATCGCTGATGGCTTCTAAGTCGTCAAGCGCCTCATTACTCTACCGTAGTTTCACGCTCTTTCCGACGTTGAGCCAAATATTCTTTCACCTGGTCATGAGGAATGGTACGCCCCGCTTCCACATCGGCTAGGCCACGGGCAATGGCGCGGCAAGTAAACACCGCTTCCATCACATCATCCTAGGTAGCCTGCTCCGGCAGGCGATTAGCGATAGTATGAAGCTGCTCTTTAACGGAGGGCATTTTTAGCAACATAACTCGCTGAATTTAAATGATTAAATTGGCACGTTCACGTGGCGCTCGGCGTGGTAGCTGCTGCGCACCAGCGGGCCGCTTTCCACGTACTTGAGGCCGCGCCGCAAGCCCTCCTCTTTGTAGTTAGCGAACACATCGGGGTGCACAAACTCGGCTACTTCCAAGTGGCGCTTGGTGGGCTGCAGGTATTGGCCCAGCGTGAGGATGTCGAGGCCGTTGGCCACGAGGTCGTCCATTGCCTGGTGCACCTCATCGGGCTGCTCGCCCAGGCCCAGCATAATGCCCGACTTGGTGCGGTGCCCGGCCAGCTTGGTGCGCCGGATTTGCTCCAGGCTGCGGTCGTACTTGGCCTGCGGGCGCACCAGCCGGTAGAGGCTGCCCACGGTTTCCATGTTGTGCGAAATCACCTCCTGGCCGCCCGAAATCATGGTTTCGAGGGCTTCCCAGTTGGCTTTCACGTCGGGTATCAACGTTTCGATGGTCGTTTCGGGCGAGAGCTGCTTGGTGAGCACCACCGTATCGCGCCACACGGCGGCCCCGCGGTCCTTCAACTCATCGCGGTTGACGGAGGTGATGACGGCGTGCTTCACTTTCATCAAGGCAATAGCCTCGGCTACCCGGCGCGGCTCGTCGAGGTCCAGCTCGGTAGGCCGGCCGGTAGCCACGGCGCAAAACGAGCACGAGCGCGTGCAGACATTGCCCAGAATCATGAACGTGGCCGTGCCCGCGCCCCAGCACTCGCCCATGTTGGGGCAGTTGCCACTTTCGCAGATAGTGTGCAGCTTGTGCTCATCTACGAGCTTGCGCACGGCCGCGTAGTCGGGGCCAATGGGCAGTTTCACGCGCAGCCAGTCGGGCTTGCGCGGGCGGGCGGGGGTAGGGGCCGCCAGCGGCGCAGCCTGAATAATGGGAAGCGTCAGCAGCAGAGTATCCATCTTTTTTATCCGTAAAATCGATTGCCAGGGCGCGCGGTACGCGGCGCAGCCACTAAAATAACCCCAAAATTAATTCCGGTGGCCGATGTACAGGGTCAGGTACACCGAAGGGAAAAACTGGTGGTTGAGGCTGTTCACATCAGCTGGGGCGGGCGGGTTAAGCACTAGCAGCTCCTTGGTATACACCTCGACCAGAAAGCCCAGCTCGGCCCCGGCCACGGCATCGCGGTAGCGGCCATACTCGAAGCTGAGCGCCCCACGCAGGTGGGCACCGGGCACTATCTTGGTCTGGGCGATGCCGCTGAAAAGCGGGGCCCGGTCATAAATAAACTGTTCCTGCGCGTGCTTCACCGGGTCATAGGCTTCGTCCACAATAACATCGGCTGGGCCGAAAGCATTATTTTTTTCGGCCGTATAGTCGTAGCTAATATAGTAAGGCATGAGTAAGCCCAGCGATGGCCCCGCACTCAGCAGACCATTGACCTGCACACCCGCATCGGCGGCCTTGCGAAACAGAATGCGCTGAATACCAATGGATGGCCGCAGCGCGAAGGCATAATTAGCCTTGTAGAGCTTGTAGCTGCCGCCCGTATACGGGTTGGTTACAGCTTCCTCCTTCGGGTTTTTGAACGATACGCCCTCCAGGCTCCAGAAGCGCAGCCAGCGCTCGTCGAGCACCCGCGCTACCCGCACGTTGATGCCCCCGATGAGCGCACCCTGGGTATTAAAATTGATGCCGAACACCGTTTCGCGCTGGTATGATTGCTCATCGGAAGGCATGGCCTGCGGCCGGGCCTGAATAACCGGCCCGGTGGGCGCGGGTGTGGTGCTGGCATCGGGAGCCTGCGCGCGGGCGGTGCCGGCCAGGCCCAGGGCCAAGCAAAGGGCAGTGATGAGAACGTATGTCTGGTTCATAAGCGAAGTCAAAAATACCGGCTGGCGCGGCAATTCACCGCCGGACGCTTAGCTAACGTTGGCGGGGTAGCTTTGTGATATGAGCACGCCCCACACCACCGCCACCGCCCGCTACGAGGGCCACCTGCGCACCGAAGCTACGCACACGGCTTCGGGCACTGTCATTCAAACCGATGCGCCAGTTGATAACCACGGGCGCGGCGAGGCATTTTCGCCAACCGACCTCGTGGGTACCGCCCTCGGCACCTGCATTCTGACTACGATGGCCATCGTGGCCGAGCGCCACCAGCTAGCTATGGTGGGCGCGTCGTTTAAGATGGAAAAAATGATGACCCCAGAGCCGCCACGCCGCATCGCGCAGCTCACCGTAGAGTTGCACCTGCCCGCCGCCCTCAGCGCGCCCGACCGCGCCCTACTGGAACGCACCGCGCACACCTGCCCCGTGGCCTTGAGCCTGAACCCAGAAATCCGGCAAGAGGTTCGGTTCGTGTACGAGTAGGTTTTTTTAGGGGGTAGGGATGAACGGTCAGGGAGTAATAACTTTCTGGTCGCCGATTCTTTACTCACTAATTGTTCATTCCTACCCCCTAAAAAGATGGCTGGTTTCTTCACCAATAAGGGCTTTCAGCCCAAGCGCCAGAGTAGCCACCCGCTACCGCCGGGCCAGTACGAAACCACCGATTTTCCGGTGCTCACGGCTGGCCCTACCCCCCGCATTACGCTCAGCCAGTGGGAGTTTAGGCTCGAAGGGCTGGTGGCAGAGCCCGTGAAGTGGAGTTGGGCCGAGTTCAACCAACTGCCCATGCAGGACTTCAACCCCGACATTCACTGCGTCACGAAGTGGTCGAAGTTCGACACCCACTGGCGCGGCGTGAGCGTGGACACGCTGCTGGAGCACGTCCGGCTCAAGCCCGAAGCGCAGTTCGTGACCGAGTTCAGCTACGGCGGCTACACCACCAACGTGCCGCTGGCCGACCTGCGGGGGGGTAGGGCCTTCGTGGGCGTGCAGTTTGAGGGCCAGCCGCTGGCCGCCGAGCACGGCGGCCCGGCCCGGCTGGTGGTGCCGCACCTCTACTTCTGGAAAAGCGCCAAGTGGGTGCAGGGCCTACGCTTCACCGCCGCCGATGAGCCCGGCTTCTGGGAGCGCGGCGGCTACAGCATGTACGGCGACCCTTGGAAAGAGCAGCGTTACCGCGACGACGACGAGCCCGCGGCCAGCCGGCTATGAGCCGCATTACCTGGCAGCAGGCCACCGTCACCGGCATTAAGGCCGAGACCTCGCACGTCAAGACTTTTACCCTGCGCCTGCCGCAGTTTACGCCGCACCTGGCCGGCCAGCACTACGACCTGCGCCTCACCGCCGAGGATGGCTACCAGGCCGAGCGCAGCTACTCCATAGCCTCGCCCCCCGAACAAACCGGCGAGATAGAGCTAACCGTCGAAATTATCACCGACGGCGAAGTATCCGGCTATCTCAACGAAGGCGTGGGGATAGGCGACCAGCTGGAAGTGCGCGGCCCCATCGGCGGTTACTTTGTGTGGGCCGGCGCGGCCAATGCGCCACCACTATTGCTGGTGGGCGGCGGCTCGGGCGTAGTGCCGCTCATGGCCATGCTGCGCCACCGACGGGGGGTAGGGCTGCGCACGCCGGCCGCGCTGCTATTCAGCGTCCGCACGGCCGAGGACGTTATCTATCGTGCTGAATTAGAAGCGTTGGCGCGGGCCGACTCCACTTTTACGCTGCTGCTCGACTATACCCGCCAGGCCCCGCCCGGCTGGGCCGGCTACCAGCGCCGCCTCGACGCGCCCATGCTGGCCGAGGTAGTGGCGCACTTTGGCCCGGCCCAGCCGCAGGTATTCGCGTGCGGCCCCACGGGCTTCGTGGAAGCGGCGGCCAACGGCTTACTGGCAGCTGGCCTACCCCCCGAATTAATTCTGACCGAGCGGTTTGGGCCAACGACCGGGTGAAGTTGAATAACCATGAAAAAGTACGCCCGCCTACCCCTTGAAAGGTAGGCGGGCGTACTTTTTTTAAGCCGGTAGCAACTTTTGTCGAAGCAATTTTAGCAGCTCTTCCTTAGGAATGCTGGTGGCTTCCTATTTATCATAAATCGTTACCAGATAAATAGTTTCACCTTCGGCAGTTTGTTCCACGTAGCAGGTGATGACGCGGATGTCGCCGCTCTTGCTGCCGCCCCTGCTGGCACTGGCCAAGCGGATTTTACAGAGGCCAGCGCCAAGGCTTTCGCCTTGGCGCGGTGTGGCTTGCAACTAGTCAATAAAGTTGTCTGCTTCATTGGGAAGCGTTCGAAATTTGCGACTCAGCCGCTTGTTTCGGCGCTCAAATTCGGGGAGGATTACTACGTGAGCAATTATGCGGGCATTTTAGCTAGCTCTTCAGCCGCCAGCTCTTTTCGCAGTTCGGCGAGTGCCTCGCGGGCCGGGCGGCCGGTAATTTTACCGACTTTCAGCAGCTTCACCTGCTCAATGCTAACCCGCAATGCCTCCATCGAAATACTGATGGTGATATCCGTATCCTCATCGTCGGCCTCGTCGGCCGTAGGGGCGGGCCGGCATGATGAGTTGCTTGAATTGCTGCTGAATATGCTTGGGCAGCACTTTGTACTGCTCAAGTAAAACCTAGGCGGTGGTCATGGCGCAACGGGTTGGAGAAGTGAATTTACTACTGCGAAGACGGCGCGCTACACATACTGGCTCGTCCTCAGCTCCGCCGCCAAAAACCGGCCGGTGTGGCCCTTGCTGGCTTTAGCTACCTGTTCGGGGGTACCCTGGGCCACGATGGCACCACCGCCCGCGCCGCCCTCGGGACCGATGTCGATGACGTAATCGGCCACTTTTATCAGGTCTAGGTTGTGCTCAATGATGAGCACGGTATTACCCTTGTCGGCGAGCTTGTGGAGCACGTCGGCCAAGTGGCGGATGTCCTCGAAATGCAGGCCGGTGGTGGGCTCGTCGAGGATGTAGAAGGTCTTGCCGGTGTCCTTTTTGCTCAATTCCGTGGCCAGCTTTACGCGCTGGGCCTCGCCGCCCGAGAGCGTGGTAGCCTGCTGGCCCAGCGTGAGGTAGCCCAGGCCCACGTCGGCTAAGGTCTTGATTTTACGCAGGATGCGCGGCTGAAACTCGAAGAACTCCACGGCCTTCTCCACCGTCATATCCAGAATATCGGTGATGCTTTTGCCCTTGAAGCGCACTTCCAGCGTCTCGCGGTTGTAGCGGCGGCCCTTGCAGGTTTCGCAGGGCACATGCACGTCGGGCAGGAAGTTCATTTCGATGGTGCGGATGCCCGCGCCCTCGCAGGTTTCGCAGCGCCCGCCCCGCACGTTGAACGAGAAACGGCCGGGCCCGTAACCCCGGATTTTGGACTCCGCCATCTCGGCAAAAAGCTGGCGAATCTCGGTGAACACGCCCGTGTACGTGGCCGGGTTGGAGCGCGGCGTGCGGCCAATCGGCGACTGGTCCACCTCTATCACCTTGTCAATCAGCTCCAGGCCTTCGAGGCTGCCGTAGGCCAGCGGCTCGCGGTGGGCGTTGAAAAAGTGCTGATTCAGAATCGGATACAGTGTGTCGTGAATCAGCGACGACTTGCCCGAGCCGCTTACCCCCGTCACGGCGATGAGCTTACCCAGGGGGAACTTGGCCGTTACGTTTTTGAGATTGTGGCCCTTCGCGCCCTTCAGAACCAACTCTTTACCCTCCCCTACCCGCTTCTTTTTACGTATCTCCACATGGCGCTTGCCGCTGAGGTAGTCCGAAGTGAGCGAGCCGGAATTGAATATGGCTTCGGGCGTGCCTTCGGCCACGATGTGGCCGCCGTGGATGCCCGCGCCGGGCCCGATGTCGAGCACGTGGTCGGCGTGCATAATCATGTCCTTGTCGTGCTCCACCACAATCACCGAGTTGCCGATGTCGCGCAGGTGCTGCAAGGCCTTGATTAAGCGCTCGTTGTCGCGCTGGTGCAGCCCAATGCTGGGCTCGTCCATGATGTAGAGCACGCCCACGAGCTGGGTACCAATCTGGGTGGCGAGGCGGATGCGCTGGCTTTCGCCGCCGCTCAGCGTGCGCACCGAGCGGTGCAGGCTGAGGTAGTCGAGACCCACTTCGAGTAAAAACCCGATACGCTTGCGAATTTCCTTCAGTAGCTCGCGGGCAATGAGGTTCTGGCGCTCGCTCAGGCGGTCTTCCAGGCCTACGAACCAAGCCGCCAAGTCGTTGATATCCAGCACCGACAGCTCGCCGATGTGCCGGTCGGCCAGCCTGAAGTGCAGGCTCTCTTTCTTCAAGCGGTAGCCCTCGCACTCGGGGCAGGTCTGGGCCTGGGTGTATTGCTGAATCCACTCCCGGATGTTATCGGAGTCCGATTCCATCTGGCGGCGCAGGAATGGAATAATACCCTCAAACGGCTCAGTGTAAGCAGCTTTTGCGTCGTCGGCCTCGTCCTGCGTGATGCCATGCAACAGGCGGCGCAGCAGTTCTGGGTCCAGCTTGTCGATGCTCGTGTTCAGGCCGGCCTTATTCTTTTTGAGAATAAGCTGGAGCTGCTGGAAAATCCAGATGTCTCGGTATTCTCCCAGCGGCGCGATACCGCCGCGGCTGATGCTCAGCTTAGGGTCGGGAATAACCGTTTCCTCGGTTATCTGCTGCACTTCGCCTAGGCCGGCGCAGTGCGGGCACGCACCGTAGGGCGAGTTGAAGCTGAACGTGTTCGGGGCCGGGTCGTCGTAGGCGATACCGGTTTCGGGGTCCATCAAAAAGCGCGAGAAAAATTGCGGCGCGGCCTTTTTGGCGTCGGGTTCGAGCACCAGCATGGTACCCTTGCCGTGGGTCAGCGCATTTTGTACCGAGCCCGAGAGGCGAAACCGGTCCTCCTCCTTTACCACGAGCCGGTCAATGACAATCTCGATGTCGTGGATTTTGTAGCGGTCCACCTGCATCTTGGGCGTGATGTCCAGGATTTCGCCATCCACCCGCACTTTGGCGAAGCCGAGCTTCGCAATCTTCTGAAAATCTTCGCGGTAGTGGCCCTTCCTACCCTTCACCACGGGCGCGAGTACCACTAGCTTTTTGCTGTCGTAGTGCCGCAGGATGTAGTTGATAATCTGGTCGTCGCTCTGCCGAATCATCTTCTTGCCGGTGGCGTAGCTGAAAGCTTCGGCCGTGCGGGCGTAGAGTAAACGCAGGAAGTCGTATATCTCAGTAATAGTGCCTACCGTGGAGCGTGGGTTGCGCGAGGTCGTCTTCTGCTCGATAGAGATTACGGGCGACAAGCCCTCGATTTTATCCACGTTGGGCCGCTCCAGCCCGCCCATAAACGAGCGGGCATAGGCCGAAAACGTTTCCATGTAGCGCCGCTGCCCCTCGGCGTAAATGGTATCGAAGGCCAGGCTGCTTTTGCCCGAGCCCGAGATGCCCGTAAACACCACCAGTTTACCCCTGGGAATCCGCACGCTCACGTTCTTTAGGTTGTGCTCGCGGGCTCCATACACCTCGATGAAAGGCGTGTCGGGTACCTGGGGCCTGGTCCCTGTGGCCAGGGGGGGTAGGGAATCGGGCGTTTGGTGCGCCTGAGCTACAGCCAGGCCAGCCGGGGTGGGCTGGCGGCCCACGGGCAGGTCGTGATGCAGGTCAGGGGCATGCCGCTCAACTACTTCCACGAACTCGCCGACAGGGGCGGCGGTCAGGATTTCGGCCGCGTGGGCAGTGGGGTGAGCGGCTTTTTTGGGAGCAGCCTTCGGTTTTTTAGGAGCGGGAGCAACGGGGACGGTAGCCGTTTTTTTAGCCATGCGGGCAGAATCGGAGGAACGAGCAAAGGTACGGGTACGGGCCGGCGGGGGTAGGGAAAACGCGGAGTCTTTCGCTCTATTCCCTGGTAACGGGCCGACCGAAGCTAACAAGCTTAGGCGGTGAATGGTGCAGCGCATTTCCCCTTTTCTTTGCTGGGCCAATTGCTCTCCGTACCCTTTTCTATTTTAACCCCCGCTCCGCATGGCTTCGCCGCTTTTCCCCATTCCCCTGTGTCGCGTAGCACTAAGTGCTTTTTTGCTGCTAGGCACTCCGCCTGTATTTGCGCAGGTGCCGGCACCGCACGGCTATGATTTTTTGACCCTTACCAGCAGGGAGTCTTCCGCTAAATCCGTGGCTAAAATTCTGATTACGCCGGCTTTTCAAGGAAAAACGGAATTCAGCTGGAAGATTTTAGTGGTTTTTCCGCTGAAAAAACCTGGCTAAACTTCAGTACAATACCGAACTCGTTAACCAGCAGCTCTCCGACCTAACGGCGGCGGGCTGGGAACTGGTGCAGGCTTACCCCTTCACTTCGATACCAAACCTGTTCACTACTCGCTACCTGTTTCGCAAGGCCCGGCCCTGAGCCCGGCCACTTAGTCGGCACAAATGGCCCGTTGGTCCGCAAAGTGCTGGGCCTGCTACATCTGCGTTGAAAGGCGGCATCCAACTTGTCCGCTTAGGAGTATTCCCCTTACTCTTCTTTCTTTTCAACCATGAACTTGCAACCCAAAGCCCTGCTACTGGCCGCCGGCCTGGCCCTGGCCGGAGCCACCGTCCCTACCGCCGCCCACGCCCAAGTCGGTATCAATATCCAGTTGGGCCACCCGGCCTGGGGGCCCGCTGTGCCGGCCGGTGCCCAGTACTACTACGTGCCCGAAATTGACGGTTATTATGACCTGGCAGCCCGCAATTACATTGTGCAGCGCAACGGCCAATGGGTGCCGATGGCCACTTTGCCTGGCTATAACCCGGCCACCTTCCACCCGGTAGTGGTAAACTACCGGGGCCGCCAGCCTTGGGCGCAGTACCGTGACCACCACGCCCGCTACTACCGCCCGGTAGTGGTGCGCCAGGTAAACCGCCCCGTGCTGGTAGAGCGCGTCAACAGGCGGGGCCAGGTGGTAGAGCGCCGGGTTCGCTAGCCGCTCGCTCGCCAATAAGAAAGCCTCGCCTCGTAGGTGAGGCTTTCTTATTGGCGAGCGAGCCGGAGCGGCCGGTCGATGCGGACACCTGGTTGAGCCGCACAATAGAAGGGTTCGTAGAAAAAACATAAATCCGGCACTCTCCTTGCACTTACCCTACGCAGCACTTCTGCTTCTTTTCTTTTTTCACTCATGAAACTCCGCCTTCGTTTTCTTGCTTTCGCGCTGGGCACTGGCCTGGCTTTTGCCGCCCCCATCGCCGCGCAGGCGCAGGTAAGCGTGGGGGTTAATGTTGGCCTGCCACCTTGGGGGCCCGCCGCGCCGCAGGGTACGCAGTACTACTACATCCCGGAGATTGACGGGTACTACGACATTTATAACGGCGTGTACTTGGTATTTGACGGGGCGCAGTGGATTACGCAGCCTTACCTCGACGGCTACGACCCGTATTACTTCCACCCCGTACCCGTCAGCTACCGAGGAGCGCAGCCTTGGCTCTACATTGGGAGCTATCGCAATCGCTACCCCCAATACGTGACGGTATACCGCGGCGGCGGCTACGGCAATGGTGGCCGCTACTACGGCCAGGAATACGGTGCGGGCCGGGTATATGGCTACGACCACAGCGGCTATGGCTACGGCAACCGGGGTGGTGGCTACAACAACCAAGGATACAACCGCGCTGGCTACGGCGGCCAAGGTAACTACGGGGGCTCGCCCCGCGTGGAGCCGGGCCGGGGCGGCGACCGCGACGGCCGGGGCAATGTTGGTGGAAATCAACCCAGCCGGGGCGGTTTTGGTGGGGGTAATTTTGGTGGAAATCAACCCAGCCGAGGCGGTTTTAACGGGGGTAGCCCCGGCAGCCAGCCTACCCCTGGGCGCGGCGGCAACTTTGGTGGCAGCCAGCCGAGGAGTGAGGGTCAGCGCGGCGGGGGAGGCGACCACGGCGGCGGGGGAGGCGACCACGGCGGCGGCGGCGGCGGAAATCGAGGGCGGCGTTAATCATTTCCTAGGTCGTAACAAAAGCGCTGACATCTAAGCAGATGTCAGCGCTTTTGTTACGACCTAGGGGGTAGGGGTCCGCTTAGCTTTAGTCGTGGGCAGGGAGCCCGGTGCACAGCGCGGCCCAGCTCATCCCTTCGTGCACGGCGGCCGGGGGCGGCAGCTGGCCGCGCTCCAGTAGCTCGGTAATGTAGAGCATGTCGGCGTCGCGGCCCATGCCGGCAGCGGCTACGAGGTGGCCCTCCCGCACATAGAGCGCCAGAAAATCTTGCTGGGCCACTTGGCCGTGGTAAAGGATATCGTCCCACTTTGCGGCGTGGCCCGCGTAGCGCAGGCTCTTGCCGTATTGCTGCGTCCAGAAGAAGGGCGCGGCCGCGAATTTTTCCCGCCTACCCAGCATATTATGGGCGGCCGTGCGGCCGTGCTGCTGCGCCACGCGCCAGTGCTCGATACGCGCCGGCTGCCCCGTGGCCGCCAGCGGAAAATGGGCAATGTCGCCGGCCGCGTACACATTCTCGGCCACGCGCAGGTACTCATCTGCGGGCAAGCCACCGTCTTTTTCGAGGGGGAAGATGTCCCTCAGAAAATCAGTGGCCGGGCGCACGCCCACGCCCAGCACCACGGCTTCGGCGGGCAGCGTTTGGCCCGTTTTCAGGCGCACGCCGGTTACCTGGCCAGCCTCGCCCAGCAGTTCCGTCACTTCGGCTCCCACTTCGAATGTTACGCCCTTTTCCTCGTGCAGTTTTTGGAACATGGCCCCGATTTCCGGGCCCAGCACCCGCTCAAAGGGTACTCGCTCCTGGGCGATAACCGTCACTTGCCGGCCCGCACCCACCAAGCTACTAGCGGCCTCCATCCCAATGAAGCTCGAACCAATAATTACCACTTGCTTAGCATCTTGCGTGGCAGCCAGCAGCGCGTCGGCATCGGCCTGGGTGCGTAGGGGTAGCACACCCTTCAGGTCGTGGCCCGGCAGCTTGGGCAGCAAGTTGGGCGTGCCGCCCAGCGCTAGCAGCAGCTGGTCGTAGCGCAGGGCCGGCTGGCCTTCCAGGCTGATTTCCTGTTTTTTCACATCAAGGCCCGTGGCGCGAGTGCCAGTCAGTAGCTCGATTTTCTGGGCGACGTAAAAAGCCTTTTCGCGCAGCGGCAGCCCGGCCGGCTTGGCTTTGCCGGCCAGGTAAGCTTTGCTAAGCTTGGTGCGGTCGTAGGGCGCTTCCGCATCGGCCGACACCACCACTATCCGGCCCGCAAAGCCCTCGCGGCGCAATGTTTGGGCAGCGTACTCGCCGGCCGCGCCCCCGCCCACAATCACGAAGGTGCGGGTATCCGTGGGCACCTGGGCGGTGGGTGGTGGGGTACCGCCCAGCTCGGCGGTGGAGGTAGCGTCGGGCTTGTCGGTGCTGGCCAGCGGACTCGGGGGCACCTGCACCAGAATGCGCCCTTCGGCCTCGCGCACGGGGTAGGCGGGCAGGTCGTCGAGGGCCGGCGGCTCGCAGAGGTGGCCGCTATTGAGCCGGAAGCAGGCGTGGTGCCAGGGACAGATAAGCTTACCGCTCACGACTTTACCTTTTTCCAATGGCGCGCCGTAGTGCGGGCAGTTAGGCGCAAAGGCGTACACTTGGCCCTGCTGCCGGGTCAGCAGCACTTGGGAGCCATCGGGGGGGGTAGGGAAGGTTTTAAGCGCACCTTCGGGCAGGTCGGCGGTGGCGGCAAGGTTGGTTTCGACGGGCATGAGCGATGGGAAAAGGATACGCTGACTCAACGCAAGGCCGGCAGTCCGGGTTAAAGCGCAGCGAAAAAGCAAGCAATAGAGGCCGCTTTTTTACCAAAGTACCTTGTTCTTTCTAAAACTCCGCGTTCTTGAGGAAGTGCGGAAACAGAAGTATGCCGCAGATAGTACTCATGCTTATCACGAACAGCGCCAAGCAGCCGAAGCCGATGGGTCGGCGACGGGGCCAACCGGCGGAAAGGTTTTTACTCTAATAGTATTAATAATACTTATTTTTATTATTAACTCGCTCAAAGGCTGGGCCGGCTATTTTTCTCGGCCAGCAGCGGGGCTTTGCGCAGAAATTTACTACCCGCTAGGCAATCCACCATGAATTGGGCGAGCCGCTGGCGACTACTGGCGAAGGGCGAAGGCGTTTTATCATATTCCATGACCAGCTGACCCGTGGTTTTGTGATTGTTGAGGGCCACGGGGCGGGCAATGGTCCAGTCCAGGCCGGACTGCCGGAGGAGGGTTTCCTGGGCGTTGTGGTCGGCAAAGGTCAGCTTAAAGTTGGTCAGCTTGATTGCCAGGCGCATATACCACGGCGCATACGGCCACGAGTCACCGACCCCGATGGAAGACAGCGTAACGATGCGCTTGATGCCCAGTTCCTCCATCGCCGTGATGGTGTGGCGCATCGTCGTTTCCAGGGTGTGGCGCGGCGCGATTTTCTTAAACGAGACAGCCTCGGAATCGCTCAGAGCGCTGAGCGCGCTGATAATCGCATCGCAGCCCCGCATTGCCAGGCGCACATCGGCCAGGCTCGTGGGCAGGCCTTGGATAACGGTCAGCTGGTCAGATTTTTGAGTCAGCTTATCCGGGTTGCGAACCAGGGCCGTCACGGCATAGCCCTGCTGCAAGGCGTAGGCGACAATCAGCTCGCCCGTGCGGCCCGTAGCCCCATAAAGCAGAATGCGTTTCATAAAACCTGAGGATAGGTTGGTTAATTGGCCGGCCTTTAAACTACCGGTTACGAAGGCAAAATTGCCTCCTGTAGTTGGTAGCTTTGAAGCTGTTTAGGAAGTAGGCGGGGCAATTTTGCGCAGTAGTAGTACGGTAAAGGCTAGCCAGTGCAGAGCCAGCCAGTTTTGCAAGCTGGTTTCGTAGCGCACAAGCAGGGCCTTAAAGCCGTCGAGCCAGGCGTTGAGGCGTTCAATGACCAGGCGGCGGCGGTAGAGTTCCGGGTCCAGGGGGGTGTCGTCATCGGTCTGCCAGTCGGCTGAGCGCCGGTTGCGTGGGATGTTGGCTTCGATGCCGCGCCGCGCACAGGCTTGGCGCAAGCTACTGACATCAAAGGCTTTGTCGGCATTCAAAAACAAGCCTTCCAAGCGCAGCTCGGCGGCTTCGAGTAAGTCGCACAACTCGGCAAACACCCGTTCCAACTCGAACGTATCGTGCTGGTTACCGGCCTGGGGCGTGGCCACAGCCAGCGGCAGGCCCTGGTTGTCGGCCAGGAACAGGGCGTTGGTGGTGCGGCCCGCCTTGCGGCCTTGGTAGCCGATAGCGGCCCCGCCATTCTTGGCCAGCGTATGGCTGCCATCGAGTTGGACGCTGGATAAGTCGAGGCGGCGTCGATGCAGGCGCAAGCTGGTGAGCCACAGATTTTTCCAGGCTCCTTGCTTGCCCCAGGCGTTAAAGTGGTAGTACACCCCCTGCCAGCTTAATGGCGGCCCCGTGAACAGGCTTCTGACGGGCAGCCACCGCCACTGGCAGCCAGTTTTGAGCTTGTAGCAGATGGCTCCAACGACCTCGGCCGGGTCAGCAGCCGGCCGCCGGCCACCCGTGCGGGTGGGCAAATGAGGCAGTATCCAGCGGATAATCATATCTTTGGTCAGGACTTCCATGAAGGAGAGAAAGGAGATGGGTCGCACCTCAAATTTCTCGCTTTTGTGGGAGTTTTTGCGTTTTGCTCGCCGCTACCTCCTTCCTAAACAGGTTCTTTGTTATCAATTACCGAAAGGATACCAGTTACCAAAACAATACCCATATGCTCGTCTGCCCCGGCTCCGCGGCCAAAAGCCAACCCCAGGCCGTGCGCGACACGCTGGAGGTCATCAGCGGTAAGTGGAAGCTCGTTATCCTCGCGGCACTACTGGCCCGCAAGTACCGCTTCAAAGAGCTGAGCCGCGAAATCGGCATCTCGCCCCGCATTCTCTCCAAAGAGTTGCAGGAGCTGGAGGTGCACCAACTCGTGAAGCGCACCGTCTGCGATACCCGGCCCATCACGGTCGAGTACGAGAGCACCCCGCACAGCCAGTCGCTGCTAAGCGTGGTGCAGGCCATGAGCGACTGGGGTTACCTCCACTACGAAACCCTGATAGGCCGCAAAAGAACCGACGACCCCGCCGCGACTAGCAGCGATTTAGCCAGCGGCTAGACCTAAAACTCCGCGTTCTTGGGAAAGCGCGGAAACGGAATCACATCGCGAATGTTGGTCATGCCTGTCACGAATAGCACCAGGCGCTCGAAGCCCAGGCCGAAGCCCGCGTGCGGCGCGCTGCCAAAGCGGCGCGTGTCGAGGTACCACCACAGCTCCTCGGCGGGCACGTGCATCTCGGCCATGCGGGCTTCGAGGCGGGCCAGGTTTTCCTCGCGCTGCGAGCCGCCAATGATTTCGCCAATGCCGGGAAAGAGCACATCCATCGCCCGCACGGTGCGGCCGTCGTCGTCTAGCTTCATGTAGAACGCCTTGATGTCCTTGGGGTAGTTGGTCAGGATAACCGGCTTCTGAAAGTGCTTTTCTACCAGGTAGCGCTCATGCTCGCTCTGCAAGTCGGTGCCCCAGTCCACGGGAAACTCGAATTTCTGCTTCGCCGCCTTCAATATTTCCACCGCCTCGGTGTAGGTGAGGCGCTGAAAGGCGTTCTCGGTCACGGAGTTGAGCCGCGCCAGCAGCTCCTTGTCGTAGGTGTCATTGAGAAATTGCAGGTCATCGGCGCAATGCGCTAAGGCATATTTGACCAGGCTTTGCAGAAAATCCTCGGCCAGGTCCATATTGTCGGTGAGGTCGTTGAAGGCCACTTCGGGCTCTATCATCCAGAACTCGGCCAGGTGGCGCGGGGTGTTCGAGTTTTCGGCCCGGAAGGTGGGGCCGAAGGTGTAGACCTGGCCCAGCGCCAGCGCCGCCAGCTCACCTTCGAGCTGCCCGCTCACGGTGAGGTTGGTTTGCTTGCCAAAAAAATCCTGGCTATAATCTACTGAGCCATCAGCGGTGCGCGGCGGGTGCTCGGGGGGTAGGGTGGTAACCCGGAACATCTGGCCCGCGCCCTCGGCATCAGAGCCCGTGATGATGGGCGTGTGCACGTAGTAAAACCCGTGGTCGTTGAAATACTGGTGAATGGCGAACGCCAGCGCGTGCCGAATGCGCAGTACCGCCCCGAAGGTATTGGTACGCGGCCGCAGGTGCGCAATTTCACGCAGGTGTTCCAGCGAGGTGGCCTTCTTTTGGAGGGGGTAGGCCTCGGGGTCGGCGGGGCCGAGCACGGTTATTTCGGCGGCCTGCACTTCCACGGCCTGCCCTTTACCTTGGCTGGCCACCAGCTGGCCGCGCACGGCAATGCACGCGCCGGTCGTGATTTCCTTCAGGCTTTCGTCCGAAAACTTAGTGGCGTCGGCCACTATTTGGAGGGTAGCGAGGCCCGAGCCGTCGTTGAGGGCGATAAATTGCACGTATTTATTGCCCCGCCGGGTGCGCACCCAGCCCTTCACCAGCACGTCGCGGGGGAGGTCGGTACTCGTGAGCAAGTCTTGAATGCGGGTGCGGCGGGGCTGGTCGGCGGGCATGGAATAACTCATAATGGAGGCAGCAAAGGTAACTTTTTTGCGTGAGCGTGGGGGTAGGCCGCTATTTTCCGCTGAAGCGATATCACAGACTGCGCTTGGCGGGGGACTCGGCAACGGGAGTGGCTACCGGAGGATGGATAGCCTGAAGCAAGCTGCTCACTTCTTCCGGCGACAGCAAGCGCCGGATAGTCACTTCCGGGCGGTTTGCACTGTGCAGCGCGCTTAGATAGGTCGCATCCCAGCTACGCACCAGCCGGTTTTCATTTTCGGTAGCTAGCAGCACAACCCGTTCTAGCACCCGTGGCAGTGACGATACAGGGGCTTCGCCCCAGGCCGAGGCCAGCCGGTCGAGAGAGCCGCCTTGATACGCCAGCGCGTTTAGCCATTCAAAGCGATTGTAATCGCTGGCCTCCGGGGGGGTTAGCGAATCGTGGAGGGCGTAGCGGAGAATGGCCGGGTCAGTTGGCTTGGGCTGGCTTCGCAGCCGTAGCGCGGCCGCTTGGCTCAGCATCAGCGGCTGCATGAGCGTTAGGAGATGAAAGGTATTATTTACTTGTAAGGCCGATAACTCCAGACCCGTACCGTAGTCTGGAAATACCACCCACAGTACCTCCTCATCGCTTACCTCAGCTATTCGCAGCAAATAAAAAAAATGGCTGGAAGTTTCTTCCTCCTCCTCCAGCCAGGCTAATAATTCGGTTTGTTGCTTGAATAAAGCCCGCCCCTCGGCCGAACGGCAAAGCATTGCCATCAAGCCGATAATGGCGAAGCGCCACGCGGCGGGAGGCAGCGCCAGACCTTCCGCGAGTAAGGCTCGCAAACGCGCCAAGTGAGCGATGCCAGCCGCAATTAGTACGTGGGGAGATGCGCCATTTTCGACAAGCCCGCCCGCCAACACCAGGACGACCGAGGCTTTGGTTGGGTCCAGCGCAGGTAGGCGCTTCGGCAACGCGCGAAGCAATTCCTCTTGCTCAGGTAATGGCTGGTTATTAGCCCACCGCATTACCTCATTTATCTCTGGCTCGTCAAACAGTTCCTCGGCATCGATAGTGGGCAGCGTAGCCCAGTTGAATAGCCGGGTAAGCTCGATTGATAACATGGGAAGAAGGGAGCGACCGCCCGTGAAGGATGATTGAAGCAAAGGTAAAGCCCGGCCCTATGCCCCGCGCACTAACCCCGGCGGGAAGTTGAGAGTATTAGCCTACGACTTTTTGGTGCGTTCTTGCGTAAGTCTGCCTCCAGCGCGCTGCTCCTGCCTTTGTTTCACGCCCGCCCTACTTTATGCAACGCCTTGATTTTAAACAACTTCTATCCCAACGTCTGTCGCCGCAGCAAATCCAGTTTATCAAGCTGCTGCAAATTCCGACGGCCGAGCTGGAAACCCGCATCAAGGAGGAAATGGAGATTAACCCGGCCCTGGAAGAAGGCGATGGGGAGGAGACCGATGACCGCGACGACGCCGACGAGGCTCCCGAAGCCGACGACCCCAACGACTCGCTCGACAGCGACGATACGACGCTGGATGAGGATTTCAGCATGGGCGAGCCAGCTAACGACGGGGCCGGCCCCGACGACTACGCCGACGAGCGCCCCGAGCCCGCCGCTGAGCCCGAGGCCCTGGGCATCGACAACGACAATCACGAAATTGACATCAGCGATTACGTCAACGACGATGAGATAGCGGGCTACAAAATGCAGGGCGACGGCCCTGGCGAAGAAGAGGAGCGCGAAATGCCCCTGGCCGATACTAGCGGCTCGCTTCAGGACTCGTTGCTCGACCAGTTGAACTTTGCCCGACTCAGCGCGCAGCAACAGGCCATCGGCGAGCAGCTAATCGGCTCGATTGATGGCGATGGCTACATCCGGCGCGACCTAGCGGCTATTGCCAACGACCTGGCGTTCAGCCAGAACGTGGAGGTAAGCGAGGCCGAGATTGAAATTGTACTGCACGTTATCCAGCAGTTCGACCCGCCGGGCATCGCCGCCCGCGACCTGCCCGAGTGCCTGCTTCTGCAACTGGAGCGCCGGCCCCAGGACGAGGACACGCTGAACGCCGAGCGCATCCTGACCGAAACGTTTGAGGAATTTACCAAAAAACACTACCAGCGCATTCAGCAAAAGCTTGATTTAGAAGATGATGAGCTAAAAGCCGCGGTGGCCGTAATTCTCAAGCTGAACCCCAAGCCGGGCGGCAACGGCCCCGTGAACGGCGGCCGTGGCAGCGGCGGCGGGGCGCAGTACCTGATGCCCGACTTCATCCTCACCAACGACAACGGCGAGCTGAACCTGACCCTTAATGCCCGCAACGCCCCCGAACTGCGCGTGAGCCGCGACTACCGCGAAATGCTCCAGACCTACGACAAGGCCGCCAAGAGGGACCAGAAAATGAAGGAGGCCGTGAGCTTCGTGAAGCAGAAGCTCGACTCGGCCAAGTGGTTTATCGACGCCATCCGGCAGCGCCAGAACACGCTGCTGCGCACCATGTCGTCCATCGTGGACTTGCAGCGCGAGTTCTTCCTTACCGGCGACGAATCGAAGCTCCGGCCCATGATTCTCAAGGACATCGCCCAGCAGATTAGCATGGACATCTCCACCGTGAGCCGGGTTGCCAACTCAAAATCGGTGCAGACCGAGCACGGCATCTACCCCCTCAAATTCTTTTTCTCCGAAGGTATCGCCACCGACTCGGGCGAGGATGCCAGCAGCCGCGAGGTCAAAAGCATCCTGCGCGACCTCATCGGCAACGAGAAAAAAGACCACCCGCTCAGCGACGACAAGCTGGAGAAAATGCTGAACGCCAGGGGTTACAACATCGCGCGCCGCACCGTGGCCAAGTACCGCGAGCAGCTGAATATTCCGGTGGCGCGGCTACGCAAGGAGCTATGAGTTGAATTTAAAGTTTAGAATAAAGAATGGAATGATTCCTTATTCTAAAGTCAACCCCCTACCCCGCCACTTGCAGCAGCACCTCATAATAGGGCCGCCCCAGCACCCGCGCCCGCAGCCAGGCGTAGAAGCTAATTACCTGTAAATCTTCGCGTTCCTCGGACAGGAAAGCTGGTATAGTAGCTACGCGGCCGGTAAAGGCGGGGGTAGTCGCCACGGCCGGGTCGTTGATAATTTCGTGCACCAACTCCAGGTAGCGCACCACCGCGTGGTAGGGGCCGCCGAGGGGGGTAGGGGGCTGTTCGGCGGTGGCCTCGGCGGCCGGAAACTGCTCATGCAGCCGCCGCTCGGTGGCCCGCAGGCGCACGAGGGCCACGTCGGGGTTGCCCAGTTCCAACTGAATGAGCAGTTCGCCGATGTTGTGGTTCAGCAGCCATTCGAAGCCCATATTCTGCTCCAGCCAGTGGTCGGTGCGGTCGAGGCTGATGAGCGTCTGGCTGGCTTTAGCAAACTTGCCTTCGGCAAAATAATGGAACGTAAGCTGCAAGCGGGCCGTGAGCTGCGCGGCGGGCGGCAGGGGCGGCTTGGCTTTCAGCGCATTTTCTAATAAGCTGATGCTTTCCAGGTTGCGATTCAAAAAGGCATAATTAGCGGCCAGCAAAAACGTGAGGCGGGGCCCCACATCGACAAACTGCCGGGCGGGGGCGGCGGCCAGCACGGCCAGCGCCTGCTCCAGGTAGGCCACCGATTCGGCGAAGCGCCGCGCCCGGTACAAGGCGTGGGCCAGCATGTAGAGCAGCCGCAACTGGTAGCCGCGCTGGGCCGGCGCAAAGCCGTGGCGGCGCTCCATGAGCCGGTAGCAGCGCTCGATGAAGGGCGCGAACGTGGTAAAGTCGCCCCGCGCCAGCATGGCGTGCCGCGTAATGCTCAGCAGCCGGCATAGCAGCGAGGGCGAGCGGGCAAACGCCTCCTGCAAGTCGTACTCGGTGAGCACGCTGCGCACCAGCTCATCCACGGGTATCGCGCCGCGGCCGTGCAGGCGCGCCTGGCGCAGGCGCTGGCGCAGCAGGGCATCGGCAATGCCAGCGCGCTCTTCCTCGTCGGCGGCCTTTTTGTTGCGGTGGCGGCGCTCGATGATGGCGGCCAGCGGCTCGGCGTGGGGCGAGCTGGCGTACTCAATCTGCACGTTGTACACGGCGTTCAGCGGCTCGTACTGCTCATTGTCGAGGGCCAGCTTTTCGGCCTTGCGCAATACCGTCCAGGCCAGGCGCGGCACGCCGGCCCCAAACAGGTACTGCGCCAGCGTGAGCTGCCCGCGCACCGAGGTGGTAGCCGTGGCATCGTGCTGGCGCTGGCGCAGCAGCAGAAAATCAGTGAGGTGCTTGAAGAGCCGCTTGCGCAAGGCGTAGTACGCCCCAGCGTTAGGCTCGTCGGGGTAGAGCTTGCGAATCAATTCCTCCGGCCTGTATTCCTTGGCGTGCAGCAGCAGGCCGAGCAGGCGCAAATCCTGGCGGCCAGCGGCCCGGCGGCGCTGCCACTGAATGAATTGTACCAGTTCGCGGCGGTCGTCGGGCGAGAGGGTTTGCAGGGTCAGGCGCAGGTCGTCCATTGAGGGGTAGGGGAGTATGACAGCCTTTTTTTGGCCGCGCTACCCGCCCAAAGATACTCCCGAAAATATTTTATTAAAATCCGATGAAGTGTGAATTAATCCTCTTTCTATCAATGCTTTACTTCAAAGGTAATTGCTAACGCAAAGTCCCATTCGTGGCAAAGTCGCCTGGCGGAAGCGGGGGTAGGGCCGGTAGCTTCGGCCTACCCTTCACTCTTTTATCTGCCTGCTTATGAAACGCTTGCTACTCACCGCCACCCTGTTCCCCGCTGGCCCGCCCAGCCGCCGCCCAGGACCTGCTTACCCGCCGCGAGGGCACCGAGATGCTGGTTAAGGTCCTAGAAATCACGCCGGAACTAGTGAAATACCACCGCTTCGACAACCCCGATGGGCCGCTCATCAGCGTGCGCAAGGCTGAGGTAATTCGCCTCAAATACGCCAATGGGAAGCAGGAAATCCTGACTCCGCTCGCGCCCGGCGCGGCCTTGCCCACCCCCGGCCAGCTGGGCACCGCACTGGCCCCTACCCCCCCGCCGCCAGCCGCCGATTCGGCTACCCCGGCTGAGCAGCCCGACACACTGCGGCTGCCGGTAAACAGCGTTTTTTTGGTGCGCTACGCCAATGGCACCCATGCGGTACTCCCGCCAGCCGCGCCGGTCCGCGATACGGCCCAGTCATCCTTGCTCGGCCTGAATGCTGAGCAGCGCCGACAGCTAGGCGCGCAACATGCCCGGCGCTACTATCACCAGAGCGGGCCCTTTTGGGGCGCGTTTGCTTTAGTGGTTGCTATCTCGCCTATTTATGGCGTAGTGCCCACTACCTGCATCAGCCTCAAGCACGTGGCGGGGCGCAACCTGATGGCTCCGCAGCCCCAGCTGCTCCACGACCCGGCGTATGCCAGCGGCTACCAGCGCCAGGCCAACCGCAGAAAAGCCGGCCGCGCCTGGGCGGGCTATAGCGTGGGGTCGGCGGCCTACCTGGCTTTTTTTGCTTTTCTCGCCATTACGCTGACTGGCGGCCTATAAATTGCCTAACCTGCCGGCCGCCTCCCTCGTACAACTGCCATCACCCACCCTTTCACGTTTTTCACGTATGGATATCAACGATAATAACGTCAACGACCAAACCGAGCTGCGCGCTCGCGGCGACTGGAACCAAATTAAAGGGGCTGCCAAGCAGAAGTGGGGCCAGCTCACCGATGATGACATGACCTACGACGAAGGCAAGCAGGACGAGTTTTTTGGCAACATCCAGAAGAAGACTGGCCACGCCATCGACGACATCAAGGACTGGTTCTCGAAAACCTTTAGCGGCACGAGCAACGACCCTAACCGCCCCTCGAACCAGAGCTAATTACAGCTTTTGTTTTTTACTTAAAGCCCCCGCTCCTACCCTGGAGCGGGGCTTTTTGTTGGCCGCGCCGGGGCGGCCCTACCCCTCGCCAACCGGCTCAGTCCCAGAGGCTGGCGGCCACGCGATAGGTGTTGGCGTGGGCCTCCACAATGTCAATGATATTGGCGGAATAGCCGCCGCCCATGCATATCACCACGGGTAGGCCGCGCTGGTGGCAGGACCTGAGCACTAGCTCGTCGCGGCGGCGGCAGCCGGCGCGGGTCAAAGCCAGGTGGCCGAGCTTATCGGTGGCCAGTACGTCTACGCCGCTGAGGTAAAATACAAAATCGGGCCGCACCTGCTCGTCGAGCAGGCGCGGCAGCACGTCGGCCAGTTGCGCCAGGTACTCAGCATCGCCGAGGCCGTCGGGCAGCGCCAAGTCGAGGTCCGATACCTCCTTGCGGCCCGGAAAGTTGCGCGCGCCATGCATCGAAAACGTGAATACCCGCGGCTCGTGCCGGAAAATGGCTGCCGTGCCATTGCCCTGGTGCACATCGAGGTCGATAATTAAAATCTGGCGCACCCGCGCCGGCTCGTGGGCCAGCAACCAATTGGCCGCCACCGCTTGGTCATTGAGCAGGCAAAAGCCCTCGGGCCGGCCCGCGAAGGCATGGTGTGTACCCCCGGCGATGTTGAGCGCTACCCCTCCGCCCGCCAGCACCCGCTGCGCACAGCCAATGGTGCCGCCCAGCAAAGTCATCTCGCGGGCGGCCAGCGCCGGGCTCCACGGAAAGCCGCTGGCCCGCTCCTCGGGGCGCGTGAGCTGGCCGTGCAGCAGGCGGTGCAGGTAGTCGGCCTCGTGAGTTAGCAGCACGTCGGCCAGCGGCGGAGGGGTAGGGATGAAAAAATCGCTGGCCGTGGCCGTGCCCTCGTGCAACAGCTGCTCGGGCAGCAACTCATATTTCAGCATCGGGAAGCGGTGGCCAGGCGGTAGAGGCAGCACATAATTGGGGGCAAATGCGATATTCATGCAAGCAGTCGTCGGCGCGGCTAAAATGAAACGAAAGAAGGAACAGCCACTGTTAAACGGCTACCAAAAAGCGCCGTACTATTTCGGCACTATTTTGGAAGTATACGTCGGCTGCTTAGCCAATTAGCCGGCCGAAACAATCCGCATTGGCAAACGCAACGTACCTTTCCTCGCTATTTTGAGAAGTTATACTTTACACGCAGCCCTACCCTTCCCCACTCTTTTATTTTTATGGCTTCCCCGCATTTGTCCTCCTCCGTAGCGCGGCAGTACCGCCGCTCCTCCTTCAATGGTGCCAAGCAATTGAAAGCGGCTAGCGCGCCTACCTACCGAATATTAGTAGTAGTTGGGCTGCTGGTAGCGGCGCTGGTTGGCACGTTGGCTGTGGTGGCCTACGCGTTGGCCACCAGCCCCAAGTAGTCGGCACACCAGTTTTATTCGTCAAACAGGCTCCCCAACGCCCCGCCCAGCACGGTGCCGCTTTCTTTGCCGGCATTACCACCGTTGGGGGCCAGCGCCCGGATGAGCTTCTTGATGGGCATTGACTGAATCCAGACGCGGCCGGTGCCGCGCAGCGTAGCCAGCAGCAACCCCTCGCCCCCAAATATCATCGACTTGAGCCCCCCGGCGCGGGCCACGCTGAAGTCGATACTCGGTTCAAAAGCCACCACGCAGCCCGTGTCTACGCGCAGCAGCTCGTTGTTCAGACGCTTTTCGATGATGGTGCCGCCAGCGTGCACGAATGCCTTGCCGTCGCCGGTGAGCTTTTGCAGGATAAAGCCTTCACCGCCAAATAGCCCGGCCCCAAATTTCTGGTTGAAGTGCAGGCTGATTTGGGTGCCCCGCGCGGCGGCCAGGAAGCCATCCTTCTGCACGATGAGGCCCTGGGGCATGGTGCCCAGGTCAATGGGGATGATGGTGCCGGGGTAGGGCGCGGAAAATGCCACCCGACTCTTGCCCGCGCTGCCGCGGTGCGTGAAGTGGGTCAGAAACAGGCTTTCGCCCACGAGCAGCCGCGTGCCGGCCGAAAACAGCTTGCCCAGCAGGCCCTGGTCGGGAGCCGAGCCGTCGCCCATCTTGGTTTCAAACGCGATGGCCTCATCCATGTACACCATCGCACCGGCTTCGGCAATCACGGTTTCCTGAGGGTCCAGCTCTATTTCGAGCACCTGAATATCGGAGCCCAGAATGCGGTAATCAACGTCGTGGGAGCGCATACGCAGCGAAAAAAAAGGTGAGTGGCAAAGGTAAGCGGCGGCCCCAAGGCAGCCCTACCCCCCCTGTAGCGGCGCGGGTCGGCTTCGCGTTACAGGGTTTTCAACCGCTATTCTTGTCTTTCTGAGAGCTGATGCGCATCCTGCTGCTTACCCTACTGAGCGCGCTGGCCACGGCCTGCTGCTGGCCCCGGTTATCGAGCGGCCCGCGCGGCTTCTGGCACCCCAACCGCGTGGACCACCACGGCGACCACCAGGGCCGCTGGAGAATATACAGCGACGATGCTAACACCCAACCTTACCACGCGCGGGTGCTACCGCTACGGCCGGCCAGTGGGCGTTGGCGTTACTACGCGGCCACGGGCAGCCTGGTGTGGCAAGAGCGCTACCGCCGCCACGGCCTCAGCGACCTTATCTACTACTACCCCAGCGGCCAAGTAGCTCGCCGCGGCCAGGCCCGCGTGGCCGACGAGCCCGGCGGCCTGCACTTCTACTGGTTTGGGCAGTGGCAATCGTATTTATAGGCCGGCGTTTTGCAAAAAATCGACACTTACGATAATGGCAGATTAGGTGCCACCAGCGTAGTGCAACACCTGTAGGGGCAGACTTTAGTCCTCGTCCTCTTTCTTGCGCTTGGCCTCGCGGCTGGTGCGCTTCATAAAGTCCTCATCCGATTCTTCGGGCTCATCCGCACCTTCGGCTTCGGCGAAAGCGTCTTCATCTTCTTGGGCTAAGCGGGCTACTTCGGCGGCAGCACTGGCTTGGGCTTCTTCGCCAAACTGTCCCTCACGATGCACAATTTTCTTGTCGCGCACGTGCCGGCCCAGAAACTGATTTATCTGCTCGATGGAGTAGTTGGACGTGATTTCGCCCAGCGGATTCACCCCGATTTCGAAGCCTTCCAGTTCTTTGTGCACGCGGGCCTTCTTCTCGGGGTCGGGGGTAGTCTTTTTGGGTTTAACGGGTTTCTTAGCCATGACCAGTGGGGAGTGGTGAGCAATTAGGGATGAATACTGAGCGCTTACTTCGCATACGCAAAAAGCCGTTCCTGAGTGTTTCCAGAACGGCTTTTTACCCCTCGCATGAAGTGGTCAATTGCTCCCCACTCCTTGCTTTGTTAGCTGTTACCCTAGCTTTTCTACCGCGGCCCGCAGGCGCTGGGCCACTTCGCCGGTACCCAGAATGGCCAGCGTCTCGAATAAATCGGGGCCGGCGGCACCACCCGTTATGGCCACGCGCAGCATTTGCAACACCTGGCCCGGCTTCAGGCCCTGGGTTTCCATCGTCTGGTTGAAGATGGCTTTCAGCACTTCGGCGTTGGCACTGGGCTCCGAGCTGGCGGGTAGGGCCTCGGCGTAGGCGGCCAGGGCGGCGCTCACCGGCGCGTTCCATTTCTTGGTCACTACCTGCTCATCATACTCCGTCGGCGCTTGAAAGAAATACTTCGCTTCCTGCCAGAAATCCTGCGGGAAGCTCACGCGCTCTTTCATCACCCCCACGATTTGCTCGGCCTTGGCCTCGGTGCATTCCAAGCCGTGCGCAGCCAAGGCCGCGAGCAGGTAGGGGGCCAGCTCGGCATCGGACTTGGCGCGCAGGTAGTGCTCGTTATACCACTTGGCCTTGGCCACGTCAAACTTAGCGGGCGACTTGCTCACCCGGTCAATTGTGAAGGCTTCAATCAGCTCGGGCATCGAGAAAATCTCCTGGCTGGTACCGGGGTTCCAGCCCAAGAAAGCCAGGAAATTGACCAGCGCTTCGGGCAAGTAGCCCTCTTCACGGTAGCCGCGGCTCAAAGTTGGCTCACCCGTTTCGGGGTCGGTACCGCGCCATTCGAGGGCAAAAACCGGAAAGCCCAGCCGGTCGCCGTCGCGCTTGCTAAGCTTGCCAGTGCCGTCGGGCTTCAGCAACAGGGGTAGGTGGGCAAACTGCGGCATAGTCTTCTCCCAGCCCAAATAGCGGTACAGCAGCACATGCAGCGGGGCCGAAGGCAGCCACTCTTCGCCCCGAATAACGTGCGAGATTTCCATCAGGTGGTCGTCCACGATGTTAGCCAAGTGGTAGGTCGGCATCCCGTCCGACTTCATCAGCACCTTGTCGTCGATGGCACTCGAATGCACCACTACCCAGCCCCGAATCATATCCTGAAAGCGCACTTCCTCCTTGCGCGGCACCTTGAGGCGAATGACGTAGGGGGTATCACTTTCCAATAATTGCTTCACCTCATCCTCGGGTAAGGTAAGCGAGTTGCGCATTTGGGCGCGGGTGATGCTATTGTACTGCGGGTTGGGCACCTTGGCGGCTTGCAGGCGCTCGCGCATGACATCCAGCTCCTCGGGCGTGTCGAAGGCGTAGTAGGCGTAGCCATCGCGGATGAGCTGGTCGGCATAGGCGCGGTACATGGGCTTGCGCTCGCTCTGGCGGTAGGGCGCGTGCGGGCCACCCTTCCAGGGGCTTTCGTCCAGCTCAATGCCGACCCATTCGAGGCTCTGGCGGATGTAGTCTTCCGCACCCGGCACAAACCGGTTCTGGTCGGTGTCCTCAATGCGCAGTATCATGGTGCCGCCCAACTTACGGGCCAGCAAGTAATTATAAAGTGCCGTGCGCACACCGCCAATGTGCAACGGCCCGGTAGGCGAGGGTGCAAAGCGCACTCGAACAGGTCTCTCAGTCATAATGCCGCAAAGGTACGGTTTGGCAATGGGTGAATGAGTGAGGGGGCGAATGGATAAATACCCACCCGAGTCATTCACCCATTATCCACCGCGATGCAGGAAATTTCCACCTCCACGTCGCGGGGCAAGCGTGCTACCTCCACCGTTTCGCGGGCCGGGGCGGTAGCTTCATCGAAATAGGTGCCGTATATCTGGTTGATAGTGGCGAAGTTGCCCAGGTCCTTCACGAAGATAGAGCACTTCACCACGTCGGTGAGCTGGAGTCCGGCGGCGGCCAGCACGGCGGTCAGGTTTTGCAGCACCTGGTGCGTTTGGGCGGTCACGTCGCCGGCACCCACCAGCTGGCCGGCGGCGCTCAGCGGTATCTGGCCCGAAACGTACACGGTATTGCCAGCCCGCACGGCCTGCGAGTAAGGACCAATGGGCGCGGGTGCCTGGTCGGTGAGGATAATCTGGTGGGGCATGATGACGAGTGGGGGGGTAGGAATAAGTTAGGGCTTGTGGGCGGCTTGCCATTCAGACAATGCCGCTGGGTTGGGCTTCACCCAGATGGCCGACTTGTGAAAGAACCGTGCGTATACCTGGTTGCCCCACAAGGCGGGGTTGTACGAAATATCAACGTAAACCAGCGTGACGGGGCGCACCGGGAGTTCGGGTAGTTGTATGCTGTCTAGTCGGCTGGTGCGTATCTGCTGATAGCGAGCATACTCCGCCGAGCTGTAGCGAGCCGCATCGCCGCTAAGCCAGTCGTGGTACGCCTGCACCACGGTATTAGGGGCCTTGCCAATGCCTTCGTGCACCAGATTCTGATTGTGGTCGGTAAAGAACAGGCAGAGGATAATTACCCCCGCGGCTGCGCGGAGCGGCCACGCCGCCGGGTAGCGGAGCGGCCAGGCCAAGGCGTAGCGCCCTACCCCCGCGTGCACGCTCAAGAACCAGCAAATTAAAAAGTAGAAGTACAAGATATTTTTAACCCGCAAAGCCGGCCCGATACCCTGTACTAGGTAGCAAAACCACATGGAGCCGAATAGTCCTATCAATAGCAATAGCGGCCACAACCAAACCGGTCCCGTTGTGAGGCGGTTGAGCAGGCTACGGCCAGCATAGCGGGTAGTGGCCTGGCTCACTGGCAGCAGCACTACCGTGAGGGCTAGCAATAAGGCATTACCAGTCCAATTGAGGAGGAGGTAAGCCGTACCCACCATTGCCAGCACGCCCGAATGCACAATCTGCATGTGGTAGCCCGGCCGGGCGTGCAGGCGATGAAAATTACCTGGTGCGACAAGTGTCAGTAGGCAGCCAATTGTAATAGCAACTCCTACCCAGTGAGCTTCCCGGCGAGCCGGCCGTAGGCTGGGCAGCACCCACAGCGCACCGCCCACCAACAGCAGCAGCAACGCCCCGATTTCGGAAAATCCGGCAATTAGAAACCCGAGTACTCCACTTAGCAGCCACCGGCTAAGCTGGGTTCTCTCCTCGGAAGCAGCGTAGCATCTGGCCAGCAAGACCAACAGCCAGCAGGTAAAAATAAGCGGTGTTAAGTAAGATTGAACTCCGGTTAACCAAAAGAGTCCTTCGGCTGGCCAAGGAAAGGCACTAAATGTCAGTATCAGTATTACGCTGCCAATCAGTAACTTATCGCTATGCGAGCCTGCTACCAAAGTAGCACCAGCAGTATACAAGCTAATAGCGAAAGCACTAATAAAGCCAAAAATAAAGTATGGATACCACGAAAAATGTTCTCCGAGTAATCCCTGGAAAAAACTGAAAAGCGATGAAGCAAACCGACCTGAATGGGTGTTATAAATATCCCAGCAGTAACTAAAGATATTCGTCGTGCGCAGAATAGTAGCAATGGTAAAGTCATCGAGAGTTGGGTGACTGTAAAGTGCTAAGACTAAGAAGGGAAATACGCAACTTAGCGCTAATACAACCAGACAGAGAACGTTAGACAAACGTAGCATATAGGCTATTCATTCGTAAAAAATAAGCAAGAAATCTACCTGATTAAGGGCCGATTTCTTGCTTGTCTTACTCTTGATTGATTAGTGGACTTACTCCACCGTCACCGACTTGGCCAAGTTGCGGGGCTGGTCCACGTTGCAGCCGCGCAACACGGCAATGTGGTAGCTCAACAGCTGCAAGGGGATAACCGACACCAGCGGCATGAGCACCTCGGAGGTCGCGGGCACTTCAATCACAAACTCAGCCATTGCCGGGATAATTGTGTCGCCTTCCGTTACCACCGCGATAATACGGCCCTTGCGAGCTTTCACCTCCTGAATATTGCTCACTACCTTCTCGTAAGAGCTGTCCTTGGTGGCGATGACGACCACCGGCATGTTCTCGTCAATAAGGGCGATGGGGCCGTGCTTCATTTCGGCGGCGGGGTAGCCCTCGGCATGGATGTAGCTGATTTCTTTCAGCTTAAGCGCACCTTCCAGCGCTACCGGGAAGTTATAGCCCCGGCCCAGGTAGAGGAAATTGGGCACGTCCTTGAACGTCTCGGCAATCTCCTGAATCTCGGTGTCGAGCTTGAGGGCCTTCTCTACTTTAGCTGGAATGTTGTGCAGCTCCGCCGTCAACTCGCGCAGGCGGGTATCCGAGAGGGTGCCTTTACGCTGGCCGATGCACATAGCCAGCAGCGTCAGCACCGTTACTTGGGCCGTGAACGCCTTGGTGGAGGCTACCCCGATTTCGGGGCCGGCGTGGGTGTAAGCGCCTGCGTCGGTGGCGCGGGCAATGCTGCTGCCCACCACGTTGCAGATGCCAAAGATGGTCGCGCCCTTGCTCTTGGCCAGCTCCAGGGCGGCCAGCGTGTCGGCGGTTTCGCCGCTCTGCGAGATGGCAATTACGATGTCGCGCTCCGAGATAACGGGGTTGCGGTAGCGGAATTCCGAGGCGTACTCCACTTCTACCGGAATGCGGGCCAGGTCCTCAATCAGGTATTCGGCTACCAGGCCGGCGTGCCAGGAAGTGCCACAGGCGACAATGATGATGCGCTGGGCATTCACAAACTTCTGCTCGTAGGCCCGGAAGCCGGCCATGTTCAAGTGGCTGCCGCCCAGCTCCAGCCGGCCGCGCATGGAATCCAGGATGGAACGCGGCTGCTCGAAAATCTCCTTGAGCATAAAATGCTCGTAGCCACCTTTTTCGATGCTGTCTAGCTCCAGCTCCAGGCGCTGAATGTAGGGCGTCTGCACCACGTCCTCGCGCGAACGAATGGCCAGTTGCCCGTCTTTAATAACGACCAGCTCGTAGTCGTTCACATAGACTACCTCGTTGGTGTACTCGATGATGGGGGTAGCGTCGGAGGCCACGAAAAACTCGCCCTCTCCAATGCCAATCACCAGCGGCGAGCCCTTGCGGGCCGCGATGAGCTGGTCGGGCGCATCCTTGCTGAGCACCACGATGGCATAGGCCCCGATGACTTCGTGCAGCGCCAGGCGCACGGCTTCTTCGAGCGAGCAGTGGTTTTGCTGCTGAATCTCCTCAATCAGATTGACGAATACCTCGGTGTCGGTATCGGAGTGGAAGACGTGGCCCTGCTGCTCCAGGTGAGTTTTGAGGGACGCGTAGTTCTCAATAATGCCGTTGTGAATAATGGCGATGCGCTCCGAAGTCGAGAAGTGCGGGTGGGCATTCACGTCATTGGGCTCGCCGTGGGTAGCCCAGCGGGTGTGGCCCATGCCCACCGTGGCGTGGGTATCCTTGTCAGCCAGGAATTTTTCGAGCTCCGCGACTTTGCCCTTTTTCTTATACACGCTCAGCGTGCCGTTGAGCAGGGCCACGCCGGCCGAATCATAGCCGCGGTATTCGAGGCGATGCAAACCTTTGAGGATAATGGGGCAGGCTTCCCGATGGCCCAGATACGCTACGATGCCACACATGGCGATAAATATCTAATAGATGAAGAAAATCAAGACACATTTAGCCAGAAGCTGAGGCCGGCCGATAAGCAATTTTGTGGCCAGCCGCTCCTTTTTAATACAAAAAGCTGGCCGCCGGCCCGCTTGCAGCGAGGCCAGCGGCCAGCTTAGGAAATGCAAAGTTACGCTTTTTACCGCGACCGGGAAGCGGGCATTCGCTTGCCTGCGGGGGTAGGAATTAGTTGGCCAGCTCGTCGTAAAGAGCCTGGTACGAGGAGAGCAGATTCTCGTCGGTCGCTACCTGGCTCAGGGTCTTGCGCGAGGCATACTCTTTGAACAGGCCGTTGAGGTTGTCCGAAAAGTCTTCGTCTGAGCGCACTACCGTGTCGGCGTACTGCATGCCCAGCTTCACGAAGCCCGAGAAGTCAGCCGACTTGAGCGACGTCAGCATATCGTCGTCGATGTCGAGCATCTTGGCTTTTTCAATTAGGTTGCCTTCGAATTTATCTAGAAATTCGTTATTGTAGACCGTGAATACCGACTTGGCATCCTTGAAAACCGGGTCTTTCTTGTAGGTCGTTTTCAGGTAAAGCGGGATGAGCGAAGTCATCCAGTCGTTGCAATGCACGATGTCGGGCGACCAGCCAAGCTTCTTCACCGTTTCGAGCACGCCCTTGCAGAAGAAGATGGCGCGCTCGTCGTTGTCGAGGTAAAACTTGTCGTTTTTGTCCACTAGCGCCGACTTGCGGTGGAAGTAGTCCTCGTTGTCGATGAAATAAACCTGTAGCTTCGCGGTCGGAATGGAGGCTACCTTAATAACCAGCGGCTTTTCGTCGTCGCCCACCGCGATGTTAATGCCTGAGAGGCGCACCACCTCGTGCAGTCGGTTTTTGCGCTCGTTAATGATGCCGAAGCGGGGCACGAAAATCCGAATCTCGGCTCCCGACTCCTGCATTCCGGCCGGCAGGCGGCGCAGCAGCTCCGCTACTTTCGTAGTCTGGAGGAAGGGGTCTATTTCGGTGGCCGCGTATAGAATTCGCAACTTCGACATGTGGGAGGAGCTAAAGGATTTGGGAACGGGCCATAGATTGGCTCCTCAAAATTACGCATTTTTTCTCGAATTTGCAATAAAATTCGCTCAGCCTCGCTATTTTCTCGTTCAGCTTAATGCACATTTTTACTAACGCCGCCGAACTGCGCGCCTACACCGAAACCCAGCGTGCGGCCGGCCGCCGCCTCGGCCTGGTACCCACGATGGGTGCCTTGCACGAAGGGCATCTGCAACTAGTGCAGGCCGCCGCCACGCAGTGCGACGAAGTGATTGCCAGCGTATTCGTTAATCCTACCCAGTTCAATAACCCCGACGACCTGCGCCTCTACCCCCGCGTGCCCGAGCAGGATGCCGCCCTGCTGGCTCCGGCCGGTTGCACGGCCCTTTTCCTACCCCCCGTAGCCGAGGTATACCCGCAGCCCACCATGTTGCGCTTCGACTTCGGGGCCTTGGAGCAGGTGATGGAGGGCGCGCACCGGCCCGGCCACTTCAATGGGGTAGCCACGGTGGTAAGCAAGCTTTTTCACTTCGCCCGGCCCCACGTAGCGTACTTCGGGCAGAAGGACTTCCAGCAAGTAGCCGTGGTGCGGCAGCTAGTGGCCGACTTATCCTTTGATTTAGAGCTGGTGGTGTACCCCACCGTACGCGAGGCCGATGGCCTGGCCATGTCGTCGCGCAACCGCCGGCTTTCGCCGGCGGCGCGAGCCGCGGCCCCGCTCTTGTACCAGGTACTGACCGCGGCCGCCGCGCAGGTGCGCCAGGGCCTACCCCCCGCCCAGGTCCAAGCCCAGGCCCTGGGCTACCTGGCTAAGGCTCCCGAGTTTACCCCCGAATACTTCGAACTGGTGAATGCGCACAGCTTGCAGCCGGTGGCGCAGTATACTATCGGCCAGCCGCTAGCCTTGTGCGTAGCCGCGCATTTGGACGGTGTGCGGCTGATTGATAATGTGGTAATTGAGTAATCAGCCCACGTCTGTCATTGCCGCGCTCCACTTCATTGCGCTCGCAATGACAGACGGTTTTATTTAGTTTTTAGCCCCGCGCCTGGCCGTAGTCAATCTCCGTGTTGTCGCCCAGGTTCAGGCTGTGGTTCAGTCCTTTGAAGGAGGCGTCGGAGCCCACAATGCAGTCGCTCATTACAGCTGAGCTTAGCTCGGAGTAGGAGCCGATGATGCTGTCGCTGACGATGGTGTGGCGGATAATGGTGCGGTCGCCGATGGCCACGTTGGGGCCAATGATGGCGTGCTCGATGCGGCACCCTACCCCGATGCTGACCGGCGGAATGACGACCGTGTTCGGAAACTCGGGGTAATCACGTACTTCGCGAAACTCGGGGCGGTCGAGCAGGCGGGCGTTGGCTTCGAGCAGGGTTTCTTTGCGGCCGCAGTCAAACCAGTTATCCACGGCGGCGGTGTGCATCACTTCGCCCTCTTCGATAAGGTGCATGAGCGCGTCGGTGAGCTGGTACTCCTCGTGGGTGCGGCGGCCGGTGGCGATGAGCCATTCCAGCGCCTGGGCCAGGGCCTCGGCGTTGGCGATTTTGTATAGGCCCACCAGCGCGTAGTTCGACTTCGGGATGCGGGGCTTCTCGACTACCCGGCTCACTAGGCCGGTTTCGTCGGTTTCGACCAGGCCAAAGAGACTGGGGGTTTTGACTTCCTTCACGGCCAGTACCGAGCCGGGCTGGCGCAACAGGGCGGTCAGGTCCACGTCCACGATGGTATCGCCGAGCAGAATCAGCACGCCGTCGGGGTCGTGGCGGAAGGTATCGCGGGCTACCCACAGGGCGTGGCCCAAGCCCTCGCGCGGCTCCTGCACCACGAAGGTGGCATCAAGCTCCGGGTAGTAGCGGCGCACATACTGCTCAATCTTCTCGCCCAGGTAGCCAATGATGAAGACAAACTCGGTGAGGCCGGCCCCGCGCAGCCGGTCGATGATGTGGCCCAGGATGGTATTGCCAGCCACCGGCACCAGGCTTTTGGGCTGGGTGTGGGTGTGCGGGCGCAGGCGCGAGCCGATGCCGGCCACGGGAATAATAGCTTTCATGGACGAAGAAGGCAAAGGCGGAAAAGCACCACCCTACAACCGTTGCCGAGCGGCTGCGTACTTTGCGCCGGTCAGGCTCCACAACCGTCACCGCCCGGTGGAGGTTGCGCGGCCAGGTTTAATTCTTTCCCACCGCAGGGCCTCAAAGCTAGCGCCCGGCACTTAGAAATCCTCCAACCTTATGAAACGCCTTCTTCTCTACTTCGCCGGACTGCTGCTGATGCTCACGCAGTCGTCGTGCGGCTACAACGGCATGGTGCAGCGCGACCAGGCCGTTAAAAGCCAGTGGGCCAACGTGCAAAGCTCCTACCAGCGCCGCTCCGACCTGATTCCGAACCTCGTGAATACGGTGAAGGGCGCGGCCAATTTCGAGAAATCTACCCTCGAAGGTGTCATCGAAGCCCGCGCCAAGGCGACCAGCGTGCAGCTAAATGCCGACCAGCTGACGCCCGAAAACATCCAAAAATTTCAGGCTGCCCAGAGCCAGCTCTCGGCCGGGCTGGGCCGGCTGCTGGCCGTGAGCGAAAATTACCCCGAGCTGAAGGCCAATGCCAACTTCCAGGAGCTGCAAGCTCAGATTGAGGGCACCGAGAACCGCATCAACGTGGAGCGCAATAAGTTCAACGAGAGCGTGAACGACTACAACACCTTCACCCGCTCCTTCCCCAACAACCTCTTCGCGGGCATGTTCGGCTTCCCACCCAAAGGCTACTTCGAGGCCGATGCCGGCGCTAAAGAAGCGCCAAAAGTGGACTTTGGCGACATGGGCGGCGGCAACACGCCAGCGGGCAGCAAGTAGTCGCCGGGCTGCCGAACAAGTAATTGTCTGCCAGTGCGAGGAGGAACGACGGAGCAATTCTTCCTATTCGTTCGCTAACGGAAGGAAAGGTTGCTCCGTCGTTCCTCCTCACACTGACAAACAATTTTATTTCATCTCTGATTTACTATGACTCATCCCCTTACGCCTGCCCAAGAAGCCGGGCTCGTGGCCGCCATCAAGGCGGCGGAGCTGCGCACTTCAGGCGAAATCCGGCTGCATTTGGAAGATAAATGCCCGACCCCGGAGCCGCTCGACCGCGCGGCGCAGGTATTCGCGGAGCTGAAAATGCACCATACCAAGCTGCGCAATGGCGTGCTGTTTTACCTGGCTTGGCAGACGCGGCAGTTTGCCGTGGTGGGCGACGCGGCCATTAACTCCGCGGTGCCCGACGACTTTTGGGAGGCCGTGAAGGAGGAAGTGGTGGGCCATTTCCGGCAGGAAAAATACGTGGCCGGGCTGGAGCGCGGCATTCGGCTGGTGGGCGAGCAGCTGCGCCAGCTCTTCCCCTACGACGCGGCTACCGACGTGAACGAGCTGCCCGACGACATCTCTTACGGCGACGATGCCCCTACCCCCCCCGCCGGCCAATGAAGACCCTGCTAACGCTTATTCCGAGGAGTAGGGCCCCGCGCCCAGCGGCTTGGACCGGGTTGCTGCTACTCTGCCTGAGCTTGGTACTCGGCCTAGCTGCCCGCGCCCAGACCGTGCCACCGCGGCCCAATCCGCCGCGCCTTGTCAACGACCTGGCCGGCTTGATGCAGCCACAACAGGTGGCCGCACTGGAGCAAAAGCTAGTGACATATAACGATAGCACATCGTCGCAGATTGCGGTGGTGACGATACCCAGCCTTGACGGCAACGACATGGCCGACTACGCCCAGAAGCTGTACGAAAGCTGGGGCATCGGCCGCAAGGGCAAGGACAACGGTATTTTAGTGCTGGTGGCGGCCAAGGAGCACGAGGCCCGCATCCAGACCGGCTACGGCCTGGAAGGTGCCGTGCCCGACGCCTTGGCCAAGCGCATTATCAGCAATACGCTGGTACCAGCTTTCAAGCAAAACGACTACTACGCGGGCCTCGACCGGGCCACCGACCAGCTCATTTCCCTGGCTAAAGGCGAGTACAAAGCCGACCCCAACGACGCGCAAAACCAGGGCGATTCGTCGGGTTCCGGCATTGGGTTCTGGGTTATCATCGGGGCACTCATCCTCATTTTCCTGCTGCGCTCGCGCGGCGGTGGCGGCGGGCGCGGCGGCATCGGCGGCGGCCTCATGGGGCCCATCCTCTTCGGCGATTTTGCGGGGGGTAGGGGCGTATTTGGCGGCGGGGGCGGTGGCTTCGGCGGCGGTGGTGGGGGCGGCTTCGGGGGCTTCGGGGGGGGTAGCAGCGGCGGCGGCGGGGCCAGCGGCAGTTGGTAGCTTCAAAGTCATAAGGCGGGCTTTAGCAAAAGCCAGGCGGTTTCTAATGTCCCGATAGAGCTGGCATCTGCTTCCTCGTTTATGAGCAAAAAGCCCCGCAACAGTCCGATTCCAGCGGCCCTTCCGACCGATGAGCCCTCAATATCGATGGTGGGCAAAATTTTTAGGAGCCTGGGCTGCCTGGGGATACTGCTGATTGCCAGCGTTTTCATTGCGATATTTAGTACGCTTTTGTGGAATTGGGCTAGTGCCGGGCTGGCGCACCTGGGTGCCCCGCACCCGGCCGCTACCAGCAGCGGGATGCCCGTGCGGCCCGCGGTGTACACGCCCGTAGTGGATGCGGCGGGTATTCTAACCACAAATGAGCTGCGCGCGCTAAGCACGAAGCTTCAGGAATTTGAGCACGCTTCCACTACCCAACTGGTGGTGGTGACGGTACCGAGCCTAAACGGTAACGAGTTGGCCGACTATGCTCAGCAGCTCTACCACAGCTGGGGCATCGGGCAGCGCCACAACAACAATGGCCTGCTGGTGCTAGTAGCCATGCAGGAGCACGGCCTCCGCATCCAGACCGGCTACGGCCTCGAAGGCGCTATTCCCGATGCCACTTGCGAACGCCTCATTACCAATGTCTTGGAGCCCGCTTTCAAGAATCAGCAGTACTATGACGGGTTGGATGCCGTTACTACCCAACTTATTCAGCTGGCGCAGGGCGAAACCGCTTCCTTCGCGCCCCCGGCCGACACTACCCTCTCCTGGGGCCTCGTACTGCTCATTATGGGTCTGTTGCTGGCGCTGTTATTTCGCGCGTTAGGCAGCGAAGCGCTCTGGGGCTGGACGGCTCTCGCCGGTACGGGCGTTGGCTTCAGTTCGTCCGGGTCGTCTTCTGACAGCGATAGTAGCTCCTCGTCCTCGTCTGGCGACTCGTGGGGCGGTGGCGACAGCGGCGGCGGTGGGGCCAGCGGGTCCTGGTAAAATGAGTAATCGGCAATGTTGCTCTAATGGGCTGAACGACATCACCCATTGCCTATTACTCATTATTTATTTTATAAACCGGGTGCTCATAAAACGGCCGCAGCAGGCGCACGACTTCCAGCGCATCGGCCAAGGCCTGGTGGGCTACGTGGGGCTCGGCGTCGCCGGCGCGGGCCTGGCAGATGAGCATGGTGGGCAAGCGGCTGTCTTTGTGCCAGTTGAGGTAAAAGGCGGCCGGGTCCAGGGTGGCCGGCTCGGCCTTGATGAGCGTACCCCAGCCGGGCAATTGGCGCAGAAAGAGCAGGTCGAAGGTGGCCACATTCTTGCCAGCTATCGTCACGCTCACGCGGTCTTTTTTATCGGGCCGAAAGCCATTGGCCAGCAGAAATTCACGCAGTTGCGGCAGCACCTCCTCGGGCCGGCAGATGTCGGGCGCGTCGGCCTTGGTTTTATCGGCCAGCTCGTGCAGCAAGCCCGCGTTGAGGGCCAGCGCCCCGGCCGTACCGCAGATTTCGGGGTGGCGCAGCGCCCGGCGGAAGGCTGGTAGCGCCGCCAGCGGCGTGTCGGCGGCACGGCGGGTATCTTCCACCACGGCGGCCAGCTCTAACACCTGGTGCCGCAACGGGTCCGGCCCGCTCATTTCGAGGTCAAGGGAAACGTAACGCACGTTTTTAGTGATTAACGGTTAGTGTTTAATGATAATACCGTTCTAGCACATTAAACGACATTAATCACTGAATTACTCCCAGTGCAAATCAAGTAGCCGGAGCTGCAAGGTGCGGCTACCCCGGAACTCGTTCATTTCCAAAGCGTAGCAGGCGTTAAAATCCACGTCGGGATTTTCGAGCAAGCGGGGCAGGTAGTGGCCCAGGCCGAAGCCGATGCCTTCGAGAAGAACGCCAGGGGCGCGCTCGGGCTGCATGAGCCGGATTTTGAGGTGGCCCGCCTGGCCCACCGGCCGCACCGAGCCCGGCACGGCCCGCACGCCCCGGCTGGCAAATATGGGCGCAGGGTTACCTGGCCCAAAGGGCTCCAGGCGGCTGAGCTGCTGCAAGAATTCCTCGGTGAGCTGGGTGAAATCCAACTCGGCATCAATGTCTACGGGGCGCACCGGCAGCTGGCCGGCGGGCAGCCGGGCGGTCACCTCACGCATAAACTGCGCCCGGAAGGCCGGCACGTTTTCAACGGGTAGGGCCAAGCCGGCCGCCGCCTTGTGGCCGCCAAACTGGCGCAGCAGCGGGGCGCAGGCTTCCAGCACCTCGTGCACGTCGAAGCCAGCCACCGAACGGGCCGAGCCGGTGGCCAGCCCATCGCGCTCGGTCAGGATGACGGTGGGGCGGTAGTATTGGTCGAGGCAGCGCGAGGCTACGATGCCGAGCACGCCCTGCGGCCAGTGCGCCTGGTAGAGCACGGTGGCCGGCGCGGTCGCGCCTTCGGGGTCTTCGGCGATGAGGGCCAGCGCCTCCTGGGTGGTGCGCGTGTCAGAGAGGCGGCGCTCCTGGTTCATGTGGTCCACTACCTCGGCGGTGTAGCGGGCCTCCTGCTGGGTCGAGGCCAGCAGCATGTTCACGGCGCGGTGGGCGTCGCCCATGCGCCCGGCCGCGTTGATGCGCGGCGCGAAGCCGAACACCAATGAGCTGAGGCTCAGCGGTCCCGGCCGGGGAGTAGCCAGCTCGTGCAGCGCGGCCAGACCGGGGCGCAGGCCATCGGCGCTCGGCACAGCGGCCGGCGCGGCCAGCGGCGCGGGGCCGTCGAGGGTATCGGCGGCGGCCAGAGCCGAGGGCTGGGGCACGGCAAAAGCCGCCGCCTGCGTCACGTTGAAGCGGCGCAGGCCGTGGGCGGCCAGGATGCGGTTTTCGCCAGTCACGGGCACCACGTCGGCCGCGATGCTTACCGTCACGAGGTCGAGCTGGGCGTAGAGTGGGGCCAGCGGTAGGCCTAGCTGCTCGGTAAAGGCTTGCAGGAGCTTGAAGCCCACGCCGCAGCCCGAAAGCTCGGGGTAGGGATAGTCGCAGTCGGGGCGCTTGGGGTCGAGCACGGCCACGGCGGGCGGCAGCTCGTCGCCGGGCAGGTGGTGGTCACAAATCACGAAGTCCAGGCCCCGCAACTTGGCGTAGGCCACCTGCTCCACGGCCTTCACGCCGCAGTCGAGGGCGATGACCAGGCCAAAGCCATTGGCCTTGGCAAAATCCACAGCCTGCATCGAGATGCCGTAGCCCTCACGGTGGCGGTCCGGGATGTAGGGTTGCAGGCGGCTGGCCTCGTCGGGCGTGCCGGGCGCATCGGCCAGCGGCCGCAGGTAGCTCACTACCAGTGCCACCGACGTGATGCCGTCCACGTCGTAATCGCCCAGCACCAGAATGCGCTCGCCGCCGTCGAGGGCCCGGCGCACGCGGGCCACGGCCAGGTCCATGTCGCACATCAGCCAGGGCGATACCAGTTTGTTCAGGTCGGGCTCGAAGAAATCGCGGGCCGCGGCGGGCGTGCTAATGCCGCGCTGCCCCAGCAGCCGGGCCAGTAGCGGGCTGATACCCAGCGCTTGCACCAGGCCGGCTACCGTCGCGGGGTCGGGGTCGGGCGCAAAAATCCAGCGCTTAAGAGGAATAACAGCCATTAATAGTTCAGACAGAGATAGCCTCAAAAGTACGCAAAATTTACCCGGCGTACTTTCGCGCTTCTCCCCTACCCCCATGCACCGCCTCCGCGAGTTTTATCAGCGCTACCGTCAATATATTCTATCCGATGGGCTGATGTACGTGGTATTCATCCTGGTGCTGGCCGTGCTGTTCATCTTCTTTCGGTAATACCTGGTTTTCGCGTAGCGCCGATTACTCGTACCCCCGGTTATCCTTGAACGCCTTGTTGTACTGCAACTGCCGCTGATGAGCCTTTTCTTTGGCATCGGCCGCCTTCGCGGCTTGCAGCTTACGGCGCTCTTTGCCTTCCTGGGAAAGCTTTTTGTAGGCCCAGTCAATGGCAATGGAGCCGGTCGACGGGGGTGGCGGCGGAGTCGAATCGACGGGAAACATCGGCGTAAGCTTGGGGCGCACGGCTACCTTGGGCTGCACTACGGGCGGCCGCCGCAGGTTGCGCAACGCCCGGTCAATACTGGCGTGGTCGGTGCGGTCGGCCGTTACCTTCACCTCGTCGAGACGCACCGAATCGGGCTGCAGGCGCACTTGCAGCCCTAGTTGCGCCCGCACTGCGGTTCGCAGCAGCACCTGCTGCGGCTTATAGCCCAGGGCCCGCACCAGCAGCGTGTCGGTGGGCCGGGCAGTGAGCAAAAAATTGCCCTGCGCATCGGCAGCCGTGCCGCGCCGGGTGCGCTGCACCCGCACGGTAGCGCCCGGCAGCGGCCGCTGGCTGCCCGCGTCGCTCACGCTGCCGCTTATGCGCAGCAGGACCGGCGGGCCGGCAGCCTGCGCCGCGGCCCGCTGCCCAACGGCCAGCAAAATACTTATAAACCAGTATCTTATTAGGAATAAATTATTCACAAAACGTACTGCTAGCTACTGCTTCACGGTAACATAAGCGGCCAGCGACGCGCCTGGCTCGCGCTTCCAAGCCTCTAAGCTACTCTTGCGTAGCATGGCCGCCCCGCCAACCTGCGTCCCGTAACGAAAGGCCGGCTTTGGGCTTTGGTCAACCCTGCCAAAAAGCAAACAAACTCTTGGCAGCAGACGCAGAAACGGCATTAGACGGCAAGTAGAAAAACCGCCCACAGCTGGCGGCTAGCTTTTTACTGATACCAAAACGGGGCTGTGGTTACCCGGTCAGGGCTTTGCAGTGAGATTTCGCGCGGGGTAGCCCTACCCCCCCTACTGCACGGCATCGCCGCGCAGCCGCCGGAAGCGCTTGCGGGCCTCGGCCACGTAGATGCTGCCGGGGTATTTAGTCAGCACCTGCTGGTACAGGGCCTGGGCCTGGGCTTTGTCCTTGAGGTTTTCATCCTGAATTTCGGCGGTCAGAAACAGCGCGTCATCGCTCAGCACGTCGTACTTGGGGTTGCTGGTAATGAAGCCCAGGGTGGCTACGGCGGCGGCGTAGTCGCCGGTGCGGCGCTGCAGCTGGGCCTTCAAAAACAGGGCGTCGTCGGTGAGGGCATGGCCAGGATACTTGCGCAGCAGCGCGTCGAGGCCGGCCTCGGCCTGCGGGATTTTATTCTGAAATACCAGTTCTTCCACGGCGGCGTAATCCTTCAGGGCCAGGCCCAACGTATCCTCGGCGGTATTTTCCTGAATGAGCAGCGACAACTGCATGGCATCGTTGGCAATTTCGCGGGTCGTGGCTTCTTTCAGAATATCTAGGTGGCTCTGGGCCAGCTTAAAATCGCCGGCGAAGTAGCTCAGCCGGGCGTTGCGCAACTTGGCCTCGTAGCCCAGCGGCGCTTCGGGGTGGGCCTTTTCCACCTGCGAATAAAGCAGCGTGGCCTCCCAAGGCTCGCCCTTCAGTAAATACAAGTCGCCGAGGGTAGTTTTGGCTTCGTCCACCACGTCGGTTTCGGCGCGGGGCATGGCAATTATCTGCTGCAACAAGCTCATGGCCTTGGCTTTATCATCGAGCTGAAAGGCGTAGAGGTTGGCCAGCTGGCGCATCACCGGGGCGGCATCGGGGGTAGGGCCCAGCTCCGTGATAAGCTGCTGATAATCGGTAGCCAGGGCTTGCACCTGGGCGGGGTCCACGGGATAGGCATCGCGCACCTGGGCCTCGCGGGCTTGCAACAGCAGCTGGCGGGCAATGGCGTAGTAGGGGCCGGTGCGGTACTCGCGCACCACGTAATCGCAGGCCGCAATGGCGGTGGCGTAGTCGCGGTTGCGCTGCGCAATGCCGGCCAGGCTCAGCACGCGGCTGCCCTGGGCGTTGGCGCGGCGGTCGAGGGCGCGGGCCTGCACCAGCGCGCCCACGAAGTCGTGGCGCTGCACTTGCAGCCACAGCAGCAGCTCGGCGTAGCTGGTTTGTTCGGGCTCGGCCTGCACCTTGGCGAGCAATATTTTTTCGAGCGCGTCGAAGTCCTTTTCGTCGCGTAGGGCATTCTGGAGCATGTTGCGCACGAAGGGCAGTTGCTGCGGGTCGCGCTCCACTAGGCGCAAGGTCTCGGCCAGCAGCTGGGGCTGCTGCTGGGTTTGGGTGTAGAGCTGGATGAGCTGCGGGGCGTACTCGGTGTTGTTCTGAGCCAGCTCACGGCCGCGCAGGTAGGCGCGCTCGGCCCAGGCGGGCAGCTCGCGCCGGCTAAAGTCGGTGGCTACCGGCGCTACCTGGGCGGGCTTGAGCTGGGTAATCACGCGTTGGTACTGCTTCTGGGCCGCCGCGCTGTCGCCGGTGGTGGCGTAGAGCGCGCCCAGCGCCACGCCGTAGGTGCCCTCTTCGGGGTGCTGCTTGATGGCTTTTTTAACCAGTTTTTCGGCGTCTTTATAGCGCTTCAAGGCTTGCAGGGTGGCGAGGTAGTCGGGCAGCACGGCGGCGCTGGTTTGCTCGTCGCCCTTCAGCTTTTCAAAGAGAAACGCGGCTTTGTCATACTCACCCCGGTGGGCATACTCGCGGGCCAGCGTGGGCGCGTCGATGGGTCCCCAGCTGCCGGCGCGGGCCGGGCCGCCCTGGCCGGGCATCTGAGCCGCCGCGGGAGCGGCCAGCAGCAAATAGCCTATTGGTAAAAGCAGTAGAAAACGCATACTTTTTAACGTACTAAGGTGCTTTTACGCAATTCCTTGCTCTTGCAAATACTGGCCGATGTTGAAAAGCTGGCCGTTGAGCAGCTCCAGGTCGCGGTGCCAGTCCATCGTGAGCCAGGCGTCGGCCCCGCGCTCGGCCACCAGCACCTGCCGCGAATCGGTGAACACCCAGATGACGCGCTCGGTGCCAAAGTCCAGCAGCTTACGGATTTTGCGGTTCACGTAGTTGCTGTCGGCCGGGTCCTGCATGTCGATGCACACGTCGATTTCGACTACCACTTTGGCCGGCACCGTCACGTAGCGAGTGTTTATCTGGTCGGGCGGCAGGGTGGCTTTTTCATAAATGGCCACGTCGTGCGACATATTATCACGGTGGTCGAGGTGCACGCCTGCCTCGTTGGTGGCGAACCAGTATTTATTTTCATCCAACTGGCGCAGCATTACACGCATGAAATACCCCACCAGCACCCGCTGCAATGAGCTTGAACCCCTAATTTCCTCGGCCGTTTTACGGCCAGCCAGCACGGCTTGGTAACCTGCGTAGTAAAGGGGCCGCCCGTCCAGAGTTTCGCGCACGAGGCGCTCACGCAGCAGGGCGCGGCGGGCGGCAACGGCGCGGCGCGGCGGGCGCACGGCGGGTTCGAGGGTAGGCATAATTTCTGGTTTTTAAGCTGCCCAAGATACAAGACTATCCCGGAAGTAGTGCCCTCGCGGTGGCGAGCAGTGGGCACTACGCAATCAAGCAAATTTGCTGCTCTTACCAAAATCGGCCCCCTACCCCCACAAAAAAACCCGGTCGGCTAGGTAGCCGACCGGGTTTTCAAAAAGCTAAAAGCTCGTAGCTAAGCGCTAATGGCTAAGCAAACTTTACTCCACCACTACGCGGCGGGCGTAGCGCTGGCCATCGGCCGTTTGGCAGAGCACGGTGTAGAGGCCCGAGGCCAGCGGGGCGTCGAGGGTGCGGTGAGTAGCGGCGGCCGGGCTCAGGGGCACGGTGGCGCGCCAGGCCACGCGGCCCACGGCATCGATGAGGCTCACCGCGGCCGTGCCCGCCACGGCGGGTAGCGTCAGGGTAAGGGTCTGGCCGCCGGCCACGGGACTGGGGTAAGCTTGTAGCAGCGGCGAATCAACCTGGGCGCGGGTGGCCAGCAGGGCGTTGTTGTCCACTCGCACATTGCTCAGGTAGAGGTTGTTGCCGTACTGGTTGTAGGCCACGAAACGCAGGTACACCTGCTGGCCCGCGAAGGTGCTCAGGTTCACGTTTTCCTGCCGCCACTGGCTGGGCGACGAGGGCGAGTAGATGGTGCCGCTACGGGGCAGCGTGGTGCCCAGGCCGGCTTTGGCCGATTTCAGGTATACCTGGCCCAGGCTGGTGTTGGTGCAGGCCGTGTAAACGAAGACGGCCAGCGAGTCGTTGGCCGTGCCCAGCTGGTCAATCGGCGCGTAGGCCAGGTCGAACCGCAGGGAGATATTCGCCTGCCCGGCGACCAGGTTGAAAGCCGGCGATTGCAGCGAATCGCGCTGGCCCACGGCGGCGTAGGGCGCAAAGGGCATCACCACGGCCGTGCCGCGGGTACCATCCTTGAGCAGCGTGTTCGGGGCCGAAGTCCAGGTCAGGCTGTTGTCGGGATTGAGCACGCCCCAAGCGGCCGGGATGCCGGAGGCAAACGCCTCGGCGTAGGGCACGGCCAAGGCCGCGCCCTGCACCTGCACGGTGAAGCTCTTAGCGGTGCTGGCCCCGTTGCTGTTGCTGGCGACCAGGCTCACGGTGTAGGTGCCGGCCGTGGCGAAGGTCACGGTCGGGCTGGCATCGGTGCTGGTGGCCGGCGTGCCCCCTGGGAAGGTCCAGGCGTAGCTGGTGGGGCAGTTGGTAGAAAGGTTAGTGAACGTGAGGCGGCCACCGGGGCAAATTGGAGCCTGGCGGGCCGTGAAGTCAGCCGTGGGCTGCACGCTGGAAACTGTGACGACGGCCTGGGTAGTGCGGGTCGAGGTACCGCTGGCGTTGGTTACGGTCAGCGTCGCGTCGTAGGTGCCGGCCGTGTTATAAGTCACCACCGGGTTGGCCACGGTGCTGGTGGCCGGCGTGCCACCGGGGAACGACCAAGCGTAGCTGGTAGGCGCAAACAGCGAGGCGTCGGTAAACTGCACCGTGCTGCCGGGGCAGATGGCCGCCGTAGTGGCCGATGAGCCAAACTGCGCCACTGGGGCCTGGGCCGCGTTGGCCCCTACCACCGTCACGTCGTCGAAGGCCCGGCCCCCAACGAACTGCGGAATGGTCGAATCAACTTCCCCGCTGTTAATGCCCTGGAAGCGGATACGCACGGTGCTACCCAGGGTCAGGGAGTTGGCCGTGGCAAACGTATTCAGATTGACCGTCACCGTCTTGTAGTCGGTACTGACGTTGGTACCCGTGATGTCGGCCAGCCGGTACCAGCTGGTACCATCTATGCTTAGCGCTACCCCATCGGTATTAGAGTTAGTGGTGAAGGTGGTGGGCATCGGCTCATCCGTTTCGCCGCCAAACTTCTTGTGCTTGAACGTCAGCACCCAGCCGCCGGGAGTCGCTGTGCTCAGGTCGAGGTGCAGCTCGGCGATGTTGCGGCGGTTGGTTACGCCCACCGCGGCCAGAATACCGTCTAGCACGAGCTGGCCGGGGGCAGAGGCGGGGCCATAGCCGGTGCGCACCAGAATGCGGCCGTAGGAGCCGCCTTGCAGGTTCCAGGCCCGCGAAAGGGTCTGGCTGTCGAAGGTTTCCACGAAGGGAGCCGGGGCCGAGGTTTGCGGGCCAAACACGGCATCGTAGGCGTTAATCAGGCCCGCCCCGGTGAGGGCATCGGGACCCTGCGTATTAATATCGAGAGCCGTGGCGATGAGTCGGGCATTGACCTGGGCCGGAGTGAAGTTAGGATTAGCCTGCAAGAGCAGCGCCGCTACGGCCGCCGCGTTGGGCGCGGCCGCCGAGGTGCCGAAGAACAAGAAGCCATCCTTGGGGTCTTGACCCGGAAATTGCTGCCCAAAAAACGATGTGGTGACCCCGTCAATCGACGTGAAGTCGGGCTTGGCGCGCACTACGGGCGCGGCCAGCGGGCTGCCATCGGGGTTAAAAAGGAAGGTAGGGTTGCCTTTGGAAGTAAAGCTTTCGGGCACCAGGCGCAGGTAGGACGGCGCGGCGGCCACCGAGTTGCCGCCTGCGGCGGCGTGGTGGCCCGTTACGGTGCTGCTGCGAGTAAAGTACTCCAGGTGAATACCCGCCGCAGTGGCCACGTCGGTGATGTCGTCGCCATACGAAATGTATTTCACCCGCGTCGGGTCGGCCGTGCCCGTGCGGCGGCTGATGACCAGGTCAAATTCGGTGTCGGTATCGTTGTTGTTCGTGTACGAAAGCCCTTCGACCGGCGTCTGGCTCGCCAGGTTGTTATCGTTGCTGATAGCTATCGTATCGCCCTTCATTGGGCCGCCAGGGCGGGTCTTAATCAGGTACATATCCAGGTCCGATTTCACGCCGTTGGTTGTATAAAACGGGTCGCTCCACTGCAAAATCAGGAATAGTTTATTGCCCTTCGGAATGCTGAAATGCTGGCGCGTATCGGCCGGGCCGGTGGGGTTGAAGTTCAGGTCGGCGTTGCCGCTACCCCCTGCCACGGCCACAAACGGGTTGCCCACATATTCGCACGAGGCATCGGCATTGTTGCCAGCCGAACTGAAAAAGGCTACCCCCAGCCGCGAGCTGACCTCGTTCACGGCCTGCGCGACCACGCCATCCTGAAACATGGGCTCCTCAAAATAGCTAATGTCATCCACCAGAATCTTGCAGTTGCCCACCGTGGGGTCGGCCAGGCGCAGGGCCTGGTCGGCAAAGTCGGCCTCGCCGTTATACACCGAGCTAAACGCCTTACCCGCCCCTGGGGCGATATCGTGAATCAGCTCAATCATGCCCCGGCCCTCGTCGGTGCCCGTGCCAGCGGCCAGGTCTTGCAGCACCTGCACGTTGTTAGGCAAGTCGCCGGAAGCCACGCCCGCGGCGGCGGTACCCAGTGAGTTATACGAGTCGCTCATTACGCCGATGCGCATTCCGGTGCCATCGTAGCCGGTAGGCTTGGCCGCCCGCACGCGGTTGGCCTGTAAGCCATAATCGGCTTGGTTTGAATAGCGGCCGGTGCTGGTGGCGGGCTGCCACACGGCGCGCACGCCCAGCAGGCCCTGGGCCACCAGGCTTTCCACGCCCGCCTTGCCGGGCACCAGCTGGCTCACCGGCAGCCGGCCCTCGATAAAGTGCAGCTGCGGCCGGGCCGAAACCGTGGTGAAGCCGCGCGCTTCGAGCTGCGGCCGCAGGGCGGCTACGTCGCGGGCCGTCACGCGCACCAGTACGGAGGCCGGGCCTTGGTTGCTACCCAGCAGCAGCAGCGGAAAAGCTTCGCGCACGGCAGTCGTTGCCAGCGGGGTGGTGCTGCGGCCGGCCGGCCCTACCCCCCCCGCATAGCCGTAGAGCTGCTGAAGCTCGCGGCTGAGGTGGGAAGCAGGATTGGTGGGCAGCGCCGCGGCCGCCGCCACGGCCTGGCTATTGGTAACCACCACGCCGGAACGGTGTAAATTGGGGCGCAGCAACGGCTGCTGCGCCAACAAGGGCGTAGTAGCCAGGCCAATCCCCAACAGAGTCAACAAGTGCTTCATGTAAAATGGGTAAAGAGTGAAATCAGGTCGTTAATATAGCGCCTAAAGTAGTATTAATTCCGGGGTGGCTGGTACTCTGAGTCAGCGGCCACACAATTTTTCTTTCCCAAATACTACCCGTGCCCCTGGCCGACGCAAAAGCCCAACGGCCTGCTTCGCAAGCAAGCGCTTGCAAAACAGGCCGTTGAGCTTTTTTTGAATTTTATGCCAGATAGTCGCCCCTACCCCAGTACTTGGCCGCGAGCTTAAAAGAATTTCGAGCGGTTGTCTTTCACTTTAGCCTGGCCCTTAATGGCTTCGTAGATGAGCCCATCCTGGCGCTGCTGGCGCTGCTGAGTTAGTTGCTGGCGCACGAGTTTAAGGTCGCCAGCGGCGGCGGGCGTTATGCTGGTGCCTTCTACTACCAGTACGCCCTGCTCGCCCTGGATGGGCCCCGACTTCTGACCCGCTTTCAGGGCGAAAGCGCGACCCACCGCGTCGGGCTCGTAGCCTACCCCCGGAATGGTACCTTGGCCCTGGGCTACGCCCTCCGCCGTTTGCACCACCGCGCCGGTGCCGGCCAGCTTGGCCAGGTCTTCGAGCGAGCCGGTTTTGCCCTGCAATTTCTCCATGAGTTGCTTGGCTTTCAGCTCGCTGCGCACGGCGGCGGTCAGCTCGGGCCGCACGCTCTCGACGGTAGCCAGGCCCTTGTCGCGGGTGGCGGTCACGGCCGCGATGATGTGCTGGTCGCCGATGTCAAACTTGTGCACGTCGCCCACCTTCGTTTCGGAGCCACCGTCGGGGTTGAAGCCGAAAGCCCAGCGCACGATTTCGCGCGAGCCGGGCAGGTTGTTCACGCCCTGGGCATCACGGGCCACGAACTTGGCCTCCTGCTTTTGCAGGGTCTTATCTTTGGTGGGCAGGGCGCGGAAGGCAGCGAGGCTGTTGGCTTCGGCCACCAACTGCTCGGCTTTGGAGTAGGCGGCCTCGCGGGTGGCGTCGCTGGGCTGCACGTTTTTCACCACGGCCGCCAGCTGGTAGGTCTGGCTGGTTTTGAGAGCCGTTACCTTAATAATGTGGTAGCCAAAGCTGGTTTCTACCAGGTTGGGCAGCACGCCGACGGCAGTGGCCGCGAACACGGCCTTGCTGAAGGCCGGCACCATGCGGCCTTCCTCAAACCAGCCCAGGTCGCCGCCCTGGTCCTTGGTGCCGTCGGTACCGAATTGCCGGGCCATCGCCGCGAAATCGGCCCCGCCCTTAATTTTATTCAGAATATCCTGGGCCTGCTTCTTAGCGGCGGCCTTGGCCTCGGGGCTCATCTGGGCATCGGCCTTGATGAGAATGTGGCTGGCGCGGGCGGCGGGCTTGATGCCTGCCTTCTCGCCGGTTACTTTGTAGAGAGCCAGCGCATTATTCTCTACGTAGGGGCCGTATACTTCGCCCGTTTTCAAAGGCAATTGCGCACGCAGCTTCTCCGGAAAGGCCGGGTCGCCGGGCGAGAGGTAGGCGTGGCTGTAAGGCTGGTCAGAGTTGGCGCGCGCGAACAACGAGTCGTTGGGCGCGGTGCGGAATTGCTGAGCCAGGCCAGCCACGCTTTGGCGCAGGGCGGCGCTGTCGGCCTTGGTCGCTACTTCGGGCACCACAATATATTCGATGCTGCGGCCATCCTGCACCTGGAAGCGAGCCTTGTGGCGGTCGAGGTAGTCTTGCAGCTGCGTGTCGGTGGGCTTAAAGGCCGAGTCTGACAAGCTGGTGTAAGGCACAAACAGGTAGCGGAAGCTAGCCTTGGCGTTTTGGGCCTGGTCAAAAGCTTTGGCCTCGGCCGTAGTTACGTACACCGAGTTCTTGAGCAGCGCATTAAACTTGTTCACTGGCCGGTCGAAGTCGCGCAGGCTGGCTTCAAAATTATGAAACGCGGCCTGGGCCTCGGGCGGCAGCTTGTCCAGGTTTTTGAGGTAGTCGATGAGCCGGGCGCGGTCAAACTGCCCCGTCTTAGGGTCGGTAAACGCCTGCTTGATGGCCGGATTGGGGTCAGCACCCTGCACCATATCCACGGCCTCGTCGTCGCCCACGGTCAGGCCGAGCTTGTCAATTTCGGGCTGGAAAGCGCGGCGGTACAGCAGCTGGTTCCAAGTTTGGTCGCGCAGGTAGCCGGTGGCTTGCTCGTCGGCCGGGCGGCCCTGCTGGTTGGCGAAGTTCTGCTTGGCCTGCTCCAGGGCAGCGGTAAATTCGGGCAGCTCAATCTTGCTGCCGTTCACTTCGCCCACCACGTTGCCATCGCGGCCAAAAAGCCGGCTCTTGCCCCCCACCAGGTCGCCGCCGACTATAAAGAGCAGCATCCCGATGGCGACCGCGCCCACAGCGACCCCCGATTTTTCCCGTATTGTGTTAATTAATGCCATTTACGTTGCTTGCTGATTGTTGCTTGTTAGTTGTTGCTTGTGGGTTTTTATAAGTTCATGAGGCCCTAATAAAGGATTAACAATCAGCAACCAACAAGCAACAGCTAGTCAAAAAGAGGCGCAAAATAATCATAAAACGCCCGAACTATCAAGCTCCTACCCCTCCGGCCGGCCCCGAAGCGGCCCCAGCGGCCCTAGCGGCGCTTCTTATTTTTCGGGCCCTTGATGACGGGGCGGTTCAACTCGGCTACTTTTTTAGCTACCTCCCTTTCCTTGGCGGCGCGGGCATCCATTTGCCGCCAGTAGTTGAGAGGCAGCCAGCAAACCAAGGAAATCATGAATATCCAGTAATTTTTTCCCACGCTGTTTTGCAGGATGGTCTGGTACACCCCGATGACGAACGATACCACGCCCAGGGCAAACAGCACCGTGCGCAAGAGGGACTTATCGAATTTCATGGGTTGGTTGAATTAAATAAGATAGTCACGCTGATGAAGGAAGCCTCTCGCCCGCGTAACTGACCTCAACCGTTAAGATTACTCACGCGGGCGAGAGGCTTCCTTCATCAGCATGACGGTCTTTCTCATTTTTATTTACTTCCCCAAGCTCTGGGCCTGGTTCAGGGTAAACGTGCCGGTAGGGCGGTGAATTCCGTAGCGCGAGAAATCCTGGTTGGCGGTGAGGCCGTAGCCGGTGAGCACTTCGGCGGGCGTTTGCACGCGCACGAACATGGCGCTGTCGGTATATATTTTTTGCTGGCTGCGGTTATAAAACAGCTCCTCGGTGTTGAGTTTTTGCTGCTGCGGCACGTTGGTCACCTTCACTGCCCCGCGCAGAATGTAGAGCTGCTTAGCGTTGTCAAACTTTATCCACCTAGCATTTATAGTATTGACTACGTGCTTACCTTTCTTATCGTAGAACGTGATGGCCGCGCTCTTGGGGTAGAGCAAGTCGCCATTCTCGAAGCGCTGGGCCAGCGGGGCCGTTAGGCGAATGTGCAGCCGCGCTGAATCGCTGAGCAGCTCCACCACGTTTTCCGTTTCGAGCAGCGGGCCAGTATAAATGACTTTTTTGGGCGCATCCTCTTTCTTCTGGCAGCCGCCCGCCAGCAGCCCCACCAATACCAGGCAGGCCGCCAGCCTACCCCTACCCCCCCGCATTATTGCAGCCGCCGCTTGATAAACCAGCGGTTGCTGAGGGTGGCACCCACCTGCACGCGCAGGTAGTTTTCGCGCACGTTGCTGTCGCCATTGTTACCGTTGACGTACCCCGTATTCCCTCGCACGCCATACACAAAGGCCATGCTGATAACCGTCGATTCGAGGGGAGTAGCCGTGGGCAGCGGAAAGGCGAAGCCCCAGTGCACGGCCCGGTCGTAGAGCCGCTGGCCCAGCGGGGAGTAGGGCAGCTGCGCTACGCTTAGGCCCGCGCGGTAGGTCACGCGCTGGAAATAATGCTCCACTGAGCCAGGGTCAGGGGTAAACTCGCCCCCGGCGGCCACGCGCAACGTGTTGCGCAGGCCGGCGGTAGAAAGCAGGCTGAAGGTTTGAAACTTTGACCACTCCTGCCGCGAGGCATCTATGCTGGCCGTCCAGTTGGTGCCATTATCCAGGGTAAAGCCCGCCTGCGTGAGCGCCGGCACGATAACGCTGCCCTGGTCGTCGGAGAGTTGCACGATACCCGTACCGGCCAGTAGCGCGCCGTTGGGGTCCTGCTGCTGAGTGGTACGAATGCGCCCGGCCTTCAGGTTGCCCTGAAAAGTCTGCACCGCGCCCAGGTTCACGTTCAGCGTCTTGCCAATCTTGTGGCGGTAGTGCGCCGCAGCCCGAAACAGGAAGTCCGAATAGCGCAGGGCCTCATCATTCACCACCAGCTGCTGAGCCGCGCTGGTGGGGGTAGCGATGGCCGTGCCCGTCGTCTGGTCGATGGTACCGAACAAATACGAAGCGCTTCCCCCGATGTTGAAGTCGCGCAGCACGTGAATGCCGTGGGCAAAATACGCCTCCGATAAGCCGCCGGTACCCCGGTACTGCCGCAGGGCCACCGAGGTAGGGTCGCCGTTGACGGCCCCAATTGTATTGGTCGAGTAGTCTACCGCGCTATAAGGCTTCAGGCCAATAGCGGCGGCCCAGCGCTTATTGAGCGGCACGGCCAGCGCCAGGTAGCCCAGCGTGCCCGAGCCATTGCTACTGGAGGTAGTGGCCGTGCTCACGGTTTTCGACTGCCCCGTGAAGGCGGCCTCCCAGGTGGTGCGGGGCGTGTAGGCCAGCAAGGCCGGGTTTAGCTCGTTGACGTTGCCGGTATTGGGCGCGGCCAGGCCGGCACCGCCCATGCCCAGCTGGCGCACGCCACCGTAGTTGCCCATGTAGTCGCCCAGGCCTAGGCGCGAGTAGGGCGAATTGCCCAGGCCTTGCCCCCAGGCCGCGCTGGTTAGCAAGGTGGCGGCGGCCGTCAGCAGCGCTCCAGATAATTTTTTAGATGTCAACATTATAGCGTAAAATCTTATCCAGGCCCAGCAGCACCAGTTCTGGCACGGCAAAGATACGGTCTGCCAGCGGGGCAAGGGCCACGAGCAGATACGGGGCGTCGCCGCCCGTCAGCAGAAGCCCCAAGCCAGGGTAGCGCCGCTGGTATTCGGCCACCAGGCCGCGCACCTCGGCGGCCGTCCCGCGCACTACCCCACTCAGTATGGAAGAGGCCGTGCTGTCGCCAATTAGTTGCACCGGGGCACTAGCCGCCGGCAAATCGAGCAGCGGTAACCGACCCGTGAATGCGTGCAGGGCTCGCAGGCGCATCTGCAGACCGGGCGCGATGCTGCCACCATGAAACGTATTATCAGCCGCTACGAAGTCAAACTTGAGGGCCGTGCCCGCGTCCAGCACCAGCGTATCATGGCCCGGCCGCAGGTAGGCCGCGCCTACGGCGGCGGCCAGCCGGTCGGGGCCCAGCGTGTGGGGCGTGGCGTAGCTATTGCGTAGCGGTACCGGCGTGAAGCCCGGCCGGAAGGGTAGCACCTGCCCCAGGCCGCCCACGGCCGCCAGCTCTGCCAGCCAAGGCTGCGCAGTGGCCTCGTCGGCCACCGACGAGAGGATGGCCCGCGCCGGCCGCACCCGCTGCCACAGCTCATTCAATTGAGCCGGGGCTGCCAGCACGCCACTTTCCAGCAGCCCGGCCGGCCCAAACGCACCATATTTCAGGGCCGTATTGCCAAGGTCGAAAGCCAGCACTGTCATGTTGGGCTCCTGATTTCTGACTTTTTCAACTCTTTAGTTCTTAGTTTAAATGACAACTAGGAGCCAGGGAGTTGAAAGAGCAGAAACATAGGAATTTACATAAAATACTTCAGCCGAATGACTTCCTGCTCAGTCAAAAAGCGCCAGTTACCGCGCGACAATTCCTTCTTGGTGAGCCCGGCGTACTGCACCCGGTCGAGGGCCACCACGTCATAGCCCAGGTGCTCAAAGATGCGGCGCACGATGCGGTTGCGGCCTACGTGCAGCTCGATACCCACAAAGTGCGGGTTGCCAGCCACCACGGCCACGTCGTCTACCTCGGCTTTGCCATCTTCCAGTTCCACGCCGGCCGTTATCTGGGCCAGGTGCTCGGCCGTGAGGGGCTTGTCTAGTTCCGCCTGGTAAATTTTTTTGTTCTTGTGCGACGGGTGCGAGAGCTTCTGCGCCACCTCGCCATCGTTCGTAAAGAGGAGCAGGCCCGTCGTATTGCGGTCGAGCCGGCCCACCGGGAAAATGCGCTCCTTCGAAGCCTTTGCCACCAGGTCCATCACGGTTTTGCGGCCTTCGGGGTCGTCAGTAGTCGTGATAAAGTCTTTAGGCTTATTCAGCAGCACGTACACCAGCTTCTCCCGGTTGAGGTTGGTTTTGCCGTACTGCACTGTGTCGGCGGGCTGCACTTTGTAGCCCATCTCAGTAATAACCTCGCCATTGACACGGATTTCGCCGGCCGCAATCAGCGCGTCGGCCTCCCGGCGCGAGCAGATGCCCGCGTTAGCGATGTAGCGATTCAAACGCAGCTCCTCGGTGCCGAAGTCCTCGTCATCGCGGCGGCGCTTGTTGCCCCGGTTTTTATCCTGCTCGTAGTGCGAAAGGTTTTTGTAGTCGGGGGCCTGGCCTACCTGGTCGCCGGTGCTGCTCTTGCTGCCGTAGCCGGTGCCCCGGCGCGGCCCGCTTTGCGCGTCACGCATCGCTTCGCGCCGCTCTCGAAACGTGCCGCTACCGCCGCTGGCTGGCCGCTCGCCGTAGCTGCGCGGCTTGTCGAAGCTGCCAGCCGCTCGGTCGCGGTCGGCGGAGCCGCTGCGCCGGTCATCGCGGCTTGCATTAGCCGGGCGGTCCTCGCGGCTCTGGTAGCCGCCACGCTCCCTACCCTCGCGCTCGCCGCCGAAGCTGCGGCGCTCGCTCGCTGGCCCGCTGGCGGGCCGGCGGTCAGGATAGCCGCCGCGGCGGTCATCAGCGCCGGCCCGCGCACCGTATTCGCGACGAGGCGCACGCTCGTCGCTGCTTTCGGGCCGGGGCCGGGGGGTAGGGCGGGTATTGTCGCGCTCCTCAAACGAGCGGCGCTCGTCACGGCCGGTATAGGCCGGGCGCTCACTGCCAAGCTGCGGGCCTTCGACGGGCGTGCCGTCGGGATTGGTTTTAATAAACTTGCGGTTACGCTCACCCTGGGTGCCGCGCGGTACGGTCGGCTTGCCTTCGTAGCGCACCGGCTGGCCCTGCCAGATGGGTTTGGGGGGGTAGGCCGGGCGCTCGCCGCGCTCCGCCTGCTCGGGGCGCAGCGGGCGGGCCTCGCGGTCACGGTCGCCGAAGCTGCGCGCCGGCCGGTCGCCGTTAAAGCTGCGTTTCTCGCCGTAGCTACTATTGCCCCGCTCGGGCCGTCCACTACTAAAGCTGCGCTTCTCCCCATAGCCGCCGCGCTCGGGCCGGTCGCCGCCGAAGCTGCGCTTTTCGCCAGAGCCACCGCGGTCGCCACCGAAGCTCCGCTTTTCGCCAGAGCTGCTATTGCCCCGCTCGGGCCGGTCGCCGCTGACCGCGCCGCGCCGGTCACTGTAGCTTCCACGCTCGGGCCGGTCGCCGCCGAAGCTGCGTTTTTCTCCAAACGATGAGCTACCACCTCCGGCTGGCCGGCCGCCAGACTTGCCGCCCCCCTGCCCAAACGTGGGCCGGGCCGGCGAGTAGCCCTCGCTGCGGCCATCGGGCCGGCTGCCTTTATAGTTGCCGCCGCTGCGGGGCGCACCCCCGCGGGCATCGCCGCCGGGCCGGCCGGGGCCGCGCCGACCGGGCTTATCGTCTGAAGAATGTTGCTTACCCATGTTAGTAATCGCTGATAGGGTTATCGAATGCTGGCTTATAGTCCCGCGCCGCCGGCGCTGGTAAGGGCTGCCGCCTACCGGGGGGGGTAGGCGGTAAAAAAGACCCGGACCCGCCCACCGCCGCCGAAGCGCCGGGTGCGGGTCCGGGCCAGTGTACGTCGCCGGGCTTAGTCGCGCCGGGCTAGCTTGGCCTCAATAGAGTGCTGCGTGTGAGGCACCGCCCGCAGGCGCTCTTTTGGGATGAGCTTACCCGTGCCGATGCACACGCCGTAGGTACCGTTTTTGATGCGCAACTGCGCGTTTTCGAGCTGCTGAATAAATTTCATCTGGCGCGAGGCCAGCTGATTCAGGCTTTCTTTCTCGGCAGTTTCCGCGCCGTCTTCCAGCACTTTCAGCGAGGCAGCCGTAGTGTCGGTGCCCGACTCATTGTTGCGGGTCAGCGTTTCCTTGATAAAGGAAAGCTCTTTGCGAGCAGCCGTTAGCTTATCCTGAATAATCCGGTCAAACTCAGCTAAGTCTTCCCGCGAATAGCGGAGGTTTTCCTCAGTCATCGAAAAGCAGGTAAAATAAGTAGAAATACGAATGCGTGGCTTGCTCAACGTCCAGCTAAGCCAAAAAGTTTGGCAGTTGCTTCATCCTCGATTCTGGTCAGAATCTCATCAGTAAGGCTTTCGCGGGGCAAAGGTACTGGTTTTTTGCGGCTTTATTTCACCGGCTTCCGCATTGCCTCAGAAGCCCAGCATCTGGATGGCGGCCACGGCGGCATCGACGCCCTTGTTGCCGTGCCGCCCGCCCGCCCTGTCCCAGGCTTGCTCCAGAGTGTTAGTCGTGACTAAGCCAAAAATCACGGGCTTATTATACTTTAGCCCCACCGTAGTCAGGCCCTGCGCCACGGCGTGGCAGATATAGTCGTCGTGCTTCGTATCGCCCTTAATCACTACCCCCAGGCACACCACGGCATCTATCTCGTCGTGCTGTGCCAGCAGCTGCGCGCCCAGTGTCAGCTCAAAGCTGCCGGGCACGGTGTTGCGGAAGATATTTTCGGGCTTCGCCCCGTGCTTGAGCAGCGTCTCATACGCACCATTGCTGAGCGTGTCGGTCAGCTCGCGGTTCCACTCGGCTACCACCAGGCCGAAGCGTTTGTCGCTGATGTCTACGAAGCTGCTGCTGTCGTAGGTACTTAGGTTTTGGAGGGCGGTTGCCATAAATCACAGATGTTGCAGTTGAAGCAGATGTCGTGGATGCGACCGGCGCGGACCTGGGGGTAGGGCGTGCGCCGTTTTCGTGTTGGCCGGGTTCGAGAGGGGTAGGGCTCGCTAAAAGGTAACGGCGCTTTCCGTGGCAGGAAAGCGCCGTTGCGACTTTAAGGTAAGGTTCGCGCTTACTGCCCGAGGGCAGCTTTGCGCTGGCGGGCTTCGGCGGCTTCCTGCGAGGTGGCGTAGTCGTTCAGGATGCGGTCGTAGGCTTTCAGGGCCCCGGCGTTATCCTTGGCGGCTTCGAGGGCTACCCCTTCCTTCAGCACGTAGCCGGGCGAGAAGTAGTCATTCGCATTGTGGTCGGCGGCTTTGGCATATAGCTCGGCGGCTTCCTTGGGCTGATTCAGCTCCAGCTTGGCGTCGCCCATCAGCGAGTACGCCCGCGACTGCACCAAGTAGTCGTTCGAGCTGAACTTGTCGAGGTAGTTGTAGGCTTCCTGGAACTTACCTTCTTTGAGGGCGGCCACGCCCGCGTAAAAGCTGGCCAGGTTGCCGGTTTTGGTGCTGCTATACTCCGTTACCACTTTGGCCAGGCCGGGGTGCTTGCCGTCGCCCTTCATCGCCTTGTTCAGCGAGTCGGCTTCCCAATAGTCCACGGCTTTAAACATGGCGTTCTCGGCCTGCGTATTTTGCTCGGTGCGCCAGTAGTTGTAGCCGAAAGCGCCCGCTATCGCTGCCACCACTACCACCAGAATCCCCAGCAGCACATTGCGGTTGCGGCGCACGAAGTCTTCCGATTCGGCCAGGCGGGCAGCGAGGGCGTCGGGGTCTTCGAGCAACGGATTTTCGGTCGCGTAGCTTTCTTGGGCCGGTGCCAGCGGGTCGGCCGATACGGGGCGAACGGGCTGACGGGCACCCGGCGTTTTGCCGGTATATGGAATCTTAGACATTATAGTAGGTAGCTCGGCGGCGAAGCGCGAAGGTAGGCCGCGCCGCGGGAGGCCACCCGGCCGCGCGGGCAAGGGGCCGGGTTAAATTTGAGTTAGTCGTGAATATACGGATAGTCACTCTGAACGTACACGTCGTGGTACAGCTCCGCCGCATCGGGGTAGGGCGAGTTTTCGGCAAAATCTACCGACTCCTGCACGCGGGCCTTGATACGCTCGTCGGTCGCGTTCAGCTCGTCCTCCGTGGCCATATGATGCGTCAGGATGGTGTGGCGCACGGACTCGATGGTATCGCGGTGGCGGTATTCCTCCACTTCCTCCTTGGTGCGGTACTTGGCCGGGTCGCTCATCGAGTGGCCCTTGTAGCGATAGGTTTTAAACTCCAGGAAGGTGGGGCCTTCGCCGGCGCGAGCACGCTCGGCAGCGCGGGCCACGGCGTGGTGCACGTCTTCCACGTTCATGGCGTTCACCGGCTCATTGGGCATCTGGTAGCCTTCGGCGATGATGTGCAGGTCGGTCACGTTGGAGGTGCGCTGCACCGAGGTGCCCATCGCGTAGCCATTATTCTCTACCACAAAAATCACGGGTAGCTTCCAGAGCATGGCCATGTTGAAGGCTTCGTGCAAAGCGCCCTGGCGCACTGCGCCGTCGCCCATGTAGCAGATGCAGAGCTTGCCCGTCTTGTTATACTTCTCGGCGAAGGCAATGCCCGCACCCATCGGAATCTGGCCGCCCACGATGCCGTGCCCGCCCATGAAACCGACTTCCTTATCAAACATGTGCATCGAGCCGCCCTTGCCCTTCGAGCAGCCGGTAGCCTTCGCAAACAACTCGGCCATGATGGCATTGGGCGAGGTACCGAGCGCCAGCGGGTGCGCGTGGTCGCGGTAAGCGGTAATGTATTTATCGCCCGGCTCCAGCGCCGATATGGCCCCGGCCACGCAGGCTTCCTGGCCGATGTAGAGGTGGCAGAAACCTTTTATCTTCTGCTGGCCGTACAACTGACCGGCTTTCTCCTCAAACTTGCGCATGAGCTGCATTTGCGCATACCAGGCCAGGTAGACTTCTTTTGAGAACTCTGGCTTGGCGGGAGAAGTGGCTATCGGCTCGCCGCTTGGGTTACCGCCCTGGTGGGCATCAGGCATTTCTTCCACGGCCGGCAGGGGCGCGGTTACTACGCCCGTAGCTGCATCTACTGTCTTTGGCGTCTGGCCATTGGCTGATTTTCCGTTCGCGCCAGCCTTCGGCGCATCCTTTACTTTCGACTCCGCCATAATTCGGGGTGTATAATTTCGCGTTGGGAGGGCGAAATTACGTAATTCTGTCCGTACTCCCACCCCCCTGCTCCGAATGACGCTCGACCAGTTGCACCTGTTGTTTTTCAAAAACTACGAGGAAGCCAGCCTTACTTTCAGCTCCGGCATCAATTGCTTCGTAGGCGACAATGGCAGCGGCAAAACCAATTTGCTCGATGCTATTCATTACCTGGCACTTACCAAGAGTGCTTTCGCCAGCGCCGACGCCCAAGCAGTCAAGCAGGGGGCTGACTTCTTCGTGGTGAAAGGCAAATTCACGCCAGCCCCGCTGGCCAAGCCTGAAACCATCCAAGTAAGCCTACGGGCGGGTCAGAAGAAGATTATTACCCACGATAAGCAGCCATACCTCCGGCTGGCCGACCACATTGGTCGCTATCCCGCCGTCCTCATCTCGCCCTATGATACCGACCTTATTCGGGAGGGAAGTGAAGAGCGCCGCCGCTATTTCGACAGCCTGCAATCGCAGCTCGACCACGAGTTCCTGGAGTTACTCATCCAGTATAATGGGTTACTGCGCCAGCGTAACTTCACTCTCAAGCAGGGCGACGGTAGTCGCGGTTTCGACGCCTTATACCTGCAAACTCTCGACGACCAACTCGCACCGTTGGGCGAGCAATTATCGCAGCTCCGCGCCGAATTTCTAACGCAGTTCATCCCCGTCTTTCAGCGGCACTATGCCCAATTGGCTGATGGCCACGAGGCCGTAGTGCTGGACTACAAAAGCCAGCTGCCCGGTCAGAACTTCCGACACCTGCTGCTCGCCAATGAGCGGCGCGACCGGGCCTTGCAGCGCAGCACCACGGGGCCGCACCGCGATGATTTCGTTTTCCTGATGGATGGCTTACCGGTCAAAAGCTATGGCTCGCAAGGCCAGCAAAAATCCTTCGCCATCGCGCTCAAGCTCGCGCAGTTTGAGTTGCTTGCCGGCAGGCCGCAGCCTGTCGGCGAGCCACCCGCCAAGCCCCTACTCCTACTTGATGACATTTTTGACCGGCTCGACGACAAGCGGATTGCTCGCCTGTTGCAGCTGGTCGCCAACCACACTTTCGGCCAGGTTTTCCTGACCGACACCAATTTGGCGCGTACTGACCAAGCCCTGGCCGGGGTGGGCAGCGACATTCGGCGCTTCCGCGTACAGGCTGGCTCGGTGACTACGCTTTAGCTATGCCTGCCGCTCTTTTCGCGCCTTCGCGGGCGTACTTTTGAGGGGTAGGGTCAGCCCAGTTGAAGAGCAGTCTCGCGCACTATCTTACCCTTTCCTCGTGAAAAAATCTAGCCTCTCCCCCACCGCGCGCCGGGCCGACATCATTCCGTTGAAGGAGGGCCTGGAAGCGCTGGTACGGGCCTACCGCCTCGGCGGCAAGCTGAATGAGGTGATGGTAGTAGCTAGCTGGGAGCGCGTAATGGGCAAAGCCGTCGCCCTCAAAACCAAGGAGGTTTACGTGAGTAAGGGTAAACTATTCGTGCGCCTCACCTCGGCCCCGCTCAAGCACGAGCTGGTGATGGCCAAGACCCGCGTACTGGAAATGCTGAACACCGAAGTCGGCAGCCAAGTCGTGACTGAGGTAGTTTTCCTGTAAGTCGGAGGTCGGCGCTTGTGTTTGTAAAGATGCAGACCTGCGCATCTTCGCATCACTCTCGTATTGGGTACCGCTTTAACAGGAAGGGTCGTCTCTATAAGGTGATGTTGCGTCAAAGCAGCCTGGGTGGAGGTGCGAGGTGGTCTATCATTCCTTCGCTTTCCAGCTCCGTAAAATCAGTCCGCTTGTAAACACATCAAAAATGTTCCACGTGAAACATTTTTGTTACTTCGGACCATACACCTTCAGCAAAAGCTCGTTGTACGCCTCTAGGAGGGCAATGTACTTAGTTTGCAAAGCTAGAAGCTGCTTAACTGGGTCAGAATCGGGGGCTTGCAGAGGTGTTACACGTGGTGTAACACTTAGCCGAGGCGTTAATGTTACAAATGGTAAAGATGATTGTTCAGCAGTTGTAAAGTCTGAAGAAAAATTATGTCCGATAATTTGACCGATTTTTTTTACAAAATTGGCATCTAGTGTATCGTCCTTGAATTTACGGTAGATAGTCGGACGTGTAATGCCCAGTTCCTCTACTATGCGCGTAATGGAGATACCGCTGTTTTTTATGGCTTCTTGCAGTATTTCACCTTGGTGGAGCATCGAGTGAGAGCGTTACGGAATGAAAATACAAATATCAAAAACGTATTATTGTAAACCAAATTGTCTAGCGTAAAATACGTCGTGCTAACAGTGATGCGTAAAGATAAGATGTAACATTAAGAAAAAGCTGTAATAACCCTACTGTAACACGTAACGGATAAAAGCAGAATGCGCTGTAATTACAAAAAATCGTTACACTAACAATGACAGTAGCACATCAGGATAGTCGGTGGTTATACCGGCTACCCGCCAGGTAATGGCTTGCTGGATGTCGGGCACGGTATTGACCGTCCAGGGCACGATGCGCAAGGTGGGGTAATGGGCGGCCAGTTGTTGTACCAAGCGGGTAGATAAAAGCTGAAAGTCTGGACCAAACGTTTCGGGTACAAAGCCAAGCTGCCCGAACAAAGAAGCCCCCAGCGTCGGCTCCTCGCTCAGCAGGCACAAGGGCTGGGTGGGTAATAGCCGGCGAGTCGCTTGCAGGATGCGCTGGTCGAAGCTTAGTAGTGTGGTGCGAGCGAGCACGCCCGCGGCATCCAATTCGGCCAGCACTAACTCTACAAAGCGAGTAGGCTGCGGGTGGTAAATCGCATCGCCAGCAGGCGTGCTTTTCAACTCT